>NZ_JAKZEY010000004.1 GCF_022808955.1 Anaerococcus sp. AGMB09787
CGTGAATTGGATAGGGCTAAATAGTGGCGATAGCAATAGGGATACACCTGTTCCCATACCGAACACAGAAGTTAAGCCTATGAGCGCCGATGGTACTCGGAGGGAGACCTCCCGGGAGAGTAGGACGCCGCTAAATTATATAGTTACGATAGTATTAGGGATACACCTGTAGCCATACCGAACACAGAAGTTAAGCCTAAGTACGCCGATGGTACTCGGAGGGAGACCTCCCGGGAGAGTAGGAAGTAGCTAAACAAATTATCTAAGCAATTTAGATATGATTTGACAGCAAATTGATTTTATAGTATAATTAATTTGTTGTAATGCTTAGGTAGCTCAATGGTGGAGCACCCGGCTGTTAACCGGTAGGTTGTGGGTTCGAGTCCCACCCTGAGCGCCAGTTAGTTTTTAACTTGAATGCCGGGGTGGCGGAACTGGCAGACGCACAGGACTTAAAATCCTGCGGTGGTTAAACACCGTATCGGTTCGATTCCGATTCTCGGCACCATTTATACCTACTACTCTAATAATTGTCGCGGGGTGGAGCAGTTTGGTAGCTCGTCGGGCTCATAACCCGAAGGTCGTAGGTTCAAATCCTACTCCCGCAACCAAAATCATTTAGGCCCTATGGTCAAGCGGTTAAGACACCACCCTTTCACGGTGGTATCCCGAGTTCGAATCTCGGTAGGGTCACCATATGGAAGTATAGCTCAGTTGGGAGAGCATCTGCCTTACAAGCAGGGGGTCACAGGTTCGAGCCCTGTTACTTCCACCAAAAAAACCTTTAGAATTTATTTTAATTCTTATCTGGCTTGGTAGTTCAGTTGGTTAGAATGCCGCCCTGTCACGGCGGAGGTCGTGGGTTCGAATCCCATCCAAGTCGCCATTTGGATTGCAATAGTGATCCAATGTGCTGATGTAGCTCAATTGGCAGAGCAATTGATTTGTAATCAATAGGTTGTAGGTTCAAGTCCTATCATCAGCTCCACAAAAATTAATATTTTTGTATACACTATGGGGATGTTCCAGAGTTGGCCAAATGGGACGGACTGTAAATCCGTTAGCTTAGCTTTCAGTGGTTCGAATCCGCTCATCCCCACCATATGCGGGTGTAGCTCAGTGGTAGAGCCCCAGCCTTCCAAGCTGGTTGCGAGGGTCCGATTCCCTTCACCCGCTCCATTTGCACCCTTAGCTCAGCTGGATAGAGCAACGGACTTCTAATCCGTGTGTCCCAGGTTCGAATCCTGGAGGGTGCGCCAAGCTATTAATGCTATGACTTAAGATAATAAGATTTGACGTTGCGTTGAATTTCTGATATAATCATATCGTACTTTTATTTTTGGGATATAGCCAAGTCGGTAAGGCACCAGACTTTGACTCTGGTATGCGTAGGTTCGAGTCCTGCTATCCCAGCCATTTTGATCCATTAGCTCAGTCGGTAGAGCACCTGACTTTTAATCAGGGTGTCCGGAGTTCGAATCTCCGATGGGTCACCACTACATTAATCTTAAGTGATTTAGATAGATTGGCATTCGTCGACATTATCGGCGGATTACTTTTATAAGTATCTTTATAGCCATTTGAATACTTTAAATTTAATATGGAGAGGTACCGAAGCGGTCATAACGGGGCGGTCTTGAAAACCGTTAGAGTCATTGGCTCACAAGGGTTCGAATCCCTTCCTCTCCGCCAAAAGCTTTTTGCTTAAGGAGAAGTACTCAAGTGGCTGAAGAGGCTCCCCTGCTAAGGGAGTAGATCCTGTCAAAAGGGATGCGAGGGTTCAAATCCCTCCTTCTCCGCCATATTTGCCCAGATAGCTCAGTCGGTAGAGCAGGGGACTGAAAATCCCCGTGTCGGTGGTTCGATTCCGCCTCTGGGCACCAGCTTAAGGTTTGTATAATAAAGGTAGGTCCGGTACTATACAGAAGATAGCCTTTAGGGGAGTAGTTCAGCTGGCAGAACGTCGGTCTCCAAAACCGGATGTCGCGGGTTCAAATCCTGTCTCCCCTGCCAATATGGACCTGTAGCTCAGGTGGTTAGAGCGCACGCCTGATAAGCGTGAGGTCGGTAGTTCGAGTCTACTCAGGTCCACCAATAACTCAATATTTTGCTTATAAATGTGGGCCTCTAGCTCAGTCGGTTAGAGCGCCCGGCTCATAACCGGTAGGTCCAGGGTTCGAGTCCCTGGAGGCCCACCATCTTAGAACGTCTGAGACGTTCTTTTTTTGTGCTTATTTATAGGTTTTTATTACTGAAGATTTCTGAGAGAGGATTAGAAGGATTTTTATATTTATTACTAAAGAGGACTTGTTAGTAAAATTTTGCAAGATAAAAGTTGCCAGAATTTTCTTATATATTCCAGCAACTTTTTCTTTATTCTTTATTTATATTTCCCATTTTAAAGTATATTGGGGTTGTTATTTTAAATATTAGTATATACACTATAATATAAACTAAGATGGCTCCTATTTCTATTTTTATAAAGTCGGCCCTTGATAGGCTAATGAATACTTGGAGGAGCTTGTGGGCGAGTTTGCTTGCTACGAGTATGTGGATTATGGATACAAGAAGGGGAATAAAGAAAGTGTAGTAGTTTTGTCTATTTATGGATTTTTTTATTTCCTTATTTGACATACCTACTTTTTTTAGGATTTCTATAGTTCCTCCATCACTCAAGCCTTCTGCAGCCTGCTTATAGTAGATTACGACTATGATTGATACCATAAACAATATCATGAGGATTATTATAGTTATATAGGCTCCAGTGTGCATGGAATCAAACTCATACCTATTTTCTATCCCATTATTTATTCTAAGTTTTTCTATAATGTCACTATCCCTTTCTAGGTTTTGTGCAAGTTTTTTAGAAAAATTAAAAGCATTTTCCATGGACCTATCTTCTAGGTCGAAGTAAGTTTTGTAGATATTTCCAAATGCCATGTTTTGATTTTGGCTAAAATTTTTATTAAAGTCATCTGTGTCCTTTACCACTAGCAAAACATTATGGAATAAGGACATGGTCGAATCTACAAGGATTGGATTTATCTCAGATAAATTTTCTTTTACAGAAAATTTCATATCTCCTATAGATATACTTTCATACTTTTCATTTTCAGAGTCAAAGACCAAAACTTCTCCATCTGAAAGTTTGTAAGTATTTTGAGTAGACCTATTGAAGGATTCTTCGTCTACTATATTTATAATCCTTGACCTATCATCAGATAAAGTACCTACATAATTAATATTATCTGGTTTACCTATATCAAAATCTCCCTGACTAGTATCTTTTGCAAAGCTAGTCACAGACTCTATGGTTTTTATTTCCCCAGTCCTTATACCAGTTTGATTTTTGGTATTTTCTATTGCTTCTTTGATGTAGCTATCAAATACTGGGTCATAAGTTTCACTTGATATAACATAGTCTGCTGGGTTCATCCTATCTAACCAGGCGTTTTTACCAATAAACATGGCTGCCATAACTACAAAGCTTAATAAAAACATAGATGAGATTATCGTAATTGATGAGAGAGCCTGAGCTGACTCCTTGCTCCTTTTAATAAGCTCCCCTATAAAGGTCATATTTACTCTCTTGTAGTAGATTTTTTTATTTTTTCTAAGAAGCTTTAGGAGGCAAATAACAATAGATTGGAAGAAGAAACTTGTTCCTATAATTACAAGGGCTACTGCTGGGAAAAACATAGGGAAGGCTTGTAAGAAATTATCAACTCCAAGAGCTATCTTGTAGCCAGCTCCTATTGCTAGAAGTCCTAGTATAAAGCTTAGGATCTTTACCTTAGGCTCAGCTTCTCCTTCCTTGGACTTTTGACTTAGCTCTAGAGGGTTTTTCTTCCTTATAGAAAGAAGGCTTATTATACTTATAAAGATAAATATAAGTGCAAAGACTTCTATCCCCAATATTAGCTTGCTAGGGTCTATATCAAAGATTATTTCTTCATTTAGGTCTAAGATTTTTGCTATAAGATTTACAAACAAGGGACTTGTTAGAAGACTTAAGAGGCTTCCCAAAAGGATTGCAGAGCTTGCAAAGATCAAATTTTCTATGAGAAGTATTGACCTTAGTCCCTTCTTATCCATTCCCAAGCTATATAAAAGACCAAATTCCTTATATCTTGATTTAATAATTGAATTAGTCATATAGATTAAAAAGATAAAAGAAAATAGGGCTATAGTCCACTGGCCAATTTCTAGTAATTGTAAAATAGTAGTCCCACCTCTAGAAGATTCCATAAATTCTTGATCCCTTAGGGTATATACTAGGTCAAAGATATAGACCATAAGAGTTGAGGCTAAGATATAGGGGAGGTAGAGAAACTTGTTGGTCCTTATTTGGTTGAGGGCAATTTTAAAATTAATCTTATTCAAAGTCTTTACCTCCACCAAGTATCATCATTTGAGATTTTACTAATTTCTCATACATTTCATCCCTAGTCATATCTCCCTTGTAGAGGTCGTAGAAGATTTTGCCGTCTTTTATAAATAAGACCCTAGATGCCCTGGATGCTGCCATGGTTGAGTGGGTTACCATGAGGATGGTCTGACCAGACTTATTTATTTCTTCAAAAATATTTAGAAGCTCCATTGATGAATTTGAATCCAAGGCTCCTGTAGGCTCATCTGCAAGGAGGAGTTGGGGATTTGTAATAATCGCCCTAGCTACAGCTATCCTTTGCTTTTGCCCACCTGATACCTGATAGGGGAACTTATCAAGAAGGTTTTCGATTTTTAATTTCCTTGCTATGGGAGCGATCCTCTCTTCCATTTCTTGGTAGTTGGTATTTGCCAAAACCAGAGGAAGGAAGATATTGTCCCTATTATTTAGGGAATTTAGCAAGGAGAAATCTTGGTAGACAAAGCCTAGCTTTTCTCTCCTAAATCTTGCCTTATCCTTATCCTTCTTGTCCTTGGTATTTTCTCCAGCAAGAATTATATCTCCACTAGTCTGACTGTCCAAGGTCGCTATAAGGTTTAAGAGGGTAGACTTACCTGAGCCACTTTCTCCCATTATAGCTACGAATTCACCCTTTTCGACTTCAAAACTTATATCCTCAAGAGCTACAACTTGTGTATTCTTATTTTCAGGATTATAGACTTTTCTTATGTTTTTAACTTTTAATATATTCATAATATCCTCCATAAGTCTATAATAAAGGATTTTTCTAAATAAATCCCTAATCTAAACTTACATTTTTTTCTTTTATCTTACATTTTGTAAGCTAGTCCTCTATAAGTTTATTTCTTGAAAGATTTATGGAAAACATTGTCCCCTTATTTAATTCTGAGTCGATCTTGTAGGTATAACCAAGCTTGGTTAAGATGTCATTTACTAAGTAAAGACCTATACCAGTAGAAGAAGGATTTCTCCTATCACTATCGCCACTATAACCAAACTTACTAATATTTTTCAGGTCTTCCTTTTTTATTCCTATGCCAGTATCTTCTATTTGTAAAATATCATCCTTGTAGGATATTTGTATATAGCCCTTATCGGTATATTTTATAGCATTAAAGAGGACTTGCTCTATTACAAAGCCCAGCCACTTAGGATCTGAGATTATATTTTTATCTTCTATATCAAGTTTAAGACTAAGGTTTTTGCCTATAAAAAAGTGCCTGTATCTTTTTACTACATCCCTGACTAACTTGTCTATGGAAAATGATTTGAAATTATAGTCGATACTATTGTCCCTAAGCTTTAGCATAGAGAGAAGACTTGTTATATAGTCATCTATCCTTACAAGCTCCTTGTCAATATCAAAGTTTTCCTCCCTTTGGCTAATAAGGGAAATTGCAGCTAGGGGAGTCTTTATTTGGTGGGTCCAGATACTCAAGAGATTATCCAAGTCATCATAATTTTTCCTTGCTTCAAGCCTTATATCACCAATCTCCACATCCTTTTTCTTCAACATATCTTCCAAATAAATCTCGTAAGGGTCGTGGTTAAAGTAGGCAAACTTATCTTCCCTTAGGATTTTTTTGATTTTGAAAAACCTTCCTAGCATTATAGGTATGATAAAGACATATAGCAAAAAAAGGCTATAGGCAAAGACCCTCCTATCAATGGGGAAGACATAGGAAGTTATAAGAGATATAAGGGTGAAGGCGAGGAGGGATATCAAATAGGCCTTATTAGTTGATAAGAATATTTTTAGATTTTTCATTGGATAAAATACCCCACAGTCTTTTTAGTCTGAATTAAGCCATCAAGTCCTAGGCTAGCTAGCTTTTTTCTAAGCCTATTCACATTTACACTAAGAGTATTATCATCTATAAAAGAATCAGTTGCCCAAAGCTTATCCATTATTTTTTCCCTGGAAACAACCTCTCCAGGATTTTTCATAAGAATTTCCATAATTAGATATTCATTCTTAGAAAGAGAAAGATCCTTATCATCATAAGTTAGGACCATCTTATCCCTTGTAAGCTTGATTTCCCCATACCAGAGGATATTATCATCATTAACAAAGTCATAGACCCTTCTTATGAGAGCCTTTATCTTTATATCCAAAAAACCCATAGAAAATGGCTTGGCTATAAAGTCGTCAGCCCCATAATTTATAGCATTTATGAGGTTAATATCATCTGATGCTGAAGTAAGAAAAATTATGGGGACTTTAGATATTTTCCTAATTTCCTTTACCCAGTAAAAGCCATTTTTGTAGGGAAGCTTCAAGTCCATAAGGACAAGCTTGTAGTCTTTTTGCTTAAAAATATCCAAGACTCTAGTAAAATCATCAACCAAATAAGGCTCGTAGCCTAGGATATCAAGTTGAAAGACAAGCTCTTCGCCAATTTTTTTGTCATCTTCTACAATAAGTATATTCATATTGCCTCCATTACTATTATTATAGGGCATTTGAGTCCTTGGACAAAATCTTTTGGACAAGAAAAAAACAGCACTTAGTGTCTGGTCTTATATTAAAATTCTTTCTTTTGGTAAATTTTTATAGATATTCCTATAGAAAGTCCAAGCATGAGCAAGGTGAATAAGCTTATAGCAAGGGCAAGGGTATTTTCATTTATACTAAGTCCTCTTCTAATAAGACCTGCTATAAAGTCTTGTTTGTTGGCTATCACAGAAAATAGGACAACTACAAATAAGTAAAATACCGTAAATACTATATTTATTTTTTCTATGCCAAACTTATATATAAGTGGTAATTCTATAGATCCTATAAAACTTGTTATAAAAAATATGATAGCAAGGATTAGAAAGATTGACATAGAAATATTTCTTGCAAATAAGAAATGGATAAAAAGCCCAAAGCCCATAGCAAGTATTGATGCAAGAAAGACCATAGTATACCTAGATAAGACGATCTTATCTTTTTTTATACCTGTAGCTACTAGGTACTTATCAATATCATACTTATAGTCTATAACGAAGGCAGTTTTTAATAGGATACTCTCTCCAAATGTGAAAATCATTGGTATAAATAATAATTGTTCCTTGCCAAAGTAAAGCACAAAATAAAGACACAATAGAAATATTATTGCTAAGAGTATCATTATAGATTTTTTTAAACTTGAAAAATCTTTATAAATCAATGCTTTCATCATACTTCTCCTTTATCATAAATATCATTATTTCTTCTATACTAGCATTTTTTAAGTCAAGACTTTCTGGAGTTAAGTCCTTTCTTATTAGACACTCCTTACCGAAACTATGACTTCTCACTCCGACTACAGCCTTTGGATTAAGGCTTTCAAAATTATCATCAGATAAGGAAACTATCCCATATTCATCCTCTAGCCTATCCTTATACTCAGAAAAAATCATCCTTCCCTTATGGATAAAGACTATTTTGTCCGCGATTTTTTCAAGATCTGATAGGATGTGTGAGGAGATTAAAATTCCCTTATTTTCATCTTGGATAAAGTCAAAAAGTATATCCAAAATATCATCCCTTACTATGGGATCTAGCCCACTTGTTGCCTCATCCAAGATCAAAAGATAGGGATTATGACTTAGGGCAAGGGCCATAGAAAGCTTCATCTTCATTCCTCTAGAATATAACTTTATAGGACTATCTTTGTCTAGAGCAAATCTCTTGCAAAAATCAAAGAATAAGTTCCTATCCCAAGATTTCCCATAAAGATCTCGATGAAATTTCTCTACTTCTTCTAACTTCATATCTTGGGGAAGGAATAAGTCATCAAATACAAAGCCTATCTTCTTCTTATCTTCTTCATCCAAATCCTCTATTCTCTTACCGAAGATATAAACTTCCCCTCCATCCCTTTTCATCTGTTCTAGGATTAATTTTATAGTAGTTGACTTTCCTGCTCCATTTTCTCCAATAAAGCCAACAATAGAACCACTTTCTATACTAAAAGTTAAGTGCTGTAATTTAAATCCTCCCAAATCCTTACAAACTTTTTCTAATCTCAAAATATCATTCATTTTCTTTCTCCAAATCATCAATAAAATTTATAACTTCCTCTCGACTTATGCCGGAAAGTTTAGAAAGCTTAATAGCCTCAGATAGGTGCTCTTTTATCTTGATGGCTAACTTTTCCTTGATTAAGTCAGGATTCGTATCCCTTACATAATTTCCCTTACCAGGGACAGAAACTATAAGTCCATCTTTTTCAAGCTCATCATAGGCCCTCTTGCTAGTAATCACACTAACCCTAAGCTCCTTAGCCAACACCCTTATAGAAGGAAGGGCTTCATTCTTTTCTATTTCATCATTTAAAATTGCATCTCTTATTTGATTTTTAATCTGCAAATATATAGGATCCTTACTCGAGTAGTTAATATTAATATTCATTTGTCCTCCTACTGTATATATTGTATATGAACAGATAAGAACTGTCAATACTTTTATCACTTATTTATTAAAATCTATGAATTCACTGGTTAAGACTTATAGAAAACAATAAACGATAAAGTTGTTTATAGCGATTGCATACGTTTGCTGAATTTTATATAATTATTATAGGATATAAGTTTATCTTAGTTTATTGGGGTGATTTATGAAGATCAGTAATTTTTTGTGGGCTAAGAAAAAGGCTAGGGGACCATACTATGAGTGGTTGCCCCTGGACCAACATTTGATGGATACTAGAAATATTGGGGCTCTCCTTTGGGATAGGTGGCTAAGTCAGGGGCAGAAGTTAAGGATATGCCAAGATTTATCGGTAGTAGATTTTGAAAGTGCTAAGAGGGTCTTTGCCTTTCTCTGCCAAATTCACGACTTGGGCAAGACTACATATATTTTTCAAACTACCAAGATTTGGCATTCGACTGAGGATCTAGAAGATGCCCTAAGGGAGAAGCTTTATAGGGTAGGCTTTAAAAATTTGAATAAAGATTTATCTAAGGATAGACCTAGCCCCCACAGCCTGGCAGGTGAATGGATTCTGATTAATGAGGGTTTTGATGGTGGCCTTGCATCGATCGTAGGAGCTCACCATGGTAGATCTATCCAGTCTGATGAGCTTAGTAAGCAAGTTTCTTATTTAAGCAATTTTTATGGCAGCGAAAATTCATCCGACCCCGATTATATTTTGTGGCAAGAGGCCCAGAGGGAAGTTATAAATACTGCTCTTAGGGATAATGGATTTAAATCTCCCGAAGACCTTCCTCACCTAGGCAAGGCTAGTCAAATCATCCTATCAGCCCTCCTTATTATGGCAGATTGGCTGGCATCAAATGAAGAATATTTTCCCTTGATAGGTCTTGATGAAAATAGTGTAGCTAATCCCGATAAAAGAGCATTTATTGCCTATGAGAAGTGGGAGAAATCGGACTTGTGGGAGCCTTCTTCTTTAGAAGATATAGAAAATGAAGCTGGCAAGGATATTTTTGACCTAAGATTTGGCTTTGCCCCTAGGGATGAGCAGGTTATTTTCAAGAAAATTATAGAAGCTTGTGATGATCCTGGAATTTTTATCTACGAAGCCCCTATGGGTAGTGGCAAGACTGAGGCAGCCCTTGTTGGAGTAGAAGAGCTTGCCTACAAGACTGGTAGGAGTGGGATGTTCTTTGGTCTACCGAGTCAAGCATCTTCCAATGCTATATTTCCTAGGATAGAAAAGTGGCTAGAAAAAGTTGATGGTGATAGGCACAGCATTAGGTTAAGCCATGGCAAGGCTGCCCTTAATGAAAATTTTGCATCCCTTGCTTCAAATATCAATATTGATGAAAACATTGACGAAAAGAATGAGAATAAAGAAAATCAAACGGTCCTAGTGAATGAATGGTTTGCTGGAAAGAAGACCTCAAGTCTGGATGACTTTGTCATAGGAACTGTGGACCAATTTCTCCTAATGTCCCTCAAGCAAAAACACCTGGCCCTAAGGCACTTGGGTTTTGGCAAGAAAGTTATAGTCATAGATGAGGTCCATGCCTATGATGTATATATGGACCAATACCTAAAGGAATCTATTAGGCGGCTCGGATATTATGGAGTCCCTGTAATCCTCCTCTCTGCGACCCTACCAACTGACAAGAGGGAAGCCATGGTAGATGCCTACTTAAGGGGGAGGGGGACAAAAACCAAAGAAATAGCTGCTAGGCTAAAGGGCCTAAAAAAAGATCCCTACCCCCTAATAACCTATACTGATGGAGATGAAATTCACCAATATGAGGACTTTCCTATAAGGCAAAGAAAAAATATTGTCATAAGTAAACTATATAATGAAGATTTACTAGGCCCTATAGGAGACTTAGCTAAGAATGACGGGATAATCGGAATAGTAGTAAATACTGTAAAAAAAGCTCAAAGCTTGGCTAGGGAATGCGTAGAACTTTTTGGAGAAGATAGGGTAGAGCTAATTCATTCAGGATTTATAGCGACCGAACGTGTCAAGAAAGAAGAAGCCCTCTTAGGAATGATTGGTAAGAAGGGAAATAGACCTAAAAGCAAGATAATCATAGGTACCCAGGTCATAGAACAATCCCTAGACATAGACTTTGATGTCCTCATAACTGACCTTGCCCCGATGGACCTTATGATTCAAAGGATAGGCAGACTCCATAGACATGATAGGGACGATAGGAGTGAGGCCTTTAGAGAGCCTAGGGTCTATGTAAGTGGACTCAATGAAGACTTTGAATTTGATCCGGGGAGCCTAGCAGTATATGGTGGTTATATTCTTGCAAGAAGTCAATACTACTTGCCAGAAAAGCTTACAATACCAGACGATATTTCACGTCTTGTCCAAGAGGTCTATTCTGATGAAGACTTAGATATAGATAATAAAAAAAGATATGAGGACTATAAAGAAGAAAAGGAAGATTTAAGGGAAAAGAAGGAAGCTAAGGCAAAAACCTTCCTCCTCCAACAAATAATATGTAAGACACAAAAAAAACATAATAAGGAA
The DNA here is from genome assembly GCF_022808955.1 of Anaerococcus sp. AGMB09787. Classification (GTDB taxonomy): domain Bacteria; phylum Bacillota; class Clostridia; order Tissierellales; family Peptoniphilaceae; genus Anaerococcus. Next base: position 11,350 of record NZ_JAKZEY010000004.1, read on the forward strand.
ACAATGGATGACTGGCTAGTAGGCTATGCTAAGACTGATACGGAAGAAAAGGCTAGGGCTCAAGTTAGGGATAGTGATGACTCAATTGAAGTCATAGGCCTAAAAAAACAAGGAGAGGGTTTTGGGATTTTTGGAGAAGACAAGGACCTATCTAAATCTATTTCTAATCCTAATATAGGAAGGCTCATTGCCCAATCCACCCTAAAGATACCCAGGGCCTTCACTTATGAAATTGATAAAATAATCGAGGCACTCGAAGACTACAATAGAGTTTGTTTGAGAGACTTTCAAGACCAAGCCTGGCTAAAGGGTTCACTTGGCATAATCTTTGATGAAAACAATGAATTTATAATTACTAGTGACAAATTAAATAAAATATACAAGCTAAAGTATGAAGAAAAATATGGTCTTAGCTATGAAATAATAAAAAAGGAGTGAAGGGATGGGAAGATACAACCTCCTCAAGGAAAAATGGATATCGGTAAGTGTTGATAACAAGGGATATAGCGAAGATGTTTCCCTCATAGAAGTATTTGAAAATGCAGATAAATACCTAGACTTGGCAGGAGATACCAAGACGCAAGACTTTGCTGTAATGAGGGTGCTTCTCGCTGTCTTACATACAGTATTTTCAAGATTTGATGCTAATGGTGATCCTTATCCTGAAGTAAAACTTGATGATAGGTATAGGCAAATAGATCCTATAGAGGATGAAGATGAAAGACTAGACTATAATGATCAATTATTTGAAACTTGGAAAAACCTATGGAATAAGGGAAGCTTTCCTAATATTGTAACCGATTATTTAGAAAAATGGGAAGATCACTTCAACCTCTTTGATGAAAAATATCCCTTTTATCAGGTTTTGTATGAGGATATATCGGGAGAGGAAAAACTTAAATCTCAAGTAGGTAGAGATAGATTAATCAGTACACCAAGTAAAATTGCTATAAAGCATATCAATAGGAGAATTTCTGAGAGCGAAAACAAAGAGTTTTTATTCTCTCCTAAGTCTAGAGAAAATAAAGATAAATTATCTTACTCAGAATTAGCTAGATGGCTTATAGCCTTTCAAGCTTATGCAGATTTATCTGATAAAACTATTTTTAGGATGGACAAATACGATACTAATAATGGATGGATTAGCGAGCTTGGAGGAGTCTATTTTAAGGGAAAGAATTTATTTGAAAGTCTAATGCTTAATTTAGTTTTAGATATTACTAAACTAAATAATGGTAAAGAGAATAATATCCAGAGACCTTGCTGGGAATATAGTGGTCTAGAGAACATAAACAGATCTCTAAGAGGGATAAATCCAGATAACTTGAGCGAACTTTATACTAATTGGGCAAAGGCTCTTTATATTAATACAGAATTAGAAGCTGAAGAAGGAGTATTGTACTTAAATGCAGTTCATCTAAGGGGCTTAGATGAGATTAACTATTTCTTGGAACCTATGACTATATGGAATACTAAAAATAAAAAAGACAACTTGTATTCACCTAAAAAGCATGAAAAAAATCAGGCTTTATGGAGATCTTCTGGTATTCTTGTAACTGATAAGTCTGAGGATGATTTTAAAAAATATAAAAAGCCAGGAATAATGTTTTGGTTTGAAAATATATCTGAAGAAGTTGAAATTAACAATTTAACTATCAATAGTATAAGCATGAAAAATAAAAAGGACTCATCTAAAATACCAGTAGACGAAATATATGACTGTATGAATACTAGGCAATTTATCTTAACAGACCTAGAAAAGGGAAATTGGACTCCTAGGATAAATGACCAAGTAGAACTTACAAAAAAAGTAATAGAAACCGACTACAAAAGGTTTTTAGGAGACCTAGCCTTTATTAGAAACAATGAAGGGGGTGGCTTTGTAAATAAAAACATAGAGAGGATGTACTTTTTGATAGATGGGCCTTTTAGAGATTGGCTCTCATCAATCAAATATGACCAAGATAAGGAGGATAAGCTAATAGAGTGGAAGAAAGTCCTATACAAGTTAGTCCTAGGAGAAGCCTATAGAATTTCAGAAAATTCATCCCCTAGGGACTATATGGGTAGGGTAGAAGAAAGGAAAGGAAGGAAGGCGGGGCGATTAGAAAACCTAGCTACAGCCTTTAATCGTTTTAACAGCTCTATTATAAGTGATTTAGATTTGGGAGATAAGAGATGAGTAAAGAAAACAAGAAAGCAAGCGTATATGGGGCTAGCTACAAGATGTTAAAGAAAATTGACACTATGACAAATGAGCCTTCTAAAAAAGCCATCCTAGCCAATTTGAGGTGTTCTATCAATAGACCCCTGGGTGATGGAGTAGGCCACCTAGCCTTTGTATTTGAAAATATGCCGGATGAATTTCTAGGAAGGGGAGAATATTACTCTAGGGAGGAGAAGGCCATTATAACTAGCCTCCAACTCTATGCCCTCCATCAGCAAGGGATAAGGGAAAGTATACTTACAGAAGAAAAAGATAATATGGGTTATTCTTTGAGCCTACTTAGAGATGAGGATAGCAAGTCCTATGATAGGAGATTTAATGCCTTAGTAACGGCTAATGACTTTGAAGAATTTTCCTACCATTTAAGGCAGATGGTAAGGCTACTAAAGTCAAAAAAGAAGGGAGAAGCCAAGGTAAACTATGCCAACCTTGCAAGAGACTTGTACTCATTCCTTAGGGGACATGAAGAAGGCATTAGATTAAAATGGGCAAGAAGTTACTATAGTTTTAGAAAAGTAGAAAATAAAGAAAAAGGAGAAGAAAATGAAAAATAAGAGACTATTTATTGACATCCACGCAATCCAAACCCTACCACCATCAAACATCAACAGGGATGATACAGGTTCACCTAAATCTGCCCAATATGGAGGAGTCAGAAGGGCTAGGGTATCAAGTCAATCTTGGAAGAAGGTTATTAGGGATTATTTTAAGGAAAATAGCGAGGCTAGCAATCTAGGAGTAAGGACCTTAAATATAGTATCCTATGTAGCAGAGAAGATCCAAAAAATAGACCCTTCCATAGGGGAAGATGATGCTATGAATAAGGCAGAGAAGGCTATAAATGATTCATTTGTAAGAATAAATGCCGATAAAAAAGCCAATGCTCTTTTCTTCTTTGGAGATAGGCAAGCTGAGAAATTGGCCCAAGCAGCTATTGATGGGTCGAATAAAAAAGAAATACAATCTATACTAAAAAATAATCTTTCTATTGATATAGCACTTTTCGGTAGAATGGTCGCAAGAGAGAAAAAAGATGATCCTAGTTATTTAAATGTAGAGGCATCTTGCCAGGTTGCCCACTCTATATCAACCCACGCTGTAAATCAAGAGTTCGATTATTTTACTGCTATTGACGAGCTAACAGGGCAACAAGCTAATGCTGGTGCATCTCATATAGATACCACAGAATTTAACTCATCAACCCTATACCGTTATGCCAATATAGCCATCCATGACCTAAAAGATCAACTAGGAGATAAGGAAGCTACCATCAAGACTGTAGCCTTATTTATAGAGGCCTTCACCAAGTCCCTACCAACAGGCAAGGTAAAGTCCTTTGCCAACCAAACCCTACCTCAATTAGTCTTGGTAAGCCTTAGGGAGGATAGGCCGGTAAACCTTGTGAGTGCCTACGAAGAACCAGTTAAGTCAAAAGAAGGCTATGTAGAGAAATCTATAGGCAAACTTTTTGAAGAATATGCCAAGGTAGAAAAATTTGTAGACAAGCCAATATACACAGCCTTTGTTTCAACAGAACAATTTGACCAAGAAAATAAAGAAATCCTAGAAAAAGATTCACTAAGGGATCTATTAGCAGATATAGAAGGAAAATTAGCAGAAAATTTAGAAGATGGTGAATAATATGTCAACTATTTTATTGAAATTTGCATCTCCCTTGCAGGCCTGGGGTACAGATTCTAACTTTAATATAAGACATACAGACTTCCATCCATCAAAGTCTGCCGTAATCGGTATGATAGGGGGAGCTATGGGCCTAAGAAGGGATGATGATAAGGAATTCCAAGCCCTAAACGACCTTGACTTTGGAGTAAGAGTAGACCAAATAGGCAATATGATGAGCGATTATCAAATAGTAAGGTATGGGGAAAAAGTGGGAGATGTTCACCTAACCCATAGGTATTACCTAGAAGATAGCATCTTTCTTGTAGCCCTAGCTTCATCTGATGAAAATCTAATGGAAAATATAGAATATGCCCTCAAACATCCCTACTTCCAACTTTTCCTAGGGAGAAAATCAGTCCCTATAAATGCTGACTACTTCCTAGAGAAAAATAACAAAAGTCCCCTAGAAAATCTAAAAACCTACCCATGGCTTGCAAGTAAATGGTATAGAAAAAAAGAACCAAGAAATCTTTCTATCTTTGCTGATGTTGACCTTGTAGGAGATAAGGCTCAAAATTTTGGGGAGATGAGAAAGGACAGGGTCGTATCCTTCTCAAGAAAAGATAGAATCTTCAAGTATAGGAAGGAAGTAAGAGTCGATATTCCCCTAGGAGATGTCTATAAGAAAGAAGATATAGATAGCGAACATGATATCTTTGGAAGTATATGGGAGTAGTGTATGTATATATCAAGAACAGAAATTGACCTAAGCGATAGAAAAAATCTAAAAAACTTATCCCATCTAGGTGCCTACCATTCTTTGGTAGAAGATAGCTTCCCAGAAGATAAGGGAGAGCCTAGGAAAAGAAAGCTGTGGAGGCTAGATAAACTAGGAGGTAAAACCTACCTTGTAGTAGTAAGTGAAGACAAGCCAGACCTTGAGATCCTAGGCAAATATTCGAAAGATGGCATAGCCCAATCCAAGTCCTATGATGCCTACCTTGCTTCAATCAAAGAAGGAGAAAAATACTTCTTTAGGGTAACCCTAAACCCAGTCATAGCTAGGAAAGAAGATAAGGCCAGGGGCAGGGTCTATCCCCTACTAAATACCAAGGACCAAGAGGACTTCTTCCTAGCTAGGAGTGAAAAAAATGGATTTAGCCTAGATGCTTGTGACTTTAAAATAGTCGAGAGGTCCTTTGCCCCTCTCAAAAAAGAAGGAAAAAAACTAGTAAACCTAAACAAGGTAACCTATGAGGGAATACTTACAGTAAAAGATAAGGAGACCTTCTATAAAACCCTAACCCAGGGCTTTGGCAAAAAGAAGGCCTACGGCTGTGGTCTCCTTACCGTAATAAAGGCATGATTTTATGAAAAATATGGGAGCCAAGAAAACCGAACTAAATGAACTTCCGAGGATATCCGACAGGGCAAGCTTTCTCTACGTAGACCATGCCAAAATATCGAGGTCTGACTCAGCCATTACAATCCATAAGGCAGAGGGGATTATAAAAGTCCCGGTTGCTATGCTGGGAGTCTTGCTCCTAGGACCAGGGACGGATATTAGCCATAGGGCAGTAGAGCTAATAGGAGATGCGGGAACTAGCATGGTTTGGGTTGGAGAAAGGGGAGTAAGACACTATGCCCATGGCAGGGCCCTAAGCCATTCGACAAGATTTCTAGAAAAACAGGCTAGACTATTTGCCAACAGAAATAGCAGACTAAGGGTAGCAAGAAAAATGTATGCCATGAGATTTCCATGAGAAGACTTCGATAAACTTACCATGCAACAACTAAGGGGCAGGGAAGGAGCTAGAGTAAGAAGTACCTATAGAAAATATGCAAGGGAATACAAGGTAGCCTGGGATAAGAGAGAATACGACATAGACAACTTCGAAGAAGGGACTGTAGCAAACCAGGCCCTATCTGCCACCAACCAAGCCCTCTATGGGATAGTCTATAGCATAATAGTAGCCCTAGGAATGTCGGCAGGCCTTGGCTTTATCCACACAGGTCACGACCTCTCCTTTGTCTATGACATAGCAGACCTATACAAGGCAGAAATAACCATCCCCCTATCCTTTGAAATCGCCTCCCAATATGACAAAACAGATGACATAGGGAGAATATCAAGACTAGCCATGCGTGATAAAATAGCTGATGGCAAGCTCGCACAGAGAATAGTAAAAGACCTCCAAGACCTTATGGAAATAGAAGAAGATCGAGTCGATCTTGATATCATTCACCTCTGGGATGACAAAGAATAGGGCAAAGGTGATCAAATGCCACTAACACTAATAACATTGACTAGGGTGAGTAACTCCCTAAGAGGAGATCTGACCAAGTGGATGCAAGAAATAGCCCCAGGAGTCTACATCGGTAACTTCAATGTCAAAGTAAGAGAAAGGCTCTGGCAAAGAATCCAAGAAAACATAGGAGATGGCCAGGCGACCATAACATACGCCTACAGAAATGAAATAGGCTACAAATTTGAAACCATAAACACCCAAAGAGAGGCCATAGACCTAGAAGGTCTCCCCCTTGTCCTAATCAAAACCAAAGAAGAAAATCAAGAACCACAAGAACTAAAAAAGGGATTTTCCAAAGCAGCTCAAATAAGAAAGGCTAGAAAATACTCCCAGGTAAATAAAAATAAATGGACAAAAAATTATGTAGTCCTAGACATAGAAACAGATGGCCTAGACTACAAAAAAAATAATATAATAGAGATAGGCGCATACAAAAAAGAAGGAAGCCAAGAAAAAACCTACCAGGCCCTAATAAAAACAGGACAAAAAATCCCTGAACAAATAAAGACCTTAACCAAAATAGATGATAAAATATTAAATAGGGAAGGACAAAAAATCGATCAAGCCCTAGAGAAATTCCTAGACTTCATAGGAGATTATCCCTTGGTAGGCTACAACCTGGACTTTGATATAAAATTCATAAACAAGGCCCTAAAAATCATGGGAAAGCCTCCTCTAACAAACAAAAAATACGACCTACTCAAATACGTCAAAAAAGAAAACAAGTACCTAAGGTCATACAAACTAGAAAATGTCCTGCAAGAATATCAAATAAAGAAAAAAGTCCCCCACAGGGCCCTAGAAGACGCCAAAGTCACCTATGAGCTTTCGGAAAAAGTAAACAAATTCCTAGAAGACCTGGAAAAACAATAACTAAATTTACGGGATCCTTAAGTGTTATACCCGCGCAAGCGGGGGTGATCCCTATGGATATACTTATTTTCAGGGTCAGTATATGTTATACCCGCGCAAGCGGGGGTGATCCTTTAGATACAAACAACAATAATTTAAAAATTAAGTTATACCCGCGCAAGCGGGGGTGATCCTGCTGAAACTGATACTTATCATCCACATTATCAGTTATACCCGCGCAAGCGGGGGTGATCCGGAGCTTTCAAAGTACATAGCCAAGGATAGCGAGTTATACCCGCGCAAGCGGGGGTGATCCGTCCAAAGACGATATTTTTAAATCCGTTTTGGAGTTATACCCGCGCAAGCGGGGGTGATCCCTCTAAAGGGCAAGAGAATGTTAAGTTTTAGTGGTTATACCCGCGCAAGCGGGGGTGATCCTAAGAGTTATTTTACAGATAAAGATTATTACATGTTATACCCGCGCAAGCGGGGGTGATCCTGAATTTAAAAACTAATTTTTAATAACAAGGTGGTTATACCCGCGCAAGCGGGGGTGATCCTAACAATATAAGGCTTTTAGGATACATATCTGAGTTATACCCGCGCAAGCGGGGGTGATCCTAGTTCTACAAAATTAAAAACACTTTTTAAGAAGTTATACCCGCGCAAGCGGGGGTGATCCCTTCTGCGGGCATAGATTCTGTCCGCAATGCTCGTTATACCCGCGCAAGCGGGGGTGATCCTATAACGCATATTATACATATACTTTAAAAAAAGTTATACCCGCGCAAGCGGGGGTGATCCCTTAAAATACCAACTTTTTCTTATACAAATATAGTTATACCCGCGCAAGCGGGGGTGATCCTCGGTGAAAATATATGTTTGCAAAAAATCCATTGTTATACCCGCGCAAGCGGGGGTGATCCCAGCAAAAACGAATAAGGTAAACTTTATTATTTGTTATACCCGCGCAAGCGGGGGTGATCCTATATAACGTAAATATAACGTATAAAAATAACGGTTATACCCGCGCAAGCGGGGGTGATCCCTTAAAATACCAACTTTTTCTTATACAAATATAGTTATACCCGCGCAAGCGGGGGTGATCCTCGGTGAAAATATATGTTTGCAAAAAATCCATTGTTATACCCGCGCAAGCGGGGGTGATCCCAGCAAAAACGAATAAGGTAAACTTTATTATTTGTTATACCCGCGCAAGCGGGGGTGATCCTAAAGATGATACATATAATTTTTCAAATTCTTCGTTATACCCGCGCAAGCGGGGGTGATCCTAGGTTTTGTCCTCATTGTGCATATAATAAATCGTTATACCCGCGCAAGCGGGGGTGATCCTGATAAAATTTTTCCTATTCACCTTGTTATTAAGTTATACCCGCGCAAGCGGGGGTGATCCTAAGGCTAGAGAGGACGCCATAGAGCTTGCTACGTTATACCCGCGCAAGCGGGGGTGATCCCAGGGCTACGTAAAAGTGAAATAGAACGCTTAGAGTTATACCCGCGCAAGCGGGGGTGATCCTGATAGATATATAGGTAGAATTATTAAATGTAAAGTTATACCCGCGCAAGCGGGGGTGATCCTCCTTAATTCTGTCTTTATACTCATCAGACATTGTTATACCCGCGCAAGCGGGGGTGATCCCGTGGAGAAATGCAATGAAATGGGAAAAAATTGGTTATACCCGCGTAAGCGGGGGTGATCCTCAGTGTTCTTCCAGAGGAAAGATACAAAAGTGGTTATACCCGCGCAAGCGGGGGTGATCCTAATCAGTTAACTCAACTTCATCTACAACAACAGTTATACCCGCGCAAGCGGGGTTATTTTGTTATAGTTTGTAGTGGGGATTTTATTTAGAAGGGTTTTATCTAGATGATTTTTAGAAAGTTATGTATAAGGGTGAATTTTTAGATATTTTTATGGGAAGAGTCTTGGTAGATCTTATATGTGGCGAGTTTTTTAGAATTTTTTGTCGATGATTATTATATAGGGGGATGTTTCTTCCTTGTTTGGGAAAGATAGTTTGAGACAGGCGTAGTCTTTTTCTTTTAGGCCACCTAGGTAGGTTTCTATTTCTTTTGCTTCTTTATTTCCTTCTTTGTGGCCCCTGTAGATGGTTAGGATTATGCGGCCATTTTTGTTTAAAAGCTTTAGGAGTTTATCTAGGCTTTCTATGGTTGTTTGGGATCTTGTGGTTATTTGTTGGTCAGATCCTGGAAGGTAGCCTAGGTTGTATACTCCTAGGTCTATTTTGTCTGTGATGTGTTTGTCTATGTTTTGGTGGCCATCTTTTATGAATTTGAAGTTTTTTCTTGGACCTATTAGGTTTTTGGTTTTTCTTTCTGCTTCATCTTGGATGTCAAAGGAGTAGAGGAGGCCAGGCTCTAGGTTTTCTAGGATGAAGAGGGAGTCTTTGCCTGTACCAGCTGTCATATCTACTGCTATTTTGACATTTTTTTGGTCTTTGATTATTTTTTTTGCAAGGTCAGTTATTTTTTCTATCATCAGTAGGCCTCGTAGTTTCTTAGGTCCTTTCCGTCTATGTCTTTTAGGAAGGTTGGTTTTGATGGGTTTTCTTCTCTTATGGACATACCCATCCTGTGCATTTCGTTTAGTTTGAAGATCATGAGGTTGACATTGACGCAGTAGATACTGGCTAGTTGGTTGTAGGTATAGCCTTCTTTTACGTCATCTATTATTTTGTTTTCGTCTAGGAGTAGGTGGGCTGCGAATATGTTAGCCTCAAGTTCCATCTCTGATCTTATGTCAAATAGTTCGTATTCTATAGCACCCTCTCCTGCCTGATCTTTGTGGTAGATGTGGTGGCCTAGTTCATGGGCAAAGACCATATTTCTTATTCTTTCGTCAACGAAGGGGTTGTAGAAGATGAAGCTTATTCCTTCTATTATTTTGTACATGCCCAAAAGTTTGGTGTCAGATTTAAAGGCTATAAGGTGGACTCCCATGGCTTCCAAGATTTCTCTGGGATCTCGGCTTTGGTAGGTTTTTATTATAGCCTTTACGTCCTGGTAGATTTTATCATAGGATAGGGTCATTGGTTGTTTCCTTTGTTTTTGGTATTTTCTGCCTTGGCTATGTAGTAGGCTTCTGTTATGGCATCGAGGATGGTTCTCTTGTCTTCTTCTGGTATTTCACCTCCTGCCATTAGTCCTATTACGCCATTTATCATATCTTCTGTAGCCTCTAGTCCACCTTCTGAGTATTTTTCCCTGGCTTCTTTGGCTTTGAATTTGAAGTCGTCCTCGTCTGTAACTAGGTAGTCATGGTTTGTGTCCAAAACTTCTGATAGTTTGTCATAGATTGCCCTATATCTTGGTAGGGTTTGACCTGATTCGTATCTTGAAATTGTCTTGGTTGATACCTTTATTATTTCTGCTAGTTCTTGTTGGGTAAGACCCTTACGTTCTCTTAGGTCTCTTAGTTTTTTAGCAAATCCCATACTTACTCCTTTTCCTTAAAAGACTTTTAGTGCATATTAAATTTGACAAAAGACATTTATCGTCTTATAATCATATTGAAGTCATTTATTGTCTTAATTATACATTAATAGTCCATTAGATTCAAGGAGGACTTATGAAGAGAGTTATTTTACATTCAGATATGAATGCTTGTTATGCATCTATAGAGGCCAAGTTAAATCCCAAACTCAAGGGAATTCCTATGGCCGTAGCAGGAAATCCCGAGAATAGACATGGGATAATTCTTGCCAAGAGCCAGGAGGCCAAGGTCATGGGGGTTACAACTGGTGAACCTATCTGGCAGGCCATGGCCAAGTGTCCCAACCTTACCATAGTACCTCCCCACTATGAGGAGTATCTTAAGTACTCAAAGCTGGCAAGGAAGGTTTATTACGACTATACCAACCAGGTAGAACCCTTTGGTCTGGACGAATGTTACTTGGATGTTACGGGATCAACTCATCTTTTTGGTTCAGGAGAGGATATAGCCATGACAATCAAGGAGAGGGTCAAGAAGGAAATGGGGATAACAGTTAGTGTCGGGGTTTCTTTTTGCAAGATATTTGCCAAATTAGGCTCAGATATGAAAAAGCCCGATGCCATAACTGTGATTGATGAGGAGAATTTTAGGGACAAGGTCTGGCCCCTAGAGGTAAGAGAGCTAGTCGGAATCGGTAGGGCCACCGAGAGGAAGCTCCACTCTATAGGAGTCTATACCCTAGGCGAGCTTGCCAGGACTGATGTTGATATTTTGAAGGACCTCTTGGGGATAAATGGAGTCTACCTCTGGCAGTATGTAAATGGCAAAGACGTGAGAGAAGTCCACGATAGGGACTTTTGCCAGGACATCAAGACCATAGGCAACTCTACAACTTGTAGGGAAGACCTAGTAAATAACGAAGAAGTCTTCAATGTCTTCCAGCTACTTTCCCTACAAGTATCAAGGAGGCTAAGGGATGCGGGTCTTGAAGCAGGTGGAATCGAAGTTTTTGTAAGGGATACTAAGCTTTATTCCTACCACTTCCAAAGGGTCATCAACCTCGCTAGTCAATCTTCCATAAACATAGCCAAGGAAGGAATGGAGCTTTTTAGGGAAAAATATAGATGGGACTTGCCTGTAAGGGCCCTAGGGATAAGGGCTATCAATCTAAGAAAGGAAGGCACTGGCAGTCAGCTAGATGTCTTTTCTGACTACAAAAAATTTGAGAAGAATGAATCCTGCGACAAGGCCATCTATGAAATAAGGAAAAAATATGGCAATGAAGCCATCTCCTTTGCTTCCCTAAGCCTAGATACAAAGACTCCCAAGGAATTAAATGAGGTAATAACCCTCCCAATGAGCCACTATAATTTTTAATATAGCTGATAAAATTATTGACTATTTGTGCGTTGTGTTATATAATAACTATAACAGGAGGTGGTGAAATGTTTTTAAATATAGATTTTTCTTCAGAACTTTCTATATATGAGCAAATAAGAAGACAGATCATCCTAGCCCTGGCTAGGGGAGATATAGAATATGGGTATGATCTACCATCTGTAAGGAATTTGGCGGCAGATATAGGGGTCAACCTTCATACTGTAAACAAGGCCTACAAGCTCTTGGAAGAAGATGGAATTATAGAGATGGACAGGAGAAGGGGGTCCAAGATAGTAGACAAAAAGCTTCCTATCAAGGAAGAGAAAAGAGATGATATCTTTGAAAACCTCAACTTCTTAGTAGCCTTCTCAAGGCTTAAGGGAATTAGCAAGGAAGAGATAATCTCTTTAGTAGAAAAAATTTATGGTTTTTAATCGGGAGGAGACAATGAACGATATAAATAAATTGGGGCTAAGCTATAGCCTTATAAATTTCCTATTGGCTATCATTTACGCCTATGCACAGGCCTATTCAAAGAGGGGCTATCTCTTGGGAGTGAGCCTATCGGAAGATATGGGAGATGATAAGAGGGTTAGGGATATTTTAAGGACCTACAAGGCCCAAGTCCTAGTCCTAGGAGTCATTTCTTCTATAGGGATATACCTACTAAGTTTTATCTTGGGAGAGGCTAGCCTATCCTTAGTCCTAGTACTGGCTACTATCTTGGTTGGTCTTGTTCCACTTGTTTTACAAAATAAGAAACTCAAGGAAATAAGTAAGGATTATATAAATACCCCTAAAGAGAGGGTGGTTTCAGTAGAATTTTCTAAGGGGAGTCTTACTAATAAAAAGAAAATCTTCTTACTTTATGGAGGTCTTTTGCTAGTAATCCTCGCCTTTGCCATAAAGATCCACCTGGCATATCCAGGATATCCTGAGAAGCTTATTAACCACATGGACTTTAGTGGGAGGATCGATTATGCTGATAAGACCTACCTTGGAGTCCAAAGTGTAAGTATAATTAGCCTTGTCATGTGGGCAACTTACCTAGCTACGAATTTAGCAATTCTAAGGGCCAAGGCTAGGATAAGTCCAGACAAGCCAGAGGAGTCCTTGGCAAATTTAATCAAGACTAGGAGACTTTGGACCTATTATTGCCTTATATCAAGTCTCCTTATGGTCTTACTTTTCCAAGTAGGAATAGCTGACTTTATGAAGACTGGCAAGAGTTTCTTAACTATATTTTTGACTGTGGTTTTAGTCGTCTTTGCAGTAGACTTTCCACTTGTTATAGGAAGAAGGTATTCGGTTGATGGGTCAAGAAGGGGTGATTACCAAAACTTGGGCTATGAAGAAGACGATAAGTATTGGATACTTGGAGCAAGTATCTATTACAATACAGGAGATCCTTCTTTTATAGTAGAAAAGCGAGTGGGAGTTGGCTATACCATAAACCTTGGTTCAAGGCTAGGTAAGATTATTTTGGTCTTGGGATTATTGATACTAATAGCAGTTTTTGTGAGATTATATTTAGGATAAAGAAAAGGGTCTTAGGGGAAAGCTCTAGGGCCTTTTTCCTTGGGTAAGGATTGAAATTGGATACTTTTCTAGTATTATATTAGAGTCTATAAGTGTAGGGAAACTTGCACTTTTTTTAATATGTTAGGAGTATTATGAAGAAGGATATTAAGCTAATAGTATTTGATGTAGATGGTACTTTGGTAAATGATAATAAAGAAATCCTCGATGAAACAGTTGAAGTAGTCGAGGCCCTAAAAAATAAGGGAATAAAAATCATCCTAAACTCAGGAAGGACCTTTAATGGTATGTGGAGGATGAGGCAAAAGCTAGGGCTAATGGCCTATGATGATTATTCTATTTGTGGAACAGGAGCCTACATAAGGAGAAACGCTGACGGTAAGGCTCTCTTAGCAAATCCCCTCGATGAAGATGACTACAATAAGATAGTCGCTATGGTCGATGGCTTTGATGTCCAAGTGGCAGTCCACACTATGAATATCCTTTACCTGAATGAAGAAGAGCCAAACGAGGCCTTTATCTTAGACCAAAAGCAGGTACAGATGCCATGGATGAAGTTTGAGAAATTTTCTGATATAGAAGAGTCTGTATCAAGGATTGGGATAGAGGGAGATCCAGAGGTCCTAGACCAGATCTCTGATAAATATATGGATAAGCTCACCGAGGACTATATGGTTATGAGAAATGAGTCATATCTTATAGAGATCCTAAACAAAAATTCGGGCAAGGAGAAGAGTCTTGCGAGTCTCTGTGATATCCTAGGAGTTGCTATGGATGATATAATGTATTTTGGTGATGGTTTAAACGATGCCAAGTCCATAGACCTTGTAGGAGTGGGTATAGCCATGGATAATGCTCACCCTGCTGCAAAAGATGCAGCCGACTATGTCATAGGGTCCAATGAAGAGCCTGCCCTAGCAGAATTTCTTAGAAGGTATTTTGATATAGATGACTAGGTTTGTAAGCTTATCCTCAGGATCTTCTGGCAATTCTGTCTTTATCGACCACAAGGGGGTTAAGATTTTAGTTGACGTTGGCTTTTCTGGCAAAAAAATGATAGAGCTCTTAGGGCAAATTGGGGAAAAACCAAGTGATATCGATGCGATTTTTCTTACCCATGAGCATATAGATCATATAAAGGGGGCCGGGGTCTTGTCCAAAAGATTCGATATACCCATCTATGCCAATGAGGGAACCTGGAAGGCCTTTTTGAAAAAGGCAAAGGGCATCAAGAATGAAAATATCAAGATTTTTAAGTCAAATACCTTTCTTAATTACAAATCAATGGATATCCTTCCTATCTCCATCCACCATGATGCAGCAGAACCAGTGGGCTATATAATCTATCTGGGCAACAAAAAAATAAGTATCCTAACTGATACGGGCTTTGTAGATGAGACCATAGCCTACCAAATCAAGGGGTCGGATGTCTATTATATGGAGGCAAATCACGATCTTGAGGCTCTTAAGATGGGACCCTACCCCTACAAGCTAAAGCTTAGGGTGATGGGGAAGATGGGCCATTTGTCTAATGATGATTCTGCCTCTGCCCTAGCTGATGCCTTGGTTGGCAAAAATGAAGTGATTTTTTTGGCCCACCTGTCAGAAACTAATAATACCCCCGAGCTTTCAAAACTTACGGTGGATACTTACCTAAGGAGCCTGGGTTTTGACTTGGATAAAGATATAGCACTTGAAGTAGCAGATAGGAACAAGCCTTCGAGAATAGTGGAGTTATAATGGAAATAGTAGAAATAGAAAGATCAATAATCAAAAAATATAGAAAAGAAATACGGTCTCCCTTTATTAAAGGAATCAAGGAATTTTCCCTAATAAATGAAGGAGACAAGGTAGCCTGTGCCATATCGGGAGGTAAGGATTCTCTCCTCTTGGCTAAGCTATTAGAAGAATTACACAAACATTCAAAGGTCAACTTTGATGTAGAATATATAGCCATGGACCCTGGCTATGATAGGGCTAATAGGGAACTCTTGGAAGAGAACTTCAAATACCTTAATATAGACGGTCAAATCTATGATTCCCAAATCTTTGAAGTTGCAGAAACAATTACCAAGGGGAACTACCCTTGCTATATGTGTGCTAGGATGAGGAGGGGCTTTCTCTATGCTAAGGCTAAAGAGCTTGGCTGTAACAAGGTTGCCTTAGGCCATCATTCTAATGATGTAATCGAAACAACCCTAATGAATGTCCTCTACGCTGGAAACTTCAAGACTATGAAGCCAAGGCTTAGGGCTCAAAACTTTGAAAACATGGAACTAATTAGACCTCTATACTATCTAAGGGAAGATGATATCAAAAAGTGGAGGGATTATATAGACCTTAGGAGTCTAGACTGTGCCTGCACTGTTACCAAGTCAAGCGAGTCCTACACAAGAAAGAAGGTCAAAGAGCTTATAAGGTATCTCAAAGAAGATAACCCAGATGTAGAAAAATCAATCCTAAGATCAGCTGAAAATGTAAACTGCGATATGGTTTTGGGCTATCAAATCAAGGGAGAAAAACATTCGTTTTTGGAGGAATTTAAATGATATTAGACTTTTTTAAGGTGTTAATTCTTTCTATTGTAGAGGGAGTTACAGAATTTTTGCCTGTATCATCTACGGGTCACTTGATATTAGTAAATCAATTTGTAGAGCTAGAACCTGAAGGCTTTTCCAATGCATTCAATATTATAATTCAGCTGGGAGCTATCCTTTCTGTAGTAGTAATATATTTTAGAAGATTAAACCCTTGGGATTCTGGCAAAACTGCTAGATATTTTCCAAAAAATTATAATAAACTTAATAATCAATCCAAAATTTATTATAGACTAAGCCATCCAGACAAGTCCACTATGGAGCTATGGAAGAGGGTTATAGTAGGAATCTTGCCAGCTATGGTACTGGGTCTACTATTTGATGATATAATAGATACCTACCTCTTTAATCCAATGGTGGTAGCAGCTATGCTATTGGTTTGGGGTCTTATCATAATTTTTGTAGAAAAGAAAAATAAAAAAGATAAGGGCTTTAGGCATGATAATATAGCAAATGTCCCTTACAAGACTGTAATTTTGATAGGATTTTTCCAAACTCTTGCCATGATACCTGGTACATCAAGGTCAGCAGCAACAATTATGGGAGCTATGATCCTTGGACTTTCTAGGTCAGCTGCTGCAGAATTTTCTTTCTTCCTAGCTATACCAACTATGCTAGGAGCAACAGTCCTCAAGGTCTTCAAGAACCTAGCAGGCTTTAGCCTCTACCAATGGTTCCTAATCTTATTGGGCATGGTCCTATCCTTTGTAGTTGCCTATGTAGTAATAAAAAAATTCATGGACTATGTAAAAAACAACGACTTCATTCCATTTGGTATTTATAGGATAATCCTTGCTCTAGTAGTATTCTTATACTTTGGTCTTATCAGATGAAAACTTGTGAATGGGTAAGGTCAGATATATCTAGGGCCTACCATGATGAGGAATATGGGAGGCTAAACCTAGATGATGACTACCTTTTTGAGATGTTAGTCCTAGAAACAATGGAGGCTGGTCTTTCCTTTGAGCTTATTTTACAGAAGAGAGATGCCATGAGGGAGGCCTTTGATGGATTTGATTACGAAAAAATAGCCAGCTATGATGAGGCTAAACTTGAGAGTTTTTATGAAAATAAGGACCTCATTAGAAATAAAAAGAAGATCCAAGCCATGGTAAGTAATGCCAGGGTCTTCATCAAAATAAGGGAAGAATTTGGTGACTTTAAAAGCTACCTAGGGACCTTTATAACAGAGCCTATAGACTACAAGAGAAGAGAGGGGGAGAGTATTTGTAGGTCAGACCTATCAGAAAGACTATCCAAGGACCTCAAAAAACGAGGCTTCAAATTCACAGGTCCTGTTGTAATCCACTCCTTTATGGAGGCAGTAGGACTTGTAAACAACCACCACACCTCCTGCCCAATCCATGATGAAGTTAATAAAGCAAAGAAGAAAACCCGGAAGGACTAAGCTTTCCGGGAATTTTTTTATCCAAGGATATTGATAAAGAAGCTAATTACTATAGGGTTTGCGAGGTTTACGGAGATTGCGAGGACTATGGGGAAGATGAACATCGCTATATCGGATGGGCCATTTTCTTCTATGATGGCTTTCATATTTGCCATGGCGTTGGGGGTTTGACCAAGTCCTACCCCACAGTGACCGGCAGCCATAACTGCACTGTCATAATCTTTACCCAAAAATCTGTATGTTACTAATGTTGTGTAAATGGCTATAAAGATAGCTTGGGAGATGAGGATTATAAACATTGGTAGGGCAAGGCTTGCTATGGCGATAAGGTCTAGGCTAATTAGGGCGAGGGATAGGAAGATATTTAGGGAGATATTTCCCAGGGTATCTATAGCATCTATCCCTATGTCCTTGTTTAATAGGTCATAAATATTTCTTAGGATAAGTCCACCAAATTGGAGGCCCACATAGTAGGGGAAGTTTAGCTTACTTAGGCTAAGGATTTTATTTATTAAGGTTCCAAGTAAGGCTGCGAGGGCTATTATTATAACTCCACCCGTTAAGGACTTTTGGTCAAGATGTATACTTTTTTCTTCTAGGTCAAGCCTACTTATACTTTCTTTGCTGGTAAGTTTATTTTTTTTGATAAGTCTATTTGCCACAGGGCCACCTACAAGGGATCCTACTAGAAGGCCAAAGGTTGCAGCAGCTATGCCGATAGAGGTGTTGTTCGCTGCTCCCATATCTTCCATGACCTTGCCGAAGGATATGGCTGAACCAATTCCACCTGTCATAGAGGTAGACCCCATGGCTATTCCGTGAAGAGGATTTATCCCCATAATACTTGCAAGACCCACCCCGATTATATTTTGGAGGGGCAAGAGGACTATTATGACAAGAGATAGCTTAAGTCCCAGGAGTCCTGTTCTTTTTAGGGACTTAAAAGAGGCGGCAAGGCCTATGGCTGTAAAAAATACATTCATAAAAAAGTCTTGGAGGCTAAGGTCAAAGTTAATGTCTAGGTTAAAAAATTTTTTTAATATAAAAACTAGGATACTTATCACCAGTCCCCCTATAACTGGACTTGGTATAAAAAACCTCCTAAAAAATTCAAATTTACTTTTTATAAGAGAACCAAAGGCAAGGGCCAACATGGCTATGCTTAGGGTTTGAATCAAATCTATTTCCATACAATCTTTCCTTTTTAATTATTTGCTTAATTAATATATAACTAGCTTTATTTATTTTCAAGGGTAAAATCCTATTATTTAATACTTACTTGTATAAAGGAGATATTTTGTTATATAATAAATAAAGGAGAGTGCCTATGAAAATACTTTATTGGGTGTGTGCTATCGGGATATTTTATGCCGTGATTGGTTACCCCCTAACACTTTTTATTTTAGATAAGATTATTAAAAGAAAAAATATCAAAGACTTTACTAAGAGGCCCAAGGTTTCTGTTATAATATCGGCCTATAACGAAGAGAAGGTTATAGAAAAGAAGCTATTAAATATTATAAAGACAGACTATCCTGACTTTGAAGTAATTGTTGCCAATGATTCGTCTACTGATAGGACAGTTGAGATTTGTGAGAACTTTATTAAGACCCACCCGGACTTTGATATCAAGGTAAATTCTGTAAAGAACCACCTAGGTAAGACTAATGCCCAAGATGAGGCAGTAGAGGTAGCCAAGGGTGAGATCCTCATCTTCTCAGATGCCAATTCCATGTTTAAGGAAGATGCCATAAGCGAGCTTATTTCATATTTCACAGCTGATGATATAGAATATGTTTGTGGGTCCCTTATCTATGCCAAGGATCTTGATACAGCATCTGTTGTAGCTGAAAATGCCTACTGGGATGTAGAGCTTAAGATGAGAAAGATCGAGTCCAATATCAGCACAATTGCGGCAGGAAATGGAGCCATATATGCTTGTAGGAAGAGGGACTATAGGCACTATGACTTGGTATCAAGCCATGACTATGAGATGCCCCTCCATGCAGGACTAAATAAGAAGAGAGCCCTCTACAATGAAGATGCCATAGCCTTTGAAAAGGCAGGATCAACTACAAGTGATGAGTTTAAGAGAAAGATAAGGATGCAAAGAAGGATTTTGACCAATCTCTTTACTAACCTTGCTAGACTTAATATTTTTAAGTATGGTTGGTTTGCATTTTTCCACTTTGGTCACAAGACTTTAAGGTTTTTGCAGGCCTTTATGCATATAGGAGTCTTTGTCGCTAATGCTTTTTTATTTACATCTAGTATATTTTATAGGGCGACCCTTATCCTACAAATTGCCTTCTACCTCTTGGCAGGATTAGGCAAGGTTACTGGATCCAAAAACAAGCTCTTGTATTTCCCAAGATACTATACTATGATGATGTTAGCCCAACTTCTTGGAGCAAAAAACGAGCTAACAGGCAAGTCTAAGGCAACTTGGGAGAAGGCTGAGTCAACGAGGCAATAATGAAGATTGAAGTATTAATTTCTGCAATGAATGTAGCAGATATAAATTTTTATAAAAAATTTAACCTGACGACTGATGCCCTGATAATTAACCAGACTGACCACAATGGTTATGAGGAAATAGACACGGGGGACTTCAAGGTGAGGATGATTTCTACTGATACTAGGGGACTTGGTAGGAGTAGGAACCTAGCCTTATTAAACTCCAAGGCAGACATTGTAATCTTCTGTGATGACGATGAGGTCTTTGAGGATGATTATGAGAAGAAGGTAGGGGATGCCTTTAAGGAGAATCCAGATGTTGATTTTTTTGTTTTTAGGACCCTCATCTACCAGGATGGCAAGGAAATAGTTAAGGTTAAGGAAGAAAAGGACCTTAAAATATTTAATGCCCTAAGGTATGGGTCTGTTCATTTTGCTTTTAGACGAGATGAGATAATGAAGAAAAATATTTCTGTATCTACTTATTTTGGAGCAGGAACAGATAATGGGTCGGGAGAAGATTCGATTTTTATAGCTGATTGTATACGCTCTGGCCTTAGAGTTAGGTCTGACCTATCTCTTATAGCCAAGGTATACAATGATGATTCTAGCTGGTTTAGTGGATTTGATGAGAAATATTTTTATGATAAGGGCAAGCTTGCTAGGGCCCTCTTCCCCAAATCCTACAGGCTCTATATAGATAGTTTTGTAACAAGACATAGAGATCAAACAGCAGAGTTAGGTATAAAAAAGGCTCGAGCAGTAATGATTAAAGGCGCAAAAGATTTCGGAGGTTGATATGAAAGAAAAAAGATCGCTTTTAGCTTCTATTCCAAAGGGAATAATCTTTGGACTAATTATAGGCATTTTAATTTATTTTGGCCTAGGATTTTTAGGATATGATGAGTACCAAGCTAAGTCAAAGATAATTACAACTAGCTTGGATACAGTGGATGCAGATAACGTAGCTACTCAAAATTATGCGGCTACCATTAACTCAAACAAGATAAAACAAACTACACTTGAGAACTTGGGCATAGATATGTCCCTTGGAGTATTTAACACCAAGCTTTCAATTGAACCAATTGAAGGTTCTTCTGTTGTAGATATTGTAGTAACTGATACCAACAAGTTAAGGGCTGAGGACATGGCAGATGAATATGCAGACCTTGCTATAAGAGTCATCAAAAACATCTACCAAACAGATGCCCAAGTTATGGAATATGCTTACCAAAATGCTGGCAAGGTAAATAACTTCCTAGGCTACGGCCTTATAGGTGGAGGGATTGCTTTCGTAGTATTTACACTAATATCAATGATAGCAACCAATTCCTACAACAACAAGCTAATAAAGGCCTACTACGAAAACCAAGGCTCACTTAGAAATAGACCAGTAGAAAATGAAGAAATAGAGAATAAAAATACTAAGGTAGAAAGAAGGGTAACCTTCAAAAAGGTAGAAGAAGAGGAACAATCTTCCCTAGATGAGGACTTGGAAGAAGACTTCGTAGAAGAAGATATAAATGAAGTAGAAGATATGGATGCTACAAGAGTAATAAATAGAAATGAAGTGATGGAAAATCTATCTCAAGAAGAAGATACATCCTACAAAATTTTAGGAAAAATTCCACCATATAGCAAAGGAGATTTAGATGTTTAAGAGAAAAAAAGAAGAAGAAAAACAAATAGCCCTCCAAGCCTTTTACAATATTGAAGCAAATCTCCTAAAAAACCTAGGAAGCTTCGACAATGTGATAGCCTTTACTTCAACATCAAACCACACTGACCAAATGCAAAACCTATACGCTATGGCTAGGCATATTGCAGAGGATGGCCCTAGGATCCTATTAATTGATACCAATTTGAGATCTCCACAAATAGAGAATGTTGCAGGTAGGGGCAAGGAAAGAGGCTTTATCGATGGACTCTTGGGAGATTATAGTCACGAAAGCATCATAGAAAGTGATGAATACGAGAAAAATCTTACACTAATGACAACTGGTAAGGTATCAGACTATGCAGACAAATTCCTAGAAGTAAATGACATTAGAAACTACTATGATGACCTAAGAGGTCGTTACGACTATGTCTTCATTAGTACAAGCGAAAATATAGGCATACCTGAAGCAAGTCTCTTCTCAGCGCTTGCCGATAAGTGTGTAGTATTCACATCCTATGCCAACCTAAATAATGAAGTATATGATCAATCTATAGAACTACTAGAGAAGGCTTCAACTGATATCTTGGGTATAATAGTAACAAATTACGTATTCAAAGAAACTGAAGTTGATGAATTGTTTGGAGATAAATAATGAAAAAATCTAAAATTTTACTTATACTTTCCTTACTTGTTACAATCACAGCTTGCTCAAATGATGACTACGTTTCAAAACGTCACCCTGAAGCAAACACAAATCAAGTAGACCAAGAAGAAGTAGCAGAAGAAACAAGCTTAGAAGATAATCCAGAAAACCAAGAAGAAAACTCAAGCACTGAAGAAGAAGGTCAAGAAGAAAATACCGATGGTATAGAAGGAGTAAATTACAAGGTAAATGATATAGTAAATATCAGACTCTATCCTTCAACTGACTCTGATATAGTAGGAGAGGCCCATCCAGGAGATGAAATCATGGTAATCTTAGAAGCAGATGGATGGTCAAGAGTAAATATAGATGGCCAAGCAGGCTATATAAAATCTGACCTACTAGAAGAAGTAAAATAAAAATAATTTTATGCCGGATTCGATTATCGTTTCCGGTTTTTTATTGGTCAAATTGATGATTTTTATATGAATATAAGTGAAGCATAATCTTACCTTTGGGATAGGCTAGGATTTTTTTGTGGGGATTTTATTAGCTAGGATAAGAGATTCTTTATGGGAAAAAAGATTATATCCAGTAAAATACTTTATAAGCCTACTAAAGTATAAATTATAATGTTATAATAGTATAGAGGTAATTATGATAAATATTTTTTTTGATTATTTGCTGTGGCCCCTACTTATGGTTATTGCAGCTTTTTTCCTGTTAAATTCCATCGTAGACAAGAAAAAATCTAATATTTATATTTCAATAACTATATTAGTTGTCGCAGCGGTAGTTATGGTATTAATTTTTAATAGGCTCGAGGATGATATTTTCATTCAGCTCTACCTTTTCCTATTTTTGCTCTCTATTGCTTTGGTTATTCTTGCCTTAATCAAGCAGATAGATGCTTTTACTCTTGTAGGAATTGGTTTAATGGTAGTTATGTTAATTATTTTGCTTTATTAAAAGTATGCAAGAGAGGTATTATGATTGAGATTAAGAATCTAAACAAAGTTTATGAAAATGGTTACGAGGCCTTAAAGTCTATCAACCTAGATATAGAAGATGGGGCCTTGGTTACCTTGTTGGGACCAAGTGGTTGTGGTAAGTCAACTATCCTAAATATTATTGCGGGTATTCTAGATCCAACTAAGGGAGATATTTTATTTGATGGGCAATCCATAATAGGCAAGCACCCTAAGGATAGGGATATAGGAATGGTCTTTCAAAATTACGCCCTCTATCCCCATATGACAGTCCTAGAAAATATTATTTTCCCACTTACAGTAGGGGATAAGAAAATTAAGAGGGATAAGGCTAAGAAAGAAGCCGAGAAGTATATAGACCTTACCTATATAGGCGATATTAGGGATAAGAAGCCAAATCAAATTTCTGGTGGTCAGCAACAAAGGGTTGCCATAGCTAGGGCCCTTATCCAAAATCCAAAGACCCTATTGCTAGATGAGCCTCTAAGTAACTTGGATGCAAGGCTTAGACTTTCTATTAGGGAGGAGATTAGAAATATTGTAAAGGAAGTAGGAGTTACTACGGTCTTTGTAACCCACGACCAAGAAGAAGCCCTATCTATTAGCGACTATATAGCTATCATGGACGAGGGAGTTATCCAACAATATGATAAGCCACAAAATTTATACCTAGAACCAGCCAATCTTTTCGTGGCAAAATTTATAGGTAGCCCTATTATTAATATCTACGATGTAGAAAATGATGGGGATGTTCTTAGGGCTCCTGACTTTATTATCAATAAGTCTGACCTTGTAGCTTCTAGGATCAAAAAAGACATAAGTGAAGCTAGGTATTCTCTAGGAATTAGACCTGAACAATTTAACCTAAATGAAAATGGCGATATAAGTGTCAATATAGATTCTATCGAAATGATAGGAAGGTATATGATTCTTCACTTTGAATTAAATAACTTGCCTTCTAGAATGGTTGTAGATAGCAAGCTTCCTATAAAGCCAGGCGATACTATAAGGATTAGTATAGACTATGATTCAATTTACCTATTTGACCAAGAAGGAAAGAGAGCCTACTGATGAAGAAAAATAAGTATAGTGCAGAGCATTCTAACAAGGCCTGGTTATTTTTGGCTCCAGCCCTGGCAGCCATTTTGATATTTTCTGTTTATCCTATGATAAGAACCTTTATAATGGCCTTGCAAAGTAATGATATTTTAAATCCTAAGTTTGTAGGTCTTGAGAACTTTCCTATTGTTCTAAAGGACCCCATATTTAGAAGGGCCATGCTAAACACCTTAATCTATTCGGTAACGGTAGTTCCTTTATCAATTATAATTTCGATGTTTATAGCCCTAGTTTTAAATACTAATATTATTGGCAATAAGTTCTTCGAAACTATATTTTTTATCCCTTACCTAACCAGTGTTATAGCTATCGGTATTGTATTTAGGTACCTACTTAATGGTAATTATGGTTTTGTAAATTATATTTTGGGCTTTGTGGGCATTGGGCCGATAGACTTTTTGAATAACCCTGACTACAATATGCTTGCGACCATTATATTTGGTGTTTGGCAGTCTCTAGCCTTTAATATTATAGTAATCCTTGCAGGTCTTAGGAGTATTGACAAATCCTACTACAAGGTAGCAGAGATGTTTGGTGCAAGCTCTTGGGAGCAATTTAAGAAGATTACTTTGCCAGAGCTTAAGTCAATCTTGACCTTCTTATTTTTGACAAGCTTTATATCAGCCTTTAAGATATATAACTCTGTTTTTGCCTTGTTTAATGGTAGGGCAGGTGTCGGAAATAAGCTAATGACTGCAGTATTCTATATTTACAACAAGTTCTATGTAGAGTATAGGTATGGTCAAGCCATGGCAGCCGGTGTAATTTTGTTCTTATTCCTTTTGGTGCTAACCTTTATCCAAAAGAAGATTATAGAAAGGATTGGTAGGTAGATATGAATAAAGCTCTAAAAGTACTTGGATATATCTTTGTAATAATAATGGCTATAATAACCCTCTTCCCATTCTTATATATGATTTCATCATCACTTATGACTTTTCAAGAGGTAACTAGGATACCGCCAAAACTTTTGCCAGCAAGGCCAATTTTTGAAAACTACAAAGAAGCCTTCGCTGCAGCACCCTTTGCTAGATACTTTGTAAATACAGTTTTTGTTACAATGATTAATACAATTATCACATTAATCACAACAATCCTTGCGGCCTTTGCCCTAAACTTTATGAATTTTAAGCACAAGAGAGCCCTAGAAAATTTCTTGCTTTCCTTGCTTATGATTCCCTTTGAGATAATAATCTTTACCAACTTCTCAACCATAGCTAAGCTAGGACTTATAGATACTTACACAGCTTTGATAATTCCCTTTATGGCTTCGGTATTCTATATCTTCTACCTCAGGGAGTTTTTGAAGTCTATACCAAGGGATTTCTACAATGCAGCCAAGGTTGATGGGGCGAGTGACTTTGAATTTATAAGAAAGATTATGATACCAATGTCTAAGTCCACAATCTTTACTATAGGCCTACTAAACTTTATAACTGGTTGGAACTCATTCTTGTGGCCAATCTTGGTTACAAACTCTACAGAAATGAGACTAATAAGTAATGGACTTTCTGCCTTCTCATCAGATGCAGGTCAATTTATCCACTTGCAAATGGCAGCATCAACAATTACTATCCTACCAATCCTAATCCTATACTTTATCTTTAGAAAGCAAATCCTTAAGGGAGTATCCTTCGGAGGCATAAAAAGATAATCTTTGTTATAGTAGTAAAAATGGGTATATTATATAGGCGAGATGATTATATAAAAAAAGGAGAACTTATGAGAAGAAAATTATCAATCTTAGCAGCAATGGCTTTATCGCTAGGTCTTTTTACAGCTTGCGGTAACAACCAAGAAGCAACAACAGAACCAGCAGCAGATACAGCTGTTGAGGAAAGTACAGAAACTAAAGAAAGCACAGATGCTGAAGCACCTAAAGAAGAAACTTCTAGTGAAGAAGTTACAGCAACAGGTGATGCGACTGAAGTAGTATTTTGGCATGCTATGGGTGGTGGACAAGGCGAGGCTTTGGAGAAACTAACCAAACAATTTGAAGAAGAAAATCCAGATGTAAAAATAACCCTACAAAGTCAAGAAGACTATGGTAAACTAAATCAAACCCTAGTTTCATCCTTACAATCACCTAAGGATCTACCAACTATAACTCAAGCATATCCTGATTGGATGCTTCAATTTGACCAAGCAGGATTGGTAACAGACCTTACTGACTATGTTAAGGGAGAAGATGGAATTGATGATTATGAAGATATCCTTCCAGGAATTAGAGATGAAATCGAACAAGATGGCAAAATCTTAGGAATCCCATTTAACAAGTCAACAGAAGTTTTCTGGTATAACAAAGACCTTTTTGATGAACTAGGACTTGAAGTACCTACAAGCTTTGAAGAACTAGCAGAAGTTTCAAAGAAAATCTATGAAGAAAAGGGAATCCCAGGAGTTGGATTCGACTCCCTATCTAACTACTACGTAACTTACCTTAAGAACAAGGGTGTAGAATTTGATGCCAACCTAGACGTAACAAGCCCTGAATCAATCGAAGCTGTTAACTACTACAAGGATGGGGTAGTAGGTGGCTACTTTAGAATTGCAGGAACTGACCAATATATGTCAGGTCCATTAACAAACGAACAAGTAGGAGCCTATATAGGATCAAACGCCGGTGAAGTTTACATCAAAGACGGTGTTGAAGGAAAATTTGAATACGCTGCTGCTCCTTATCCAGCAGAAAATGCCGTACAACAAGGTACAAACATCTATATGTTTGATAAGGCTACAGATGAAGAAAAACAAGCAGCCTTCAAATACCTAAAATACCTAGCAAGCAAAGATGCACAAATACAATTTGCCCTAGATACTGGATATATGCCAGCTAGACAAAGTGCAGTTGAAGATGACTCATACAAGTCTTCAGAATCAGCTATAGTACCTATCCTAAGTGATGCAAGTGGTAAGCTATTCTCAAGACCACTAGTAGAAGGAAGCCAACAAGCTTACAATGATATCGGATCTGTCTTAGAAAGCATCCTTTCAAATAAGGATAGCGATGTTGAAGCCGAAATGGAAGCCTTCGCTCCACAATTCCAATCAGATTTTAATTAATAGTTTCTAGTTTATTAGATTAAAAAATTAAATCGGCACGAGGACATCCTCCTTATGCCGATTTTTGTATGTAAACAAGTATCTTTATCAAATATGTACTTAAACAATAAATAAAATAACCAAAGAAATGGTTAAAAGTATTATTCATAGAGACTGGCTATTTAGTTCTGACTTAAACCGTGTTCAGCATAAATATCAGACATACAACCTATATAGTCAAATGGATATTGAATATATATTTGACAAAAAGGTTTTCTTGTAATATTCTTATTGTGAAAACACCTATTAGTGTGATATTTTAAATTCATAGAGGAAGGAGTAATATATGGAATTTAAGAGACTTTTTGAACAAGGACAAATTGGAGAATTAAAGATTAAAAACAGGATAGTAATGCCTCCTATGGGAACAGGCCTTGCTGATATGAATGGAGAGGCCACAGAAGATATAATCCGTTACTATGAACAAAGAGCCAAGGGTGGTTGTGGATTAATTATTACAGAAATTTGTAGGATTGATGATGAACATGGGGTAGGACTTGCTAGCCAACTTGCAGCAACAAAGCTTGGTCATATCCATGGACTTCAAAGACTTGCTGAAAGAGTACATGCTTATGATACAAAGATTTTCTTACAACTTCACCATCCAGGAAGAGAGGGTAAGGCAATTCTTAACCCAAATAGTGGAGAAATTGTAGCACCTTCAGCCTTTACTACTGAAATAAATGACGAAATGCCTCATGAACTAACCATAGAAGAAGCCAAAGCTATTCAAAAGAAATACATAATGGCAGCCTACCTAGCCCAAGTTGCTGGTATGGATGGAGTAGAACTTCATGGAGCTCATGGATATTTTCTAAACCAATGGCTAAGTCCTTTTTCTAACAGAAGGAAAGATATATATGGTGGATCTTTTGAAAATAGGATGCGTTATGTAGACGAGATAATCTTAGGAATTAGGAAAGTATGTGGCAAGAAATTCCCAATAGGGGTTCGTATATCTGCTGATGAATTTATGGGAGATAAGGGAATTACTCCAGAAATAGGTGTCGAGATTGCTAAACACTTAGAAAAAGTTGGGGTAGATTATATCCACGTATCATGCGGAATCTATGAATCAGGCTATTCTATTATTCCTATGTACTCTTTTAAGCAAGGTTTAAGAAAAGATTTAGCCAAGGCTGTAAAAGATGCTGTAAATATTCCAGTATTCGCAATAAATGTCATAAAGCAGCCGGAAGTTGCTGAAAAACTTCTTGAAGAAGAAGTGTGTGACTTTGTATCAGTAGGTAGGGGCCAACTTGCAGATTCCCATTGGGCAGCTAAGGCTAAGGCAGGTAAAAGTGAATTGATTAGGAAGTGTATAGGATGTAATCGCTGTATCCACGCTATATCTAATAGTCGTCATATAGAATGCTCTGTAAATCCACGTTTAGGAAATGAAGTCCACTTTGACATGAAAGATCTTAGAAAAGATGGAGATGGAAGAAAAGTTGTAGTGGTAGGAGCAGGCCCAGCAGGGGTTGAAACAGCTCTTCTTTTAGATAAGAGGGGATTTGATGTAACTTTATTTGAGCAAAATGATCATATAGGTGGAGCCTTATATACTGGTGGTCTTGGCCATGATAAGGAAAAATTAACCTGGTTTATCAATACTCAAGCTAAGGAACTAGAATTATCAAAGGTCGATCTTAGACTTAACACTAAGGCAGATAGAGAACTAGTAAAAAGTTTAAGCCCTGAAGCAGTCTTTGTTTGTGTAGGAGGAAAGACAATTAGACCTGACATTAAGGGGATAGAGGACCCTAAGGTTATATTTGCAGAAGATTTCCTTGAAGGAAAGAAAGAAGCAGGAAAGAAAGTAGCAGTAATTGGCTCTGGAGCAACAGGTCTAGAAATAGCTGATAGCCTAAAAGCTCAAGATTCTGATAGACAAGTTAGCCTAGTAGAGATGACAGATGTACTTGGAGCAAGCGAGATCCAAAGAGTTCGTATGGTTGTTTTAGCTAACTTAAAGAAAGCAGGAGTTGAGTTTTTGCCACTCCACCAATTAGTTGAAGTTACAGATAAGGGAATTAAGGTTAATAATCTTAAGGAAAATAAATACGAAGAATTAGCTTATGATACAGTAATCCTTGCCCTAGGAAGCAAGCCACAAATCGATGCAATAAAAGAATTCGAAGACTGTGCTAAAACAGTAAGAATCTATGGAGATGCAGTAAAGATTGCAACAGTCCTAGAAGCTTGCCGTGATGCCTACAACGTAGCTTGGACTTATTAATAATAGATTAGCAAAGTTAGATATTTAAGTTATATAAATTTTCATAGGGACTTAGTCCTTGCTTTATCAAAAAAATTCTTCTTGTAAATAAGCAGAAATTCATAATAGCAGGTTAAAATATTTAAATGTTTTATCGGTATCTTTATACTCGCAGAGGGATAGAGATACCGATAAATAAGTAAATCTATAAATAAAAATACATAAAATTGACAGATTATAAACATTGGATTATAATTGAATAGGGATAAGATTTTATTAGTAACAATTTAAGTATGTACATATTAGAAAATTAGAAATAATTTTATGTATTTAACAAAGGACTAGAGTTTGAACTTAGATAATGTACTCTTATCACCTATATATTTTAAAATTGTGATTTTTGGAGGAAGTATGAAAAAGTATATTTTCGAAAATAAAAAGTCTTTGATTTTAGCAATTATATTTGCAATAATTGAGGTGATTTGTGTTTATTTTGTGACTTTAAAAAGTGGTCAGGTAACACAATTATTTTATGAGGAGACTTTTAATTTATCTAGGGTAGTCATTGAGTCCTTATTTTTACTTATAATCGTTTTGTTAGCTAATGTTATTAGCGAATATTATTTAGGATGTTTTTCAAGGGATGTATCATCTGCAATTAGGCATGATTATATGGAGTCGCTATATAAAAATAAAACTTCTAATTATTTGACTACTTCACGTTCTGAGCATATAGCTAGGATAGATACTGATGTCGATCAGTTAAGGCTAGATTATATTATCAAACTTCCAACTTGCATAATAAGGGTAGGTCAAGCTTTGGTTTATTTGACAGGAATATTTTTTATCCATCCTTTTATTTGCTTTCTGACCTTTATATTAAGTATCCTACCTAGCTTGTGTGGAAGGATTTTCTCTCCTAGAATTTCCAAAGCCCAAGTAAGTAGATCACTCGCATCATCCTCTTATTTAGAAAGGCTATATGAGCTTTTGGATGGGTATTTTGTTATCAAACAAGCTGAAAATACTAGTAAATTTATAGAAGATTTTGATAAGAGGGACTATGACTTATTAGATAAGAAGAAGAATTTGAATATACTAAATGCTAGCTTATATCAGTCCATGTTTACATTAAACCTATTATCAGTATTATTATTAATTGTGACGGGGTCTATTTTTGTAAAGAAGGGATTTTTGGAATTGTCTGCTCTTGTTGCTTCCATATCACTTGTATCAGTGGCTACTAATACCATAGGCGAGGCTATGCAGTATTTAGTTAACATTGTATCTACCAAGGAGCTTTCTAAAAACATATTAAGTAAAATTTCGTTTTCTTCTAATGAGCAAAGAGTTAAAAAAGTTCCTAAACTTGATATTGATGTTGATAAGCTTAGTCCTTACTATGGCGATAAGGTGGTTTTTTCTGATTTATCTATGGAGATAGAAAAAGGAAAATCTTATGCTATAATTGGTAGGTCTGGTTCTGGAAAGTCAACTTTTACTAAGCTATTTTTAAAAATAAATGAAAATTATAGAGGAGATATTTCTTTTGCTAATGGTAACCTAAGAGACTTTAGTGAAGGAGAATTGTATCAACTCATTTACTACATACCCCAAGACCCTATCATATTTAGGGATACTATCAGGAATAATATAAGTATGTATAATGAAGAAAGCATAGAATCCTTAGATAATATAATTAACCTCGTTGGGCTTAGTAACTTGATAAGTGCTAAGGGAGAAGAAGTTATCGATGGGTCTTCTATATCCGGAGGAGAAAAGAAAAAAATAGAGATTGCTAGGGCACTTGCTAGTAAGGCTGATCTTCTTATATTTGATGAGCCAACAGCCAACCTCGACCCAGCTTCGAGGAAAAATATAGAAGATATAATTTTTGCCCTAGAAGGAATAACTAAAATAGTAATAACGCATAACCAAGATAAGTCCTATCTTGATAAGTTTGATAGGGTTATAAATATAGAAGATTATAAGTGATTTAGAAATAAGATTATTTTTAAGTATTTGTATCGACCTCCTTAGATTAATTTAAGTCTAACTTAAGGAGGTCATTTTATAGTATTCTTACCTAAAGGCAAGGACTTTTACAATATAGCCTCTATTATATTATAAGTTATCTAACTTATAGAAAAGTTACAAGTTCATCAAGCTCCTTGGTCTTGAAGTGTTTTTCAAGAGGCTTTACTCCTTCTGCCTTGTAGCCTAGGTCAATTATAGCAATAACTTCTTCGTTATCAGGTAAATCGAATTGTTCTTTTAATTTATCAGGGTCAAAGAAATTTACTATGCAGGAATCGACTCCGATACTTGCTGCTGCAAGTACCATGTGGGTTAAGACAATGGTAGCATCTTCTACACCTGAGTCACACTTATCGCCTGGGTAGGTAAAGGTGTTGTTCTTATCGTAGGCAACTATAAGGGCTGTTGGGGCATGGTATCTTGATGGTGTTAGTTCATCAATCTTTCCTAGGCCCTCCTTTGATTCCACTACATAGATGTGTTGGCCTTGACGGTTTTGGGCTGTTGGGGCAAGCCTACCTGCTTCGAGTATTGTATTTAGTGAGTCCCTATCCAAGGCTTTATCTGAAAAGTTCTTGCAAGAAAAGCGGTTTTTAGCAAGTTCTATAAAGTTCATTTTCTCCTCCTTTATTTTATTCTATTAATATTTTATACCCAAAGAGCCCCTCCTCCTATCAAAAGTAAAGGGCTAAGCCACATTATAGTAAAAGAAGGGTAAAAAAAAGAGCCGATCACTCGACTCTCTTTGTCTTTATTACATTTTTGCAGTATCAACGATTGCTTGTAGGTAGCCTGCTGTATCAACTAGAGTTGCACCTGTAACTCCATCAACTGTTCCATCTTCTCCAACATTGCCTAGGGCTTCTTCAACTTCTGCCACAGTTTTGCCTGCTACGAAGTTTTGGATAGCTTCGAAGTTAGCTTTAATTTCTACTGTTGATTCGCCTTTTTCAGCCATGTTCTTTGAGTAAAGTTCGTTGTTTTCGATCTTTGAAGCAAAGACTTTAGCAGGATCTGCAAATCCTTCTACAAAGCCACTTTCGCCTTCAGCTAGGCCTTTGGCATCTGCCATATATTGGAATTCGTCAAATGATGCAGCTATAATCTTATCTCCTTCCATAGCAACAACTACGTCAGCAAATGACTTGTCTCCGTGTGGAGCTGCTGTTGATGATTTTAGGGTTATAGCTTCAGGATCTTCTGCAAATCCTACTGTTGTGATAGCATCATCCTTAGCAACTTCAACTATTTGTTTAAGTAGGGTTGGTGTTGAGTGGAAAGTTGCTGATGATATTGCATCGATTATTTCTTGGTCTTCTGTTTCGTTTAGATATGTCTCAAGTTCTTCTATTGTTTTGCCTACTGCAAAGTCTTGGATTCCCTTATAGGTTTCAGCTAGGCTTGTTGGTGATCCAGCTTCTTTCATTTCTGCTGAGTAAGTTTCTTCGTTGTCAAGTTTTGAAATTAGGATCTTGCCTTCAGCAGCGCCTTCACCAAAGCCACCGTCAGAGTTTATAACTCCTTCATAGTTGCCTTCTTTATCATCGTATTGGTATTCGTTGATTGAAGCAGCTACAATCTTATCTCCGCTTGTTGCAACGACTATACGTGATATAGATCTTCCATTTTCTTCAGTAGGGTAGCCCCTATGTAGGATTACATTACCTTCTGCAGTTTCTGCATCTGTTGATGCAACTGGTTCTTCACTTGTTTCTTCTGCGCTAGCGTCTTCACTACTTGTTTCAGCTTCAGGTGTGCTAGCTTCTTCTACTTCTGTACTAACTTCTGTTTGAGCCGCGTTATCTTCAGCTGGAGCTTCTTCGGTATTATTTGAACAAGCGCTTAAAACTAAAGCAGATGCTAGCATAAGAGTAGCTATATTAACTTTTTTCATTGTTCCCTCCTATAATTAATTGACAAGTATTATTATATAAGAGATGGTTAAAATTTCAAGTATAAGGAAGGTTTTGTGTAAAAATTTGCAGGTATCTTTTATTTTTTCTTAATTTCTGATATAATGAAAACACAATTAAAGATATTGGCGTGGCTAATTGATTATAGGTGGTTTTCTTTGAAAACTGCCTTTTTTTAAAAAATTTTTGGAGGCTTTATGAAAAGATTAGATGTAAAAAGTGAAATTAAACCCCTAAAGAAAGTCTTGGTCCATCGACCAGGAGAAGAACTTCTAAACCTTACCCCTAATACCCTAGATGAGCTATTGTTTGATGACATACCAGACCTTGATAAGGCTAGGGAGGAGCATGATAATTTTGCTGAGATATTTAGAAAGGAAGGGGTAGAAGTGGTCTACCTAGAGGATTTGATGGCTGAAACCCTTAGAGATAATGAGGGACTTAGAGAGAAATTTTTGGACCAATACCTAAGTGAAGCTGATATTGCCGATGACTTTATCAAAAAAGAATCTAGGGCCCTATTAGAATCCATAAAAGATGACAAGGATTTTGTCCTAAAGACCATGTCAGGCATAACCCTAAAGGAGCTAGGACTAAAGAGTGAGCATTTAGTCTTTGATCAAAAGTACACAGCCATAAATCCTATGCCAAACCTATATTTTACTAGGGACAACTTCTCTACTCTAGGCCATGGGGTATCAATCAATACCATGTATAGCGAAACAAGGAAGAGGGAGACAATTTTTGCTGACTATATTTTTAAATACCACAAGGACTACCAAGGCACAAAAGACTACTATGGTAGGAATCAAAAATACCATATAGAAGGTGGAGATATCCTTGCAGTTAATGAAAATCTCCTACTAATAGGAATTAGCCAAAGAACTGAGCTTGAAGCAATTAGAAAGCTAGCTAATAATATCTTACTAGATGATGAAAATGAAATTAGGGAAATCATCGGAATCGAAATTCCTAACGAAAGAGCCTATATGCACCTTGATACAGTCTTTACCCAAATAGACTTTGATGCCTTTACCTACCACCCAGGTATCATCAAGACCTTTAGGGCAATAAGGTTTTTTAATAAAGGTGGGAAGGTAGGCGAAAAATATATAGAAAAGAGCCTAGACGACCTCCTAAAGGATGCCCTTGGACTTGATATGAT
The DNA here is from genome assembly GCF_022808955.1 of Anaerococcus sp. AGMB09787. Classification (GTDB taxonomy): domain Bacteria; phylum Bacillota; class Clostridia; order Tissierellales; family Peptoniphilaceae; genus Anaerococcus. Next base: position 46,063 of record NZ_JAKZEY010000004.1, read on the forward strand.
AAGACTCTTGCCATGTGGTGGGGGAGATCCAATAGCTGCCCAAAGGGAACAATGGACAGACGGATCCAACACCCTAGCCATAGCTCCAGGTAAGGTTATAGTCTATAAGAGAAATACTGTAACCAATGAAATGCTTGAACTTAATGGAATCGAAGTAATTAAGCTTGATAGTTCTACCCTAACTGTAGGAAGGGGAGGCCCAAGATGCATGTCCATGCCACTTGTTAGAGAAGATTAAATTATATAAAGAGAGACTTAATAATATTAATAAAATTAATTTGAAAATTAAGATTTATTAAAGTATAATCGAGATAAGAAAGGCAAAGGAGTGATAAAATGTTTAATATGAAAAGAAAAAATACATCTCCTGTAGCAATGGTTACATTAGTAGGAGTAACAGCTCTTAGTGCAGCTTATCTTTATTTAAAAAATAATGGCAAGATCGATGACCTAAGAGATAGGCTGGAAGATATCAAAGATGAAATAATTGATAGCATAAAAGGGGAAGAGCTAATAAAGGGTTAAGACCTAGGTGGATTTTCAAAAATTTTGACAAGTAGAATATAATTTGCTACAATAACCTAAGAAATTTTATGATTTACGGAGGTATTATGTCAAAGAATAAGAAAATCTACAAGGTAGATGAAAAAGTCCCATTTAAATTATTGTTCCCCTTATCAATCCAACATACTTTTGCGATGTTTGGAGCTAGTGTTTTAGTCCCTATTTTATTTAATATTGATCCTGGCATTGTCTTATTGATGAATGGTATAGGAACACTATTATTTATTTTAATAACAAAGAAGCAAGCACCTGCATATTTGGGTTCTTCATTTGCATTTTTAGCACCAGGTACAGCTATTATTGCAAGTCAAGGATTTGAATATGCCCAAGGTGCTTTTATTGTGACCGGAATTCTGGGCTGCTTTATAGCCTACATAATCTATAAGTTCGGTACAAGCTGGATCGATATCCTCTTGCCACCAGCAGCTATGGGGGCAGTTGTAGCCCTAATAGGCTTTGAACTTGCTGGTAATACTGTAACAGGAGGCTCTATCGGAGCCAACCTTATGACAGATACTGCGACAAGTAAGGATTTTATAGTCTTTATAGTAACCCTCCTTACTGCCGTTATAGGATCTGTTGCTTTCAAGGGATTCTTATCTACTATTCCAATCCTTATAGCAATAATTGTAGGCTATATTGTTTCGATATTTTTTGGAATGGTTGACTTTACTCCTGTCCTAGAAGCAAAGCTCTTTACTCTTCCAAGGTTTGGCCTACCAAAGTTCTCTCTTAATGCCATCCTTGCCATGCTCCCAGTTATCCTGGTTATAACAAGCGAGCATATCTCCCACCAGGTTGTTACATCAAATATTATTGGCAAGGACCTTATCAAAAGTCCTGGCCTTCATAGGTCAATTTTTGCTGATAACTTCTCAACAGCCCTATCAGGTCTACTAGGTGGAGTACCAACAACTACCTATGGAGAAAATATTGGTGTTATGGCGATAACTGGAGTTTACTCGGTCGAGGTAATAGGGGGAGCAGCAATTGTATCCATCCTTATGGCCTTTATTGGACCTCTAGCAGCCCTTATCCAAACTATACCAGGCAATGTTATAGGAGGGGTTACCTTCTTGCTCTACGGCATGATAGGAAGCTCTGGCCTTAGACTCTTAGTTGATAGCAAGGTAGACTACTCTAAGTCAGTAAACTTAATACTAACTTCAATAATCTTTATAGCAGGACTGTCAGGTCTATCCATCAAATTTGGAGCAATAGAGCTATCAGGCATGGTTCTTGCATCAGTAGTAGCAGTTGTCCTATCAGCCCTTATGACTTTGCTTAAGAAATTAGACCTTATTAACGAATAAAAAGAGGACCCAGGATAAAACCTGGGTCGATTTCTATTTTATGACAAAGGATAGTTCTGTTTGGTCTATGCCATAGAGGTCAAAAAGATATCTTAGGCCATGGATTTTAGTATTGTTATTTAGGTTAATATTTATATAAAAATTGTCATATATTTTAATGTAGGAATGTCTAACTTCTTCATTGTTAAAGAAATACCTATATTCATTATTTTCAGAATTTATCTTATCCTTTAGAGGTTTAGAATCAGACTCATAGATAGCCTTTATAATCTCCTTATACATTTCAATCCAAGTAGTAACTGGATAGGTTGATCCCAAGAAGTTATAGGCTGTAATTTTTCTCCCCCTAAGGTCATCTTCATCATTTAAGAAAATTTCTGTATGCTTTCCCACAACTCCTATATAAGAAGATTCTAACATTGGCCAAATCTCTAGGGCCTTACCTACCATTTCCTCATTTCTAGCTATTAGCTCTTCTTCTGTGAATTTCTCGTAGTGGCTTAGCCTTTGATTCATCCTAAGTCCAGAATCAATAAAGCCATGGGCAATTGTCTTTTTCTTCTCGAATGATGAATTCTTGTATTCGGAATTGTAGGCTGTGAGGGTTAGGTTACAGAGTCTATGGAGGTAGGTCTCGTGAATTTCTTCATAATTTTCTCCAAGGCTCTTTTTCCGTTCAGGAGATAGGGTCTGTGGCATGATATGCTCTATAGTATAGGTGCCATTTTGAACTAGCTCGTGGACATCCTTACTTTCACGAGTCCCATAATTTTCATATCTCTCCATAATATATTGCTTGATCCTAGCCTTCATGTGGTAGATATCTTTCTTAGAAAGGGCTTCCATAAATTCTTCATCGGTTGGAAAACGGCTGTTGGATTTTTTAGAAAGGAGAATATATTTGAACTTCTCCAGATAATTGTCCTTATTATCTTCTATCCTATAGATTTCAGAAGCAAGATTAGCAAAAATCTTATTTAGGGAGTTTGTAGGTAGGGAAGAGATTTGCCTTCTCAAAAGATAGGACTCTACTAGGATTAAGATTTGGTAGAGGTCTTCTTCGTTAAGATTTCCTTCCTCTGCTTGTTTCAAGGCTTCCATCAAAAATGGCCTAGTAACCTTGGCTTCAAAGTTTAAAAGTCTTTGTAGGACAGGCTCGATTGTCTTAAATGGACTTTGTCCACTTATAAGTTGCTTATACCTTTTGGCGTAGGCAAGGAGGTCTTCTAGGAGATCTAATTTTTTGCCCTGGTAGAATTTGTTATAAAATTTCTTAAACTCTAGGTAGGTCTTGTTGATGTTAGGGATAGAGCCTGTCTTTAGGCTTATATAATCTCTCACAAAGGCTGATACATCGAAGTCTGTGTACTTTTCTATCTTATGCCGATATTTCTCATAATATTCTTCTTGTAAGCTAGTAGGTCTTACATCCATAAGGATAAAGTTTCTTATCTTATCTCCTTCACTTAGATCAAGGCCGGTTGAGTTGAGGCTTTCAAAGATAAGCTGAGGATCGTCATCACTACTCAAAAATATATCGATAATAATTAACTTCTTAAAGGAATCAAAGAGCTCATCAACACTGACTTCTTCATCGAGAATCCTCTTATAAAAATACTTGTAGTTGGTAGTTATATTAGATGAATCGATAGGGTTATTATTATCGACCAAATTATTAAAGGCGTCTGCATCATTTTTTACAGGTTTTAATTTGATTTTTTTATCACTGGGGCTGTACTTATTAATAAGGTATTCTTCCCTTATCCTTTGCTTGAGATTAGAATCACTTGATTCTATAAGACCCTCATTAATGAGGTCATATATAGCTAAAAGCAAGAGGGAGATAGTCGTAAGTCTTTGCTGGCCATCTATGATTATTAAATCTTGACTCCCCATATCTTCTGCCAAGGCTGATACCATGGATCCAAAAAAATGGCTCTTGCTATTAGTTTCTTTCATCATCAAGAGGTCATCAAAAAGTTGCCTACAGTTTTCTATTTTCCAGTCATAGTTTCGTTGATAGACAGGGATTATAAAACGTTTTTCACTACCCTCCATAAATCTATATAATTGTATTTCATTTCCCTTCATAAAATCCTCCTCCAATAATTATATAATACTTTAAT
>NZ_JAKZEY010000040.1 GCF_022808955.1 Anaerococcus sp. AGMB09787
TTGCTTAGGTTTAGGATTAGTGATGATATAAGGACCAGTCCCATGCCCAAGGCAAGTCTTAGGGTGAAGGTCTCTCCTAAAAAGATTACCGAAAGGAGCGAGCCAAAGATTGGGATAAAGAGTTTGTAAATACTAAATTCATTGGCTGAGTGGTACTTAAGGACTAGGGTCCAGATGGTAAAGGCAGTAGCTGATATGAAGGATGCATATACCAAGAGTCCTATGGCCTTAAATGTAAAATCAAAGTCAAAGCCTGCCATACTATAGCCTAGGATAATCATAAATACTGATCCTATAAGAAATTGGATGCCTGTAAGGAGGTAGGGATTTTCCTTCCTGCCATATTTTCTAACAAGGATTGTACATAGGGCATTTATTATGGTTGATATGATTATAAAGCCCTCCCCATTTAGCTTAAAGCCAGCATCTATGGCTCCTGCTGAGTTACTTACCAAGATACCAAGAGAGCCTAAGATTAGGGCTGTTATCATCTTGGGGTTTATCTTATCTTCTGGCAATAAGAAGGTAGATAGGACAACTACTATGAGGGAGTTAGAAGCCTGGATTATGGAAGACTTAACTCCTAGGGTATTTGATAGGCCTATATAGTAAAAAATGTATTGGAAGGTAGTTTGCAAGAGTCCGAGGACTATGACGAATTTCCAATTTAATTTTTTAAAGTCCTTAGTTTTCCTATCGAATAGTAAAAAGTAAACTAGGGTAATAAGGCCAGCCAAGAAAAATCTTATGCCAGCTATCTCTATCTTCTCCCCTGTGTCATAGGCGCCGATGCCAAGTTCTAGGTAGGTTGTCTTTATGGTAGGGATAGCTGATCCCCACAGTAACATGGCTATGATTGAAAAAATAATAGCTAATTTTTTATTTTTTAACAAGATTTCCTCCGTATTATTATAATCCAAAAAACCATTACACGAAGTAATGGCTTTGATGGTTGAAATCCTAAGATTTCTGAGTTAAACAGCGAAAGTTACTACTTTCTAATCTAGTATAACAATATATGGCACATCTGTAAAGTTTTTATAGCAAAGAATTATTGATAATATTTTTACAAGTTTGGGGTATATAATTAAAAGCGAGGAGTTGATATTTTATATGAACGTATTAGTAGCTATAGATACTATTAAAAATTTTGAAGATTCGGTAAAAATAGGGCAAATTTTTAAGGATAAGCTTGATATGAAGGCCTACCCAATCCCCTTTCTAGATGGAGGAGAAGGCACTATAGAGTCAGTCAAGTTTATCTCCGGAGGCAAAGACCACTATGTCAATGTCCATGACCCCCTGGGAGAAGCTATAACTGCCAAGTACCTCTTGGATGATGGCTTTGCAACAATTGAGATGGCAGAGTCATCAGGACTTTCTTTGCTTTATAAGGAAGACTTAGATGTGATGGAAGCATCATCGCTGGGCCTGGGAGAGGTCTTTGTTGATGCCCTAAACAATGGAGCAGACAGTTTTTATATAGGGATAGGAGATAGCGCATGCAATGATATGGGCATGGGAGTCCTCTATGCCCTAGGAGCAAGGTTTTATGATGATGAAGGCAAGGGTCTTAGTCCCAAGGCCAAAAACCTAGCCAAGGTAGCAAGGATTGATATAGATGATATGGATCCTAGGTTCATTAGATCTAAGATAAAGCTTGCCACTTCCAGTGACCTTACCCTCTTTGGGGATAATTCCTTCCTTGAGACCAGGGCCTACCGTAAGGGGGCAAGCGACCTTGACGTAGCCAAGCTCTATAAGGGGTGCAAGAACTTTGCAGCGAAGACCTCGGAGCTATTGGGGATAGACGAGATAGACTTCCCATCCTTAGGATCAGGTGGGGGAGTAGCCTGGGCCCTCTATACCTACTTTAAGGCAAAGATTTCTAAGCCTATGGACTACATTCTCCAAAGAATTGACTTCCCTAATCTCGTTAGGGATATGGACTTCTTACTCTTGGGAGAGGACCTTAGTCAATTTGACGGTATTTCATCAATCAATATGGCCAAACTTGCCAAGAGGTATAAGGAAGATATAAAAATTATTTTCTTGCATGACAAGAAGGACGAAAAATACATAGATGATAATGTATTTGACTATGTTTATGAATATGATATAGGAGATGACCTTGATAGGAAGTCCCTTATTGAAAGTATAGAGGACCTTGCCCAAAGAATTAATGATGATGAAATATTTTCACAGGTTAAAAAGAGGAACTAATAAGGTATAATCATGTATTATGAGTATTAAAAAATTAGGAGAATTTCCTGTGACAACGATATTACTACTAGCTAATGTCATAGTCTTTGTACTAATGACCTTTAGTGGAGGAAGTGAAAATACGGCAAATCTTATAAGGTTTGGAGCTATGGCTAAGCCTCTATTCTATGAAGGAGGATGGTGGAGGGCAATAACAGCTTCTTTTATCCATATAGGACTTTTCCATATTTTGTTTAATATGTACTTCCTTTATTCCATAGGACCAGTATTTGAAAGGCTCTATGGCCCTTATAAGTTCCTTGTTATCTACATCTTGGCAGGGGCTATGGGCAACTTATTTACCTATGCCTTTGGTAAGGTGAATGCAGTTTCTGCTGGGGCTTCTACAAGCCTTTATGGAATTTTTGGTCTTGCCATAGGACTTATGATCAATTATAAGGATGATGCTATATTATCTAGCTTTGGGGCGAGTTTTATGTCAATTATTGTAATTAACGTGATATATTCTCTTATATCACCAAATGTTGGCATAATGGGCCACTTAGGAGGATTCTTGGGAGGGATTCTTCTTGCTGGAGTATTCCCAGTTACAAATAGGAGCCTACCTACTATGACAATAGTCATATCGGCCTTTGCCTTTATCCTCCTTTCGTTTTTATTTGTAAGGATAGGTAACAATAGCCTGATGGTCTGATTATGAAGAAAATAATTTGTGGATTCTTGCTTTTGTTAGGTCTAACTTCTTGTTCCTTTATGTCCAGGGAAGACTTTGAAGAAGGGGTCAAAAAAGAGCAAGACCTAGAGATAGAAGACATATCCATGCCTGAGATAACCTACAAGGAAACTGGCAAGACTGATGAGAAAGTAAACCTAGATGCCTTTAAAGATTTAAAGAAGGCTGACCTAGGAGATGGGAGAGATCCATCCAAGGCCCAGGGCCTTATTAAAACTATGAAGCTTGATGAGCTGGACTTGGCTTGGGTCCTTACAGGCAATAATCTAAACCTTGACCTACATTTTGTATCGGAAGGAGAAAGGTATACCAAGAACTTTGGTAGCCTATTAGGAGATGGCCACATAGGCACTACCTGCCACGCCTTTAGCTTTGAGTCAGATAGTGGCCCTATGCTTATGGTAAATATAGTCTCACTTTATAAGACCCATACCAAGTCAGCCTACTACCTTTATAATAGGTTCTTAAATACTATGGATGCCTTTACCTTTGAGAACTCAATTGAGAATATAAATCCAACTGTTACAAGGCTCAATGATCTTATAGAAGCTGGAGAAGAAATAGTGGCTGGATCATTAGAAGAAGCCATCAAGGAAAGAATGGCAAGCGAAGAGGCCAATCTAAAGCCTATGGTCGAGGCCTATGGACTTACTGGGGAAAAGTTAAAAACCACCTACAAGAATAAGGAAATTGAAAGCGGAAATCTTGTGGTTTATGAAAATCCAATAGACTTATTGGATATAAACATAAAAAGAGATGATAAGGGTAGCCTTATCGAAATTAATTAGGAGGAGAAATGGAAAGAAAAGATATTGAAGAAAGATTGACTTGGGATACCTCAAGCATCTATCAAAATGACGAAGATTTTTATAAGGAGATAGAAGAAGTAGGAGAGCTTGCTCAAAAGCTTACATCCTACAAGGGCAAAATTACAGAAAGTAAGGAAAGTTTCAAAGAATTTTTTGGACTATATGAAGAATTTTCAAGAAAATTAGGTAAGGCAGATGTCTATGCTAGCCTTAGGTCTGATGAAGATACTAGGGTAACCAAGTACCAAGAAATGAGCCAAGTTGCTGCCAATACTGCTGTAGCTGCAGGCCAAGCCCTTGCTTTTATGAGACCAGAATTATTAGCTACTGACGAATCTAAGATCAAAGAATTCTTGGCAGATGAAGATCTCGCCTACCTAGATCATTACTTTGAAGACCTACTAAGGTTTAAGGACCATACCCTGGATCCAAAGAGCGAAGAGATTATAGCAAGCTATGGCAAGCTCGCATCAAACCCACAAACAACCTATATGATCTTCTCAAATGCAGATATATCCTTCCCTAGTGTTAAAAAGGATGGAGAAGAAATAGAAATAACAGATGCAAACTTTGTTAGCCTCCAAGAAGATAAGGATAGGGACTTTAGACGTGAAGTTTATGAAAAATACTATTCAGTTTATAGGCAATACTCCAACACCCTAGCAGCTACCTTGGATGGAGAATTTACAGCCAATAATGTAGAGGCAAGACTTAGAAACTACTCTTCAGCAAGAGAGATGAGCCTCTTCCGAAATAATATCCCAGAAGAAATCTATGACAACCTATTAGAAGTTGTCCACGATAATGTAGATATCCACAAGGACTACACTAGCTTAAGAAAAGAATTCCTTGGAGTAGACAAGTTAGGCTTCCATGATATCTATGTCCCATTAGTTAAAAATTACGATAGGAAAATCGAATTTGATGAAGCTAAAGAAATAGTCCTAGAAGCCCTAAAACCATTGGGAGAAGACTATGTAAAAGTTGCCAGAAATGGCTTTGAATCAAGATGGTTTGACGTAATCCCTAACAAGGGCAAGAGAAGTGGAGCTTACTCATCAGGATCTTACGATACCCAACCATTCATCCTATTAAACTATACAAACACCATAGATGATGTATTTACAGTAGCCCACGAACTAGGCCACTCTATGCACTCTTATTACACAAGGAATACCCAACCTTTTGCCTATGGCCACTATTCAATCTTCCTAGCAGAGATTGCATCAACCACCAACGAGCTCTTGCTCCTTGACCATATGCTAAAGACTTCAAGCTCAGAAGAAGAAACAGCCTATCTATTAAACTACTTTGTAAACCAATTCAAGTCTACAGTATTTAGACAAACTATGTTTGCAGAATTTGAACACAAGGTAAACAAACTTGTAGAAAATGGTGAGCCAATCCCGGCAGAAAGACTACACAGTATCTACAAGGAACTAAACGAAGACCTCTTTGGAGATGACATAGACGTAGACCAATACATCTCAGCAGAATGGGCTAGGATTCCACACTTCTATATGTATTACTATGTCTTCCAATATGCGACAGGCTTTATGAGTGCAGTAGCCCTTAGCCAAAAAATCCTCCATGGAACAGATAGCGATAGAGAAGCTTACCTAAACTACCTGAAGGCAGGAGAAAGCGAATATCCAATCGAAGTTCTAAAGAAGGCTGGTGTTGATATGACCAACAAAGACGCTATGAATAAGGCAATGGACGTTGCACGTAATGCCCTAAAAGACCTAAGAGAAGCAATTCTTTAAAAGTAAATAACAAAGACTATCCCTCCCTTAAAACCAACTGGGGGGGATATTTTTGTAAAGGAAAGGATAAAAATTTATGAAAAAATATCTATTAAAAAGAAAAAATACTTTGATAGTTTATATTATAATATCTCTTATAGCATCTAGCATAATAGTAGGTACTGCTTTTGTATATCAGCGACTAACAACTTATGCTATGGATCGAAATTTTAAAAAGCTTTTATTTATTGCAGCCTTTTCAGTTCCTTTTTTTATACTAGATGCATGTTTTGACTACCTACCTAAAAAATACATATCAAAATTAACCCATGGAATAATAAATGACCTTAGAAAGGATATATTAGCAAAGGTAAATAAAGACCAGTCCTATCTAGTAAACGTTGACTATAGGGCAAGGGTAAATGAGCTTATAATTAATGATTTAGAGACTGGTGGGGTGTATGTTAGACATTCAATATCGCTTTTTTTATACATTTCTTTCTTTGTTTTTTCCTTATTATCAGCCATGTCCATCCAAGTTTCCTTAACCCTTATAATGCTTGTTTTATCCTTTATCCCTCTCTTGTCACCTTTTATAAGTAAGGAAATCTTAGCTAATAAAAAGGAAATTCAACTTAAAGAAAAAAATAAATTTTTGGGGAGCTTTGGAGATTACCTAGGAAATTTGTTGTACATAAAAATATCTGACTTGGGAAAAATTTTCTTGGAAAAATTGTATAGCAGGTCGGATAAATTAACTGACACAACTATAGACTATGAAACTTCTATAAGAAAAACCTATGCTGTTTCTTATGGCTTGGGCAATATCTTATATTCAGGAACTTACGTTATAGGAGGAGTCTTTGTTTATATGAACAAGCTTACACTTCCTTCCCTTATAGCAATAACAACCCTTATGAGAACTATAGCAGGACCTATCCAAACTATATCTGATACTTACAGCAATATGGTCGCAGGCAAGAAGGTATTTAATGATATCCTAGCCTACATAAATAGTGAAAGTCCTAGGATAGATGATGAAGGAGAGGAAATTTGTGATATAGATAGCTTAGAAATAGCTGGGGCAGATATAGGTTATGGGAAGAATAAGGTCCTAGAAAACATCTCCTATACCTTTAACAAGGATAAAAAATATGTAATAGTAGGTGAGAGTGGCTCTGGCAAGTCAAGCCTATTAAACCTAATCCTCCTAAACTTTGAAGGAGTCGCTGAGAAGATAAGGGTAAATGAAAAGAGCCTAGATATAATTAAGGCAAAATCATATTACGATAAAATATCTTATATAAAGCAAGATACAGCCATCTTTCATGCAAGTATTATGGATAACATAAGTCTATTTTCAGACGACAAAGATCCAGATAGGGCAAGATTAGCCTTAGAAGAAGTAGGCTTATCATATTGGCTAAAGAGTAAGAATAATGACCTATCAGAGCTAATAAGCAAGGATGAACTATCTGGAGGAGAGAAGAAAAGATTTGACCTTGCCAGGGCCATCTACCAAGACAAACCTATAATTATAATGGATGAGGTGGACTCAGGTCTTGACTATGAAAACCAAGTTAATATAGGAAAAATCATCCAAAATATAAGGGGCAAAATAATAATATCCGTAAGCCATTCCCAAAACCCTAGTTTTATAGAAGTCTTTGACACAGTTCTTGCGATAGATAAGAAGAGCCTCCATGAAGTTAAGTAGAAGCTTATAAGCTTGTAAACTTGGGTCTATATAAATTTTAAAATAATACTTGACACTCAATAAATAGGGTAGTATTATACAGAAGTACGTCATTTGCATATGTCTTTGATGAATTAATAATTTATTTGACAAGATAATCAAATGATTGTATAATGAATTTATACCACTTAAGGGTTTTTAGAAAAATAAGTCATTATTTCAAAAAAATCCAAAAAAATATTTGACAAGATCAAAATGAGGTGGTATTATATAAGAGTCGCGGGAACAAAGCGACCATGAACCAAGATTAACATCTTTAGATGATAATCATACAATTATATAGAAACAACAACCAAAGTTAATACTTTGAGTTCAATGATACATCTACTATTATAGTAGAATTTTAAATCACGCATTTAGTAAAAGCTAGATGTAAATGAGAGAGCTTGAATCATAGGCTTTC
>NZ_JAKZEY010000041.1 GCF_022808955.1 Anaerococcus sp. AGMB09787
TAAGTAAAAAAGAGGACTAAACTAGCCCTCTTTTTTAAATTCTAATCTTTGTCATATTTTAATTTATTTTCCTTTTATTACCACTTCTTGCCGTTATAGTCCGTATGCTCCAAATCTATCTTTTCCCATCCTCCAACTCTAGACGAATTTACGCTTGTGGACTTTGTGTAAGACGATTAATCTGTTGTGTTTTATCAATCAGATTTATCGCAGTAGAGAATGAAGCAATATGCCCCCACTTCAAAAGCATTAAGCTTTAAGTGGGGGTAGTTCACTGTTTACAACTTTTTACCAAATACATTTTTTTCATATTCTTTTAATTTCTTCCTAAAGTTTTCTCCTCTCTGTTTCTCTTCTGGTGTTAATTTGCCAGGATTTTGAGAAAGCATCCTATCTAGAAAGTTTTGTCTAGACTCTTCAAAATATTCTTTTTCTCTTTGTTTTACATTTTTACTATTTTTATGTAACATACATATCACCATCAATAAATTAATATTTTAGAACCACTTAATTTAGTGTTTAAATTCTGAAAAAGATAGATTTTATAGTTTTCTACCAAACGTGTTTATCTCATATTCCTCAATTTCTTTTTTTCTTAATTTAGCTTTTTTCTTTTAAAAATAAACAAATAGTACAAAGCCAAAATAACTAATATCGCTAAAGAAACTATTATTACTATTTTTACAACACTTGAGCCTTTATCTTTTTTATCTTCAAGGTCAGTATAGTCATCCTCTAAATCGTTAGATTCTTCTATGTTAAAAGTTTTTTCGGTATTTTTTTCATCTACACTAGTAATATATTTACTATCATCATTTTGTTTATTTTCAGTATTGTCATCATTATTATCAGCTTTTTCAAGGTTTTCTGTGCTATCATCTGATTTTCTTTTGTCTTCTTTATCAGGATCTATTCCATTATTAAGCTTTTCGATTCTTTCATCAAAATATTTATCAGATTCTTTAACCTTCCTATCAGCTTCATCTGGATCCTCATTATACAAGCGTATAGTACCTTCAGCCTGCCTTTTTAACAACTCTTCTTGAAGAGCCATAGCTTCTTCTTTTGTATGCTCCCCACTTTTGAAATTACCATCTTCATCTTGATAGGCTAAAAGAACTCTAAATTCATCAAGTGATCTTTTCTCTACTTGCAAAATTGTAAAAACTCCATCATCAAGACTTGTAGCTTGTTGATCTTCTTTTACTTCCATTTTTCTTTCAAATGGATACTTTATAAATTCAAAATCCGAATTTCTTTTCATACTAGCTTTTACTTCATAGTTTCCTGTTGGAATAGAATCTTCGACCTTCCAATCATTTGATTCATCTAAAACATATTCTTTAAATAAAGTTTCCCCATCTTCTTCATAAATTTTAAAAGTTATAGGATAATTTTGTTCTTTCATCACATTAGCATATACTTTAATTCTTCCAGTTGCTTGTGCAAAAGAAAGCTTTGAACATGAGATAAATATAGCTAGTATTAGAAAAGTATTTAGTAAGTATTTTTTATATTTTGACATCTTATTTCTCTCTTTAAATAAATTTTACCACTCACAATTGATTGTTATTATAGTTGATGGCATTCCAACTATTTGAATATAAAATTTCAAATTAGTTTCTATTCTAATAGAAGTATAATTGATTATATACTGCTCGTCAATTGAATTACCAAGGATTATCATACAATATCCTAGAACAAACACCCATACAATAGTAAACATAGATTGACGAGCTCTTTTTGTATGAAATTAAGTTCCTCTTCTACAAATTTTATAAAAACATATAAATATCTGCTATAATGGTTACGTTACTATCCCTATACTGGTAACAGAAAGGGGGCGTTTCAAATGGAAAAAATACTTTCTTTCGTATTAGCTGTCATGGTAGATGTAACTAGTCACTACATCTGCAAATGGCTAGACAGCTTGCTACAAAAATTCAAAAACAGAAAAGATAGTAACTAGCCAAACAATAAAAAAGACAGGAGTTTGTTAGGGTCTCCTGTCTTTTTTGCGTTCCAAATGGAACTACTTTCTTTCTAGTCACAAACATTATACATTTTATTATTAAAAAACTCAACACAACTAGTCAAGTCCATAATATTGTGTAAATTAATCTAATACAATATTTTTTATTACATCTTAATATATATCCTAGATGATGTTATCCAATCCTCATTGATATCAATGAGGATTGCGCCTATTAAGCGTATAGCAGATTTTTCATTAGGAAATATTCTAATTACTTTTTCTCTTCTTCTTATTTCTTCATTTAGTCTTTCTAAGCAATTAGTTGATCTAAGTCTGCTATGAATTACATTATTAGCTAAATATGAAAATGCATCTTCAAATCCTTCATTTAAGGTCTTTAACGAGTTTTGGTATTTCTTTTCTTTTTCATATTTTACGAATATCTCATCTTTCATTTTTCTTGCTAGAGATACATCTTGGATTTTAAGTAAAGCCTTTATATCTGCCCTAAATTCTTCAGCGTTTTTCTTTGGTGCTTTTGATAGGATGTTTCTTAGAAAATGGGCTTGACATCTTTGCCATGATACATTTATAAATGTTTCTTTTATTGCTTTGACTAAGCCTTTGTGGGCATCAGATATTACCATTTTTAGTCCAGATAGTCCTCTAGATTTTAAATATTCAAAGAAGTTTGACCATGAGTATTCTCTTTCTCTAGCGCTTAGATCTAAGCCTATGATCTGTCTTTTTCCTTTTTCATTTATGCCGTTATAGCTCGTATTTTTTAAATCAATATTATCCCAACCACCATATAATTTAATATAAAGAGCCTTTAGCTTCTTATATTCTTCATCTGAAATATCAACAACGTCATATTCACTATAATAGTAAAAGAAATCATCGGCGTCATAAATCCGATTTTTTTTGCTTTAGGTTCTGCATCATCTTTAACTTTTTTCTTGTCTTGTGACAACCATTGCCAAGAAATTTTCTAAACTCCAAATTCACGTTTATACTCAAGAAAAGAAGAAACATGAAATTCACACCTAATTTCGAGACCAAAACGATACATTTTTGATACATTTTATTTTTTTTATAAAGGGATTTGCCCTCTTGCCCTCTAATCGTTTTAGACTAGTTTATATACCTTGATATGTTTTCTTCGAACTACGGGGCAAATATGAGCGAATTTAGCCTATCTAGGGTAAATGCTAATAGCTTATTATTATTATATATATTCCTATAGCTTCTTAATAGCTCTTACAGCTCGTTAAACGCCCCTATTTTGATTTATTCTAACTTAGTCATACAAATATACTAATTTTGTAAATAAACGCCTAGAAAGGTCAAATACGGGGCAAATAGACTATATTTGGGTTAACTCTGTTAGTTCCTTTTCCCTAAGTGCTACTTTGAAGCCCTTGCGTAAAGGGCTGGCGACGGAGCGTTAGCTCCTAGCGGGTTCGTATTCGAAGAATTATTTTTAGGATTGGGATTTTTTTATTTATCTAATTAATTTTATATCAAAACTATAAACGAGAATTTTGAGCGTAGCGAAAAATTATCTTTTTTGTCATCTACAACTGGAAAAATTTCGTTAGAAATTTTGACCTTTTACCCTCATAAAAATTTTTATTTTTTTTTGGGGGGGTACTATTTACCTAATATTTATATAATATTTATATAGTATTTAGAGCGAAATTTTCCCGGTTTCCTTGTTGAAATTTAGCCATTTATTTTTTCTTATAATGACAAATTGTCGGTTTATAATGACAAATTGTCGGTTTATAATGACAAATTGTCGGTTTATAATGACAAATTGTCGGTTTATAATGACAAATAAAAAAACTCGTCATCTTTTATTTTTAATAGTATATTATGACTAACTATTTTAGAGGAGTCATTATATTATGAAAAATAAAAAAGAAATAACACAATATAAAAACCAGGTAAATTCTATACCAATGCGAAAACGGACTGCCGAAGAAATGAATTTCTTTTTTGCCGTACTGACGAAACTGCGTGATGAGGGAACAAAAGAAATTATTATGGATAAATACGAATTAGCAGAATTGGCTAAATATACGGTTACACATAATAAAAGATATAGAGATACAATAAAAAGTTTAGTAGATAAAATAGGAACACTTACCTATCTCGAAGAAACAAAAAATTCTTATGAAGCTATGCCTTTGTTCTTGAAATTTAAAGCAACTTGGGAAGATGATTTGACAAATATGGAGTTAATTCTAAAAGTAAATCCCGAGTTTGAATATATTTTAAACCGTTGGAATGAAGGAAATTGGACAAAATTTATGTTAGAAGAATTTATCCAAATTGAATCTACGTATTCTAAAACTTTATTTAGATTGCTAAAACAATGGAAAACTGTAGGAAAAAGGGAATTTGATTTAGATGAATTTAAAAGGCTTATGGATATACCTAAAAGTTATAATGTTGGTAGAATTAACGATAGAATTGTAAAAAATGGAATTAGAGACTTAGGGCCACATTTTAAAGACTTAAAAGTTAAAATAGTTAAAGCAAACACAAAAGGAACGCCCGTTATAGGATATAAATTTACCTGGGAGCCAGAAAAAAACGATGCTTGGGATCAAAACAAATTTAATAAAGTACCAGGTAAAAAACAAACGTATAAGAAAAAGCCTTACAGAAGCAAAGACGGGACAGAATTTGCAAAATCCTATGCAGAAAAAAGACGTGAAGAATATTTTAAAGAGGTGCTGGAAGAAAAAAATAGTAAAAATTAAAAGGGAACTAAGCTTGTCCAAAGTCGGCTAGATTAGTATAATATATATGACTAAATAAATTACGTTAATCGAAATGCACAAAAAAAGAATCAGGTCGGCATACCTGGTCTTTTTTTATGCTAATTACTGATTTTCAAGCTTCTTATCTAGCCATGTAAGCGACGGATTTGTTATTATAAGAAATGGGGGTAGTTCACTTCTTTGCTTTACTTTTATTTTGGGTATAATAAATATAAGCAATCGTCAACAGATAGCTAAATAAAAAATCAATTAAAAAACAGGTAGGGCTGAGAACACTACCTGTTTTTTGTGCTTATTTTTCCTTGTCAGAAAAGCTATCAAGCCACTTGCAAACATAATAAGCTATTACATTCGCTGCGATAGCCAAAAACAAATCGTCAACAAATTTCAAGGAGAATCACCTCCTTTCAACGCATATAGTAATATACGCATTTTTATTTTACCAAATTAGTTAGAATTGGTCTTATTTATATATAGATTTATAGATTTTTTTATGGGAATGTCCTGATTTATAATGTGTTTTTTTTGTTTTTTAATTCATCGTACATATTACTTGTGTAAGTAATTGAATGTTGGAGAACTAAATAAGACGGAAACAATATATTTTATTAACAAGATATTAACAAGATGAAAATAAAAATTATCTAACTTTACAAAAATAAATCAAATGAATTTAAAAACTACCCTAGCCAAGTTAAGAGATTAAATAAAAAATACTCTAAAAAAAAGCAGGAGGCAAAAACTAACTAATACAAAAAAAAAGGGGGGGTATCGAACAGCTAAAAAATTTTTAAATGGCTTGTTTTCAATATGTACAGAGGACAAAAAAAGCCTAATATTATTAATATTATTAATAATATCATTAGCCCCGCTTTAGGCGGGGGCTATGATATGATAGGCCTAGAAAAGAAAAAAAAGAGTTAAGCATACAGAACACAGCATTTACCTTTACAGGCTTAAATATTACAGAATGTATAGGGAACAACTTAAGCAAAAGGATAACGTCTATATTATGGACGGCATAGGTAGTACCGAGGGCATCTAATTAGCGACCTAATTTTAACTTAGGGCGTAAAACATAACTTAAATTAATAAAATTATAAAGTCGTGATTTGCTACCCCATATTAGTATTAATGACCTAGGGGATCAATAATAATGACACCCCATTAAAAGACTGCACAGACAATAAAAGGGGATAGCTAATAGCGACCCCTTAATAATTTTGATGACCTTCTTACCAATGACCCCATAAGAGTTTATGAAAGTTACCCATTCTACACTTAGAAAACGCACAGAATGAGTTGTAAGGCAATTTAACCGTAAAAGAGATAGGGGAGAGTATTAATAAATGAATTACGATGAAATTAGAGCAAAATATAAGCCTTATTTAAGAGAATATGTAGAGAGTAAGACCCAGAAAAGCAAAGGTAAAAATATGTATGCTATCGTATTTGATTTAGAAATAGACGTATTAAAAGCCGAATACGGGGAACTTTACAACCGAGCTTATGATGAGATTAGACAAGAATTAGAAAGCATTGGTTTTGAATGGACACAAGGAAGCGTATATATCAATCCTACAAATGAAAATAATTTAACTAATGTTTATCTTGCAATAAATAAGTTATCTAAAATTGAATGGTTCAAAAAAAGTGTTAGGGATATAAGAGCTTTCAAGGTTGAGGATTGGTCTGACTTTACAGAAATTGTCAAGCAAGGTTGATTTTGATATAATATATGTACACTGAAGGGGCGAAGGCTTAGGCTGGAGCTTCTTTTTTATTGTTTATATTGTTTAGACGCTCTAATTTGCTTTCTAAGCGATTTAAATTAATTAGGCATATAATTATATGCCTAGATATGTTTTCTTCGAACTACGGGGCAAATACGAACGATTTTAGCCTATCTAGGGTAAATGCTAATAGCTTATTATTATATGTATTCCTATAGCTTCTTAATAGCTCTTATAGCTCTTTAAACGCCCCTATTTTGGTTTATTCTAACTTAGTCATACAAATATACTAATTTTGCAAATAAACGCCTAGAAAGGTCAAATACGGGGCAAATAGACTATATCTAGGTTAACTCTGTTAGTTCATTTTCCCTAAGTGCTACTTTGAAGCCCTTGCGTAAAGGGCTGGCGACGGAGCGTTAGCTCCTAGCGGGTTCGTATTCGAAGAAAATCACTTATGGATTTATAGTTTCTTATTATTCAAATATACTTTAATAAAAATATTTATTAATTATAGATTTGTGGATAACTGCGTAGCTTTTTATCTATATTTTTATATATATTTTTATATACTTTTTAGGCGGCTCAGGCCCGTTGAGTTTACTAGTGTTCGAGGGACTAAGAAACAACAAAAAACCCACCTGGAAACAACAAAAAATCCGTCTGGAAACACCAAAAAACCCATCTGGAAGCACCAAAAAATCCAACTGGAAACACCAAGATATAAAATTAGGTTTTTGTTATAAAATTTGATATCATTTTAAAAAATATGATTTTCTAATTTTCTGAAAATAAGGTTCAATATGAAAGATAAATTTACTCTAACT
>NZ_JAKZEY010000042.1 GCF_022808955.1 Anaerococcus sp. AGMB09787
ATGGTAATCGCTTATAACTCTTTATATCGTATTATTTTATAAGTTATATTTTAAACATATACATTCACATGCATTTTACACTTTTAATAATTTAAAATGGAGTATTTAGAGAACTCCTTGTTAGTTTATGTTTTTCTTTTATTTCTTAATAAAACTTTACAAGTTTGAGTTCTCTTTTTCTATTTTACACATAATATTTTATACTATGATAATATTTTGTAAAATTTACTAATACAATATTCACTATTTCATTCTAATATATAATTTATAAGATGTTAGGAGGTCCTCATTGATATCAATGAGGATTGGTCTCCAAAAGCCGACGGGCTAGATATTAATGGTATAGCTGAATCTTCGTTAGGAAATATCCTAATCACTTTTTCACCTCTTCTAATTTCTTCATTTAATCTTTCTAAACAATTTGTTGTTCTTAATCTCTTATGGACTATTTCATTTCCTAGATAGGAAAAACATCTTCAAATCCTTCATCTAAGACATTTAAGCTATTTTGATATTTCTTTTCATTTTCATATTTTTTTAATATTTCATTTTTCATTGCCCTTGCTAGCTTTATATCTTGTATTTTAAATAGAGACTTAATACCTTCTCTAAATTCTTCTGTATTTTTCTTTGGGGCTTTTGATAAGATATTTCTTAGGAAATGAACCTGATATCTTTGCCTTGTTACGTTTATGAATGTTTCTTTTATTGCCTTTACTAGTCCCTTATGGGTATCTGATATTAGCATTTTTACACCTGATAAGCCTCTTTGTTTTAAATAATCAAAGAAGTCAGACCGTGAATACTCATTTTCTCCATCGCTAATATCAAATCCTATGATTTCTCTGCTTCCTTTTTCATTTATTCCTATTGCTATATGACAAGCTTTTGATACTACACGATTCTTTTCCCTTACTTTTACGTATACTACATCTACCATTATGTAGGGATATTTTATCGTACTTAGATCACTATTTCTCCATAGTTTTACTTCTTCGTCAAGTTCTTTGGTTAAGGATGATACAAAGGATTTAGAATATGTTTTACCACACGTATTTTCTATTAGCTTTGGTATCTTTCAAAAACTTCTGCCAAAAATTTTCAATCTCTTGTTCTAGCTACTCTTATGGTCAATGTTCCTATCTTTGTTGTGTAGTCACGTTCATAGTAGCCATTAGGGTAAGTAGTTCTATTAAGATCTCTTTTATAGGCTTTATTTTCTAAGTATTCATATCTTTCTTTTTCCATAAGATGGTTAAAAACTTTTGTTAGGATTGATCTAGCGATTTTGTTGTCGACAGATTCATTAATTAAACTTTGTATTTCTTCTTGGTTAATTGTAAAGTGTAATTGGGTCATTTGATTCCTCCTAGTTTGTTTTTATGCTTAAAACATTGTACTAGTTAAGGGGTCAAATGACCTTTTTCTTTTTACACAATTATACGGACTTTATCTAATGATACTATATCTAAAATTTTTGTGCATTAAAATAAATATGGTTACTATTGGTTTAATCCTGTTCATGTGTTAAAATATAAACAACTAAAGATTTTTACACCTAAACGGTATAATAAAAGTTAAAAATTGATTTTTATATGATTTAATTACAACTGACGACATAATTGTTTTTATCGGATAATCGTTAGTTGTAATATAGTAATGTTAAAATGAAAATCAGAGTACTCATGTTGAGTTGCCTTTATCTTTGATTAAGTAACAGCTATTACTATTAAAGGATAATTTTGAATGTTAATGGATTCCTTATTAATAAGTTTTCAGTAAATGAGAAATATTAGTGTTTAGTTGAAGTAATACTACCAAAATATCCGTATAATAAGTTGTGTTCAGTGGCAATAAGAGTATATAATATTTTAGCTAAAAGATTAAATTTTTAAGATATTAATCCCATTTTAGGTATATAAAATCTTAGTAAGTAATCATAGTTTGAGGAATGAGAGAGATTATGACTGATATTTTTGCATGTAGTATGGCAAAGAAAAGTGATGTAGTGAAGATGGAAAATAATGCTGATATTTTTGCATGTAACGTGAAAAATAAAAGCAAAGTTGATGTAACATCAAAGTCAGATCAAGTCGCGTAAGTGAGATTATTCAAATGAAGCCTAGTCTGTTTTACGCGGATTAGGCTTTATTTTATAAGAGGAAATAAAGTATGAAGATACTAACTGACGATTTTACTCGTAATTATAAAGTGATAAATCAAAATGGGAATGTAGTTTTTTCTAGTGAGTCAGAAATTTTGCTATCAAATATCAACAGGTATTATGAATATGCAAGTTCAATAGATTCTTTAAGTGTGGTGTATTACAACTTGACTAAAAGATGTGATTTTAATTGTACATATTGTTATTCTATTCATGATAATTCAACTGTTAGCATGGAAGATAATTATGTAATTTTGAGAAAGTTAAAAGAGTTAAATGCTAAAAATATTACACTTATAGGAGGGGAACCATTTTACAATGCAAATTTTCATAGTATCTTAGAATCTTGTATTGAATGCGATTTTTTTGATAAAATATATGTTGTTACCAATGGATCATTGATTGATGACTCTAAGATGCATTTGTATTGTAATAACCGAGTTGTGTTTCAAATTAGTATTGATGGTATAGATGAATATACAAATTCAAAAACTCGTGGAAAGAATCATTTTGAAGTGGTGTATAATAATATAAAAAAACTTGTGAAAAATGGTGCTAATGTTGTTGTGATGAAAGTGCTTACTCGTGATAATATAGAAGACTCAAAGGAATTTTATTCATTTTATAAAAAACAAAATATAAATGTTGTTTTTTTTATGGTTAAACAAGTAGTAGATTCGTGCAAACCAAATATTCACCAATTGAAAGAATTGCTTGACTTTGTCTATAATACTGAAAATGGTGATTTAATTAAGACATTTCAAATTGTTAATTTTGCAGATAATATGATGTTTCACAGCCTTGGATTTCCGATAATGCACTGTGGTGCTGGCATTAATGCTTTGAGTATTATGCCCAATGGAGACGTTTATCCTTGCGTGAAGAAAGAGAAAGATGGAAATTGTATTACAAATCTATTAAGTGATACAGCTATTAGTGAAATTAAATCGAATAGACAACGTATTATAGCTAATGATATGGTCGATAAAAAAGATATTTGTTCAGAATGTGATATTGCATATTATTGTGGTGGTGGATGCAGAGCAGAAGAAAGTGAATGCAAACAAATATGTTTGTATAATTGTGATTATTTTCATTTTGCTAAAGAATATTTTATTGAAAAAGTGCTTAAAAAGTATTCGGATACTGTCATAAAGTGCAATGATAAAGATGAATAACTTAGGAAGATAGGGCGAAGTTATGAATAAAAATACAAATTTGCTAATTTCAGCTATAGCAATAAATACTATTGGAGATATAATTTTTGATTTATTTATTTCTTGGGAGCTAAGCTCTGATACAGGTAATTTTATGAATGCAGTATATGTAATTGGAACATCTTTAGCATTTCGCGCTATTCTGTCGTTTTTTGTAGGATCATTTGTCGATAAGCACTCAAAGAAAAAACTGATGATAATTTCACATATTTCATCAATTGTTATTATCAGTTTATTTGCTTTATTTTGGGGATTGGTTAAAGATTATATTGCAATAGGCTTACTGTTTGTTTTGCTAAATGATATTAATAATGAATTGTTCATTAGAAGTTATATTTCAATGACTTCTGATATATTTGATGAAAATCAGTACATTAAATTTCAAAGTTATTCAAATATTGTTACAAGAATTATTAGTGTTGGAGGAGCAGCTTTAGCAGGTTTATTGATCGAGCATGTTTCAGAACTCGCAATATTTATTATTGATATTGGTACATACTTTATTTCTTTGTTACTTATATCAAAAGTAATTTATGAAGAGATTGTAATCAGCAATAAATTTTCAACTGGCATAATAGATACAATAATATCAGACGTAAAATATACACTTGTGACTATTCGACATTCTTCATACCTATTCGTATTTGTTGTTTTAATGTTTGTCCTTAATCTTGCCTATGGTTATATACCAATGATCTTACCAGTATTTAAGGCAAATATTAACGAATCAGCTTCACTTTTAGGAGTCCTTAAATCATCAATTACAGTTGGTGAAATCGTGGGACTAGCAGTTGTAAGCAAAATAAGTGAATATGTAAGCACAACATTTAAATTAAGTATGTTGCTAAATTTATTTATTATAATGGCTATTTATTCATTTAAAAATCAATTTTTACTAGTTGCTTGCTTTGCTTTATATGGATTTTCGGATTCATTAACACAACCATTATTCGCACATACTGTTGCTAATTTAGATAAAGCAAATAGAGGTAAGTTACTAGGTGGAATTGATGCAATAATTATGTTTTCGCCAAGTATTGGTATATATGCAATTTCTGCAATATCGAATTATAATGAGCTTTTTGGTGGGATTATATTATCTACGATTTTTGTTATTGGATTCTTGATAGTATCTTTTAATAAGAATATGGGGCATATAGTATTAGATACTAAATAATATTTACTTATTGATTGTAAAGAACGAGGTAATTATGGAATATATTATTAATACTACATTTTTGGGGGAGAAAATATCATATGATTTAGTACACGGTAGATTTGATTTTCAGGATGATAATAATTCAAATTCTTTAGTTAGTAACTTTCAATCGATAGTTGAGCATGGATTTTTTTAAAAAAAGCATAGTGATTTTATGTGTATAACTATTGCAACGACAGATGCATGTAATTTAAATTGTCCATATTGTTTTGAGAAGCATGGCAAGAACTTTTTGAAAGAAAAATGTATTCCATCTATTTGTGAACTGATACGTGAATACAAAAAGAGTAATTCTAATGTTACAAGAGTTGTGGTTATTTGGTTTGGAGGCGAGCCACTTCTAAATTTAAATTTTATTATAGAGGCCTCCCATAATATAAAGAAAACTTGTCAAGAACTATCTCTTAATTATAGCGGAAGAATTATTACCAATGGTTTAGTGTTGGACAAATTGATTCCATATATTAAAGAATTATGTATTACTGATATTCAAATTACATTAGACGGGACTAAAGAACTGCATGATTCTAGACGTATTAGTCCTAATGGTACAGGAAGTTTCGATACAATAATTTCTAATATTGAAAAGATAAAGACGAAGATAGACTTAATTATTCGCATGAACATAGATAAAACTAATTTATCAGAGTGCATTAGATTATATGACTATCTAATTCAACTATCAGTAAATCAATCTGTAAGTATTTTTTTTCAACCAATGTTGGTTGAAAACTACGGAGGAGAATCTACTTGCTATGAAGGAATGGTACTTGATGATGAAGAACTGAATGAAGAATATTTGGATTTATTAGAATACACTAATTCTTTAGAGAATCCAAAATATATTGGAGCTTTTTGTAATGTTGATTTTTTAGGAAGCGTGGTTATTCGACCAGATACTTCACTTTGTAAGTGTTGGGCAGAAGTTGCAGAAACTTCTGAAACACATATTTCTATTAATAGTAAAACAAAAAATATATTACACTTTATGAAACAACCTATATATTTGGGAGAAAGAAAATCTTGTAAAACGTGTATCATTTATCCAACGTGTCTTGGTGGATGCAAATATAGAAACTATACAATTTCAGAATGCGATACTAGGCGTAGGGTAGTTTTATCTACTATAAGTAGGCTTTTTTTAAAAGAAAAGACAATAGATGATGTATTTTATAAAATATTAAATAATGAATTGCTATGGCTGAGAAGTATTGGAAGTAAGATTCATTATAAAAATGAAGGTATTAAAGTAAGTCGTTTCGATTTGAATACAACAGATTTTAACTTTTATATAGGTATAGATTATAATGAAAAATGTATAAGACTTTCTCAAGAAATGAAGAATTTTAGATTGTATGATAACTACCTTGTTAGAAAAGGATATGAAAGGGATCCTGAATATGACATAAATTATTATTATTCGAATAGTGAGGAAGATTATGTTGATGAGAAATATTCGTTTGAAGAAAATACTCTTGATGTTTGGGGAGATTATGGGTTCACTAGAAAAAATAGCAGACATACAAAATTTTATTTTATAAGATATGGTAAGGACATAATCGGTAAGTTTTTTGTTATAACTGATATTATAGGTATATATGATTTTAAAATTTATGAAAATTATCAAAATATTGGTCATGGAACGGAAGTCTTACGTTCTTTAATGAAGCTAACAAGTAAGGATCTGTTTATTCAAACATGGAGTGAAAATTATGCTGCACAGCGTTGCTATGAAAGAGCAGGATTTACTAAATTTGAATTAGTATATAGATATATACGAACTGATTGAGAATGTTTCACTGGTTTGTAAATAATTTTATGTATCAGCTTAAATCCTGATATAAAGGTAAGGGTTGATACACAAAAATTTACAAAATCTCTAATTTATGAGAGTTATATTTTACCTCTCCACTTCCTTACCATAATAATTTTCATAGTTTTTCCTATACTGAACAAGGTCAGAAAATTGTTATTTATTTAAAGAATACTCTTGCATAAGGGTGTTCTTTTTTTCTTGCAATTTATCGAGTTTGGATAGTATTTCTTTTTATTTTGTATTTTAAGAAGATTTCATCTTTCATTTTTCTTGCTAGAGTTACATCTTGGATTTTAAATAGTGTTTTGATATCAGTTCTAAATTCTTCAGTATTTTTCTTTGGTGCTTTTGTTAGGATGTTTCTTAGAAAATTTACCTGAATTTTTGCCATGATACATTTATAAATGTTTCTTTTATTGCTTTGACTAAGCCTTTGTGGGCATCAGATATTACCATTTTTAGTCCAGATAATCCTCTAGCTTTTAGATATTCAAAGAAATTTGACCATGAGTATTCATTTTCACTAGTACTTAGGTCTAAGCCTATGATTTCTCTATTTCCTTTTTCATTTATGCCTATTGTTATATGACAAGCTTTTGATACTACTCTATTGTTTTCTCTTACTTTTATGTATACTACATCTACAAGTAAATAGGGATATTTAAGTTTTTTAAATCGCTATTTCTCCATAGTTTTACGTCTTTGTCAAGTTCTTTGGTTAGTGATGACACAAAAGATTTAGAGTATGTTTTACCACATATATTTTCTATTAGC
>NZ_JAKZEY010000043.1 GCF_022808955.1 Anaerococcus sp. AGMB09787
CATACCCACAAACGGCTTGATTTAAACGTTTATCGCATAGAAAAAGTAGATGAAGTTATGTTTTTCATCTACTTTGTCTACAGTCTGCACCTGCATAGCAGGTGGTTTTTTGTTTCGCTCTCTTTCGTTCGCTCAACTCACTTAAGTGAAATCGAATAGGGGATAAGAACTAGCCCCTTTCACACCACCCGTACGTGCCGTTCGGCATACGGCGGTTCAATATTCTCTTGTGTTATATTATTTATTTCTGATGAAACTATTTAACTTTATTCTTTTTTTATCCGAACCTTGAAGAATGAATACGTCATTCCTTGTATTCCATCAAGTCATTGTTCATCCTTTTCAAATATTACAATGAATACTGTTCCTCCCTTCGCTCCATTTCCATTACAGAAATTTCCTCGCTACTATGGAGTCTGCTGACTTCTCATAGTTCGTTGTTACTACTGTGTCGCTAGTGAGACCTCACGGGATAATCCCTAATACTTTCATCGTTTACTTGCAGAATTTACGCTTTGGGTTTACGGTTACCTTTTGGGTCTTTGCTATCTTTAGCTAGCTTGCCCACCTGTTACGCCATATATTCTGTTCCTGTTCGTCAAGCCACGATTTCGCTACCCGTTCTTCTCTCCTAGATGTCACCACCTAAAACTTCGGGGTCGCTATTAGATTCGTTGGTAACTACGCTCTGTAGGGAATTTCACCCCAGCATTAGAACATGCCGTCATACCTAAAAAATTTCCTACCCCTAGGGGTAGGAAAGGACAAAAAATACCAGAGCTAGTATAGTTCTAACTCTGGTATTAGGTCCAACTTTATGGGTCAGCTTAAAAAGTCTATCGGTCATTTTTAACTTATAAAGTTTTTGAAGCTCTTATCCTTCCTAATAAATAGGCTAGTAAAGCCAATACAATATTTATAATAGTTCCTTTTAACCATGACATAGATAAATATCCTTCTTTGATTCCTATAGATCCATCTACTACATCATTGATTTTAAAATATGCTGCTGGGTTTAGATAGGCAAGATCTGGGGCAATTTTAGCTAACAATAGTAAAGCTCCTATTATGATAGATAATATTACATAAACTTTATATCTACTTTTAGCTCTTACGCTCAATCCATGGCAGATTGTATAGAGTAATAAGAAAAAACTCATACTTAAAACACTTGTCTCAAATAGGTATTGCTTTAAGCTTATAAATTCATAATATCTACTATAATCTATATTCTCCATTGGCTTGGAAGCTATGCCTATATATCTTAAAATAGGATAATTTAAAGTTCCTTTAGGGTCATTTATTAAACCAATTAATATTACTATAGCTAGGCAAGAGAGTAAATATCTTATGCATTCAAAAAGACCCGCTAGATATTTTTTATCATAATACTTAGCCTTATCTATAGGATTTAGGTATATCAATTCTAGAGATGATGATTTTTCTGTGTCCCTATTGTAATTACTTCCATATAAATATATGCTTAGTAAAATAAGCAGTATAGGGAAATTATATAGATATATCAACCTATATAAAATCATAAAGGAGGATTTGTCATTTGGAATTTGGTTTTTTATTCCCTCCTCTAATAAATATGGCTCTGTAGTCTTATCATACCAGCTTAGGCTTCTATTATAACTTGTTTTTAATGGCTTTATATTTTTTTCTAATAATATATCCCTGTATTTATTATTTACTTCTTTTGAAAATTCACTAATATCTCTGTTAATAAGATTTAGAGGATTTATAGCTATACTATCTTCAATATATACATTTGTATAATTGGCGTCAAGGTTTTTTACATAATTACTTACATCCTTATAAGTTTGATAGTATTTATCTGAATCTTTTGCTTTATAATAGTCTTCTAGCTTATCAAATTTTCTTAAATATGAGCTAGATTCTTCAAACTCTTTTTCATTTTCTTGACTATATCCACCTATAGAATTTTCTTTTTTATTATTCTCTATACTCAAAGTCAAAGCTGTTCTTGTTGTATTTCTATCAAAAAAATCACTACTTTCATTATTTATATAAATTATATTATTTAAAAGTATAGTTATTAAGAATAATCCACTTATGCCATAGGCCAATTTGTTATTAAGAAATTTCTTACTCTTATATAACTCAAAAGTAAATACATTCATTACTTTATTAGAGTTATTTTCATCCTTATTTAAATTAATTTTAATATCTTTATTTATTAAGTAAAAACAAATTAGCATGACTATAAGGATAATAAATAGATAAGTAAAAATATACTTTATATCTATAGTTGCTTTTATATCTATATAAGGATTTGCCCGATTTAGAGTATTTTCATCCAATCCCAGTTCACCTAATAAATATAGAGGATAATTGAAATATAAAGGGTTATAAATACTATTAAAACTTTTAAATAAGTCAGTAACTATTAATGTCACCCCTATTATAGCCGCACTTATAATAGTAGTTATTACATTATCCTTAATTAATAAAAATAATAAAGCTAAACTCCAAAATATAAGACTTAAGTTTAAAATAAATAACCCTATTGCAGATAGTATATACTGATAAAATTTTATAAATAATCTATCATCCCCATATAACTTTAGAGGATAATCTAGGAGAAAGTTTGTATCCCCTCTTAAAGCTCCTAATAAAAAACTAATAACTAGTATAATTATAGAATAAAATATAGCCAAAATTAAAAATGAAAATATCTTATTGATTAAATATCTTCTTTTCTTCACAGGAGATAGATAAAATAAATCAATACTAGTAGACTGATAGTCATAGGATATAGAAGCTATAAAGATAAATATGAATATAAGACTTGGTATCAGTCCATAATAGATATTTAGACTTGTAAATAATATATTAGCAGATGAATTATAATTATTATTTATAAAATCCTCTTCATTTATATCCTTACTATCAAGAAATCCATATACTAAGTCTAGATAATCAAGTTCTTCTCTTTGAGCATTTGTTAATACCAACTCATACTTATTTATAAATTCTTTTACATCCTTAATGTACTTATAGTTAATGTCAGGATAATCATATCCATACAGTAATTCATCCTCGCTTAGATCAAAAGGATTGCTAAGCTCCCCAACTATTTGCTGATAATCTTCATTAAATTCATCGCTCATACCACTCCACTCAAATTCTCTAAACCCTACAGATATATACTCAGGATGATTTTTCTGATCCATTATTATAGTATCTAATAAATTATCATAAGTAGCCCCTTCATTTAGTTGACGTTCATAGTTATTAAATTTAAAAAAATGTGTATAAACTGTAAGAACTAAAGCTATAGTTAATATAAGTAAAATTATCTTATTTTTTATGATTTTTTTTATTTCAAATTTTATCATAGCATGTCCTCCATAATTTTTAGTCATCTCTATCCCTATATAGCTATTTAACTATCTATCTACCTCAATAGACATAATCATATTTCTATGATATCCAGTAAGAGTACCCCTATAAACTGCTTCTGTATAATTTAAATGTCTTGTCTCGCTTATTCTATATAGTCTACCTTCATAAAGATAATCACCATCCCATTTTGAATAGAAAATAATGGTTGGAGCGCTTTTTAAAGCAAAAGACCTACTAACAGTAAATGTCTTTCTATTTGTATTCGAATAATTTAATTCAATTCCTGGCTCATTATATCTATTACTAGCTTCACTAACTATCGGAAAATTTCCTACAAGCAAAATCGCTGCTAGTAAAATTAAAAACTTTTTCTTCATAAAATTACCTTTCCGGGATAGAGATAACTAAGGCATATACTTTATTAAGATTATATGCTATAATTATTATAGCACATTATTTTGATAAAAGGAAGGTGTATATGATTTGTACAGTAAATAAATTAAATAAATCTTATAAAAACAATAAAGTACTAAACAACATAAGCTTTAACATAGAACATCCACAAATACTAGCTTTAGTTGGACCAAATGGATCAGGCAAGTCTACTCTTATGAACTGCATGATGAATTTAATCAGTTTTGATAGTGGAGAAATAAAAATACTTGATATGGACAATAGGAATCCTAGCATATTTAAAAGCGTATCCTATCTAAAAGACAATAGAATTTTATATCCGTATCTATCAGGCTATGACCATTTAAAGTACATATGTGATATACAAAAATTAGATTATAAAAATATTGCTAAAGTAGCAGAAAAAGTAGGAATAGATAATTTTTATAAAAAAAGAGTTGATACATATTCACTAGGTATGAAACAAAGAGTTTTGCTTGCAATGAGTATTATAAACAATCCAAAACTCATACTGATGGATGAGCCACTTAATGGCCTAGATACTGATAGTATATTTAGTTTCAGAGACCTGATAAAAGAATTACACGCCAAAGGAACTACAATATTAATTTCATCCCATACCCTAAGTGAACTAGACTATATAACTAACGATATATTATTTCTAAAGGATGGATCTATAATATATGAAGATATAGAAAAATATAAGCAGACAGAATATAAAATATTAGTAAATGATAAAAGTCAACTCAAAAAACTTGATAACTTTTTAAGTTCTAATTATTCATTAGAAAATTATAATAACAATTTATCTACAAACGAATTAATAATTAAACTAAATGCTGGTGAAATCAATAAGATAATTAAATTTATTTATGAGAATAATATAGAAATTGAAAGGATAATATCTAAAACATACGGGGCTGAAGATAGATATAAGCAAATATTTAATATCAATTAATTAAAATCCTATACATTTATAGAAAGACAAACACAAGGATATATTGGTGTTTGTCTTTTTTAATACTGCTTAATATCCATTAATAAAGATCTATCCATCATCAAAGACAAAGCATATGTTAATTATATTTCAAACTCAAATGCTGCTAAACTTTCAATACAATCAGCTTTAATAATATATTAAAAAGACCTAGGAAGAGTGAACTGACCCCTAAAATTACAAAAGCTAGCAGCGTATAAATAAGAGCCGCTACACTTCCAAGGTAAAATCCCAACCATCCTCGAGACTGTGTAAAATTTTGTGTATAGAAACCTCCTGATTAGGGTAAAGAAAAACTAATTAGGAGGAATTTTTATGCCAAGAAAAAGACCGGAGACAAAAAGAAGCAAAGTTAATTGAAGAATATCAACCTCAAAGCGCACAAGATATTTAAGAAGCACTAAAAGATCTTTTAGGCGATACAATGGAAGAGCTTTTAAAAGCAGAACTTGATGAGCATTTAGACTATGAATACGGAG
>NZ_JAKZEY010000044.1 GCF_022808955.1 Anaerococcus sp. AGMB09787
GTTAAAAACATTGTACTAGTTTAGGTTTCAAATGACCTTTTTCTTTTTACACAATTATACGGGCACTATCGATTTATATTAAATCTTTCTAATAAGTAATAAAACAATACTATAAAAATAGCACTAAACACTATCCCTATTATATTAATAATAAATTTAGAAAGCTTAAATTCGTATTCAACCTCGTTATTTTGAGTTATTATGAAGAAAAGAAAATACTTTATAGCTTTAAGCATTACCAAAAGTTCCTACATTGGTATGCACTTACAGCTAGAGAACCAGCAGTAAATGCGATACTTACGCCTGCTCCAGCAGCCTTACTAGCATAAGATAGAGCTTTAGATAATATTTGACCTGCGGTGTTCCATGCATGAGTTGCCATAGCTTCACCTAATGCTTGCCAAGTCTTACCATCAAGAGCATAAAATAACCAAGCTAATTGATCTTCTACAACACAGTTTGCAAACTCTTTTTTGCTATATAAATGTATTTGTCTGCTACTTAAATAAGAATCGTATAGCTCTTTTGCATATTGATCATTATTTGATGCATCTTCTAATAAATCTGGATTAGTTATTATGTATTCGCCATTTTCAGTTATTTCTCCAACCTCTCCAAAATAAAACTCTAATTGTTTTGATAGCTCCTTTACTTGTTCATCAGTAAAATATATATTTGTATTATCTTCTTCTTCTGAAGCCATTGCTAAATTAGGAGCCATAATTAGACTAAATATTTTTTTCTTTTTTTTGTTTCTCATTTTTTCCTCCTATTTTTTAATTTATATATTAACCATTAATTACTTTACATTAAATAGCTACCCGAAAACATTTCAAATTAACCATTTTTATTTATTTTTATTGGATGTATAGGTCTATTACATATAAATTTCTTGTAATTGTGCTTTAAATACTATATAATAAAGCACAAAAGGAAGTGAAATATGAGTGTTGATAAAATAAAAAAAATAATAAAAAAAAATAATGGAATAATTTCATCAAAAGACATTTCAAAAAACAATATTGATTCTTGGTATTTGACTGATATGGTTCGAAAAGGATACATAGAAAGAGTAAATAGAGGGGTTTATTTTGATCCTGATTTTGATAATTATGACGAACTTTATTTTTTTCAATTGCAAAATAAGGTGTGTATCTATTCTTATCAAACAGCTCTATATCTTCATGATCTCACAGAAAGACTACCCTTTTTTGATGAAGTGACAGTATATCAGGGATATAATTCTTGGCGCATTAAAGATAGGGTTAAATCACACCAAATAAAAAAAGAATGGTATAAAATCGGAATTACTGAAGTAAAAACAGAAATGGGAAATTCAGTTTATTCTTATGATATGGAAAGGACTATGTGTGATCTTGTTAGAGATCGAAAAAATCAAGATTCTGAGATATTTTCAAAAGCTTGGCATTATTATATGAAAAAAAAGTCAAAAAATATATGGAAACTTAGAGAATATGCTGATATATTTAATATATCTGATAAAGTAGAAGATATTCTAGAGGTTATAAGTTATGAATAAGGATAGTATTACCAGTAGACTAAGAAATAAATCAAGTGAACTTAATATTGAGTATAATTTAGCTTTAGATAAATTTTTCTTTGATGAGTTTTTAAAGTTATTATCATTTAGTAAATATAAGGAAAATTTTACTCTTAAAGGTGGAATGCTTTTAACATATACACTGGGAATAGAAAATAGATCAACTAGAGATATTGATTTTTTAGTAAAAAAAACCAATATTGATTATGAAAATATTGAGAAAATATTTAATGATATTTTATCTAACAATGATAAAAAAGGTGTTTGGTTTGAAGTTAAAAATAAACACAAAGATATAAAAATTGAAGATAAATACGGAGGAGGATAAGAACAGTTAACTAAAATATATAAAAAGATGTACAAAAGTGTAAAAAAGTAAATGTAAGTAGGTGAAAAATAGATGTTAATAACATACAAAACAGAGATTAATCCTAGTCCTGAACAAGTTATTAAGATTAAACAAACTATAGGTGTATGTAGGTTTATATATAATTTTTATATAAGTGAAAATCAGAAAGCCTATAAAGATGGTGAAAAGTTTATAACAGCTTTTAGTTTTTCTAAATGGCTTAATAATGATTTCATTCCAAGCAATCCAAGTTATTTGTGGATCAAGGACATATCTTCAAAATCTGTAAAACAAAGTATTGTTTATGCAGAAAGAGCTTTTAAAAAGTTTTTCAAGAAAGAAGCTAAATATCCTCGATTTAAAAGGAAAAACAAATCTAATGTAACAATGTATTTTGTTAGAAATAGCAAAACTGATTGTTTGTGTGAAAGGCATCGTATTAAAATACCAACATTAGGTTGGGTCAAATTAAAAGAAAAGGGTTATATACCGACAAGCAAAGACGGTTATATAATAAAAAGCGGAACTATATCATATAAAGCTGGTAGATATTATATATCTTGCCTGGTTGATATAGAAGAACCAGTAAAGCAAGCATTAAAACCCTTCGGTCTAGGTATGGATCTTGGTTTAGAAAAGTTTGCTGTAATAAGCAATGGAAAAGTTTATAAAAATATAAACAAATCAAAACGAATAATCAAATTAGAGAAAAAGTTAAAGCGTGAACAAAGGTGCTTATCAAGAAAGTATGAGCACGCAAAAAGAAAGGAGAGTCTACTTATAAAAATATAGACAAGCAAATAGCAAAGGTACAAAGAATTTACAATAAATTAAATAACATCAGAACAGATTATATCAACAAAATAGTAAATGAATTGGTGAAAACCAAGCCAACTTATATTACTATAGAAAATTTAAATATATCTGGAATGATGAAAAACAAGTATTTGTCTAAAGCCATAAGTAATCAAAGATTCTATGAATTTAGAGAAAAACTATTTAATAAATGTAAATTTTATGGTATCGAATTAAGAATAGCAGATAGGTTCTATGCATCAAGTAAAACATGTCATAAATGTGGTAGTATTAAAGAAGATTTAAAACTATCAGATAGAGTATATAAATGCTCTAAATGTGGCAATACTATGGACAGAGATCTTAATGCAAGCTTAAATCTAAGAGATACCAAATCTTATAAAGTAGCATAACAAAAAAAAGCTATATAAGATATGTACCGATGGCTAGTCGGGAATTGACGACTGTGGAGTGTACTAGAACTTGTGAGTAGCTGCATAGCAAAAGCATACACGATGAAGCAGTAATTTATCTCGATATGGACTATTTGTCTATGTTTTGAGTAGCAGTAAAATTCTATCTAGTAGGTCATTTATCTAATATAAGAAAGACTTTTTCAATTGATATAGCTACAGGCGATCCTGTTTATCCAGTGCCTGAATTAAGCAAATATACTACAATACTTGGTGATAATATAGAAATACAGTTGTATCCATTAGAGACAGTTATAGCTGAAAAACTTCAAACTATAATAGATAAAGCAGAAATAACTAGTAGAATGAAAGATTTTTATGATATACATATTATTATAAAAAATAAATCTAGTGAAATAGATATTGATAAACTAAGAAAAGCTTGTTTATTAACTTTTAAATATAGAAACACCAATATTAGTAAAGATGAAGCTATTAATGTTATAAAATTAATCGGTGATAATGATAGAATATTAAGGAGTTGGGACAATTATAGAAACAAAAATAAATACGTTGAAAACGTCGAATTTGATTATATTGTTAAGGTTATATCTAACTTAATAGATGAGGTGCTTTAAGCATAATAAATTAATTATGAGAAAATTAATCAAAA
>NZ_JAKZEY010000045.1 GCF_022808955.1 Anaerococcus sp. AGMB09787
GAAGTCATCTTCTTCTGCTGAAGTTACTACACTGTCTGTATGTGCTCCTATAACTTCCTTAACGTATGCTTCTATTCCTTCTATTGTATTAGCTTTGTCTATATATTTTGCATAGAAATCAGATTCTATTCCTGCTGCTTTTAGAGCTTTTTTGGCTTTTTCTTTTGCTTCTTCTAGCTTTCTAGATGCTTCTAATTTTTCTGCATATTCGCTTTGATAATCTAAGTTCTCTGGAATATCACCTACACTACCTTCATATGGTGCTTTGTCTGCTTCTGTTGCTTCGTGAGATGCTATTACTTCTTTTACATATGCTTCTAAGCCTTCTATTGTTTTTGCACTGTCTATATATTTATCGAAGTAATCTGATTCTATTCCTGCTTCATCTAAGGCTTTTTTTGCTTCTTCTTTAGCTGCTTCTAGTTTTCTAGTTGCTTCTAATTTTTCTGCATATTCGCTTTGATAATCTAAGTTATCTGGAATGTCACCTATACTACCTTCATATGGTGCTTTGTCTTCTTCTGTATAAACATATGTTAGACCTTTATCTGTTGCTTCTACATCAAAGTTTCCATATGTTTCTTTGAATGTATTTGCTGTTGCTACTGAAGCTTGTTCCATTGCTTCCCAGTTTGTCCATGTTTCTGTTTGAAGTTCTTTTAGTTCTTTTCCATCTTTATCTCTTAGAACATATCTTACTATATATTCTTCTGTTTCTTCTAGATTTCTAGATGCTTCTAATTTTTCTGCATATTCTTTTTGATAATCTAAGTTATCTGGAATATCACCTATACTCTCTTCATATGGTGCTTTGTCTTTTTCAACAACTAAGAAATATGTTTGTGTTCCTTCCATTAATGTTAGTGTACCATTATTTGTTGTTATTTGCTTAGCATATGTTGCTAAAGATGGTGGTAATTCTACATCTTCCATTACTATGTGATAACCCGTATTTGTAGTTATGCTATATTCATATTGATTATTTTCTGATTTTTCACTTACGAAAGAAAACCAATTTTGAGCTTCAATTGTTTTTTCCAGTTCTACTCCACTTTGGCTTAAATCTATATTAGTTTGTTCAATTTCTTCACTAGTTAGGCGTTCTATTTTGCCGTTTTCTTTTCTTTCATATACAACTATTTTTCCAATTACTTCTTTTTCATCTGGAGTATCTGAAAGAGATTGATCCCCTGTATCAGTAGGCTCAGCTAATTTTTCTTCGCTTGCTTTTTTAGCTTCTTCTACTATAGCTTCTAATGTGTCAAAATCATTAGCATCATTTACTCTATCAATGAATTCAGTTGCTTTATCACCTAATCCTAATTCATTAATTTTTGCTATAGCAATTTCCTTAGATTTTGCAAGATATATATTATCAGCTTCCTCTGTTGTTGTTTCTACAGTATCGGTGCTAACAGTTGGTACAGGAGTGGTCTCTGGACCTGTAACGCCTGTATTCAAATTTTCAGATTTTTCGTTTTCTTCGCCACTACCTAAATTTTTTTCTTCAAATTCTTCAGGAGTTTCCGCTGATTCATCAGTTATATTCGCTGCTGGTTCTTCTTCTGCAAATGCTACTGGTTCGCTAGAGAATATTAGGAATCCTAACATACATGATACTAGTCCAATAGATAGCTTTCTGGTTGCATATTTGGGTTTTCTATTAGATGATTTTTCTTTTTTTTGTTTTATTAATTCTAAATATTTATCCATTTCCTCTCCTAGTAATATTATTTCTCTGTTTTCTAGTTTTCGTGAGGTAGTGTATATTATTGGATACAATTAATAATAAACACTATCAGTTTGTTTTAATTGATTAGCTATTATTTGGCTTTATAAGCAAGTCTTTCTAGGTATTTTATTTTTGAATTTTATATTACCCCCCCCCCCCCCGTTACAATTATTTATATATGGAGAATATTTTTACAAATAAAATTGTAACGTACAACTTTTCTACATAATACCATATTATAATTAATAAATCAAGTAATCTTATTGGTATTATGGTACTTTTATATGTTAGGATAACTTTTGTTATATATATTAGTTTTGCCTATTTGTAAGAATCCCGTGTCCCATATGATATCCTATTTAAAAGTATAAGCTTTTCTAGTGTTATTTTCTATAATTATACTTGTTTTTCTTCCTATCTTAGGTCACTTATTGATATGCCCCTAAGGGTATATTCGAGTTCTTGTTGGAATTTGGTGCAGAAATTCTTTATTAGACAGGTACAGGATTATTCTTAGGGCATAGTCAGTCGATATGTTTAGTTGCATAAGCGATTTTCCCTTACTTATTTGTCTAGTAGCAGATTTAAATCTACAATTTACAAAAAAACAAACTTATTTTAGATAAATTGGCTTTTTTAAGGTAATAAGTCTAAATGTATAAAAAATATCATAATACAGTATTGAATTATTTGTTGAAATAAGATATGATTATAGTAAATAGGTGGGGACTAGAATCTTTACCTTATTTGAGTTGTATTACTAACAATAAAATAAAATTAAAGAGGAGTTATTATGACTAACAAAGAAAATTTGAAAAAGGTAATTGAAAAAAAAGAAGTTGAAAATTCTAACAAAAATCCTAAATATGCAACTAGAAAACTTTCTGTAGGTTTAGTATCTTGTATGCTAGGATATGCACTTCTAGTATCACCTACTGAGGTAAAGGCAGAAGAAGACATTAATGCAGAAACAACAACAGAAGAAGACAAAGCACCATATGAAGGTAGTGTAGGTGATATTCCAGATAACTTAGATTATCAAAGTGAATATGCAGAAAAATTAGAAGCATCTAGAAAGCTAGAAGCAGCGAAAGAAAAAGCAAAAAAAGCTCTAAAAGCAGCAGGAATAGAATCAGATTTCTATGCAAAATATATAGACAAAGCTAATACAATAGAAGGAATAGAAGCTTACGTTAAGGAAGTTATAGGAGCACATACAGACAGTGTAGTAACTTCAGCAGAAGAAGATGAAGATGACTTTAGCTACGCAGATCTAACAAGTGGTTCAGAAGATTCAGAGAACATCGTAGTAGGAGAAGGCGGAAATGACACAAGCTACCAAGATCTAACAAGCGGTTCAGAAGATTCAGAGAACATCGTAGTAGGAGAAGGCGGAGAAGATACAAGCTACCAAGACCTAACAAGCGGTTCAGAAGATTCAGAGAACATCGTAGTAGGAGAAGGCGGAGAAGATACAAGCTACCAAGACCTAACAGACAATCCAGGCAATGCTATAGAAATAAAAGATTCTATAACAGTTACTCATGAAGATGGAACAAAAACTGTAATTACTGCAGATGATGACAAAGCAAGAGAAACCATTGCAAAAAATCCTGAAAAAGTTAAATCAATGGTGGAAGATGTAAAAGAAGACACAAAGGCAACTAAAGAAGATACTAGCAAAACTGAAACTAAAAAGGTTGCAGTAGCTAAATCAAACAACCCTAAGACAGGTGTTGTAGGATCTATCGGAGTAGCAAGCATCTTAGCAGCAGCTTCAGCAGGTCTAGCAGTTAGCAAGAAAAGAAAATAATAGATAGATTATCTTAATCTATTAGGACAATTAATTTTATAAAATATTGATACCGGAGTTAGTTAATAGCTCCGGTATTTTTATTTTCCTATAAATATTTATATATTATTTAATTTGTTTTGTAAGCTCCTTTATAAAAGAATTATCAAAATAGTACAAAAATGACAACATGCTATTAGGATGTGATAGACCAATATGTCATAAAGCAAACTGTCTTAAAATACCATAAAACATAGAAATAATGCCCATACCACCATCCACACCAGAAATGAACCCAAATAAATATGCAACCAGATAAGATCTATTGGTTTTAAGAATGAACTCTTTAATTCATTATCTGATGTAGTGAATAAGTTATGCTAGACAATAAACAATTTAACGAAAGAAATGGTTAGGAGCATTACTGATAGAGATTGGTTATTATGTTCTGATTTAGATAGGTTTTAGTATTAAAAGTAATTTAGGAAAAATTATGAAGATTTTATGTCTAAATTTACAGAAGTTATTTTAAAATTATATTTGCCTATCACTTTTGGTATATGGATAGTGGTTAGATGGCTTGTTTATGTGGAAAACCCCTAGTTTCGGGATAATATTAATCCGTCTGCTAGGGGCTTTATTTTTTGTATGGTATTATTAACTTTTTAATAATTCGCCTGTCTGTTTGGTTTTGAGGTCGTGGATAGATACTCCCTTGAGAGTATTTTCGAATTCTTCTTGAAATTTGAGGTAGAAAGACCTAATTGGACAGGTATCGTATGCTTTGAGAGAGCAGTTGTGTTTGTCATCTAAGCATTGGTTGATGTTCATAGTTGGCTCCATGATATTAAATACTTCGAAGAGGGAGATCTCTGTTGGGTCTTTGATTAGACGGTAGCCTCCGTCCTTTCCTCTAACTATTTCTACTATACCAGCCTTGTTCATTCTTCTAAGGATACGCATGATAAAGTTTTGGTCTGTAGCAGTATTCTCGGCTATTTGTTCACTTGTAACAAGGTCGTCTTGCTTAGAGAGGTAAATGATTATTCTAAGGGCATAGTCGGTTGATATGTTTAGTTGCATTATTTTTTCCTTTCTATGGTTTATCCTTGAATATTTTATTTATCTTTGTTATTTATTTGCTTTTTAGTAATGGTTAACAATTTATATTTTTAATATATCTCTAAGTTATTATTTTTGCAAGGGATTTGCAAAAAAATTATAGAAATTATATAGGGCGAAGGGACTGTTGGAGAATGAATAAATCGTCGCAAAATCCTTAGAAACCTCCACGAGCCGGCAGGCTAGCCTCATCGAGCCGGCAGGCTAGCCTCATCGAGCCAGCGAGCTTGCCTCATAGAGCCGGCGGGCTTGCCTCCAATTGTCTAAGAGAATCTTATAAGGATGGGACGATGTTTATTTATGGTTTTGCACCAGGTCCTGGTAGGGGAGTTTTTGTGGCCGGATGGTTCATTTCCCCTGTTTAATTCGGTGGGGCTAGGTTCTGGCAGATGGTAATTTTTAATATTTTCTTTTTAGAGTAGGTTTTTGAGGTATTGGCCTGTGTAGGAAGTTTTGGTTGTAGCTATTTGTTCTGGTGTCCCTGTTGCTACGACGTTTCCTCCTCCGTCTCCTCCTTCTGGTCCTAGGTCTATGATGTAGTCTGAGACTTTGATTACGTCTAGGTTGTGTTCTATGATGACTACGGTGTTGTTTTGGTCTACGAGTCTGTTTAAGACTTCGATTAGTTTGTGGACGTCTGCTGTGTGGAGGCCTGTGGTTGGTTCGTCTAGGATGTAGAGAGTTTGGCCTG
The DNA here is from genome assembly GCF_022808955.1 of Anaerococcus sp. AGMB09787. GTDB lineage: Bacteria > Bacillota > Clostridia > Tissierellales > Peptoniphilaceae > Anaerococcus. The sequence continues at coordinate 5,338 of NZ_JAKZEY010000045.1, forward strand.
TGGAGACCTTGGCAAGTTCTGTGGCGAGTTTGACTCTTTGGGCTTCTCCTCCTGATAGTTCGGTGGATGGTTGGCCTATTTTGATGTAGCCAAGGCCTACATCGTAGAGGGTTTGGAGTTTTCTCACTATGGTAGGATGGTTTTGGAAGAATTCTATGCCTTCTTCTACTGTCATATCGAGGATGTCGGATATGTCCTTGCCCTTGTATTTTACTTCGAGGGTCTCTCTGTTGTATCTCTTGCCATGGCAGACTTCGCATGGGACGTAGACATCAGGGAGGAACATCATGTCGACCTTGATAGTTCCATCTCCCTTGCAGGCTTCGCACCTACCACCCTTGACGTTGAAGGAGAATCTACCCTTGTCGTAGCCCTTCATCTTAGCTTCGTTGGTCATGGCAAAGACATCTCTTATGGAGTCGAAGACCTTGGTGTAGGTGGCAGGGTTAGATCTTGGAGTCCTGCCTATAGGGGATTGGTCTATGGCTATGACCTTGTCTATTTGGTCAAGTCCTAGGATATCGTCATGGTCTCCCGGTCTTATCCTCGCCCTGTTTATGGTCTTGGTGGCTTGCTTGTAGAGGATTTCGTTGACTAGTGAGGACTTGCCTGAGCCTGACACTCCTGTTACTGTGGTGAGTGTGCCTAATGGAATCTTGACGTCTATGTTTTTGAGGTTGTTGACCCTAGCCCCCTTTATCTCTATGAAGGTATCGGATGTGCGTCTTTCCTTGGGTACTGGGATTTGTTTCTTGCCTGAGAGGTAGGCTCCTGTGATGGACTCTGGGGTCTTGATGATATCATCTAGGCTACCGGCTGCTACTATCTCTCCCCCATTTATTCCGGCTCTTGGGCCAATGTCTACTAGGTAGTCGGCTGCCCTCATGGTGTCTTCGTCATGCTCTACTATGATGAGGGTGTTGCCTATGTCGGTTAGGTTTCTTAGGGATTTGATTAGCTTATCATTGTCCCTTTGGTGAAGGCCAATGGAAGGCTCATCGAGGACGTAGGATACTCCTACAAGGCCTGATCCTATCTGGGTAGCAAGTCTTATTCTCTGGCTCTCCCCACCTGATAGGGTACCTGCTGACCTGTTTAGGGTTAGGTAGTCAAGGCCCACGTCCTTGAGGAAGCTTAGTCTGGCCTTGATTTCTCTGATGATAAGTTCTGCTATCTGGGCCTTCATTGGAGATAATTCGAGCTTGTCAAAGAAGTCTACGGACTTGGCTACGGAGAGCCTAGTTAGCTCTGCTATGTTTACTCCTCCTACCTTGATGGCAAGGACTTCGTCTTTTAGTCTATCCCCATGGCAGGTGTGGCATTCAATCTCGCTAAGGTATTGGCCGAGTCTTTTCTTTTGGGAGTCGGATGATGCTCTGTTGAACCTATCGGATATGTTTCTGATAGCTCCTTCAAACTTGCCCTTGTATTTCTTGCGACCAGAGTAACGGGAATCGAAGGTTACGGCTATATCATAGTCAGTTCCATAGAGGATATCGTGGATTAATTCCTCTGGTGCCTCCTTGAGGGGGGTGTCATAGTCGAAGTCGTAGTGATCGGATAGGGCTCTTATGATTTCGTAGTAGTAGGTTCTCTTGGATGCTGTGGCATAGGGGTCGATAGCCCCTTGGTTTATGGATAGCTTGTAGTTGGGGATGATGAGGTCCTTGTCTGCCTCTAGGTGAAAGCCAAGACCGTTACAGTCTGGGCACATACCAAGGGGAGAGTTGAAGGAGAACATATTTGGGGTGATTTCTGGCAGGGATACGTGGCCATCAGGGCAGGCGAGTCTTGATGAGAGGAGTATGTCTTCTCCGTCTATAACGTTGACTATGAGCTGACCATCTGCGAGGCCTAGGGCTGTTTCTATGGAGTCAGCCAGTCTTGAGTCGATACCTTCCTTGATGACTATCCTATCTACTAGGACTGATATGTCGTGTTTTTGGTTCTTGTTGAGGTCAATGTCTTCGTCTAGGTCGTATCTGTCTCCATCTATCATGACTCTGACATAGCCTTGTTTTTGGATGTTGGCTAGGGCCTTTTTGTGGGTGCCCTTCTTGCCTCGGATGACTGGGGCTAGGATTTGAATCCTAGTCTTATCTTCTAATTCCTTAATTCTATCTACCATTTGATCTATGGTTTGGGCCTCTATAGGCTTGCCACAGACTGGGCAGTAGGCATCGCCAATCCTTGCAAAGAGGAGTCTATAGTAATCGTAGATTTCGGTAACAGTGGCTACAGTAGATCTAGGGTTCCTGTTGGTTGTTTTTTGGTCGATAGATATAGATGGGGATAGGCCCTCTATGGAGTCGACATCAGGCTTGTCAATGTTACCTAGGAATTGCCTAGCGTAGGATGAGAGGGACTCTACGTATTTTCTCTGTCCTTCTGCATAGATGGTATCAAAGGCAAGGGTGGACTTGCCTGAACCCGATAAGCCTGTGAATACTATCATCTTGTCACGAGGGAGGGTTAGGTCGATGTTTTTTAAGTTGTTGGTCCTAGCTCCCTTTATAACTATCTTATGTTCTGTCAATTTATATCGCCTCCAAAGTCTTTTTTCATCTTGGCTATTTGGTCACGCAGGTTGGCTGCTCTCTCGAAGTCCAATTCTTCAGCTGCCTTATACATTTCGCTTTCCATGTTGATGAGGATAGCTCCTAGGTCTTCCTTACTAAATTCTTGGACTTCTTCTTGGTCGTTTTTCTTGGTGATTTGGATTATCTCTGCTACGTCTTTTTTGATGGTGGTAGGGGTTATGCCGTTTTTTTGGTTGTAGGCTGTTTGGATGGACCTACGGCGGCCTGTTTCGTCTATGGCCTTTTGCATGGATTTGGTTATCCTATCGCCGTACATGATTACCCTACCCTCTGAGTTTCTCGCTGCTCTTCCTATGGTTTGGATGAGGGAGGTCTCAGACCTTAAGAAGCCTTCCTTGTCTGCATCGAGGATTGCTATGAGGGATACTTCTGGTATGTCTAAGCCCTCACGAAGGAGGTTGATACCGACTAGGACATCAAATTCTCCCAGTCTTAGCTCTCTAATTATTTCGCTTCTCTCGATGGTCTTTACATCAGAGTGGAGGTATCTCACCTTGATACCTGCTTCTGTTAGGTAGGTGGTGAGGTCTTCTGCCATACGCTTGGTGAGGGTTGTGACCAAGATCCTATCCCCCCTATCTATGGTTTTGTGGATTTCTTCTATTAGGTCATCAATTTGGTTCTCTGTTGGTCTAACCTCGATAGTTGGGTCTAGGAGGCCTGTTGGTCTTATGATTTGCTCTACAAGATTGCCAGAGGTCTTTTCCATCTCGTAAGGACCAGGGGTGGCTGATACGTAGATGGCTTGGTTGATAAGGCCCTCGAATTCGTCAAACTTGAGAGGCCTATTGTCTAAGGCTGATGGTAGTCTAAAGCCATAGTCTACTAGGTTTTGTTTCCTTGACCTATCTCCCTCATACATACCTCCTACTTGGGGAATGGTAACGTGGGATTCGTCTACCATGAGTATGAAGTCGTCTGGGAAGTAGTCAATTAGGGTGTAGGGACGGGACCCAGGCTCTCTTTGGCTTAGGTGTCTGGAGTAGTTTTCTATACCAGAGCAGTAGCCGATTTCCTTAAGCATTTCAAGGTCGTACTTGGTTCTTTGTTCAAGTCTTTGGGCCTCTAGGAGCTTATTTTCCTTATTAAAAATATCTAGGGTTTCTTCCAGTTCCTTTTCTATAGTTACTACAGCCTTGTCCACCTTCTCGCTAGATGTAGCGTAGTGGCTGGCAGGGTAGATATAGCCATGGCTTATATGGGATAAGACCTTGCCTGTGAGGGAGTCAAATTCTGAAATCTCTTCAATCTCATCTCCGAAGAATTCTACCCTTATGGCCTTTTGGTCAAAGCCTGCTGGGAAGATGTCTAAGATATCCCCCCTACGTCTGAAGGTCCCCCTAGTGAAGTCGACATCATTTCTTACATATTGGATGTCTATAAGTTTTCTCATAACGTCTTCTGGGGAAATCTCTTGACCAGGACGAAGGGAGACTACCAGGTGCTTGTATTCTATAGGATCACCCAAGCCGTAAATGCAGGATACACTTGCAACGATTATGACATCTTTTCTTTCAAAAAGTGCCATGGTGGCACTGTGGCGCATCTTGTCTATCTCATCGTTCATGGATGAGTCCTTAGCTATGTAGGTATCTGTCGCAGCTACATAGGCTTCTGGTTGGTAGTAGTCGTAATAAGATACGAAGAACTCGACAGCATTTTCTGGGAAAAACTCCTTAAATTCTGTAAAGAGCTGGTAGGCTAGGGTCTTGTTGTGGGCAAGGACTAGGGTAGGCCTTTGGACCTCGCTTATGATATTTGCCATGGTGAAGGTCTTACCAGAGCCTGTAACTCCCCTAAGGATTTGGCTCTTCTTTCCCTCCTTAAGGCCTTGAGATAATTTTTCTATAGCTTGGGGCTGATCACCCGTTGGTTTGTATGATGAATGTAATTTGAATTCCATTAAAACTTCTTTCTTTATATATAAATATATGTTTTATATATACATATATGATTTGTAATTCCTAGTAATCTTGTATTAAAAATATACTAATCTTTGCATCATTTTCAATGTAGGACGATTTTACCAAAAAGTTATTGACAAGGTAAAATTTTTGTTGTAATATATGAATAGCAATTCATATGAGGAGTCATTCATGAGTGAATTTAAAATAAATTTGGAGAGCGAAGTTCTATATGATATGGCAGATTTTTTTAAGGTCTTTGCCGATCCTACTAGGATCAAGATCCTCATTACCCTCTATGGAGGAGAGATTAGTGTCAAGGAGATTGCCCAAAAGCTTGGTATGAGCCATTCAGCCATCTCCCACCAGCTTTCTTATCTTAGGGATAAGGATTTGGTGAGGGCCAGGCGAGATGGTAAAAATATGGTCTACGACCTTGCTGATAGGCATATCAAGATAATTATGGAAACAGGACTTTGCCACATAAAGGAGAAGGTATGAAAAAAAGATTTAAGTTTGAAGGATTAAGGTGCGCTAATTGTGCCAACAAAATAGAAGATAGGATTAAGAACTTAGAGGGTGTCCTCGATGCTAATGTGTCTTACTTTACCCAAAGTATCAAGCTAGAATTGGCAGAAGGGGCTACGCTCGATAGGATAATAGATGAGTCTAACCAAATAGCAGATAAGATAGAGCCAGGTAGCAAGATAGTAAGGAAGTAGCTATGTTTAGGAATATGAGTGAAGAGCATAGGCATAGGCTCTATGAGATAATTATAGTTAGTCTCCTTGCCCTATCTATCTTTCTTATGGGGCGTTTCTTCTTTCTGGGAGATCTCAGGAAGTGGGCCTTCCTCCTTATCTACCTCTATAGTGGTAGGGAGATTCTCTATAGGGCCTTTATGGGGATAGTCCGTAGGTCCTATATGGATGAGAATTTCCTTATGGCACTCGCTACCATAACTGCCTTTTTCCTAGGGGAATACTTTGAGGCTGTCGCCGTTATAATTTTTTATTCTTTTGGCGAGCTATTTGAGGATATGGCAACAGCGAAGTCCAGAGAGGAGATAGCCTCCCTAGTCGACCTAGTGCCAGAGACAGCGAGTGTCATCCTCCCTGATGGGTCTATAGAAGAAAGGGACATCTATGATGTAGAAGTTGGCGATATCCTCCTAGTATGTGAGGGAGAGAAGGTCGGAGTAGATGGCGAGGTCCTAGAAGGAAAGGCCATGGTGGATGCCTCATCCATTACTGGGGAGAGCCTGGGTCAGATAGTAGGGGCAGATGATGAGGTTCTTTCTTCGTCTATAGTAAGTGAAGGGATTATTAAGATAAGGGCTACGAAGGACTATGATTCTTCCTACGCAGCAAAGATAATCGAGCTAATCGAAGATAGTGCAAGCTCTAAGTCCAAGTCTGAGAGATTTGTATCCCGCTTTGCCAGGGTCTATACACCAATAGTGGTAGGTCTTGCCATCCTTATCGCAGTAATTCCACCAGCCTTTATGGATAAGCCCCTCAACTTCTCCCTCTTTAGGGCTGCGACCTTCTTGGTCTTATCATGTCCATGTGCCTTGGTACTGTCAGTTCCCCTATCCTTTATAGCGGGTCTGGGTCAGGCTAGTCGTGAGGGAATTCTTATTAAGGGGAGTGAGTTTTTTGAAAAGCTTGATAAGGCTGATACTTTACTTCTTGATAAGACTGGAACTATAACTACTGGGGACTTTAAGATTGGAAATATCGAAATATATGAAGGCTTTGATAGGGAAAAAGTCCTAAACTATCTGGTGGCCCTTGAGTCCATGTCTTCCCATATTATAGGGAAGGCTATAGTAAGAGAGCTTGATAGAAAGATAAGATCTGACATTTTTAAGTCTTATGAAAATATCCTAGGCTCAGGCATGGTCGGTGTGACCTATGGAGGTACCGAGGTCAAGGTCGGGTCGCCTGCTTTTGTGGGGGCTAAGTCAGGAAATAAGTCAGTCTTTATAAGTATAGGTGGAAGGATAGCTGGTGAGGTCCTTATAGAAGATGAGATAAGAACTAATGTGAGTGAGACTATAGGAAGACTTAAAGAAAGGTTTAAAAATATTGCCATAGTCTCAGGAGACCAAAAGGAAAATGTAGGTAAAATTGCAGAAAAACTTGGCATAGGTAAGTTCTATAGTGAGGTCAAGCCCCATGAGAAGCTTGCCATCATGAGAAAGACCAAGGCAGATGCCAAGGCCCTGGTCTTTGTGGGTGATGGGATAAATGATGGTCCAGTCCTCAAAAATTCTGATGTGGGTATATCCATGGGAGAAACTTCTAGCGATATAGCCATAGATGCCAGTGATGTTTTGATAACTGGCAAAGACTTCTCAAAGCTTGCCACCCTCTTTGATATAACAAGGCTAACCAATAGGACAGTAAGGCAAAATATAACCTTCATCCTAGCAGTAAAGATTCTTATCCTCATCCTAGGCCTTATGGGCTACGCCTCTATGTGGCTGTCTATCTTTGGAGATGTGGGTGTATCTATAATATCCATCCTCTGGGCAATGAGGATACTTAAGAAATAGGGGTTCGCTCCTATTTTTTTATTGTGGATTTTATAAAATTGTAGGTTTGGTCAAAGAGATATAATCTTTTTTCTTCGTTGGTGAAGTTGTGGGCTGTATCCTTTATTTCAATATATCTCGCTTGGGGAAAGGCATTTTGGAGGTCTTCTACATCTGCCCTTCTTATTACCTTGTCCTTTTCTCCCCTAACTATGAGGACTTGACCAGGGTAAGAGCCGGCTAGGTCTAGGATATTATACTTTTTACAATCCTTATAGAGGGCAGTAGAAAGCTTAAGGCCACCTATATCGAGGGACTTGTCAGTCCTTGTAGGATCATTTTCTATCTCCCCTAGCTCCTTTAGGAGTCCGTTGTGGTCCCCATCAAAGTAGACCCCTGGTCCATAGAGGATAAGACCACGAGGATTTAGCTTACTTGCAAGACTTATCCCAGTAGCAGATCCCATGGAGTGGGCCCTAAGGAAGATATTATCACTATCAACAAAGGGCAGACTCTCTGCCAGCTCATAAATCAAAAAACCTTCTTCTATTTGTCTAGTCAAGGTCAGATCAAAGATAGACCCATCACTCTCCCCTGTTGCAGAAAAATCAAACCTCAGAGTCAAAACTCCCCCACTAGTGAGGTACTTGGATTCTTGGATTGACATATAATTAATCCCATTCCTATCATCCAAAAGTCCATGGAAGAAGATTAGCAGAGGATATTTTTTCCCTTGGTCAAAGTCATCGGGAGCATTTAATACTCCCCTCAAGACATCCCCATTTGCTTTAATAATTTCCTTATAAATATATTTCATAAAAACTCCTTAGGGAATTTATACCCCAAGGAGTTAATAATCATTAGACATATATAAGATTAATATAAATCTTGTCAGAGCGTCGATAAACCCGATTTATTAGTGGGTTCGTCGACGCTCTGATCGCCTCCTAGGAGGCGAGAATTTTTTAAGCTATAGATTTTTCAAAGCTTGCTTTTTGCCTATGGGTATCGGCTTTTCTTGTGAGCATGATTATAAGGAAGGCTAGGCTTACAAAGCCTGCTAGTGTAGCTAGGTCGAAGCTTCCGTATAGGAAGAATCTTCCTAGTTGGTAAACTATTAGGGATACTAGGTAGGCAAAGCCCATTTGGTAGGCTATAGTTATCAAAGTCCATTTTCTAGATCCCATCTCCGTTCTGATTGCTCCTACTGCTGCAAAGCATGGCATGCATAGCATATTGAAGATTAGGAAGGAGTAAGCAGCTAGTTGGCTTGGTAGGAGTCCTCCCATAGCTGCAAGTAGGCTTGTTGATTCTTCTGTTACTTCTGATCCTACTCCTAGGACTACTCCCAAGGTTGCTACTACGTTCTCCTTGGCAACAAAGCCTGTGATTGTAGCAACTCCTGCTTCCCACTTATCAAAGCCTAGTGGGGCAAAGATTGGTGCTATGAATGATCCTATTTGACCTAGAATTGATCCTTGACTTTCTCCTTCTACTAGTTGGAGGTTAAAGCTAAAGTTAGATAGGATGTAGATTACTACTGTTGAGAGGAGGATTATTGTACCTGCTCTCTTGATGTAGGCCTTGGTCTTAAAGAGTACATCCCTTAGGACTTGCTTAGGTCTAGGCATATGGTATTCTGGTAGTTCCATGATAAATGGTGCTGGATCTTCTTTTAGTTCCTTAAATTTCTTTAGGATTATGCCTGAAGTTATAATGGCTAGTATTCCTATGATATAAAAGGAGAAGGACATTACAGTTCTATGCTCTGGGAAGAATGCTCCAGCTATTAGGGATATAACAGGAAGTTTTGCTGAGCAAGGCATGAAGGATGCTGTCATTATAGTAATCTTCTTATCTCTTTCTGATTCTATAGTTCTAGATGCTTGGATACCTGGTACTGCACAACCTGTAGCTATCATGGCTGGTATGAATGATTTTCCTGATAGTCCAAATTTTCTAAATAGCCTATCCATAACAAATGCAACTCTTGACATATATCCTATATCTTCAAGGATTGAAAGTAGGGCAAAGAGTACCATCATTTGTGGAATAAATCCTAGGACTGCTCCAACACCTGCTAGTATTCCATCTGTTACAAGTCCTGCTACAAGAGGATTTACATTAATACTATCTAGGAAGTAAGCTGCCCCTGGGATTATTCTCTCTTCAAAGAGTCCGTTGGCAAAGTCTGTGGCTAGGGTTCCTGGTGAGTTTGAATAAACTGATAGGAAGTATACCAAGAACATGACTATTGCAAAGATAGGTAGGCCCCAGATCTTTGATGTAACTACCTTGTCTATCTTGTCAGTTAGGGATTGCTTTGGTGCTGCCTTAGTTAGTACTGAGCTTGTAATTTCTTCTATTGCGTCATACCTAGCTGAGCTTATGATTGATTGGCAGTCATCATCAAAGTATTCTTCGCTTTCTTTTCTAATTTTTGCAATGTTTTTTGAGTCATCTTGGCTAAGTCTATTCCCAGCAAATTTATAAATAAGTTCATTGTCTTCTTCAAAAGCCTTTATGGCAAAAAATCTTGTAAGTCTAGGGCTAACCTTCCCATCAAAACTTGCTTCGATTTCTCTAATATTTTTTTCAAGCTTATTATCAAAGTTAAATGCCTGGCCGACTTTTGGATTTACCTTGAGGATTTCTGCTTTTAATTTGTCTATACCCTTGCCCTTGCTTGCAACTATTTCGATTATAGGTAAGTTTAGGGATTTGCTTAGGGCCTTTACATCGATCTTATCTCCCCTAGCCTCAACTATGTCTGTCATATTTAGGGCTATTATCATTGGGATATTTAATTCCAAGAGCTGACTTGTAAGGTATAGGTTCCTCATCAAATTGGAAGCGTCTACCAAGTTTATAATAAGGTCTGGTCTATCTTCTAATAAATAATTTCTGGCAATAATTTCTTCGCTGGTATATGGTGATAAGGAATAAATTCCTGGTAGGTCTTCGATTATTACTTCCTTGTGTCCCTTAAGTATTCCTTCTTTTTTGTCTACTGTAACTCCAGGCCAGTTTCCTACTCTTTGGTTTGCTCCTGTTAGGGCATTAAAGAGGGTAGTCTTGCCTGAGTTGGGGTTTCCTGCTAGTGCAACTCTCATAATTCTTCTACTCCTATGTGTTTAGCATCGTCTTTTCTTATAGATAGGTCATAGCCTCTGACTCTAAGTTCTATAGGATCGCCTAGTGGGGCGAGTTTAACTACATTAACTTCTGTGTTTTTGGTAAGACCCATATCCATGAGCCTTCTTTTGGTAGGCATATCTCCACTTACCTTAACTATCTTTACAGATGAGCCTACAGATATTTCATTGAGTGTTTTCATCTTATCTCCTTTACATGTATTCTTCTGGCAAGGTCAAAGCTTATCGCTATCCTACTAGAATCCTTGAGGAGGATAAAATTATCCCCGTCCTTCTTGTAGATCTTAAACCTTTGGCCCTTGATAAAGCCAAGGCTTGCAAGATGCTTTCTAATATCTTCCTTGCCCTTGATATCTTCTATCTCTAGTTCGCTTCCTTCATCAAAAAATGTTAGTAACATATTAACTCCATATAAATGCGCATTTATTTTTTAAATATATTTAAATATAACTAAAAATATCTTTCTATATGATAATAATATCACATATTAAAATAATAATCAATATCATTATCAATAAATTTTTATTTTTTCTCTTCTTTCCCCTCCTGGGCAAAATTTTTCATATAGCTTTACTATCTATCGAAATATATTATAATAAATCCTAGAGGTGAAGTATGTATTTTTTTGTAAATGATTATAATTCAATTTGCTATAAAGAAATTTTAGATGCCTTTAGAGATTGTCTAAATGAAAAAAATATAGGCTACGGATTTGATGATCATAGCGAAAAAGCCAGGGTCTTGATAAAGAAGGCTCTAAGAAATAAAGATGTCCTTATAAGGTTTGTGCCAGGTGGGACTAGTGCCAATATCCTAGGCCTTACTTGTGGGATGCGCCAGCAAGATTCGATCCTTGCCCTAGAGTCTGGCCATATCAAGGGTCATGAGGCAGGATCAATCGAAGCTACAGGAGTTAAAATAGAGCTAATTTCTTCTCCTACAGGTAAACTTAGTAGGAAGGACTTGGAAGAAAAACTCTTTGACTTTGACAGCGAATATGTTACCCACCCTAAGAAGGTCTATATATCAAATACAACAGAGCTTGGAGAAGTCTATAAGAAGGAAGAGCTAAGTGAAATCTATGACTTCTGCAAGACTCACGATATGTATTTGTTTATAGACGGAGCAAGGATTGCAGCAGCCCTCGCCAGTGATAAGTGCGACTATGGATTAGCTGATTTAACTTCCTTATGTGATATTTTTTACCTGGGTGGTACTAAGGCAGGCTTTCTCTTTGGCGAGGCCTTAGTTATAGTAAATGATGAGCTAAAGAAGGACTTCCTTAACCTAGAGAAGCAAAAGGGAGCCATGCTCGCCAAGGGCTTTATCTCTGGGATTATGTGGGAGAGGGTATTTTCTGAAGAGGACTTCTACCTAAGAGGATCTAGGAAGGCCTTCGAGATGGCAAAGAAACTTAGCCAGGGCCTAGTTGCTAAGGGCTATGACCTCGCCTATCCCTTCGAGTCCAACCAAGTCTTTGTACTCTTGGATGAAAAAGATCTTAGTCATTGGCAAGAGATTGCTGAATTTGAAATTACTGGAGCTAGGGACGAGAAAAAAATCGCAAGGCTTGTTACTACCTTTAGAACAAGCGAAGAAGATGTAGATGGATTTTTGAGGGAAGTATAGGATGGATTATGATAAATTTATAAAAAATCTTGGCAAAGCTTACTTAGTTATGGTGGCTTTTGCTATTATTTTTCTTTTAAGGGGGAGATCATCTACTGTTAAAGACTATAAGCTAAATGATGATCTGACTTATACTGGTCAAATGGAAAGAAAGAAGTTTCAAGGTCAAGGATCTCTTTTAACCAAAGATGGCCTTTATAAGGGTAATTTTGAAGATGGTCTTATAAAAGGTGATGGAGTTTTTATAGGCGATAATTATTATTATATGAGAAAGGGCAAGGATACCTATATCAAATATAACGACGGTAGGATTTTTGTCAAAGACAAGGATAAGTGGGAGCAAGTAGATGAAAAAAGAGAAAATTAATGGACTAAGTATAATCCGTCTATATGGAATAGGTATAATTTTACTTTATCATATATTTAGGAAATTTCTTCCAGGAGGCTTTATTGGTGTAAATATAATGTTTGTCCTATCTGGCTTTTTGGTAACCTTCCACTTGTTGGGTGAGATTTACGAATCTTCTAGCCTAGACCTAGGAGGCTACTACAAGAAGAGGTTTCTAAGGATTTTCCCTGGACTTTTCTTTATGCTCCTTACGATATCAGTTCTTGCGATTTTTATAAATAAGGACTACACGGTAGATTACTTTGACCAGTTTTTGGCAAGCTTTTCTTTTACTACCAACTACTACGAGATTCTAAGTGGAGGCTCTTATGAGGCCCAATTTGTGGACCACCTCTTTGTCCATACTTGGTTTTTGGCCATAGAGGTCCATTTTTATTTAATCTGGCCCTTGGTCATAAATTTTCTATATAGGCTTATGGGTAAGGCAGAAAATAGAATAAAGACCTTTTCTAATTATTTCTTGCTAATAAATTTGGCTCTCTACGCTCTTACCAGTCTTTTAACAATAGGAATGACCCTTGTAGGAGGTCAGAGGTCCTTTGTCTACTTTTCGGACTTTACTAGGTTTTCTTCATTTTTTATGGGAGCCATGGTGGCTTGCTTTGTAAGGAGGTTCTCCTTTAGGCAAATCCCCTACAAGAAATTTACCTATGGACTAGGAATAATAATCTTACTTATGTCCCTGGGTCTTTCTTATGACAATGACCTAACATATATCTTGGCATTTCCTCTAGTTGATATTATGACTGGCCTTGGCATTCTTACAGCTTATTCCAACAGGAGAAGAAAAGAGCATCCTATGATAAGTAAGGCGGCACGATTTACTTATCCAATCTACCTCATCCACTGGCCTATCTATGTGATAGCATCAGGGCATTTTGGGACATTGACTGCCATAATCCTCACAATCATTGGAAGTAGTATATGGGTTATGATGGAATATTATATCTTTGATCCTCTTTTTGTAGGTAAGAAAGTTAGGATAGCTAGTCTAGGAATCACTTTCGATCCGAAGGCTAAGACTAGAATAGGAACAGTTGCAGTATCTTTTGCCTTTGCCTTTGCAGTGGCAGGAGGAGTGGCTTACGCTAGTGAGGATATGGTTTCTTTGGAGAAGGATATATGGGTTAAGTCATTAAACCACGATATAAGTACTATAAGAAAGGATAAGAAGTCCTTAGATGAGCTTCTAGCAAAAACAGACAAAGAGTTGGAAGGTAAGATATCCCAAATGAATATTACAGCTATAGGAGATTCTATCATTCTTGGTCCTAGTGAGTATCTAGAAGAAAATATCAGTAATTTAAGTATAAATGCCGAAAAATCTCGACAGCTAGAAGTTGGAGCAGAGCTAATAAGGAATATGGAAAATGAAGGCAGACTAGGTGATATAGTAGTTATGGCCCTTGGAACAAATTCAGTAGAAGATCCATATACTAGCCTCAAAAATATAGTAGAGGCTCTACCTGAAGGAAAGAGACTAATCCTCGTTACTTGCTATGATGGAAGGTACCCTAGTCCACATCCTGTAAGTGTAGCTATGGAAAAAATCGCTAAAGAATATGACTTCATTAGCCTAATGGATTGGGAAAAGGAATCCCTTGCCCATCCAGAGTATTACGAGGGTAACGATCAGGTTCACTTCTATGGTCATATGGATGCCTATGATGCCTACAAAAATATGTTAAATGATGCAATAAAGGAAGCTTTACAAAAAAATAGCAAATAAAAATAGCTTCTTGGAGGAGTCTAGAATAATCTAGAGAAACCTGCAAGAAGCTTTTTATATTAAAATTTGAAAGAATAATAGTCCTCTACTCCAGACTGCATAATCTTAGGCTTAAGCTCTTCCTTAGCCTTCTCACCCTTTATGATTTCAACAAGTCTTAGAGCTAGGTAGTTAGTTAGGGCTGCTCCCCTAGATGTTGTAATATTGCCATCTGTTACGACAAATTCATCTTCTACATAGGATCCTACCCTATCCATCTCATCTTTTACTACTGGGTGAGATGTTGCCCTCTTATCCTCTAGGACTCCTGCCTTGTTTAGGACTATTGGACCTGCACAAATAGCTGCAATGATTTTGTCCTTATCATCAAAGTCCTTCACTAGATTTATTACCCTATCATTATCCCTAAGGGCTATGGCCCCGTTGGTACCTCCTGGTATATATACGCCAAAATAATCATCAGGATTTATCTCATCAAACAAGAAATCTGCCTTGTAGGATAGTCCATGGGATGTTACAAGTTCAAGGCTATCTTCTGTAGAAACTAGGTCTACAGGAACATCTGATCTTTTCAAATAATCATAAACTGTCAAGATCTCTATAGTTTCATTTCCATCTGCTACTAGTATCAAAAATTTGTCCATATAAACTCCTTTACTTATGGTATGTACGGTTATTAATTATCATAAAGGCCCTATAAATCTGCTCGGTCAATATAACCCTCATGAGTTGGTGGGGGTAGGTCATCTTGCCAAAGGATAGGGACTTATCGGATCTCTTTAGGACATTTTCACCAAGTCCGTTGGACCCACCTATTACAAAGACCAGGTCCCTGCCAAAGCCATTTACCATCTCATCTTTTATAAGGTCTGCAAAGTCAAGCGAATCCATCTCCCTGCCACCAATCTCTAGGGTTATAACTAGGGAATCATCTTTTATTTTAGATAAGATCCTCTCTCCTTCTTTTTCCTTTACATCACTAAGCTCCTTATATGATAGGTCCTCGGGGGCCTTCTCATCATTAACTTCCACTATCTCAACCTTGCTAAATACAGTAAGCCTTTTGAGGTACTCCCCTATAGCCTGCTTATAAAATTTTTCTTTAATCTTTCCTACACAAATAATCTTTATATTCATCTAGTCCTCTTCTATATAGGATAGGTAGTTTTCATATACAAGATTGTAGCCTTCATCTAGAAGGGCCTCTCCTACAAATTCTTTTATTTCAGAGGTCCTATAAATCTTCCTATCAAGGCCATCAAGTTTCTTAAAAAGATCTACCATAATTATATCTATATCTGAAGAGTTAAGTATTTGCTTGGATGTATGGGTGGCATTTCTAATAGACCTCTCTATCTTAGCTGGGTCATACTCCTCTATATTACCGCTCTTCTTGATAACATATTTTTTGTCATAATCAAGCAAGTCATCAAGGACTTCTATCTCCGTCTTCTTCAATAGATCCTTAAGGTCAGATAGGTCCAAATTATTTTCCTTCAAGTATACAATTATCGTATCACTAAGTTTACTCATAAGCTCCCCCCTAAAATAGTTCCTTAATAATATATACCCAAAGTTGATTGGGAATATTATAAAAATTTTAGATAGATAATTATAATTTTAGGCTAATTGAGTAGGTTTTAATGATTTTTCTAATTGTCGTATCAAAAAAAATATTAATTTTTTTTCATGATTGTATTGACAAATAGATAATTAGGTATATAGTATGAATATAAATGCTAAGAAGTGGAATATTATAAGATACTTCGCCCATATAGAGAGGTATTGGTTGGTGGAAAATGTCGGGACATATCTTAGAACTAGCCACGGAGCAGCGCATTGAAAGATTAGTAGATGTAGCCAGGTACTCCTGTTATAGAGTTATTCATTAAATGAATTGAGAGCATCGTTTGATGAAGAAGAGTGGTACCGCGGAGCAGGTAAAATTTATTTATGATTATAATACCCCTTCGTCTCTTCTACTATTGGTAGAAAAGACGGAGGGTTTTTTCTACCTAAAATTTAGGAGGAAAATATGAAAAAGAAATTTATAATGATGGTAGCTATGGCGAGCGTATTTTTTGCTGGATGTGGCTCTAACGAAAATACTAGCGAAGAAAGTGCAGATAAGGACACAGTAAAAATTGGATCAACCTTCCCAACTACTGGCCAATATTCCAATTATGGAGTTTCTACCCTAAATGGTGTAAAGATGGCTGTTGAAGAAATTAATGCCAATGGTGGTATAGGTGGTAAACAAATAGACTTTGAATCCCTAGATGATAAGGGAGATCTTACTGATACTGTATCAAGCTATCATAAACTTGTAGAAAATGGAGCAGAAGCTATTATAGGAACCAATACATCAGCACCAACCCAAGCAATAGCTGAAGCATCTGTCGCTGATGGAATACCTTTAGTTACACCAACAGGAGCTGATATCAACATAACTGAAGGCAAGGCCAATGTATTTAGGGCTTGCTATACAAATCCATATCTAGGATCTGTTGTTGCAACCTTTGCTAAGGAAACATTAAATGCCAAAACTGCAGCAATCTTACAAAATTCTTCAAGCGATTATTCTACAGGAATAGCCGATGCCTTTGAGGAGAAGGCCAAGGAACTAGGTATAGAAATAGTTGCCAATGAGTCTTATGGGGAAAATGATACAGACTTCAAGGCCCAACTTACAACTATTGCTGGTGCTAAGCCTGATGTCCTATTATTGCCAGAATATTACGAAAAATTATCACTTATAACCCCTCAAGCAAGAGAAGCCAATATAGAGGCTACTTTCTTAGGTGGAGATGGTTGGGATGGTATCCTAAAGACCATGGATGAGTCAAGCTATGATATTATTCAAGATGCTTATTTTGCAAATCATTTTAGTATAGAAGATACTGACCCTGAAGTTAAAAAATTCATAGACACTTATAGGGAAAAATACGGTGAAGACCCTACAGCCTTTTCAGCCCTAGGTTATGATAGTGTTTATATAATCAAAGACGGATTTGAAGCTAGTAAGTCTGATTCAAATGAAGATAGGATAGCTGCTATCAAGGCTATAAATTTCGAGGGTATCACAGGAGATTTCTCATTCGATGAAAATAATAATCCTCAAAAATCAGCTGTAATGATGAAAATAGATGATGGCAAGTATACCTTTGATTCTATAGTTAAACCTAACTAATCGGAGTATATCATGGATTTTATAAGCCAATTGTTTAATGGGCTACAACTGGGTAGTATATATGCCCTAGTAGCCCTAGGCTATACCATGGTCTATGGTATAGCCAAACTAATTAACTTTGCCCATGGTGATATCATTATGGTAGGTGGCTATACAGTATTTTTAGTTATAAATTTACCTATCTTTGATAAGGGATTTCCTCTATGGTTATCTATCTTTCCAACAATAATTGCCTGCACCCTCCTAGGAATTTTAATTGAGAGGGTTGCCTATAAACCCCTTAGAAATTCTTCAAAGATTTCACTTTTGATTACAACTATTGGTGTTTCATTATTTTTGGAAAATTTATTTGTTAAGATATTTACATCATCGGCTAAACCAATACCAGCCTTATTGCCTGATATGTCAGTAAGTTTCTTCGGTATCCACCTATCCTTATCTACCCTTATTACTATTATCGTTACAATAGTCTTAACTAGCTTGTTAAACTTATTTGTAAGCAAAAGCAAGCTTGGCAAGTCCATGCTCGCAGTTAGTGAAGATACTGGAGCTAGTGAGCTAATTGGAATAAATGTAGATAGGGTAATGACTATGACCTTCGCCATCGGATCAGCTCTAGCGGGTATAGCTTCAGTCTTGTATGTATCGACCTATCCACAGATCCAACCCTTTATGGGATCTATGCTTGGTATCAAAGCCTTCACTGCAGCAGTAGTCGGTGGTATAGGTTCTATACCTGGGGCAGTAATTGGTGGACTTATCTTAGGTATAATAGAAATCCTAACCAGGGCTTTTTTATCAAGTGCCTATGCAGATGCTATAGTTTTTCTAATTTTAATAGTGGTTTTGTTAGTTAAGCCAAATGGTTTGTTGGGAAAACTTGAGAAAGAAAAGGTGTGATATGTCTAAGAATAGAAAAATTACTTATTGTGTAACAGGGGCCTTGGTTATTGGATTATTTTTACTTATCCAAGTACTCATTAGCCTAGGTCTAATAAATTCTTATTGGCAAAATATTTTTATCTTAATATGCATCAATATAATTATGGCAACTTCACTTAATATAACAGTCGGTATCCTAGGTCAGATTAACTTGGGCCATGCTGGATTTATGGCATTGGGAGCCTATTCTGCAGGAATATTTTTGAAGACAGGGGTCATAGAAGGATTTCTTGGCTTTATTATAAGCCTTATAATAGGAGGTCTAGTAGCTGGTATAGCAGGATTTTTGATAGGAATACCAGCCCTTAGGCTAAGGGGAGATTACCTGGCTATAGTAACCCTTGCTTTTGGAGAGATAATAAGGGTCTTTATAGAAAATCTATCTATAACAGGAGGAGCTCAGGGCCTTGCTGGCATCCCTACTACAAAGACCTTTTATAAATTTTTCTTTGTAATGGTCTTATTAGTTACTTTGATTTTTACCTATGCATCTAGTAGACATGGAAGGGCAGTCTTATCCATAAGGGATAATGAACTAGCCGCAGAGGCTTGTGGAATAAATGTAACCAAGTACAAGGGCCTAGCCTTTGCCCTATCAGCTGTATTTGCTGGTATTGCTGGTTCTTTGTATGCTCAAAACTTCGGTGTCCTTACAGCTAGTATCTTTAACTACAACAAGTCTTTTGACTACCTAGTTATGGTAGTTCTCGGTGGAATGGGGTCTATGACTGGTGCTATAGTGTCCTCTATTGGACTTACCGTCCTTCCAGAGCTTCTAAGACCACTTGCTGAATGGAGGATGGTAATCTATGCAGTTATACTAATAGTAATGATGATACGTAGGCCACAAGGTCTATTCGGGAGGAGTGAGTTTTCCATTAGGAACTTACTAAATATTGATAGATACAAGAAAGGAGATACTGAATATGCAAGTAAAGCAAGTTGTAAATGAAAATGTACTTGAAGTGAATAATTTGAGCATATCCTTTGGAGGATTAAAATCCATAGATAATATAAGCTTTCAAGTAAAAAATGGCGAATTACTTGGCATAATTGGTCCAAATGGAGCAGGAAAAACCACTCTTTTCAATATGTTATCTGGTATATATACCCCAAGCAAAGGAGAGATTATATTAGATGGTAAAAATATAAATGGTATGGCTCCTGATAAATTATCTAAGCTTGGTATAGCGAGGACCTTCCAAAATATAAGAATTTTTGATAACTTAACTGTTCTAGATAATGTAAAACTTGCTATGAACCAATATATGAATTACGGTCTTGTATCTGGTATGTTTAGGTTTCCAGGATATTGGAAGGAAGAAAATCATGCTAGCCAAGTAGCCAAGGAAATCCTAGACTTCCTTGGTATGAAGAAATACTTTAGGGCCTTTGCAGGTTCTCTATCTTATGGTAACCAAAGGAAGCTTGAAATAGCTAGAGCCCTTGCTACAAATCCCAAGATACTCTTGTTAGATGAGCCAGCAGCCGGGATGAATGATGCTGAAACAGAAGAGCTAGTCGCTTCAATAAAGGCAATAAGGGAAAAAACTGGCGTTTCAATTTTACTTATAGAGCATGATATGAACTTGGTCTTGGGAGTATCGGAAAGACTTATAGTCTTAAATTATGGTAAAATCCTTCACCAAGGAAATCCTAGAGAGGTTATCGAAGACGAACAAGTTATAAAGGCCTACCTGGGTTAGGAGATCAGCATGAGTTTATTAAGAATAGAAAATTTAGAAGTAGCCTATGGCAACATCAAAGCCCTAAAGGGCATAAGTCTTAGGGTCGAAGAAGGCGAGGTTGTATCCTTGATAGGCGCCAATGGTGCCGGTAAAACAACGACCTTGCAAGCCATATCAGGACTATTGAGAGCAAAAAGTGGAGATATATTATTCAAGGAAAAATCCATCAAAAAAGAAAAGGCCTACCGTATAAGTAGGGCAGGCATAGGTCATGTTCCTGAAGGTAGGAGGATCTTTAGCGATTTAAGCGTTGAGGATAATCTTATAGTTGCAACCGTAGCTATAAAAAACAATGATATGAGAATAAATGAGGATATAGAAAAAATATACGGCCTCTTCCCTGTTCTAAAAGAGAGAAAATTCCAAAAAGCAGGCACCCTATCAGGTGGGGAACAACAAATGCTAGCTATGGCTAGGGCCCTTCTTACACAACCAAAGGTCTTGCTATTAGATGAACCCTCCATGGGTTTATCACCCTTATTTGTAGAAAAAATTTTTGATACTTTGAAAATCCTTAAAAAAGCAGGAAAGACAATATTGTTAGTTGAACAAAATGTAAACCTTGCCTTGGATATTGCAGATAGAGCCTATGTCCTAGAAACAGGAAAAATTGTAAAAGAAGGTAAGGCTTCTGATTTGAAGAATGATTCAGCTATAAAATCTGCCTACCTAGGTATATAGCCACTAAAAAAGATCCCCTAAGGGATCCAGACTGTAGACAAAACAG
Source organism: Anaerococcus sp. AGMB09787 (assembly GCF_022808955.1). Taxonomy (GTDB): domain Bacteria; phylum Bacillota; class Clostridia; order Tissierellales; family Peptoniphilaceae; genus Anaerococcus. The sequence continues at coordinate 25,910 of NZ_JAKZEY010000045.1, forward strand.
GTAGAAAATACATAATCTACCTGTTTTTTAATCCATAAATGCTTCAATCAAGTCATTTAAGGGTATTAATTAAATAGATGGAGGCAGATATGTTACATAAAATAAATCAGATCAAATACAAATGATATCAGTAGACAATTAGTATCAAAAACCATATTTTGAGAAAAATAGATAAATATGTAGACTTCGATTTCATTTATGATCTAGTAGAAGAAAAGTATTCATTAGATAATGGAAGGCCAAGTATTGAGCCAGTAATACTAATCAAACTAATATTCATACAATATCTCTTTAATATTAACAGCACGAGAAAAACAATTAGAGAAGTAGAAGTAAACGTAGCATATGGTCGGTTTTTAGGATTAGACTTTTATGATAAAACACCTTATATTTCAACATTTGGGAAAACTATAAAAGAAGCTTCAAAGATACAAACATATTCAATCACATATTTAAAAACATATTAAATCAAGCACTTAAAGATGGATTTGTAGATAAAAAAAATACAATTTATAGATTCAACACATATAAAAGCTAATGCAAATAGGCACAAAAATCAAAAAGTAAATATAAAACAAAAAGTTATCAAAAGAAACTGGAAAAGAAATAAACGAAGATAGAGAAAAACATGGAAAAATGAAATAAACTTTCCAGAAAACAAAGAATATAAAAAAGAAACTAAATCAACAATAGCTCTGGAAAGTGGACTGTTCCATAAAGGAAAGCGCAAAAAAGTATTTGCATATTCAATACAAACATCCTGTGATAAAAACGGTTGGATACCATGATATATAACATACCTTGGAAATCTTAATGATAGTAATACATTTGAAACATTCTTAAAAGAAAGACTAGAAAAATATGACCTGGATAAAATAATAATGGATGCATGAAACAGCAAAATAGCAAAAGAACTAATATATAAATCAATAATGCCAGTATTCCCATATACAAGTCCCAAATGAATTTTGAAATTAGAAAACTCATTTTATCCGATAGAATATAGATATGATGAAATTAACTATTGCTATTCTGCCCATAAAATAAAATAATATTGTACTCAACAACGAACAAAGATGGACAAAAGTAAAAAGAATCTCTGTGAAAATTGTCCAAATTTAAAAAGATGTATAGTAAGTAAAACACATCAAAAAGTAATAACAAGACATATATGGCAATATTACCTAGATTATTGTAAATAGTATAGACTAACAAAAGAAGTAAAGAAGACTACAAATTAAGAAAAGAAACAATATAAAGACAATTTGGAAGTGCGAAAGAATACCATGGCTTTATATATACAAATATGATAGGAAAAGCAAAAGTGGATCTGAAAGCAGCCCTCAGTTTTGCGTGCCTGAATATGATGAAATTAGCAATATTATTAGATAAAATATTAGGAAATGGGGGTCAAACCCCACCATTTTATAATGAGATTTTTGCAAGAGCTTAATATTAAACTAAATAGTAGAAATAACCCCGGCAAAAGGCTAGGGTTTGTCTAGGGTATGTGAAAAGTTTTGTGTATCAGCTCCTCCTGATAGGTTGTGAGCTAATATTTTTAAAAAAATATACTTTTATTACTAAAATCTGAAAGTTCAGATATTTGTAACCTAGTTTTGGCACAATTAAACTAAAAGGTCAAAATTTTTCTAAAAATCTCCCTTTTTTCCTAATTGGATTTCTTATTATTTTGATGGTAAAATTTAAATTCTGCCTTAAAAAAATATTGATAGTTGTGACAATATTTGATCCCATCCTCTTATTCTAATCGTCCATTTACTTCAAGCATCTACCATCGCTAGATACAAGCTTTTTTGTAGGGCATAGTCGCTTGGAAATATTGTTTGGTTTTTTGTTACTTTTCTAAGTTGTCTATTAAAATTTTCTATGCTATTTGTTGTATATATTAGTTTTCTTATTCCTTCTGGATATTTGAAATATGTTGATAATTCAGCCCAGTTGTTTCTCCATGAATTTACTTGGAGGCGATTTGAGCTCCTAGGACTCCTCCTCCACATACTACTACTTTTTTTATTTCCATAATTTCTCCTTATGTTAAGTTCTTTAGTATTATTACATATATACCTTAAAATAAGTCCTTCTAAACATTTAATTGATATTATACTATTAGCCTGCTAAACCTTAGGATAGGATTTGCATTAATTCTGTTTTAAAATTATTCATAAGAGAACTCCTTGTTAGTTTATGTTTTTCTTTTATTTCTTAACAAAACTTTACAAGTTTGAGTTCTCTTTTTCTATTTTACACATAATATTTTATACTATGATGCTAATTATAAAAAATATTTTTAAAGTATGTTATAATTATAATTAGGAGATTTGAAGCTAATTAAAGTACATAATGCTATTTATTATGTATATAATCCACTTATTAAAACAGGAGTTTGAATATGAATAAAAAAGTTAAATTTAATGGTAAAAAAAATAAAAAGATTGTTGTGGTTAATAGAGGAAAAGATTTAAGAAATCTAAAAAAAGAATACTCATGTTGTCAAAAAACACAAAGAATGATATATCAGCAATACTAATATAAAGTAGTTGAGCTTCAAATCTCTTTACTACATATTACATATTTAGGAGAATAAGATGAATAATATATTTATACCTTCCGTAAGTGCTACAGATGGGAAAACTATAGAAGTTCAAATATTGAAAGATAATAACAGTGATAACCTAATTATAACTGGCCTAATTGATGAAGAAATCGAGGAGTCAGTATATCTAAGTTTAAGTAATCTAAAACGCTTAGGTTTTGGTATCCCAAAGTTTTTACATATACATTTTAAAGATTATAATTATAGAAAAGCGGGAATTTCTGCTTCTTTAGGAATATATTTACTTCTATTCTCTTTTATTAATAATATGGAATTAAAGAAAACTTACATGGTTACTGGGGAGATTGATCTATTTGGTAATGTGTATTCCATAGGTGGAGTGAAACAAAAATATAGCTTGTTTAAGAATTTAGATTTGGATTATTTTATAGTTCCATATGGTAATATATCAGATTTGAACAAAACAGATGTTAGCATAAAAAGTGTAAGCAATCTTAATAAGCTAATAAATATTGTAGAGGAATGTGAAAATGAAATTAAATAAGTACACTATAAAAATTAAACATAACGAAGGATATATATTGTACAATCTAATTAGTAAGACTTTTTTGATTGTAGAAGATAGTTTTTTTATTAATGGAGGGAACACTATTGATGAAGACATTGATGAAAATCAGCTTGAGTATCTAAAAGAACATTTTATCATTTCAGAGAATAACTCAAATAACTATGAAGATCTAGTTAAAATAGCATATGATTTCAACACTCAAGATGAGGTCGGAAGATTTATGATACATTTGGGATATAGATGTAATTTAAGTTGTTCTTATTGTTATCAGTCAAATATTAAAGATCATAAAGATAATAATGTGAAAGATATAATTAAAGTAGTTTCAAACATTATACAAAATCAAGAATTTTCAGATCTTGATATTTGCTTTATAGGTGGGGAACCGTTGATGTATTTAGAAGATATATTAAAGATATCTCGTTTTATATCCTCTAATAATATGAATAAAAGAATTTATTACTCATTAGTAACTAATGGTACACTGTTAAATCAAGCAAGTATTATAAATCAATTAAAAGACCATGATATCAAAAATTTTCAAATAACAATAGATGGCTTAAAAGAGGATCATGATAATTTTAGAAATAATAATAGTGGTGGGTCATTTGAACGTATTATTGAAAACTTAAAATATCTACAAAAATATTATTGTGATGTTAATATTTTATTAAATTGTAATATATCTAAATATAATTATAAAAATGTTCATAAAATTATTGATTTTCTTGAAGTTAATAATATAAATTACCCTGTTTTCTTTAGTCTTATATTTGATAGCAACGATGATCAAAATAATAGTATTCAGTATACAGGAGATATATGGTATCAAGCTCATAAATATGCTATTCAAAAAGGAAATGATTATTTACCTTTTTACAGAGATATGTATTTAGGATGTGCGATGACTCAAAGTAATTATTATATAATAAATCCAGAAGGTGAGATTTATTCGTGCATAAACGCAATTGAAAATGACAATTATTTAATTAGCGACAAATCAAGTGATGTTGAGACTTTGCAAGAGAAAAAAATAAATAATTTTAATGAAAAGATAAACTCGTTATCATTTGAATGTAAAAATTGTGAAATTCTTCCTATATGTTTTGGTGGATGCGACTACCAGAATAAGATAAATGGATTTAAATGTAATAAAGACTTTATTCTGAAAAACGAGGTAGGTATCATTAAGGAAATTGCTAATGCTAGAGGTATGTAATTTAAAAAAAACATTTGGGGATAATGAAGTATTAAAGGATGTAAACTTCAAACTGGAGAACGGAGAAATTGTTTGCCTTTTAGGGAAAAATGGTTCTGGAAAATCTACTCTAATAAATTGTATTTTAAGAATGTTACAGCAAGACTCAGGTCATATACTATTTGATAATATAGAGATATCTGACTACAATTCTAAAAAATACTTTTCTGAAGTATCAGCTTTACTAGAGTCATCTGCTAATGTCTATAGTTATCTAACAGCTATGCAAAATATAGAGTATTTTTCTGGGTTACTCAATATAGATGTTAACTATGAGTATGTAAATTTCTTATTAAACAAGTTTTCTATTTATGAGTTTAAGAATAAAAAGGTAGGCACATATTCTTTAGGAATGAGACAAAAATTAGCTATAATAATCTCTTTATTATCTGAACCTAAATTACTACTTTTAGATGAACCTACTTTAGGGTTAGATATAGAAAGTAAAGTATCAATTATTAAGATTTTAAAAGATTTAGCCATACAAAAGAAAATTTCTATACTACTTACAACACATCAAATAGATGTTGTTGAAAAGATAAATGGTAGAGTTATTTTATTAAAAGATGGTATGATTGAAGACTTTAGTTTACATGAGTATGAGAAAAAATTTATGATAAAGTATAAAGAAGGGTCCAAGATAGTTAGTAAACAAGTTAGTGGCAATATAATAAACACTTTATATAGCATAAAACTAGAAAATATTATTGAAATTAATAGAGCGGAGATAGATTTGGAAGAAATTTTAATGGAGAAATTAAATGAATCTAATAAAAGCGGAATTTAATAAGATTAAACAAGAAATGAAATTTTACTATCCAGATTATATAGTAGGAACTGTAGTACAGCTATTAATACTTTTTGTAATACTTAGACTAGGAAATGATTTGAACTCAACTTACTTTTCCTATGTATCGTGGGTGCTGATAAGTGGGATATTATCGGAATCAGTTATGTGTATATCGACTGAAAAACAGTTAGGAACATTACAAAATTTAATGATTAAGCCTTATACAATATTTCAAATTATATTCGCTAAAGTTTTTATCTGGTATTTATTTAATTTTATAAAAATCATGATAATTTCTATAATTCTTAAAATATTTGTTTTTAATGAATTGCTAATAAATTTACCCATCATGGCGACTATCCTATTAGAAAGTGTTGGAATTTTCGGGATATCTTTTGTTATGTCTGCTCTTACATTGATATATACTAAGACAGCGTCCTTTGAGACAATTATATCCTATATAGTACTATTTCTGTCGGGAGGAATTATGAACCTACCTAGGAGTGTAGCTTTAACAAATCCCATAAGTTATACTACTATAATTTTACCTAAAATTATAAAGGGAGAAAATATAAGTATAAATTTACTTTTCTTATCTACATTGTCACTAATATTATTTTTCATTGGATACTTTTTATTTAAAGTAGTTTTTAAACATAGTAAAGATTTTTCTTGGAACTATTAAAGAGTCAAGTCCTTAATATTGTGTAAATAAGTCTAGTACAATATTCGTTATTATATTTTGATATACAATCTAGATGATGTTAGGAGGTCCTCATTGATATCAATGAGGATTGGTCTCCAAAAGCCGACGGGCTAGATATTAATGGTATAGCTGAATCTTCATTAGAAAATATCCTAATCACTTTTTCACCTCTTCTAATTTCTTGATTCAGCCTTTCAAGACAATTCGTTGTTTTTAATCTTGAATGAGAATTACGTATACTCAAGTAACAAATTGAATCTTCAAATCCTTCATCTAATATTTTTAGACTTGCTTCGTATCTCTTATCTTTTTCATATTTGTTGAAAATTTCATCTTTAACTTTTCTAGCTAATTTGATATCTTTGATTTTAAATAAGGCTTTAACATCGGCTCTAAATTCTTCCGTATTTTTCTTTGGTGATCTTTCTAATATATTTCTAATAAAATGTGCTTGGCATCTTTGCCAAGAAACATTTGTAAAAGATTCTTTTATTGTCCTAACTAAACCTTTGTGTGAGTCGCTTATTACCATTTTAAGTCCTGATATCCCTCTTTTTTCAAATATTCAAAGAAATTGGACCAACTACTTACTGTTTCTCCTTGGCTTATATCTAGACCTAGTATTTCACGCTTACCTTTTTCACTTATTCCTATTGCAATCTGGCAAGCTTTAGATACTACTCTCCTGTTTTCTCTTACTTTTATGTAAACTACGTCTACTAGAAGATATGGGTATTTAATTATACTTATGTCTCTATTAAGCCATTCATTTACATCTTTATCAAGTTGTTTTGTTAAAGATGATACAAAGGACTTTGAGTAGGTTTGTCCACATAATTCTTCCATAACTTTAGTTACTTTTCTAGTTGATACTCCTTGAACATACATTTCAAGCATGGTCGAGATTAAAGCTTTTTCATTTCTTTGATATCTTTCAAAAAGTTCAGTAGAAAATTTTCCATCTCTACTCCTGGGAACTCTAAGAGTTATGCTACCTATTTTTGTTGTATAGGCACGATTATAGTATCCATTACGGTAAGTTTTTCTATCTGGGTCTCTCTGATAAGCTTCAGTTTCTAAGTATTCGTTTCTTTCTTTTTCCATTAATTGATTGAACAATTTAGTTAGTATATCTCTAGCTATTTTATTATCTACAGATTCCTTAATTAAACTTTGAATATCTTCTGAACTAATCGTAAAATGTAATTGGGTCATTTGATTCCTCCTGGTTTAGTTTTGGTTGTTAAAAACATTGTACCAGTTAGGTTTTGAATGACCTTTTCTTTTTACACAATTATACGGACTTTATCAAAAGATTATAATCTTAATTTAATATGCACTTATATTAAATTTTGCTAATTACATATAAAAGAATAAACATTATCATACCTCTGACCGTATCATCTATAAATTTTATTTTTTTCGACATGTCGAAGTTGTACTTGCCAAAAAAGGCTTTTATTGTATAGTATCCATCTGATTTTATTATAGGTAAAAAATTTATTAAAATAGTGGATATTAGCACATAATTGTATTTTACAATACTTGGCATAAACAAGCATGTTAATAGTATATAAATGCAATTAAAAAAATTCCCAGCTAAGTATACTGCTATTCTCTTATACTTAGGAAGGAAATAACTATCTGATGTGTCTACATAAAAAGCTGGATATATAAAGTAAATTTTAAACCCAATCTTTATTTTACTTTCCTTTCTAAAACCCTTTAATATTAAGGCATGTCCACATTCATGTATTGCAATGTTTAGTATCAACACGATATTTGCATAAATAAAATTATTATCATATAACTTATAATTAAAGTTACAAAAATAAACAACAATAGTAAAAATTATAGTGCTTAACATAAAAAATGCTAAAATAGGAGAATCTTGTATAGTGCCCATGTCATATAATTTAAAATCGCTAAAATATACTTTATACTCATCATGATTTAAGAAATAATAATTTGTATCTAATTTTACTATGCATTTTTGTTCATCTACCCCAACCATTATTTCTTTGTCACTGCTTCTTAGAAGATGAATAGAATTTTTCATTTTCCAATATTTTTAAAAACCAATCTGATTTAAACAAAAACTCACAAAATTCACAGGGACTCGCAAGTTTTTTAGGATAGTTAATATCGTTTTTATTTAGTAGATTCAAAAATGGGGTAAATCCCTCAGTAAACAGTGTACAAAAAACTTCATTATGTAAAATTGACTGAATTATATCTATTAAGTTACTTTCTTTTAAATTTCCTATTTTTAAAATTGTATTTTCTATAACTTGAGAACAACAAGGAAACACATCAAGATTAGGATTTATGGTTAGATCGGGGTCGCTAGTTGATATACAAGCTAAAACATCACTATCTGCATCTAACAGTTTTATATACTTATCATTATCAAATTTACTAGCTGAGCCAGTTTTTATAACTGGTTGGAAATAATAATCTGTATAGTAACTATCATCTCCTAACATATCTAATATATCTCCCGGCTTCATTGAATCTTTTATAAAACAAGCTACAACTTCAGTTGGAATATTATTTTTAGTTGAAATCTTTATTATATTTCTTAAACTATCTACATTGATAAAAGGTATATGAAACTCATCATAGCTTAAAGATATCTTTGATATCTTTTTTGCGTATTTAGATATAAATTTTTCTGCTTTCGAGTAATCTTTTCCCCAAAACCCATTAGATTTTAAGCTTATATTTACTTTTCTATCAAATTTATAATTTAATATATATTCGATTCTATCTTTATATAGCATTGGTTCCCCACCGGTTATGCTAATATGATTTATAGATCTTACATCATAAATATTTTGTAAAATCAAATCAATCTCGTCAATATCTAAAGTCTTTCCTACAACGTGACCTCTACTATCACAACACATTTCGCATCTAGCATTACAATTTTCAGTTAATAGTATAGCAACATTATTGAATTCCATTTTTCCACCACCTTTTTTTTAATATATAAGACATTACTATTGCTAGTATTAATATAATAAATACAAATAAATAATCATTTAATACTAGAGTGTAAGGGTTTAAAATCTTTTTATCTATAATTCGTTCAAAAGTATTATAATTATTCATAGAAGCATCAAAATATGCTAGAAATGATAAATTATCATTAGTACCAGCTAGTACAATGCCACCTATCCACAACATAAGATTAATGAAGAATGATTTTGTAAAATTTTTAAAAACAAAAACTATTATAAGATTTAGTATGCCAAAAGATAACAGCAAAGCTTCAAGCTTCAATAAGTATGGCAATAACATATCTATTCTATTATATAAAAGACACACTATAGATGAAACTAGGAAGCTAGTAAAAACAGATATTATAAAAATAACACCTACTTTTTTCAAAAAATATTTGACAGAACTATTACCCATTTCTTTATAGAATACTATATTCTTGTCCTTATAATCAGAACTAATTGTAGTTATAATTAAAGCTGTGTATATCATTGGACCAAATTGGCTAAAAACCGTATACACGCTTAAAGATAAATCTGGAAAAGTTATATTTTTAACATTATCTATAGTGATTAATAATATATAACCAAGTAAAATAAACAATAATCCAATTCCTAAGTAAAATAAAAAAAACTTATTTCTAAACGCTCTTATAAATTCATTCTTCATAAATATCTCCACCTATATAAAAGTCAATCGCATCTTTCATATCTATGCCCCCTTGTATCTTTCTTTCTTTAACTATATAATACACCCCTGGCATGTACTTTAAGTCAGAAAGATTATGAGTTATATTAATAATTGTCGATTCAAAATTTACAATATAGTCATTTAAAAATTTATAAACTTCAATAGATGTTTTTTTATCTAAAGAGGTTGTGAATTCGTCTAAAACAATCAATTCTGGCTTATTTGACAAAAAAAATAATAATTTCAATTTTTGTTTTTGTCCATCACTTAAATTTCCTAATTTATTTTCACTAGGAATACTGTCTATATCTAGGGCTATTATAATTTTTTCATAAATATTAACATTATACTTATTTTTATACTTATTTTTTAAAATTTCTAAAATATCTTTTACTTTATATTCAAGAGGTATATTTGTATAGCTCCCTATTACTATAGTTCTCTTATTATTTACATCTATCATTCCTTTATAATCGACTGCCCCTAAAACAGACTTTGCAAAGGAAGACTTGCCAGATCCATTTTTACCTAATATATGGTGTATTTTTTTTTCTCTAAAGGTGATGTTTAAATCTTCAAATAAAACATTATCTTTGAATTTTAATGAATAATCCTTTAATTCCAATCATTTACTCCTTCTTATAAACATTAACAGTGCAATATAAACCTAGTTAAAATCAGTCCTTTGAACCAGCTATAGTAGATCTAGATTTTGATCTAATTAAATACCATAAGCTCAATACATTTTCTATTTTTTTATTTTTTAGTTTTTCTTCAAGTTCTTTTTTTCTTTTATCATCTTTTACTTCAAAATCTTTAATTTTCATATCTTCTCCTAATAAATTTTGTAGAATACTATATTGCACTGCCAACTACTAATAGTATATCTCATATATTATTATATCGTCAAATCAATTTCTACTTTAGTAAGCTATCACATATATCTAATATACAAAACTTTTCACAGATCCATTAACTCCAACATCAAGAAATTATCCAAAATCAAAATCAAATTTGCTCATTGGAATTTTTAAATTTTATATATCCACGTATATATTGTCTATTTATCACAAAATTTTTCCAATAATACTATGTCTGGATACTTATTGACTTTTCATAATTATATAGAATTTCATTCTCTAAAACTGTAACATATCATTCACTCTTCTCTGAATAACATAATAATCATATCCAGCATTAGTTAGTCTTCTTTTTCTTTCTTCTCAATTCCCCCAGTATCCATCTGAAAATTAGGTATTGTCAAATTTTTTGTGTAAACTCCAACTTATAAATTTTGTTATCTTAATTCCTCTATCATCATTTTAAGCTCATATCTTACCAATCCAAATCCAAGATGGGTCCTATTAGAAAATTTATTATTATATTCTGATACTAGTATATAAATTGCTTTATCAAGGCTTTCTTCATTTGGAAATTGAACTTTCTGTTTTAATTTTCTTTTTATATCTTTATTGAAATTTTCACATATATTATTGGTATACAAACTTCTTCTTATTGCTTTTGGAAATAGCATAAAGGTGAATAAATTATCTTTACCTTCTAGCATTTTTCTAAGTTTTGGATATTTTCTTGACCATTTCGTTAAAAATTCTGCTAATCTTTTTTCTGCTATATCTATATTATCTGAGTTATATATTAGTTTAGCATCTTTTGCTACTTCTAGTTTATCTTTTGCCCTTACTTTATTTTCTATATTCCTAATTAAGTGTGTCCAGCATGTTTGATGTTTTGATTTTGGGTATAAGTCTGTAAGTGCTTCTTTTAATCCTACAAGTCCATCGCTTACAAAAAGCAGTACATTTTCTAATCCTCTTGATTTTAAATTTATTAGCATTTCTTTGTAGTTATTTGCTGATTCTTCAGGGAATAATGAATAGTTTAATACTTCTTTGTTTCCTTTTGGATCTATACCGATTATTACATGTAGGGCTTCTTTTGCTACTGAATCTCTTCTTACTGGTAAGTATGTAGCATCACAATACAAAACTACAAAGTCTTTTTTGATTTTGCGATTGTGGTAGGCTTCTATTTCATTTTTCATTACCTTTGAGATGTTTGATATGGTTGTTGGAGAATAATTGTTTCCATACATTTTTTCTAATAGATCTGCTATTTATCTTGTAGTTATACCTTTCTTGTATAGAGTGATGACCATATTCTCAAGATTATCTGTGTTTCTAGCATATGCCTTTACTGTTTCTTGCTTAAATTCACCTGCTCTATCTCTTGGCATTTGAAGCTCAAGCTCTCCAAATCTAGTTTTTAAGCTTCTGTGATAATATCCGTTTCTAGAATTGCCAGAGCCATAGCCTTTATATTCCCATTTTTCATAGTCTAAAAATACTGTTAGTTCTGATTTTAGTAAATCATTAATAGCTATTTCTAACTGTTGCCTAAAAAATTCATTAATATCTAATCCTTGGGCTAGTATTTGCATTAAATCTGTGTTAAAATTATTCATAAGAGAACTCCTTGTTAGTTTATGTTTTTCTTTTATTTCTTAACAAAACTTTACAAGTTTGAGTTCTCTTTTTCTATTTTACACATAATATTTTATACTATGGACTAATATTCTTGACTTATAACTTAATATTTTATATAATTTATTACAATATAGAATTATATTAATTCTGAGTTAAATTAATAAATAGGAGTACTTATGGGAAATTCAATTTCTATGAAAATTATAAAAGAGCATCTTCTTTCAGGAGATCTAACAGAAGGAAATGAAGTAGCAATAAAAATAGATCAAACTTTAACACAAGATTCTACAGGTACTATGGCTTATTTACAATTGGAAGCCATGGATATTGACCAAGTAAAAACTGAAAAATCTCTAGCCTACATAGACCACAATATCTTACAAACTGGTTTTGAAAATCCAGATGATCATTTATTTATAAAGACTGCTTGTGAAAAATATGGAATAACTTTTTCAAAAGCAGGAAATGGCATTTGCCACCAAGTTCACTTAGAACAATTTGCAAAACCAGGAAAAACCCTTATAGGTTCAGATTCACATACTCCAACAGCTGGAGCCCTTTCTTCTCTTGCAATTGGAGCAGGTGGGCTTGATGTTGCTGTTGCTATGGCAAAGGGTTTTTATTTTGTTAAGCTTCCAAAAATATTCAATATAAAACTTATAAATAGCCTTCCAAAAACTTCTAATGCTAAAGACCTTATTTTAACAATTTTGGGAAAGTTAACTGTAAAAGGTGCTACAGGATATATAATGGAATATTCTGGTGAAGGTGTGAAATCTCTTTCAGTAACAGATAGGGCAACCATCTGCAATATGGGAGCAGAGCTAGGTGCTACAACTTCTATTTTTCCATCAGATGAAAATACTTTGGAATATCTAAAAAGTCAAAATAGAGAAGATGATTATATGGAAATTTTTGCAGATGAAGATGCCTCTTATGATGAATATATAGAAATTGATCTTTCTAAAATAGTTCCTTCTGTGGCAAAACCTCATTTTCCTGATCAATTTGAGAAAGTAAAAGATTTAGATAAAATTAAAGTTGACCAAGTTGCAATAGGATCGTGTACAAATTCATCTTTTCAAGATTTAATGAAGGTAGCATCTATTTTGGATGGTAGGTCTGTTCACCCTGACGTATCACTTGTTATATCACCTGGTTCAGCTACAATTTTAGAAAAAATATCTGAAAATGGTGCCTTAGCAAAGATGATTAAGGCTGGAGCTAGAATTTTAGAAGCAGGATGTGGCCCTTGCATAGGTATGGGACAAGCTCCAAAATCAAATGGGGTAAGTTTACGATCCTTTAATAGGAATTTTAAAGGACGTTCTGGAACCTTAGATGCAAAAATTTATCTTGCAAGTCCAGAAACTTGTGCAGTCTCAGCGATTTTAGGATATATTGCAGATCCAAGTGAACTAGAATATGAGTTTGAATTTGAAAATCCAAAAAATTTTAACCATCCTAAATCTTTCTTCATTGAGCCTTTAAAAAAGGAAGATAGACCAAAAGAAACTATAAAAGGTCCAAATATAAAGCCATATCCTATTGCGAGAGCTCTTTTAGAAAAAATAGAACAAAAAGTTGTATTTAAGGGAAAAGATGGAATTACTACTGATGATATATGCCCTTCAAATGCAAAACTTCTTCCTTATAGGTCAAATATTCCTTATCTTTCTGAATTTTCATTCAAAACTATAATTGATGATTTTAGCCAAAGATGTAAGGAAAATGATGGTGGTATTATAGTTGCTGGAGAAAATTATGGTCAAGGATCTTCAAGAGAGCATGCTGCCCTTATCCCTCTTTACTTAGGTATAAAAGCAGTTGTGGCAAAATCTTTTGCTAGAATTCACAGGTCTAATTTAATAAATTCTGGAATAATTCCCCTAGTATTTGAAGATAAAAATGACTATGAAGAAATTGATGAATTTGATCAAATAGAAATAGCAAATACTTTTGACAGTTTAAATTCAAAAAATTTCACCTTGATAGATAAAACAAAAAATATATCCATAAAACTTATTGGTGATTTTTCAAAAAGGGAAAAAGAAATATTATTAGAAGGCGGGTACTTAAATTACGCCAAAAATTTAAATTTAGGAGATTAATATGCTAGTAACACTAATAAAGGGAGATGGAATTGGCCCTGAAGTAGCAGAAGCCATGAAAAAAGTTTTAAAAAAAGCTGGCTCTAAAGTAGTATTTGAAGAAGTAAATGCTGGAGAGACTGTTTTTAAACAAGAAGGAACTTATATTCCTGATTATGTATATAAGTCAATAGAAAAAAATAAAATAGCCATAAAAGGGCCTATAACAACTCCCATAGGTCATGGCTTTAGGTCAATAAATGTAGAATTAAGAAAAAAATACGACCTCTATGCAAATATTAGACCTATAAAAGCGCCAGGGCCTTTAGATTTAAAATATGATAATGTAGACTTTACTATATTTAGGGAAAATACAGAAGACCTATACGCTGGTATTGAAGAAAAAATTTCAGATGATGAATATCATTCAATAAAAATTATAACAAGAAAAAAATCAGAAAGAATAATAAAAGCTGCCTTTGAATATGCAATAAATAATAAAAGAAAAAAAGTAAGCGTAGTAACTAAGGCAAATATAATGAAGCTAACTGATGGTCTCTTTTTAGAATGTGCTAGGAAAATTTCCAAAGACTATCCACAAATAGAATTCGAAGAAATATTAGTAGATAATTGTGCAATGCAAATGGTAAAAAATCCATCACAATTTGATGTATTGGTAACAGAAAATTTATATGGAGATATCCTATCTGACCTAGGAGCCGGCTTAGTTGGAGGACTTGGTCTAATGCCTGGAGTTAATAAGGGAGATAATATTTCTATATACGAATCAATCCATGGCTCTGCTCCAGACATAGCCAACAAGGACTTAGCTAATCCAACAGCCATGATATTAACAGCCTGCCTAATGCTAGATGATATAGGAGAGATAGAAATTTCTCAAAAAATTAGAAAGGCAATCTATAAAAGCCTATCCTTTAAAGAAAATTACACAAGAGACTTAGGAGGAGAAAATTCCACTTCAAATTTCACTGAAAAAATAATAGAAAATCTTGGAGCTTAAAATGGATGAATCAATAAAAAAACTTGCTAACTATATAGAAAAATATAATTCCATAGATAAAAACCTATATGATATATACGACATAAAAAGAGGACTTAGAAATAAAGATGGAACAGGTGTTTTAGTAGGGATAACATCTGTTGGAGATGTATCTGGATATAAAATAGAAAATGGGGAAAAAACCCCCTCAGAAGGATCCTTATTTTATAGAGGCTATTCAATAAATGATCTTGTAAAAGATTTTGATGAAAGTGAAAGATTTGGATTTGAAGAAGTTATATACCTTTTACTATTTAATAAACTTCCTTGTAAAAAAGACCTTGACTTTTTCAAAGAAATCTTAGTTGAAGAAAGAAAACTACCAGAAAACTTTCTGGAAGATGTCTTATTAAAAATACCCGGTAAAAATATAATGAATAAGATGATGCTTTCAATGCTAAACCTATACTCTTATGATGAAAATCCTGATAATCTAGATACCCTAAATGTTTTAAAACAAAGTATATCTCTAATATCAAAAATGCCCATTATAATGGCATATTCCTACCAAGCAAAAAAACATTTCATAGATGGAAAATCCCTAGTAATACATTATCCTAAAAAGGAAAAATCAATAGCAGAAAATATCCTCCACCTTATAAGAAATGAAGACAATTATACTGACCTAGAAGCAAAAATCTTAGACCTACTACTAATAATCCATGCAGAACATGGTGGAGGAAACAACTCCGCCTTTGCAACTCATGTAGTATCATCTTCAGGAACAGATACTTATTCAGCCATAGCTACAGGACTAGCTTCCTTAAAAGGTCCAAGACATGGTGGGGCCAACCTAAAAGTATCCAAAATGCTAGATGATATAGAAAAAAATATTGACAATATAGAAAACAAAAAATCCATAGAAGACTACCTCAATAAAATATTAGAAAAAAAAGCCTTCGATAAAAAAGGACTAATCTACGGACTAGGTCATGCAGTATACACCTTATCAGATCCTAGGGCGAAACTTTTAAAACAAAAAGCAAAAGAGCTTGCAATAGAAAAAAACTTCATAGATAAATACAAATTCATAGAATCCGTAGAAGAAATAGGAGGAAAACTAATCCAAGAAAAATATAAAAATCCCTACCCTGCTTGTGCAAACGTAGACTTATATTCTGGATTCGTCTATGAAATACTTGATATAGAAAAAGAGCTTTATACCCCACTATTTGCAATATCTAGAATTAGTGGTTGGTCCGCACATAGACTAGAACAAATTCAAGATAATAAAATAATAAGACCAGCTTACAAATCTTTTTCAAAAAATAATAAATATATTAAATTAGACGAGAGATAGCAAGGGCTGTTGCAAAAGTCCATAAAATCAAAACTATCAACAAAGCTTAAAGTTTCCACAGCACCTAAATGAGCTAATACCGGCACGCCCCTATTGGGGCTGTCGAATATTTTTTCACATGCACCACTATCACAACTACTGCTTTAGAGTTTCCTTTATTTTTGTTTGACTTCCTTATCCGTAAAAGGAGCATAGTATTCTTTTATACTTATTTGATCTGTTTAATAATCTTCTTTTAATTGATTTTGTATATATTCTTTTATTTTCTTTTCATTCCTATAAACTGTGTCCACATAATATCCTCTACACCAAAAATATCTGTTTCCGTATTTGTATTTCAAGTTAGCATGTCTATCAAAGATTATTAATGAGCTTTTTCCTTTCAGGTATCCCATTATTTCTGATACTGAATATTTCGGTGGTATCTCTAACATATTGACATGGTCTGGACACAATTTTGCTTCTATTATGTTTATTTATATCCTTGAACATAATTCTCTAAGTATACTAGCTATATCCTTTTCGTAGTTGTCTATTGGTGCAAATACTATATGATATTTGCATCGTAGGCTTTATGTGATAAAGTATTTTTTGCTATGATTACTTCCTATTTAATTGTGCGTGTGATTATCACAGTTATACTTTAAGGAGGCTTTCTTGGTGCTTGAAGCTAATTTCCTCCACCTCAAGCACAGGTGTTTTTTGTTTTGCTCTCTTTCGTTCGCTCAACTCACTTAAGTGGGCAAAAAAAAGTGATGAGCAGAATAGAATTACCTATTTTACAACATCACCTTTCTATTTTACTTAGTCTATTTTGTTTCCATCTTCATCATATTTGTAGAATCCTTCTCCAGTTTCTACACCTATTTTTTCATCATCTATTTTTTCCTTTAATACAGCTTGCATTTTATCAAAGTCATATACGAAGTTTTCTTTTGGATTTTTAGCTAAATCTTCGTTTATAGAATAAGGAGTCTTTAGACCTACAATATCATATATATCAAAAGGTCCCATTGGAGCGCCTGTTCCTATCTTCCAAGCATTATCTATATCTTCAATGTCAGCAACACCTGTAGCATATAGGTCAAGACCTGATGTTAAGAATGGAATTAGTAGTGAGTTTAATAGATATCCTGCTTTTTCCTTCTTAAGTACTAGAGGTTGCATTCTAATATCCTTAGCAAATTGAGTTACTATTTCCACATATTCATCTTCAGTTTCTGAAGTTCTCATAACTTCTACAACATTCATCTTGTGGATACCATTTGCAAAGTGTAGGGCTAAGAATTTTTCTGGTCTTCCTGTAGCTTCCATAAATTCTGATGGAAGTAGTGAAGATGAGTTTGTACAAATTATTGTTTTTTCTGGTAGGTATTCTTGGATAGATTCATAGAATTCTTTCTTTTGATCAAGATTTTCTGTCATAGCTTCTATGATTAAATCACAGTCATCAAAAGCCTTCTCCATATCTGTTTCAAGAGTTAGCTCTTCATGAGCTTTTTTAACTTTTTCTACTGTTGCTTCATAATCAAAATCATCGTAAGAGTCAACAAGACCACCTGCAAAATTGAATTTTGTTTGTTCTTCTTTCATTAGCTCTAGATCGTTAAGGCGTTGTTCAGTAAATTTTTCAAGTCTTGGTTTAGCTCTTTCTACTGAACCTTCACTTCTTAACCAAATTGTTGTATCAAATCCACTATATTGAGCTTGTAGAGCGATTTGTGCTCCCAAAACTCCACCGCCACATACTACTACTTTTTTAATATCCATAATATCTCCTTATATTTTTACTTCATTGCTACTGTCATTTTATTATATACCACAAACTTATTAACTCTAAACATTTGATTGCTAGTAAATACTAAAATAATTTATTAAGGAGTCTAAAATTTTTATTTACTACTTATATCCTGTTGAATATAGACATGATAGCCAATCCCTATGAGTAATACTTTTAACCATTTATTTAGTTAATTTATTTATTCTTTGACATAGCCTATCAACTACATCAGCTAATGAATTGAATGATTCATTCTTAAATCCCATAGTCCTTATTTGTTTGCCTATTTGTTCTATGGGGTTCATTTCTGGTGTGTATGGGGGTATGTGGATTATTTCTATTATATCTATTCAGTTTTAATTTTTCCTATTTATTATATCCTAACCAGGATACAATATTTTTCTGATAAATATTTATATGAATTTTTAGATTCCAAATATTCTTTTACGATTCTAATTTTGAATTCTGTACTATATTTTGCCACTAAAAAACTGACCTCCTTAAGTTATTTTTTAGTTCAAACTTTTGGGGGTCAGTTTACTTAGCCTGGAGCGTGGTTTATAGGGCTGTTGACATGGAAGCTTCTACCGGTAGGACAAAGATTAGCTCTTCGCTATGATGGCTTAGATCAAGCTCATCAACTATAGCATTTACTATATTATGAGATGAGCCAAGGTCTGTTACTAGGTAGATTATCTCCTTTTCTGCTTGAAGTTCTAGGTCAAAGATTCTTGAGGCTGGGTTATCTGACCTCCTAGCATGGAGGATGGTCGCTCCAGTAGCTCCCTCAGACCTTGCTATGTCTACTACTTCATCAGCCCTCCCCCTATCAACTATGGCTACTACAGCCACATCTTGGTAGGCATAGGCTGGGATTTCGGATGGCTCATAGCTTTGGACTTCATCAAGGTCTGCCTTCTTCCTTTCTAGTTTAAATAAGGCACCGAGGAGCATAATTGATAAGATCGGAGTCATGGCTACCATGGCTATTATTCCAAAGCCATCCACCAAGACATCAGCACTGTCTATAAGCTCTGCTGCCCCTTGGGCAAAGGCAAGGATGAAGGTTGCAGTCATCGGCCCACTAGCTACTCCCCCTGCATCAAAGGCTATCCCAACAAAGATTGGATCAACATAAAAGGATAGGATAATGGCAAGGAGAAAGCCTGGCAAGAGGAAGTGCCATAGTTTTAAGTCAACTATCATAATCCTAAGCATAGAAAGGCCGATAGCTATTCCCACCCCTATAGATAGGGTAATCTTTATTGCCTTTTGTGGGATAGATCCACCACTTACATCCTCTATTTGCTCTCCAAGTACATGGACAGCAGGCTCAGCTAAGACGACTATCATCCCCATAATAAGGCCTATGATAGGAAGGAGCTTTACATAATTTTCTCCAAGTCCCATGCCTAAGGTCCTCCCCATTTCCATAAATCCTGCATTGACTCCTGCGAGAAAGACGCCCAGACCTAGGACTGTAAAAATTATTCCCACTAGGATGGCATAAATCTCTTCCTTATCGAGTTTAAACTTAAAATAGTTAAAGGCAAGAAAAAGTAAGACCAAGGGCAAGATTGCCGTAAGGGCCTCGGGTAGGGTTGAAAGAAGCTCGCTAAAGACTGGAGCAAAGACCCCCTCGATTACTTCAAAGGCTTCCCCTCCTCCTTCTATCTTACTTTGACCACTTAGGATGGATAAGAACATGATTCCAAGGATTGGTCCTGATGACATAAGGCCTACCAGACCAAAGGAATCCTTCTCACTATTTTCTCCTCCCCTATATCTGGCTATCCCATTACCAAGGGCTAGGACAAAGGGAGTGGTCAAGGCTCCAGTAGTTGCCCCACTAGCATCAAAGGATATGGCAAGGAACTCTTCTGCTACAAAAATCGTAAGGACAAAGATAAGGCCATAAATTATAGCCATTAACTTATTGAAGGCAAATCCTTTAAAGGTCCTCACTATACCAAGAGATATCATAAGACCTACACCAAAGCTTACCACATAGACTATAAGGCTAGAGCCAAGATCTCCTCCACTGGCATCTTCTATCTGCTTACCTAAGATCAAGAGGTCAGGCTCAGCTACAGTTATCAAAAATCCAAGGACAA
Organism: Anaerococcus sp. AGMB09787; assembly: GCF_022808955.1. Lineage (GTDB taxonomy): Bacteria > Bacillota > Clostridia > Tissierellales > Peptoniphilaceae > Anaerococcus. The sequence continues at coordinate 46,351 of NZ_JAKZEY010000045.1, forward strand.
ATGTAAGCCCTATGGCCTTTAGGATAAACTTAGAGGTAACTATCTCCTCAGCCATATACTTACCAATCTTCTCCATGGAGACCTCGACCCCTATCAAAAATACACTTAGACCCACAAAGAGGAAGAGACCACCCAGGATAAACCTCCCTACAAGATCTAAGTCAACTGGCACTAGGGTCATATTTATTACAAAGACTAAGCCCATAATAGGGAGCAAGGATGCCAAGACTTCCTTACTTTTTTCCTTAATCAGTTCCATCTAAATCCTCCTTTTCCTTATTGATACCTACAGTAGATAAAACAGGGACAGAAAACATAAAGCCTGCTCCCCTCTTTTCTATATCAAGCTCTTCGCCTACTTCCTTCACAACTCTATCCTTATCCTTGGCATTTACTACCATAAGCAAGATATTCTTCTCCTCTTCTATGACAAAATCAAAGGCATATGATGTAGGAAGGCCCGCTCCCCTTCCTATTAAAATACTTGCTCCTCTTTGACCTGCCTGGTAGAGCGCCTTGGTTGCCTTGGACCTTTGTCCCTTTTCAATAATTACAAAGAGGCAGTACAAGTCACTAGATTCGATGTTGTCATTGTAGTGGCCATTAAAGCTAAGGATGGGCATAGAAAATCCTATCCCCGTATTCTTCTCATCAAAGTGATACTTATCTCTCAAAATATTGATAATATCATCTTCTCTTGACCTAGGAAAGGTAAGCATAATCATCTCTTTATCCCTCTTAACTAATCCAAGCCTCGACAAGAAGCTCTCCGGTGCTATTCCTTCAGCATGAACAACAGTGCCTCCACCAATACCTATCTCATGGATAGTTGCCAGGATACTGTTAGCCTTCTTTTTTTCTGATATTATAAAAAATAATGCGTCCTTCATTAAAATCCTCACTAAAATATTATAATTTAATTATAGAAACCTACTTATATTAAGTATACACATTTTTTTAGAGATTACCATTGGCAAAAGATAATCGTTACTTAAGTATAATGAAACTAAATTAGCATTCTTTTGCTAACAGGAAAATTTATTTAACTTGTTTGCTGCAAAGATTAATGGGCAAGAATAAAATAAAGAGGAAAATACAAGTACACTTAAGGAGGAAAGAATGTCAGATTATCATGAACCAGCAAGAGAAATGTCTAGCGAAACAAGAGATATTATTCGTGGACTTAAATCTTTAATAGAGGAAATAGAAGCAGTTTTTTGGTACACTCAAAGAGTTGAGGTATCAGATGACGAAGAATTAAAGGAAATAATGTGGCACAATGCCGTTGAAGAAATGGAACATGCCATGATGAGTCTAGAGTGGGTACGCCGCCACCAAGATGGTTGGGATGAGCAAATGCGTACCTACCTATTTACAGATGGTTCTATAATGGATGCCGAAGAAAATGAAGAGGATCACTCATCAAGCGAAGATGCAAGCGACCTAGGTATAGGAGAACTTTAAGATAGAAATAAGTAAGGAGGACACTGTGAATATTTTAAAAAGAGAAGAAGCACCAATTTCCAAAGAAGCTTGGAGGGAAATTGATGAAAGTGCAAGAGACGTACTAGTAAATACCCTAAGAGCAAGAGGGCCTTAAAAATAAATGGACCAAAGGGTTGGGACTTCCCAGCTGTAGCAGAGGGTCGCCTAGATATTATAGAAGAAGACAGAGATGATACAGAAGTATCTAAGGTATGTACAGGTACCTACAAAGTAGCTCCACTTCTTGAAGCAAGGATTAATTTCAACCTAAATAGGTTTGAACTTGATAACCTAGACCGTGGAGCAAAGGATGCAGACTTAGATAAGCTAGAAGAGGCTTGTGAAAAAATTGCCCTCTTCGAAGATAATGTTCTATTTAACGGCTACAAGGACCAAATAGTAGGACTTAGCCAAGGAGCAGGCCACAAGTACCAACTTGGTAGGGATGCCAACGAAATCCTAAAAAATATCGGCCAAGGCCTAAGAGATCTCAAAAATTCTTATGTATCAGGTGACTTTGACCTAATAGTATCATAAGAAGCCTACGACCTACTAAATAGGGTAGTAGACGGAGCCTACCTCCTAGACATAGTAAGGAAAAAACTAGGAGGAGAAGTAATCGAATCAAAGGCCTCGAATGGTGCCATCTTACTAGCCCACAAGCATGATGACTACGAATTTACCCTAGGTCATGACCTATCAATAGGCTACCACCAAGCTGACCCACAAAATGTAGGCCTATTCATATCAGAATCCTTCACTCTAAGGATCCTAGACGAAAACAAAATAGTAGCTTATAGCCTATAAGCACATTAAAGGGGCACTAACGCCTCTTTTTTGTACAAAAATAGGTGGCAGAATATCCCACCACCTACTTATAAATTTTAAAGTCATATGTTTTAATTAACATTGAAGTTTTTGTAAAATCCTTAATGTAAGAAAACTTAGGGCTTAGGTCTATTTAAATAGCCTTTATTCTGGATTTACTTATTGGGTTATTAATTCTAGTGGTGAAGAAATTTTTTCGTCTACTTCTTCGCCATGTAGGTATTTAGAAGCTGTTTCTAGGGCAATCTTACCCATCTCTTCTGGTTTTTGAGCAACTGTTGCTGATAGGCTGCCATTTTTTACTGCCTCTATGGCATCTTCGTTTCCGTCAAATCCTACTATGATTATATCATTGTCCTTGCCTGATAGGGCTTCTGCAGCTCCTAGGGCCATCTCATCGTTTTGGCAGAATACTGCTTTAATATCAGGTTCTGCTTGAATCATATTTTCCATAACTGTTAGGCCCTCTGCCCTATCAAAATTAGCAGTTTGAGATGCTGTTAGTTCAATTTTACCTTCTATGGCTTGGATAAATCCTTCTCCCCTCTCTCTAGTTGAGCTTGCTCCAGGAACTCCTTCTAATTGGGCGATTTTATCATTTTCACCTATATTTTCAAGTATATAGTTTCCAGCCATTTTTCCGCCTTCGACATTATCACTTGCTATAAAGCTGACTATTTCACCTTCATCAGAGCCCCTATCTACACAAATAACTGGTATATTAGCTTCATTAGCAGATAAGACTGAAGGAGATACTGCAGTAGAGTCTACTGGGTTGATAATTATTAGATCAACACCTTGGGTTATTAGATCTTCTAATTGATTACTTTGTGTAGAGCTATCGTTTTGTGCATCTACTATTACTACTTCTAGTCCCTTTTCCTTGGCTTCAGCCTCGATACCATCTTTTAATGAAATAAAGAATGGGTTGTTTAGGGTTGATATAGATACACCTACTGTAAAATTATCGTCAGAATTAGCTTCTTGCTTTGCTGGAGCCTTCTCTGTGCTAGCTTCTTCTGCTTTCTCTTGACCCTCAATACTACAACCAACAAGTACCAATAATGTTAGCGCTAAAGTAGATATAGTTCTTAAAATTCTTTTCATACTTTCCTCCTAATAAATTAATTTTAAGTATTAGCCTGACTTTAAATATTCTTTATGCCCCACAAAGATTAATCCATCTAAATATAGAAGATACAACCTAGTGATTTTAACTTAAATATTAGTTTCTAATGACTATTGGCCTATCTCCCCCTCCTTTAAGGATATAAATTTAGCCTTAGCCTAATATTTATTAGCTATAGTTATATGGCCACTTAGTGATAGAAAAATCTTTTTTGGTACATATTAATTTCTTGTTGACTTTCTCTGTAAAAACTTAGTTAAGTAAATTTTATTTATTTCTCTTCCTATCTATAAGTACAGCTATTAGGATAACAACACCCTTAACGATTTGTTGGTAAAAACTTGATACCCCTAGTAGGTTTAGTCCGTTATTTAATACTCCTAGGATCAAAATTCCTATTAGGGTTCCGACTAGAGATCCACTACCACCTGTCATACTTGTGCCACCTAAAACTACCGCCGCTATAGCATCCATCTCATAAGCAGATCCAGCTGTTGGTTGAGCAGAGTTTAGTCTAGATGTAAGAACAAGACCTGATATAGTCGCAAGTACACCTGATATTGTGTAGACCATAGACTTTACCTTGTCTATTTTTATACCAGAAATAAAGCTTGCCTTTTCATTGCCCCCTATAGCGTAGACCTTTCTTCCAAAGGATGTTTTGCTTAAAATAACCATTAAGATGACAAAAATTATTGCAAACATTATCACTTGAAATGGTATCCCAAATACCTTTCCCCTACCTAAGAAGGCAAATATAAAATTATCCCTAGGTCCAGGAATTGGTCTTCCCTTAGTAAAGACTAGGGTCGCTCCCCTATAAATTGTCATAGTAGCGAGGGTTACTATAAAGGGTTCTAGTTTGCTCTTTGTTATAAACATTCCATTTATAAAGCCCAAGCCTCCTCCTATAATTACCGCTACAAGGATTGCTAGAATTGAATTGAGACCATTATTTAATAGGCTTGCAAAGATTGCAGATGTAAAGGCCAGGGTAGATCCAACTGATAAGTCTATACCTCCAGTTAGGATTACACAAGTCATGCCCAAAGCAATAAATCCATTAATGATTAATTGTCTTAATAGATTCATTAAGTTTGATACTTGTAGAAAATTGCTATTTAGAATGCTAACAATTACAACAAGCAAAATCAAAGCTATAATTGTACCAAAATTTGGATTGTCTTTTAGAGACTTCCCTTTAACTTTTTTCATATCTTTCCTCCAGTAGCTAGAGTCATAACCCTCTCTTGACTCTTCTCATTCTTTCCTATTTCTCCTTGAAGCTTGCCCTCATAAATTACATATATTCTATCAGATAGGCTTAGTAACTCTGGTAGGTCGCTAGATATAAGGATGACTGATTGGCCATTTTCTACAAGCTTATTGATTAGGTCATAGATTTCTCTTTTGGCTCCTACATCGACTCCCTTGGTCGGCTCATCGAGGATCAAAACTTTGGGATTGATACCGAGCCATTTTGCAAGGACTACCTTTTGTTGATTACCACCAGAGAGGTCTTCTATCTTATCCTCTACTCCCTCACACTTAATTTTTAGACCGCTTTTATAGTTTTCTGCTATACTTTTTTCCTTATCTAGATCAAGCAAGATGCCTTTTTTAATCTCATCGATATTGGTAAGGCTTATATTTTCCCTAATTGTTTCATTTAAGATAAGCCCTTCTTCTTTTCTATTTTCAGTTAGGAAGGCAATGTTATTTTTCATGGCATCGGAAGGGCTTTTTATATCTATTTTCTCCCCATCCAAGAAAATCTCTCCTGAATCCTTCTCATCTATTCCAAAAACAGACCTAAATATCTCACTTCTTCCAGCTCCCATGAGGCCTCCTATACCTATAACTTCATTGGCCCTGACATTTAGATTTATATCTTCAAAGTAGCCTGTTCTAGTGAAATTTTTAATTTCTAATCTTATTTTCCCAGGATTAGACTTTATTGTGGGGTAAAAATCTCCAATAGACCTACCAACCATGTGCTTTACTAGCTCGCTTTCATTAGTTTCACTAGTATTAAAGACTCCAACTGATTTACCATCCCTCATTACACTAACCCTATCGGTTAGGGCAAATATTTCTTCCATCCTATGGGATATGTAGATCATGGATACATTCTTGTCTTTTAACTTCTTTATCAATTTAAAAAGTTTATCGATTTCGACATTAGTTAAGGCGGTAGTTGGTTCATCGAGGATAAGGATGTTGATCTTACCCATATTTGCTTTAGCTATTTCAAGCATTTGCCTTTGACCAATAGAGAGGTCTTTGACCAAGTCATTAGGGCCAATATTTAAGTCTAGTTCCCTAAATATTTCCCTCGCTTCTTCTTCCATTTTTTTATAATCTAGGAAAAAGCCCTTTTTGAGCTCCTTATTCATAAATAAGTTTTCTACCACTGTTAATTGTGGGTAGTCAACTAGTTCTTGGTGGATAAATCTTATCCCTAAATCACTTGCAGCTTCGGTCGAATCTATATCAGTTTTCCTACCGTCTATATAAATCTCTCCCGAGTCTTTTGGAAGAAGACCTGTAAATATATTCATTAGGGTAGACTTTCCTGCACCATTTTCTCCGACCAGGGCATGGATCTCTCCCTCCCTTATATCAAAGTCTACTCCCCTCAACACATCATTATTTCCAAAACTTTTATAAATATCTTTTAATTCTACTCTCATAAACTACCTCAAAATATGTTCTTTGATTGGAGGATTATATTTGAATAGGGTGTATTCTCTCCTGTTCTTATTACAAACTTAACATCCTTTAGTTTCTCCTTGAAGGCTTCATGGCTTATGTATTGACAATCTACATCTTCAAGTAAATTCTTGATATTATTCTCTTGGTTAGGATTTTCATCCTTTATTTCACTTGCCAAAATATATTTTTCCACAGACAAATCTTTCAATACTTCCTCTAGGACTTCTATAAAAGAAGGCACGCCCAACTTTAACGAAATATCAATCTTTTTATCCCTATCTATGGGAAGTCCACAGTCGCCTATAGCTATCAAATCTGTATGGCCTAGATCTGCCAAGGCCCTAGCTATGTCGCTATTTAAAATCCCCTTTATTTTCATAAGCTCTCCTCTAAAAATTGCTCTACCCTATTAAAATCAGGTATAGAATTACTTGCTCCCTTTTGTGTAACTGCAAGTGCTGAAGCAGCTGAAGCATATTTCAAGCATTCCTTAATCTCATATCCCTTTGATATAAGGCCCACAAAGTAGCCTGTAAATGTATCCCCAGCTCCTGTAGTATCAATAGTATCTACCTCATATATTTCTTGGCTTAAAGAAAGCTCCTTATCAAAATATATAGATCCCTGCCTACCCCTAGTGATGACAAATTTTGTATTAGGGTAAGTTTCTTTCAAAGTTGAAATAATATCGTTTTCTTTATCCTTATTAGTAATTTGCCTTGCTTCATACTCATTCATTATAATTAGATCAATTAAATTTAAGTCAATTTCTAATAGATCACTATTTATAGGAGAAGGGTTGAGGACTATTAGCATATTATTCTTCCTAGCCTCATCAATAATGTAGGATAAATTATTTATTTCGTTTTGTAAAATAAGTATATCCCCTTCACCAAAGGATGCTAGGACATAATCGACTTCTTCTTTGTCTATGGCGAAGTTTGCTCCATGGTCAAGTACTATGGAATTTTCTCCATTTTTATCAACTTGGATAAAGGCGCTGCCAGTAAGTTTATCAGACATCTTTATAAAATCAGTCTTTACCTCATTTATTTTTAGGTACTCTACTATGAAAGAATCCTTATAATTCAGTTTTCCTGCATGGTAGACTTGGTCAGATACCTTGGCTAAGGCTACTGATTGATTTAGCCCCTTGCCCCCTATCTTTTCTTCGTAAGTCTTTGAATCAATGGTTTCCCCTGGTCTTACTATATGATCTAGGGAAAAAACTTTATCAATATTTATTGAGCCAAAATTTAAAATCTTCACCCCTTATCCTCCTTTACACTTTCCCTTTCTATAATTTTAGGGCTTACTAGAATTTTTTTCTCTTTGAGATTATTATTAAGTAAGTCGTCTATCATCTGGATAGATAGCTTGGCTATCTCGTCTATATTTTGATCTACTGAAGTTATCTTGGGACTTAGTATATCGTTTATAAAAAGGTTGTCGTAGCTTATCAAAGATATATCATCTGGTACCCTTATCCCAACTTTCTTAAAATATTCCAATATCCCGTAGCTACTCATATCTGAAAAGGAAAAGATTGCATCTACCTTCCTCTGAGCAAAGTAGCGTCCAGCCTCAAAACCTCCTTCATAGGTGTAATTACCATGGAAGATATTTTTAACATCGTAGGTAATGCCCTTGTCAATCATGCACTTAAGTGCCCCTGACAATCTCCTTGTTGAGTTGGCTGTGTTGGACGGGCCAATATTTAGGCCTATATTTCTAAAGCCCCTATCAATTAGAAACTGTGTAGCTATATAGCCGCCTTCTTCGTTGTTGCCTGTAACAATATTAATGTCCTTCTTTTGGTAGTCAAATTCATCTAAGAAAACGATATTGTGCCTACTAATAATTTCTTCATCAAATGTTTTGATTCGCCTATCGACTATTAGAGCTGATTGAATATAATTTCTCTCTACTAGGGAGGTGAAAGATTTTTCATCGAGCTTTTGATTGCGGCTATTGTAGATATACAAAAAATATCCTAACTTTTCTGCCCACATAGTAATTCTATCTGATAGGAAACTAAAAAAGGGATTTACCAGGTCTGGAATTATAAGAACTATGGACTTGCTCTTTTTAGTAGCTAGACTCCTAGCAATATTGTTGGGCCTATATCCTATTTCTTCTGCCGCTCTTATAACTCTTTTCTTGGTTCCATCAGATATCTTGTGGTTGGTTTTATTTAGCACCATGGATACTGTGGTTATAGAAACACCAGCAAGCTTGGCTACATCTTTTATAGTTGGCATAATTAACCTCATTAAAGCGTTTTAATTAATTCTAGTATATCACTATTTTAAAACTTGTCAATACTAAAAAATTTTTTAGGGAGGTTATTTTAAATAAAAAGCAGACCTGCTATCATCATGCAAGTCCGCCTGGTTGATATTTAATTTTATATTACCTACTTTCTAAGCTCCTTCACTAAGTTTGAGATGAATTTGAAATGTGGGTCTTTTGAGTCGTAGGCTAGGTCGTAGAGGATTGTTTCTGTGGATACTAGGACTGCTCCCATATTTTCGTTGGTCCTGGCTGCCCTTTCTTTTTGGCTATCTTTGAATGATGCTATGGCATCGACTGGCAAATATACTTCTAGGCCCTTGTTTAGTAGAGTCCTTGCTGTTTGGTAAACACAGATATGGCCCTCTGCTCCTGTTATGACTACTTTTTTGATGTTTTCTTTTTCTATGAAGTCGATGACTTCTGGTCTTGCTGCATCGAATACGGTTTTTGCTATAAATTGATCTTCTTCTAGTTCTTCTAGGATTCTATCATCAGACCTACCAAGTCCCTTTGGATATTGCTCTGTTGCAAGGATAGGTTGGTTAAATTCCTTGAAGGTCTTTATTAGGACTAGGGTGTTTGCTATAGCCTCTTCTCCTTTGTCCATGGTATTCATTAGCTTTGGTTGTTCGTCTACAACCAGGAGCAAGATTTTTTCATCCTTCCTGTAGGTAGCACTATCTCTATCATAGCCTTTCATGTAGTATTTTCTGTCTAAATTGTCCATAAATCCCCCTGTCTATAATTTTTATCCTTCATGTACTTATCTAGGGATGACAAGATGCCGGCCTTATTTTTTGACCAGTCTGGGTAGGCTATCTTCTCCCTTATCCCATCTCCTGTCAGCCTATTTATCACAATATCTTTATCGAGCCTCCTAAGGATAGCTGCCAAGATTTTTACATAGTCCTCCCTTGTCATAAGGTAGGATAGGTTGTTTTTCTCATAAAAGTTCATGAGCCTGGAATCTTTTTCTACAAAGAGGTTGTGAATCTTGACTCCCCGAAGCTTTCTACGGTTGATGTAGTCAACATCTTCCATCCAGTCTTCATAAGTTTCGTAAGGAAGCCCGACTATAATGTGGACTAATACATTTATGCCCAAATTTTTAAGTTTTACCACAGCCTTATCAAAGACTTCATGGTCGTAGCCCCTATTTATAAGATCAATTGTCCTTGGATTGACACTCTGCATACCAAGCTCGACTATGAGAAAAGTTTTTTGATTAAGGTCGGCTAGTAAATCAAGGACCTCATCAGACAAGCAATCTCCCCTAGTAGCTAAGGCTATCCCCACTATATCATCTTCTGCTAGGGCCCCTTCATAAAGGTCTCTTAACCTGTGGACTTCGCCATAAGTGTTGGTAAAGTTTTGGAAGTAGGCAAGGTAGCCTTCTTTTCTCCCTGGCTTTGAGAGCTTGGACTTTTGGTCTCTTATTTGACTAGGTATGGAGAAGTCAGCTCCCAGGGTCCACTCCCCAGCTCCCCTATCTGAGCAAAATATGCAGCCTTCTCTCGAGATGGTCCCGTCACGATTGGGACAGGTAAATCCACCATCTAGGGGAAGCCTGATAATTTTCTTCTTGAATTTTATTTTGAAAAATGAATCTAGGTCATTGTATCTTTTCTTGTTAATTTCCATAGAAAAAATATACTTTATTTTTCAAAAAAGTTTACTGGCAAGGTATAATTATCTTATGATTAAATTAATTACAATAGATGTGGACGGGACTCTCGTCACCCCACTTAAAAGACTTACAAAAAAGAATAAAGCTGCTATAAAAAGAGCCAAAGACCATGGCCTTACCCTTACCCTAGTATCTGGTAGACCCTTCAAAGGCCTCTATCCACTACTAGAAGAGCTTGACCTTACTGGATTCAATTCTTATTCTGTTTGCCAAAATGGGTCTTATATTTTTGATAATAAGGAGCAAAAACCCATCGAAAGTATAGGCCAAGGACCGAGTGAGCTTATAGCTGTTGATAAAATGCTAGATGGCTACAGGCTTGAACTTGCTGCTATGGATGACTTTGGCTTCTATACTAGGCATAAAAATCCGAGTATCTTTTCCAAAATTGATGCCCAAATCTCAAATATAGACCTTACAGTCGTTGCCTACGAAGACTGGCCAGCTGACAAGGTCTTTGGGAGATTTCTAATCCTAGGTAGACCATCTGAGATTAAAAGATTTATAAGAAATATGCCAGATGACCTAAAAAATTCCTACTACCCAGTCCAAACTTCCCCCTTTATGATAGAGGTTATGAATAAGTCTGCCAACAAGGGGGTAGCCATAGAGAAATTGGCAGATAGGCTTGGAGTTAGTATAGATGAAATAATGGCTATTGGCAACGAAAAAAACGACATCCCCATGCTTGCTAGAGCTGGATTTTCTGTCGCTATGGCCAATGCCGTAAGTGAGGTCAAGGATGAGGCTGACTTTATAACCAAGAGTAACCTTAGGTCAGGAGTCGGCCATGCCATAGATAGGCTAATAGATAATAAGCTTCTTCCCTACAAGTAAGCCTACAAAAGGGGCTGTTGCAGAATGAATAAATCGACCCAAAATCGTTAGAAGAACCTCCACGAGCCGGCAGGCTTGCCTCCATGAGCCGGCGGGCTTGCCTCAAATTGTCTAAGAGAATCTTCTAAGGATGGGACGATAATTATTCATAGTTTTCACCAGCCCCTACTTATCTATACTTTTCTTCCTTTAGTTTCTTTAGCTCGTAGTTAATACTTTTTCTCTTGGAAACAAGCTTTCTAAAAACCTTGACCAAATTATTCTTAGCCTTGTTAATATCAACTTCCTTAAGTCTAATATTAGTCCTAAAGATAATATCAGATAGCTTGCTATTTACTTCCTCAAAACCAGTTAGCTTGGTAGGGAGGGTCAAGCTCTTAGCCAAGTCCTTATCATAAAGCATGAGCTTGGTTCTAAAATCTAAGATCTCAGCTTGAACCCTATCGATATTCTTGTTGACCTTGGAATGTTTGGAATGTCTTAACCCATTGCCTACAAAATTTCCCCTAAGGATGTCAAGACCAGGGACACTTGATAGGTCTCTTACCTTTCTTCCATAAACTTCTACATCACGAATTATAGATCTTATCTCCTTAATAAACTTATCAATCTTATCCTTTTCCTGTATTAATTTTGCTTTTTTATCTTCACTATTCATAAAGTCCTCCATATGGATGTTATTATATTTATACCCAAAAATCCAAAAAATTAAAGTTTGTTATCCAAAATATCATTAGTATAGTTATAATATATAAATAAAAGGAAGGTCATAATGTCAAAAATTTTATACTATAACCCAATAGATTTAGATAAATACGAAAGAATCAAAAAAATTGCTGCCAAGCGTGGCATTGAAATAATTGAAGTAGGGAAAGATCACATCAACTACAAGGTCGGCTACCTCCTAGCCCTTGATGGCTTCGATAGCGAACAAGCAAATATAAGTTATGAGGATGACTTCGACTTTGACTTTGCCCTCTTCGATGACTTTACAAACGAAGAGCTCTTTGGCCTAATTGATGAGCTAAGGGAAAATCAAGCAGCAGTTAGCCACAAGGCTGGCGTTACCCCAAATAACATCAAGTGGACTTTGGGAGAACTCCTTACAGAAAATGACAAGGAAGCCAAGGCCATGGGACTAATTAACAAGATAAATGCACTCGTAGAAAAGAATGCAGCCTACAAGGAAAAATATGGCGAAGATCCAAAAATCAAGGAAATAATTGATGAGATCAACGCCTACTTTGCAAGTGCTGAAATCTTCGAACTAGACCTCGCCAAGGGCCTCTACCTAAAACTCCTAGACGAGACCATAAGAGTTGAAAAAGACCACGAATAATTAAAGAACCGAGAGCCAGAAGGCTCTTTTTTCTTGGCAAATTTTACACCTAGGTCACAATTCCTATAAAATCAAGGAGACCCATATGGAAGAAAATAATTTTAAGAAATCTCTAGAAAATAATTCGATAATGCCATTTATAATAAGAACTTCTCAAATATAAGTCAAAATTTTAATGAAGTTAAAAATCTGTTAAAAATATTACTAATATAATAAAAAGATATCCAGAAAAATCCTATATCTTTAATAAGTTTATTGAATATTTCCTACCTACAACAGTAAAGCTTATCGAGGCCTACACAGAATATGAAATGATGGGCAGTGACGATAAGGAAATTCTATCATCCCTAAAGGAGATAAACGAAACTCTTATAATTATAAATGATGCCTTCGAAAAAATTTGTCTTTAACTCCTAGAAGATAGGAATATGGATATTAAAGCAGATATCGATACTATGAAATTGCTTTTCAAGCAAGAAGGCTATATGGGGGAAGATTTTAATAAGGAAGTCTAGGTGGCTTTTCCTATAAAATTTTCTCATATAGAAAAATCCCAGACTTATCTATTATCTAGTCCTACTTATCGTTTACTTAATAATTTTTACAAAAAATCCTCCCGATTAGTTTTTACTAACCGAGAGGTTTTAGTCCACAATATTTTACTATTGAAAGATTTTTTTATTAGTTAAGCTCAGCGCTTCCTTCCCATAGACCGTGGATGTTGCAGTAGCTTAGTGCATAGAATGTACCATTCTTTTCTGTTTCGATAACGCCAGTTGCTATAGGTGTTGATAGTATGTCTCCTTCACCATGAGCCTTAAATTCGTAGCTAGCTACTTCTACTGGGAATTTAGCTCCTTCTGCTTGGAAGAAAACTTTGATCCAAGAAATGTGGTGTTCTAATGTGTTTGGGTGAGCTATTTCTGTTCCTATAGCAGCCTTTACTTCTACCTTGTTTCCGTCTAGTCTTTGAACTGTTACTTCAGGAACGTGTTTTTCGTTTGCAAAATCTCCAGTTTGTACTGTTTCAGTTAATTTCATATTTATACCTCCATATAAAATCTTACAATATTATTATACCCACTTGGTCTAAAATTAATTATATATTTTTAATTATTCTAAAATTTTGTCGATTGGTCTTGTAATTTGTTCTCCACTTTCCATATCTTTGATAGAAACTTGCCTTGAATTTAGCTCATCTTCGCCAAGGATTATGACCTTCTTCGCTCCGATTTTATCAGCGTAGGTCATCTTCTTTTTGAACTTGCCAGCTTCAAAGTAGATGTCAGCTTCCTTATTAGCATCTCTTAGGATTCTTAGGACTTCTATGGCATAGGAGTTTATTTTTTCGTCCATCGGGATTATGAGGTAGTCGGTAAGGCCCTTGGATATTTCCCTTATAAGGCCTAGTTCTTGGAGCTTGTAGAAGAGTCTAGTTAAACCTATGGACATACCAACTCCTGGTAGGTTTTGCTTGGTGAAGTTTTGGGCTAGGTTGTCATACCTTCCCCCTGAGCAGACTGATCCTATTGACTCGTGGCCATTAATGAAGGTCTCATAGACTGTGCCTGTGTAGTAGTCAAGTCCCCTAGTTATGGCGAGGTCGATTTTGATATTCTCATCTCCCACACCAAATTCTTTCATATATTTATAAACTAGACCCAGCTCACTTAGGCCCTCCTTAAAGAGGTCATTGCTATCAAAGCTTTCAAGGTCTGCTAGGACTTGGTCATTGGCTTCATCCTTGTTGATAAAGTCGATTATGGTCTCTGCCTTATCGGCTGATAGGATTTCTGCAAGGAGGTCATAGGTCTTATCTATGCCAATCTTATCTTTCTTGTCTATAGTCCTTAGGACCTCAGTAGAGTCCTCTATTCCTAGGCTTTGGAAGAAGCCATTTAGGAGTTTTCTATTGTTTATCTTGAAGGTAATGTCGCTAAGTCCAATTTGACTAAAGACATCGAGGATTACCCTTGGTAGGATGGCATCGTTAATTATAGATAGGCTATTGTGGCCAATGATGTCGATATCGCATTGGTAAAATTCTTTGTACCTACCCTTTTGGTTTCTCTCTCCCCTATAGACCTTGCCTATATGGTATCTTTTGAAGGGGAAGTTTAGGTCTTGGAAATGCTCTGCTACATACCTTGCAAGGGGAACTGTTAGGTCAAACCTAAGGCTCATGTCTTTAGAATCTGAAGCTATCTCAAAGATTTGCTTTTCAGTTTCTCCCCCACCCTTGGCAAAAAGGATCTCATTTTTTTCGATAAGGGGGGTATCTATTGGTAAAAATTGGTACTTGCTAAAGGTTGCTGCGATCTTTTCTTTTATGTCATCAAAAACTACTTGGTCCTCGGGTAATAGCTCCATTACCCCTGCTATAGTTGAAGGTTTTACAATATTCATTCGGTCCTCTTTCTTTTTTCTTTATTATATCATATATCTTAGACTGCCATTAGGGATCCCAAATCTTGGAGGTCTATGTCCTTGGGATAGACTAAGGTAAGTCCTGCCTCTTCTGCATTTGCTTTTATTATATCAAAGGATTTTAGCCTGTCAATGTTTCCATCAAAAATTAGCCTATTCCCATAGAGTCCACAAGTCCCTCCAATAAATCCCGTCTCAAAGCCAGGAAGATCTATATCTTCCTTATGGAGCAAAACCACCTTTATCTTATCTCTTAATTTTTTGTAAATTCCATAGTCTCCTGTCAAAATCCTATCCCCCATAGGGATAATAGAACACCTGGTATAGCCTTGTTTGACCCTAAGGTGGATTTTATCCTTCATATGATCTAAGATATGGCTTTCTGTTAGGTCATTATGGATAAAAAAGTCATCTCCCACGTAGACATTGTAAATGCTATCGTAGGGATACTTGATTTTTACTGGTTCGCCCTCTATTATCTCATAGTTCGGAAGTTTGTCCCTATAGTAGGGAGCTATCGTTTTGTCGACTAGGATTTTTCCATCTCCTAGGGGAAAGATCGATAGGTCTGGGTGATCTGCTATAGGCTCTAATAGGTTGGGGTTGTCTATCGTTTCTATAAAGTCTATTTTTTCTTCTTTTAAAAAATCTTTAAATGCTTCTTTTGCCTTGTTTGATATTATTAGCATGGCTTCCCTCTTATATTATGATACAAAAAAAGCCCTCCTAGGAGAGCTACTTGGAGGCGCCAATCAGATTCGAACTGATGGTAAAGGTGTTGCAGACCTCTGCCTTACCACTTGGCTATGGCGCCATAAAATGGAGCGGATGACGAGATTCGAACTCGCGACCCTCGCCTTGGCAAGGCGATGCTCTACCCCTGAGCCACATCCGCATTAATTATATTATACACCAACTTTCACATTTGTAAAGGTTGGTGCCCAGAGGCGGAATCGAACCACCGACACGGGGATTTTCAGTCCCCTGCTCTACCGACTGAGCTATCTGGGCTTAACAGTTACCTATATATAATACTACATAGGTAAGCTGTTGTCAAATATTAATCAAGTTCTAGTCTACCAGTGTAGAGTTGCCAGTAGGTTCCCCTTTCTTTCATAAGGTCCTCGTGGCTGCCTCTTTCGATTATTCTTCCATCTTCCATTACCATGATGACATCTGAGTTTTGGATGGTTGATAGCCTGTGGGCTATAACTATAGAAGTTGCACCTGACATTAAATTATCCATAGCTTCTGTTACTTGGATTTCTGTACTTGTATCTATAGAGCTGGTAGCTTCATCCAGGATAAGCATAGGTGGTTCTGCTATGGCTGCTCTTGATATAGATATAAGTTGGTTTTGGCCATCTGATAAAGATGAACCATCTCCATGTATATTTGTATCATAGCCTTTAGGTAGTCTTTTTATAAAAGCATTTGCACCAGATAGTCTAGCTGCTGATTTTATTTCTTCATCACTTGATCTAAGCTTTCCATACCTTATATTGCCTGAGATAGTATCTGTAAATAAGTTTACATCTTGTAAGACCATACCGAAGGCTTTCCTTAAAGCATCCTTTTTTATATCTCTTATGTCTATACCATCAAGTTCTATTGACCCATTATCAATATCATAAAACCTAGTTATAACATTGGTTATTGTGGTCTTACCTGCCCCGGTTGATCCAACAAAGGCAATTTTTTCTCCTGGATCTACATAGAAGGATATGTCTTTTAGGATTTGGTTGTTGCCATCGTAGGAGAAGTCTACATTTTTAAATTCAATCTTTCCTTCCAAAAGCTTATAGTGAACATCGGATCCATCTTTCCACATCCAAGCATACCTACCGGTTATATCCTTGCAAGATTTTATATCACCATCTTTGCTAACTCTAACGTTAGCAAGGTCGATTATTCCATCATCTCCTTCAGCTTCCATATCCATTACTTCAAAGATCCTATCTGCACCTGCTAGTGCTTGGAAAACTAAGTTAGCTTGTTGGGATATGTTAGAAATCGGGTTTTGTATTTGTCTTATATTTGATAAAAACGCAGCCAAAACTCCTACACTTATATTGTTATTTAAGGTTAGATATACTCCCAAAACAGTTATTAGAGCATAGATAATATTAACTGAGTTGACCAAAAAAGGCATTATCTTTCCAGCATTTATTTGAGCCTTAGCTATAGCTCTTCTAAGTTTTTGTGACTTATCTTCAAATTCTTCATTTACATATCTTTCCCTAGAAAATACCTTGACTACCTTTTGACCCGATAAGATTTCTTCGTCAAAACCATGAAGCTTAGATATATCCTCTTGAGCTTGACCGAAAAATTTACCTGTTTTTAAGGTTATCCTTGATATTACAGGGATCATTACAAATAATCCCACTAATAAAAGCAAAGTTAAGTTAAAGTCTAGCCTAAACATAACTAAAAGTGTTCCAAAAAATGTAAGCAAGGCTCTTATTATGGTAGGAACTGTGTTGGCTAGAGTTTGAGATAGTACATCTGTATCATTAGTAAATCTTGACATAATCTCACCATGTTGGTTAGAGTCAAAAAAGTCTATAGGTAGGGATTGGATCTTAGCAAAAAGTTCGTTTCTTATATTCCTTATTGATCTTTCTCCAACTCTTACCATAAGTCTTGAGTAAATCATAGCTGTAACTGATGATATAAAATAGATAAAGGCCATCTGAATTACTGCACTTCTTAGACCGTTTACATCTGATTTTAAAATGTAATTATCTATAATAGGTTGAAGCATATTTACTCCCATAATTTGTGTAGCTGTAGATACTATTACCCCCACTATTATAACAAACATTTGCCACTTATAGGTAAAAAGGTAACCAAGGAGTCTTGATAGAGATTTAAAGGATACAGTTCTTCTGTATTTTCTTTCTTGCATTTGAAATTTACTCATTTAGATTATCTCCTTTTTGTTGAATATCGTAAGTTTGCCTGTATACTTCATTTCTTTGATAAAGCTCATCGTGAGTCCCAATATCAGCTATCTTCCCTTCCTCCATTACTATAATCCTATCTACATATTTAAAAGATGAAACTCTTTGTGATATGATTATCTTAGTTAGTTGGTCAGAATACTTATTTATCCCATCTATAATAGCAGTTTCTGTCTTTGTATCTACCGCTGAAGTTGAGTTATCTAAGATTAAAATCTTTGGTTTTTTAAGTAAAGACCTAGCTATGGTTAGTCTCTGTCTTTGACCTCCAGATACTCCACTACCACCTTGACCTAAAACTGACTCATAGCCATCATATCTTTGGCTAACAAAGTCATCTGCTTGGGAAATCTTTGATGCAAGTCTTATCTCTTCATCACTAGCATTTTCGTCACCCCAACGTAAGTTTTCTGCTATAGTCCCTGAAAATAGGGTGTTTTTTTGAAGAACTATAGAAACACTATCTCTTAAAACTTGTAAGTCATAATCTTTTACATCATGGCCGCCTACCTTAAGGCTTCCCTTGCTTATATCATAAAGTCTAGGTATAAGTTGGACTAAAGTTGACTTAGATGAGCCTGTTGCCCCTAAAATTCCTATAGATTCACCACTTTTTATATGGAGATTTATATCTTCTAGTTGGTAATCTTTAGAATCTTTCTCATATTTAAAAGAAACATTCTCAAAGTCGATTGATCCATCATCAAGGGTCAAACCTTCTACCTTATCTTTATTATCAAGGCTAGGCTGTCTAGTTAATACTTCAACTACACGGGTAACTCCTGGAGATGCTGACATAAAAGTTGTAAGAACCATATTTAAAGCAATGAAAGCTCCAAGTAGCATAATCGCATACATATTAAAAGAAATTAAATCTCCTACCCCAAGTCTCCCCTCGATAATTTCTATTCCTCCAAAATATGTTAGAGAAACGAATGTTATAAATAAGATTGTTTGAGATATAGGAAAGATATAAGCCATTGGTCCTTGTGACCCATCAGCTAAGTTAAACATCTCTTCGTTTTGCTTACCAAACTTATCTAGTTCGTATCTTTTTCTAACAAAAGCCTTGATAACTCTAATATTTCTTAGGTTTTCTTCTATAACAAGATTTAATTTATCATATTGGCTACGAGCTTTTCTAAATTTTGGGATAGTATAGGTTGTAATAGCCATAAGAATTGCAAATAAGATTGGTACTCCGACTAAAAATATCAAAGATAATTTTGCTGATGCTCTAAAAGCTAATACAAAAGAAAAACCTGCCATAACTATTGTCTTTATTACAAATCTTGTTGAAAAAAATGTAGATTGGGCTAGCATTTGCATATCTGATGTTAATCTGGTCATAAGAGATGGTACACCAAAATATTCTAAGTCTTCAAAAGCAAAAGTTTGAATCTTTCTAAATTCTGCTTCCCTAGTGTTAGCTGCTATACCACTACCTGTAAGACCTGCGTTTTTAGTAGCTTGTGTACCAAAATACATAGTTATTAATGCTATAAAGACCATAATTATACCATATTTTATAGCAGCAGCTAAATCTTTACCATGGACTGCGGTATTTAAAGTAAGGCCCATAAGGGTTGGAATTAAAAGTTCCATAATTGTCTCTAAAGTTGTAAATATCCTCGACTTTAATCTTGTTTTTTTGTATTCTCCAAGATAGCCTTTTAAGTAAGAAAAGGCCTTATAAAAATCTCTTATTGCTTGCATTAATTTTCCTCCTTTTTATATTCCATATAAGCATGATCTTTTATAATAGCATCTGTAAGTATAGTCAATGATTGTATAATTTGGTCTATGTTTTCTTTGCCAATATCCTCAAAAATTCTCTGGTTAGATTCGTTTATTGGCTTTAAAATTTTTCTCCTATGCTCTTTACCTTTTGAAGTTAAGATTAAGATTTTTTTTCTCTTATCTACCTTACTAGGTACAAGCTTTATATACTCTTTTTCTTTTAAATTCATAATAGAATTATTTATTGTAGTCTTTGGAGCTTTGAACTTGTTACAAAGATTTTTTTGAGTTACTTCTTCATCCATAAAGCCTATATTTATAAGAATAAAGGTCTCTAGATCGTTTAAAGCATAATATCTAAGTCGTTTTTTTACTAGACGATTAGCCTTATACAAGGCATTGAACAATCTATGCATCATAGAAAGATCATCATTCATCATAGCCTCCTCATATTTTTTGTCTTTATTAATATAGTTCCATTTGGGACTTTGTCAAGGACATTAGAAATTTTTCTTTGGCAAAATTCTTTATTTATTGTTAAGTAGACTTCCTTTTACCTTTCCTATATTCTAGGTCATAAATATTTTCTCCCAAGCAAAAAGACGAAGAACAAATACTCCTCGCCTTTTTCTTTATTTCAATAATTTGTTAGAATATTATATCACAAAAACTATTTTTATATATCAAAGATCCTGCCTATTTATATATTTAATTTGTAAGATAGATAATCGTATATTCAATTACACTAATCAAAAAACCAATTATTTTACCTAAACATTTCTTTTTTGTTTCATTTGATGATAGGAGGGCGTCAAAAAAAATTACAAATCCTATAGAAGCAAATATATACCATAGTTAGACTTTATAAAATTAAAAATATCTACCATAATCATTCCCCTTATAGCAAAACATAAATTTTTTGCTTTTTGCTTCTTCTACTATAAATATACCCAAAAGCTTATTTACATTAATTTTATATTATCCCTCCAGAAATCCTTTGTCTATTCTAATATTTACTTAGCTTCCCTAATCTTTATTTTTCTACACCAATATATTAATTCGATGGGACTCACTCAAGTGAAAAAAATTATTTATACTTGTATAATAGCAGATGAGGTGAAACATGATAGATTATTTAAGAGAAGAAAATATAGATGAAAATTTGATAAGACAAGTAAAAGTCTACAGGAAAAAGAATAAGGCTTACGAAAATAGAAGAATTAGAAAGCCCCAATATAAATTTTATGGAAAGGAAGTCTTGGAAGAGGCCCTAGCCGCCCTCCTTGCTGGGAAAAATCTCCTTCTTACAGGAGCCAAAGCCACAGGAAAAAACGTCCTAGCAGAAAATCTCGCCTATATTTTTAATAGGCCAGTATATAATGTATCCATGCACGTAAATACTGACGCAGCAAGCCTAGTAGGTGCTGATACCTTTAAGGATGGAGAGGTTGTATTTAGGAAGGGACCCATCTACAAGGCAGCAGAAGAGGGTGGCTTTGCTATCCTTGATGAGATAAATATGGCAAAGAATGAGGCGATTTCTGTCCTCCATGCAAGTCTTGACTATAGGAAGATAATCGATCTTGCTGGCTATGACCAAATTGAAATTGACCCCAACACTCGCTTTATAGGAACTATGAACTACGGCTATATAGGAACAAGGGAGCTAAATGAGGCTTTGGCATCAAGGTTTATGATAATCCATGTACCAAGTATCACTTATGAAAACCTTGATAAGCTCCTAAGGGATACCTTCCCTAGGCTCAAGCAAAAGTATAGGAAGGCCTTTATAGACCTCTTTGAAAGCTTGAGACTAAAGAGCGAGAATAACGAAATATCATCAAGGTCTGTCGACCTAAGGGGCTTAATTGGTGCCATCGAGACCATGGAGATTGGTCTAAGTCCCTACAAGGCCCTCCAAATTGGTTTAGTAAATAAGTCCTTTGATGATTTTGAGAGAGAACTCATCCTTGATACCCTAAGATCGAAATTTCCAGAAGATATAGAAGAGAGTATATTCGATGAATGACGATAAGTGGCAAAAGATTCGTGAATATAATGTGATATGGGACTTTGCTCATAACTACAAGTTTTTGCCCCAAAAGTCCTTCCCTATGGACCAAAAATACCTAAATATAGTCTATGGGGCTGCCAAAAATATATTCGATTTTTCCCTAATCTCATCCTTCTTATCCTATATCAAAAAAGACAATACCTTTTATGATGATTTCAAGTTTATGACAGAACTTCTCATCTACCACCTTGCCTACCTTAACATAAGAGATGAGAACCTAGTTATAGACTCCGAGAGGATATCCTATGCCAAGAAGGTTAGGGCCAAGTATGAGCTAAGGGATCCACAAAATATAAGGGACCAGTTTGAGAAGGCCTACTATGGAAAAATCTTGGGATATCCCATTGTCGAAGGGGGATTATTTTTAACAATCTACAAGGCACTCTTTGCCATAGATACTAGGGATACATCCAACCTCATAGAGAAGCTAAATGAATTTTTTGAAAGGCACTTTGCCTTTGAAAGGTCTGCCCAAGATAGGGACAAGTTTGAAAATATGGTCAAGGAGAAGAAAGCAAAAAACTTTGACCAGGTCGATACTGAGGAAGAAGAGCTTTCAGAAAACTTTATAGAAGAGCAATTTGGTATAGGCTCTGCTGAGTTTTCGGGCAATATTTACTTTGAAGAAAAGAAGCTTGATAAGGAGAGAAACCTCATTTTTCTTAATAAGGGCGATGAAACCTACCACGAATCAGCTGAATTTATTGAGGACTTCTATGGCCTATCAGTTTTAAATAAGGATAGGGTCAAAGCTATTGAAAATAAGGTAGCCAAGGGCATCCACTCAGGCAAGAAGCTCTACTTCACTAGGGGCGAATACACAACCAAGGCCAACGCCCTCTTTTATAAGAAAAACCGCAAGAAACTCGCTGATGAAACCAAGGACTATATAGAAGGCAATAGTGCCATCAACAACAGGTCAATTAATGAGCTATCCATGACTATAAAAAATTCCCTAGCCAACTTCTATGACTTTGAAGAAAGCTACAAGTCCTTTGGGATAATTGACTCTACCAAGGCTTGGAGGGCGGGGACTCTAAATGACTACAAGGTCTTTAAGTACCAAGAAAATAAGGAAGTAAACAAGTTTAAAATCGACCTCCTCCTTGACGGGTCAGCCAGCCAAATAAAGAGAGCCAAGCTTGTAGCCAACCAAGCCTATATAATAGAAAAGGCCATGGATAAACTAAATATCCCTATTAGAGTTATCTCCTACTCCACCCTTAGGGACTATACAGTCTTTAACCTCTACAGGGACTACGAAGAAAAGGAAAACAACGAAAAGATTTACAACTTTATGGCATCTGGATCCAATAGGGACGGACTCGCCTACAAGGCCATCCACCAAATAATCGACTCCAAAGATCCTACCACCAAAAATATCCTTATAATCCTATCCGATGGCAAGCCAAACGACCTTAGGTCAAATATAAACACTGTCAAGCTCTACGACAAGGACCAATATGTAGACGAGAACGCTGTCGAAGACACCGGCAAAGAAGTAAGAAACCTTAGAGAAGATAACATAACAACCCTCGGAGTCTTTACTGGAGAAGATGAAGACGTCCCAAAGGCCAAGCTAATCTATGGGGCTGATTTTTGTAGGATAACTTCCATCGAAAACTTCTCCAAGATTGTATCAATCTTTCTAAAAAATCAAATATTTAAGGCCTAGAAATTTGCCTCTTTCCTCCACCTGCATAGCGGGTGGTTTTTGTTTTGCTCTTTCAATCGATCTACTCCACAAATTTACCAATAAAAAGCTCTAGAGCAAATACTTACCTGGAGGAAATTTATTCTAGGGGAAAGACTGAGCAAAGCAGCGCACCATCTCCCGTATGGACTCCTATAACAGGAGTAATTTCTAGTTCTAGATACAAACCAGCCCCTTCTACTTCATCCTTGAGGGCTTCTTTCATAATATCGACCTTATCCAAGTCTCCAGCCCCACCTATAACTAGGATATACCTATCGTAACTTTTACAAAGATCTTTTATAATCTTAGTAAGCTCTTGGTAGGCTTTTTTCTTGCCAGTAGTTTTCTTAACCAGATGGAAGGCTCCCTCCTCGATTTTTAGCACTGGTGAAAATGAGATTAGATTTGCAAACCTTGCTATAGACTTAGGAAGCCTACCTCCTCTGGCTAGGGCAAATAAATCCTTGGCTACCCCATATATATTTTGATATTTTAGGTTAGCTAGACTTTTTTCATAGATCTCATCCAAGCTATCGCCTGCTTCAGCATAGGTGGCTGCCATTAGTACAGGATAGATTGCAGCAATAGTTAAATTCCTTGTATCTATAAGCTTGATATTACAATCATGGTGAGATGATATAAAATCTCTAGCAGCGAGAGTCATCATCTGATGCATCCCTGAAAATTCCTTACCTATAGTAAAAACCAAAAAGTCCCTATAGCCTTCCTTATAATTATCTTCAAACAACCTTAGTCCTGAGCCTATGGATGGGACAGATGTGCTTACCCTTCCCTCACTCTGTCTAAACTTTTCAAAAAATTCTACGCTAGTTAATTCATATAGGTCTATGTAAGATTCATCTTCAAAACTTATATTGAAGGGGATAATTGATACATTATATTGCTTAGCCATAGCTAGGTCGACATTGCACCCAGAATCAGCTATTATCTTTACCTTGTTCATAAGTCCTCCATTTATTATGTATATTTATAAGTTTTTTCTTATACTCTACAATCAACTTATATAATACTCCAATTTATTTCAATTCCCAATTCCTTTTATAAAATTTAACTAGCAAAAGTTTTTTTATCATTCAAAATCTTTAGTTAGTATAATAGGAATATATAATTTAGGCAAAGAAAAAGCCTGGAAATCCAGGCTAGTGTTTTTATTGATTAATTGCTAGCCACATCCAATAATCTCTTTGTTTGGTGGATTATAGCATTTTCTACATCATTTTCTATTATATCATCGTTGTCTTTTTGAGTAGCTGATACTCCATAAGGATTACCACCTTGAGCATATATTGAATCATCAGTAAATCCTGTTGGTACTATGATTGAACCCCAGTGCATTGCTGATGTATAAATCGTCTTGATGGTTGATTCTTGTCCACCATTTGCATTTTGAGATGAGGAGAAGGCTGTTACATATTTATTAACTAGTTGGCCCTTTGACCAAACTGCACCTAGTGAATCAATGAAGTTTTTCATTTGACTAGCTATGTTGCCAAATCTAGTAGGTGATGATATTATAATTGCATCTGCCCATACTAAATCTTCTGGAGTAGCTATTTCAATATCTTTTTCTGCTTCGATTTTTTTAGCCCATGGAGAATCTGCTGTTACATTTGATGTATCTCTTAGTTCTTTTACCCTTCTAAGTCTAACCTCTGCACCATATTCTTGAGCTGTTTTTGCTGCAAGTTTTGCCATTTTTAAGTTTACGCCTGTTTGGCTATAATACACAATTGTTAATTTACTCATTTTATAACTCCTTTGAATGTTTACTAATCATTTTTCTCTTACATTATTATATATACCCAAATTTAATTTTATAAACATTCGTAAATAATAACTTTGATCTCGCTAAAGAAATAGAGCTATGTTTAGCTTCTGCTACAAAAAAGGCTGTTACATTATAAATAAATCGTACCGATATCGTTAGAAGAAGAACTTCGACAATTTGGCATCTATGAAAGATCATACTTGATATCAAATTGTCTAAGCTAGCCTTCTAACAATGAGGCGATATTATTTAAAGTTTTAAACCCCACTAATTTATATCTTAAACTTGTGGTAAATTTCATTAACCAAACTCATAACTTCTGGTATCCTTGCAAATAATATCAAAGTTCCATAAACCACAGCAGCTATAAAAATAGATGCAAAGAGACTTATTAATTGACCAATTCTAGAATTTAAGAAGTTAAATGTTCCTACTGCGACAAGGCCCATAATAACTGTGATTATGCTTATCTTTATTATAGATATAGCCGATGATTTGAAGTTAAATGCTCCAAATTTCTTCCTAAAGCTTATTAGCATAAGGACAGAACCTATAGCTGATGATGTAACTGTTGCTACGGCTAGACCGTATAGGCCAAAGAACCTTGTTAGGATAAGGTTACATAGGATATTTATCCCTTGTTGGATAATGACTACTACAACTGGGGTCTTGCTATCTCCTACTGCATAGAAGCCCCTGTCTATGACATCTATCATGGATTGGAAGATATTATTTGGTGCATAGGTCGCTATAAGGGCCGCCACAATCATAGTATCTTCTCGGCTAAAAGCATTTCTCTCGAAGACTACTGATACTATAGGTCTTGCTAAGACTGCCATACCTACGCTCGCTGGTATTACTAGGAGCATGGTAGATACTGCTGATGATGAGATGGTCTTTTTCATAGATTTTATCTTCCCAGCTGCACCAAGTTCTGCAATCCTTGGGAATAGCGCAGTTGTTACAGATACTGTGATAATTCCTGTAATCATTGTGAGCATGGTCTTTGAATAAAATAGCTTGCTTACTGATGCCTTGCCAAAGAAGGCTGATGCCATGGAGTTATCGATTATAATTGATATCTCTCCTGCTGCTGATGATATAATAACAGGGATAGCTATTGCCATAAGGATTCTAACATACTTGTTATTTATATCGATTATTTTTTTGTGTTTGTAGCCTCGTTTCTTGGCTGCTCTTGGAAAGAAGGCGTATTGGAGGAGATTACCAAGCAAGGCTCCTATGATAAGGAGGTAAGGATTCTTGGTAATTCCTGTAAGGATGGTAAAGGCTATTACAAAGATGTTCATTATAATACCAGTAATGGCTGGATCTAGGAAGTTGCCCTTTAGGTTTAGATAACCCCTAAATACTGAAGAATATAGGTAGCCAAATACAGCAAACATCATAATTCTAGTATAATTAGTTGCAAGGTCTAGGTAGGCCCCATCTAGGTCAGGAGATAGGATCTTGGAAAAAGGTCTTGCAAAGACTAGCCCTATTATTACAGCTATAGTTCCAAAAACCATTAGGATATTTACAATGTTTGAAGTAAAAACCTCAGCCTCCTCATCCCCTTCTTCGTTCTTGATCTTATTATATATAGGTATAAAACCTGATGCAATTCCCACTGCTACGAAGTTTGCCATTACAACAGGCATGGTATTTGATGTAGTATAAATTGATTTTAGATCGCCAGCCCCTATAAATGATGCCATAACAGCTTCTCTAACAAATCCAAAGATTTTAGATAGGATTGTAAGAAGCATTAGCATGATAGTAGTTTGTCCCATAATTACCTCTCTTAATTTACTTATATTATTATATCAATTTAATCAATAAAGGTAAACAAAAAAGGGGAAGTAAATTCCCCTTGTCTTAACACTTTTTAATTTTTTACTAGGACGCTATCATCTGGCTTGTCTTCTTCTGGAATATGGTCATTATCATATGGTGATTCATAGATTGACTCACTAGAGAAGACCTTTAGTGCCTTGGATGATTTTCTCTCATCAACTACAGTACCAGGGCCACCGACACATCCACCTACACAGGCCATTCCCTCGATTAGCTTACCATCTACCTTACCAAGCTTAGCAAGTCTAGCTAGTTTGTAACACTCTTCGAGGCCCTCTGCCTTTTCCATAGATACTTCTAGGTCTGGTCTTATCTCGTGTATCCTCTTCTTAACAGCTTCGGCTACTCCACCGCTTACCCCATAATACCTACCGGTCTTTGAGGCATCCATCATCTTCTCATCTACTTCGATTTCTGATGGTTCTATTTCCTTAGCAAGGAACATTCCGAGTAGCTCCTCGTAAGTTATAACAAAGTCGATTACTTCAGCTACTTCTTCTTCAAGGGCTTCAAGCTTCTTTGATATACAAGGTCCTATAAAGACAACCTCACAGTTTGGATCCCTCTTTTTCATTTGCTTACCTGAATAGATCATAGGGGTGGATGATTCAGAAATCTTGTCATTTATCTCTGGGAAATTCTTCCTAACCATAGACTTCCAAGAAAAACAACAAGAAGTTCCCATAAATGGAATCTTGCCCCCAGGTACTTGATCAACAAACTCGTGGGCTTCATTTAGGGTAGTAAGGTCAGCGCCAAGGCCTACCTCGATTACATCATCAAAGCCTAGCATCTTTATAGCTTCCTTGATTTGTTCTGGTGAAACATGAGGACCAAATTGACCTACAAAGGAAGGAGCTATGATAGCATATACTTTCTTGTCAGATTGGAGGGATTTAATTAATTGATAAATCTCAGACTTATCAGAAATAGCTCCAAATGGGCAAGTAATAATGCATTTGCCACAGGATACACACTTATCCTCAAGTATCTTAGCACGGCCTAGTTCATCTGATACAATCGCCTTTACTCCACATGAGTCTGCGCATGGTCTCTTTTGGTGGTTAATAGCATGGTAAGGGCAGGCACTTACGCACTTGCCACACTTGATACACTTATCTTGATCAATGATTGCCCCCTTGGCTGTATAAGTTATGGCGTTTTTAGGGCATACATTTACGCAAGGATGTCCTATGCAAGCATGACATTGATCTGTAACTGTTACTTTATTTTCTGGGCAGGCTTCACAGGCAATCTTGATAACTGATACTAGAGGTGGATTGTAGATTCTCTTGTCATAATCCATAGCATCAAGGCCACTAGTTACAGCATCGGTATCAGCTGCACTTCTGGCATCAAGGCCTATACACATCCTGAGTCTCTCACCCATTACTGCTCTTTCCCTAAAAATATTTTCCCTATACCTAGCTTCTTCTCCAGGAAGGATATTAAAAACTTCTAAGGCTATGTCTGTTATTGGCCTATTTTCGAAGGCTATCTTGGCAACAGCTTCGAAGGCCATTCTTCTAATATTTAATATATCTATGTAAGATTCTTTCATTTACTTATACCTTTTAAATTCTCCCATTCTACACTCAATATCTCATACATCTTTTCCATCAAGACTTCTGGTGTTGCCTTGGTTATGTAGGTATCATCAATTTTAACTAGAGGAGATTTCTTCTCATAGTCCTCAACTTCTTTTTTTATGTTTTTGTATTCGATTTCGATTTGTGGGGGATTGTCAAACCCTTCTACTTCATAAGCATATTCTACATCTGTCTTAACAACATTGGCGCTGTCAAATAGGTACTCGTTACCGTGGGCAGTGCACCTAGCACAAGAACAAATAATTACCTTCATATGATCCTCCATATCTTTTCTTTGATTGTATCAAATATAACGGTTTATTTCAATATTAATAATATTCTACTAATAGAATTAGTTTTCTAATTATTATATTTTCGCTATTTTCTTATAAGATCTTATAATTAAAAAGGTGTTGCCTTATAGAATAACTATCAACAACACCTAAGTATTATATTTATAATTAATAAAGAATATTAGTTACTTAGCTTCCTTATACTCCATATTTCTTTTTTGCATTTGTTTTTTATACCAAATAAATAATAAAAGATAAATGGCTAAAACAGCAATTGCAATTATAATCATTTTACCACCTTGACTATTAGCTAAACCAACAAAGTATGCTACGAACTTTTCAACAGGTCCCTCAAGAGTTGAGTGAGTAATCAATGCTGAACTAGCTAGTCCTGCAGGGAAAGCATCTACTGCTTTTGCTGCTTCTGTTGCGTATGGAGCTATTAAAGTACCTGACCATAAGAAAATAGGCAACATAAAGACTCCTATAATAACCATTCTAATGATTTTTCCTCTTGTAACAACAAGAAGTGCTGGAGTAAGACCCATAGCTATGATTCCACCCAAAGGTAAGACTTTATTTCCTGGTAAGAATAATGCCATAACTAGCATAATTGGAGCTAATATATTAGCTGCTGCCCACATTTCTGATCTACCAGCAATGAATGGCCAATCAAGACCTATATTTATTTTACGACCGCCAAGTCTTTTATTTGCGAAATCTGCTATTCCTTGTGATAATGGCTCTACTGATTCAATAAACCATTGACCTATTACTGAGAATAACTCCAAGCAAGTAGCTGCTATAAATGATAGCTTAAATGTATCCATCAAAGGCATTCCTGCTAATAATCCAATGAAAATTCCTAAATATACACCTATGGCAAATTTAGATCCCCAAAATCCTATTTTTGAATTTAGTTTAGCTGCATCAAAATCGAACTTATCAAGAAATGGAAACAACTTATCGATTATCTTATCGAATACCATAACTATTGGGTTCATCATATAGTTCATATGAGTTGTAGTCATTGGGTTTTCATCTGGTGCATCTAGCAAATCATTAAAGGTTGGTTTCATTAAATCTGAATTTATAATCTTTAGTACTCCTATAAATATAACAAGTAATGTAGCTACAAATATATTCGCACCCATATAAATCGCAAATAGACCAGTAACTGCTAAATGCCAAATATCAAAGATATCGACATCCATTGTATCAGTTTTCTTTAATAAAAGCATTACTATATTAACAATAATCATTACTAATAAAAAATATAGGGTATAAGGCGAACCCCAAGTTATAGTTGCTAGTGGTGCCCAACCTACATCAGTAATACTTAATTCTATTCCAGTTCTCTCAACAAATAATTGAAGGGCACTAGAAAAATTGCCTGTCAAAATATCCATTACTGCACCAATTGCAGTAATAGCTATAGCAAGTTTAATTCCACCTTCTAATGCCTTAGAAAATTTAACTCCTACAATTAATGCAACTACTGTAAGAACTATCAACATTAAAACAGCAGGAATCATATAATCCATAAAATCACCAAATAATTTATTGGCAAAATCTATAATAGATTGCATTTTTTCTCCTTATTAATAAATATTTATTTTAGATTTTTTTCCTTTATAATTCTTTCAACTTCATCATATACTGGCTTTGCCATTGATGGAATTCTATAAAGGATTGCACCTGCATCAACAGATGGCACATCTGTTTCAAATCCCAAATCAGTTTTTGAAATCCTTGCAAAAATATCGTATTGACTAAGCTTTTCTTTTGTGATATCCTTGATCATTATAGCATCACACTTAACATTGTATCCACGGTTTTTCATTTCTTCTTCTAGAGCTTTCTTAATTTGATGAGATGAATTAACACCTGCTCCACAAGCTGCCAACATTTTTATCATAATATTACCTCCTATTTATTAAAATATTTCTCTATGAAATTATAAATATAATCACTGTCAGTTGAATCAAACATTGCTTGAATATCATCAGTTTGAGTTACAAAGTCCATGATACTGGATAAAATATTAGTTTGATCACCACCATTATTATTTAGAATAATAAAAGCGAAATCAACTTCTATTTTTCGATCTGGATCAATCATATTAGCAAATTCTAATTTGTTGATTAGTTTTACAGGAATAATTTTTGTAACATTGACTGTTGATGGTTCAGTATGCGGAATAGCTATATTAGATAAATTTTCATTTACTACCGACATATCTAATCCAGTAGGATAATTATTTTCTCTTTCTACTATCATTTCGTAAAAATTATCTTTTACTAAATCTTTATCTCTTAATATATCATAAATTTCTTTGAATAATTCATCTTTACTTTCAGCATTAGAAACGAATACCAAATCTTTATTAAATAAATCTGTCATTTGTACCCCTAATCGTGATATTCTCCTCGATCCCGTTTTTCTATGAATTCTTTAAAGAACTCTGTATTGTTTACTTGACCGTCTTTATCATCACTATACTTTTTTTCGATAGACATAAGTTTTTCAATCATTTTCTCCTTCTCTGGACTTGATTTATAGTCTGTATCTATAAAAGTATCTATAATTTCAAAGGCAAGGTCTCTTCCTACTATCATGCCACCAAAGGCTATAACATTGGCATTTAGTTCGCTCTTTGCATAGCGAGCAGTTGCACAATCTCTTACTAAGGCACATCTTGTTCCATAGGCTTTGTTTACCGCAGTGGATATTCCTACTCCTGTTCCACAAAGAACTACTCCTAAGTCGCACTCTCCACTTGCTACAAGCTCGCCTACTTTTTTACCAAATATAGGATAGTGGGTTCTTGTATTGTCATATGTTCCAACATCGACTACTTCAAAACCTCTTGCCTTTAAGTGATCGCTTACTTCCATTTTTAAACTTGTAACTATATGGTCACAACCTAATGCTATCTTCATTGCTTCCTCCTACATCATCTTGTTAAGCATATCTATTCTGATTTGGTGACGTCCTCCATCATATCCATGACTTAGGAAACTTCTAAGACATGACTTAGCAAGTTCTTCACCAACGATACCACTGCCCATAACCAAAATTCTAGCTCCGTTGTGTCTCTTGGTCATAAGAGCACTTCTCTCATCAGTTACTTCAGCTGCAACCATGCCCTTATGTTTGCTACAAGCCATATAAGATCCTGCACCATACTTGTCTATAACGACTCCTACACTTGCATCATCAGAACCAGTAGTCAAAACTCCGTCTACTTCCAAAAGTTTCTCACAAACAGCCTTAGAAGAATCGACAAAATCAAAACCTTCCTCTGTTAAATCCTCATAATCATAAGCTAAATTCTTTAGTTCTTCTATTAATGCATCTTTTAAACTAAGACCATCCATATCTGAAGAAATATAAACCTTCATAAGCCCTCCTTGTTTGCATTTGTTCGTTTATTAATTATTTTGTTTGTCAATTCTATATTATAATAATTAAACATAAAAGTCAAGACCATAAACTATACAATAATTCAATGTAAGTATATAATTTATTTCTATATAAATTTTCAGCATTATTTAATAACGTTTTGATAAAGTCGATATTTTTGTAGATAAATATATTGCCTAAGATAGCACCAATGTTTTAATGATAAAACCAAATTATGAATCACCAACTAATATAATTACATTGCTAATTACATATTACAAATAATTAGTAACTAATGAGAAATTAAATATTGTACTTGATAAGTTTTAATATATATTTTGTATTAAATCAAT
>NZ_JAKZEY010000046.1 GCF_022808955.1 Anaerococcus sp. AGMB09787
TGCCTTATCTCCTAAGACCCTTATTTATATTCCTATATCGTTGTTTCTTGTCTAATCTCTTAAACTCTTCTTCCGTCAATATCCTCTGCATTGCTATCTTATACTTCTTTTCCCTAGGATACTTATTCATATCAATAAGCTTTCTACATTCCAAAGCCTCTTTCCTAGTATAAAAGTGTGCGTGTTGACTATAATCTCCATACTCCCTCTTTAAAAGCCATTGCCTATGCATCTTAGGGTAATGGATAATAGATAACTTCATATTAAGTCCTTTTTATCTATCTTTCAGGTGCTTCAACCCACTTGAGCCACTCATCATACTTCATATTGAGGGGGACTTTTACATTCTTACCATTTTTATCTCTAGCAAGCCTAGTTCTTTTAGCCCTCTTCTCTTCATCGGCTATATATTTTATAGTTGTAGTCCTACAATTAGGGTGGAAGGGTGGATAGTTTTCTCCTACTGTAGCTTCATCTATCGGATAATGCTTACCATCTTTACTCCTACATATAGAGCTTGTCCTATTGTCGAGGGTTGCCAATATCTCGTATTCCTTAACCTTTAGCTTCTTATAGGCTAGGATATCGCCTTGCCCTTTTATATAGGCTGTTTCAGTCCTTAAGAGCCTTTTTATATTAGCCCTATATCTCCTACCGTATACTCTTTCTAACTCTGCTGTTAGGTTATTGATTGACTTACCCGCTATGATGTTTTTAGCTACTGCTTGCTCGGCTCTCTTAGCTATGAGGTAGGAGTTAGTCCAGATATTTTCACTGTAATTACTACCTGACCAAGGATTAGTTAAAATCGCCTTTGCATTGTCCTTAGACGGCTTTATGTGGTGGCTCTCGGTTAATTCTATGGCTTCAGGGTTTTCGTCTCTGTATTCGTCATATATGGCTCGATAATAGGTATCTGTAAGACCCTTTTCTAGGAAGTCGCATACTTTTTCATCTTCAATCTGAGCTAGTATAGCTGAATTAGCTAAAATTCCAGCCCTTAAATCTAAAAGCCTTGTAATCCTCTTTCTCATCGTCAAGGTATTAAGCTCTAGTAAAAGAGCCTTGTTGCCTGTAGCTTCTATCTGTTGAAGGTACTCCTCCATAGTAAATCGCCATTCTCTATAGTCGTTTCCAGTAAGTAGACCCATGGCCTTATCTGTATCTATGCCATTATCGGTCATATATCTACCAAAAAGGGTCTTTATATCTCGATTAATATATCTGATAGCCTTGCTATAATATCGCTCTAGCTTGTCTTTTACCTCGTCTGCTTTGTCTAGTAAATCAAGTAGCTGTTTCTCACTTCTTCTCTCCCAATAAGCCTTACTCCTCTTCTTGGTGGTCATGGTCTTGTCCTAACCTTGTATACATAGTCATTGAGTTTTCTATGTTCTCACTGTCCTCTTTCTCTTTTTTTGCCATCTCATCAGCTGGATTGGAAATAAAAGGCAACAGTGATAGTCTTGTTTCGGTTGATAAGTCATTAGCTAGGTTCTGCATGATTTGAGTAATCTCAAGTATATTTTGAGGAAGTGAGTCGCTGAACTGCATATCAATTAATCCCCTAGTTAGTTCATTGGTATTGATGATATTGAGGTAGTTACCTATAAGGTCCATTCTCTTTCGTATACCCTCTCTAAAATACATTTCTTTCGTATTTCTAAGCTCTTCACTAGTTAGCATTTTAAGTCTTAAAGATACACCAGGTACATTGGTACCAAAGGCTTCATCTGAAAAGTCAGGAGTAAAAGAAAACTTGTGAATGTCCTTATTTAGCCTTAATTTAAAATTTTCAACCCAACCGTCATTAACATCTTTTATCAACCACTTTGCATCTCCATTATCATCTAAAAGCAAGACTTTATCTTCCTTCATCTTCTCTATATCGTCTTTATCGGTCGCTTGCTAGTTAATTAAGGCTAAGTAAGCGTCTGAAAACTCGTCCATATCATCTAAAGTATTGGATTGCTCAGCATTATATGCATCTATCAGGCTAATCACTTGTTCAAAGTCCCCCTGCATCTCTTCATTGTTTTTGAAGTGAATTAAAGGAACACCTTCAAAGTAGTGGGCTTCTTCAAAGACTAGCTCTCTATCGCCTACCTCATTAGTCCTATATACTTTCTTGCTCCTCCTATCATATAGCTCTATATACTTAACTTTTTTACCATCGTTGTCTATATCATAAAAATGTAAGTTATTAAAATGATACAAATTAACAATTGAAAATGTGGCTGTTCTAGCCTTTCTAGGATTTCTGATTAGTATGGACCATAAAGATTAGGTGTTTTTTTATTGCTTATTTTCCTAAAATTTAGTTTATGCACACCCCTAGAAAAATAAATATCTATACTTTTTAACGCCTATAAAAAGGGGGCGTCTTTTTGAAGTTACCTAAATTTTAAAAATTTAATAAATATTTCGGGATATTTTTCATTATTTTTCTATCTATGATATAGAGGCTAGTATTTTATAACGATTAATTAGGCAAATATATTTTGCTTTACTAATCGATAATATGGAAAGCTCAACATTATATTAGGAGGATATTTTGAAAAATAGTGTAATAATGAATAATGGATTCAATCCTAAATTAATAGAAAATGTAGATTTAGTTGGTAAGTATGATATGCCCTTAATCCGTAATGAAGAAATAGGTAAATGTGAAAATTTCATACCTTTTGAAAAAAGAAATTTATACAATAATAGCAATGTAGGAATTCATTTTTATATTTATGATAGAGTATTTAAACAAATAATAAACAATCCAGAAAAATATAGAGATGAATTAAAAAAGTTTAATGTTATTATAAGCCCTGATTTCTCAGTTTGCTATGATATGCCTATTATTAGACAAATTTATAGCACTTATATGAATAGAGTTTTGGGAGCTTACTATCAGAATCATGGTATTAAAGTAATACCAAATGTAAGATGGGGAGATTCAAGATCTTATGAATTTTGCTTTGAAGGATTAGAAAAAGAAGAAACTTATGCAATCGGATCCTATGGACAGATAAAGAAAAAATCAAATAGATATTATTTTGAAAAAGGATTGGAAGAATTTTTC
>NZ_JAKZEY010000047.1 GCF_022808955.1 Anaerococcus sp. AGMB09787
AAAAAGGGCGCGAGGTGGATGCCTTGGCACATGAAGACGAAGAAGGACGTAAGTGAACGAAAACTAGGGATAGCTCACAAAAAGCAAAGACCCCTAGGAATCCGAATGGGGAAACCCGTCTGATGAAGAATCAGACATTCATAGATAAATCCATAGTCTATGAAAGTGAGACCCTGCGAACTGAAACATCTAAGTAGCAGGAGGAAAAGAAAGAAAACTCGATTTTCCAAGTAGCGGCGAGCGAAAAGAAAAGAGCCTAATCCAATAAAGGCAACTATTACTTAGTCAAATCATTTGGGAAAATGAACCAAAGAAAGTGAAAGTCTTGTAGACGAAAAGCAATAGAAGCCGGGAGGAAAGTAGCACCGGACACGAGGAATCCGTTGTGAAGATAGGGGGCCCATCCCCTAAGGCTAAATACTAACATGTGACCGATAGCGAACAAGTACCGTGAGGGAAAGGTGAAAAGAACCCCGAAAGGGGAGTGAAACAGAACCTGAAACCTAGTGCCTACAAACAGACAGAGGACGAAAGAGTCTGATGTCGTACCTTTTGTAGAATGGGCCAGCGAGTTATTGCATAAAGCAAGATTAAGCATTTAAGATGCGAAGTCGCAGCGAAAGCGAGTCTTAAAAGGGCGAATAGTTTTATACAATAGACCCGAAACCGGGTGATCTATCCATGGTCAGAGTGAAGGTGAAGTAAAATTCACTGGAGGCTCGAACCGGGTACGGTTTAAAACGTATCGGATGAACTGTGGATAGGGGTGAAAAGCCAAACGAACTCGGATATAGCTGGTTCTCCTCGAAATAGCTTTAGGGCTAGCCTTTGATGAAAATTGTAGGAGGTAGAGCACTGAATGGTCTAGGGCGGCTTACCGTACCAAAACCTATCAAACTCCGAATGCCAACAAATTAATATCAAGGAGTCAGACTTAGAGGGATAAGCTTCTAAGTCGAAAGGGAAAGAGCCCAGACCGACAGCTAAGGTCCCCAAATCTGGATTAAGTGGAAAAGGAAGTGAACCTACTAAGACAACCAGGACGTTGGCTTAGAAGCAGCCATACATTTAAAGAATGCGTAATAGCTCACTGGTCAAGTGGGTTTGCGCCGAAAATGAACGGGGCTAAAATCCAGTACCGAAGCTTCGGATTGTTAGAGGAATTAAAACTAAAAATGAAGAACTTGACTGAAAATATACAAAAAACCAAGAAGAGAAAACATCAAAGAAAAAAACGCACACAAAAAGAGTAAGCGTAAAACGAACTACAAAAACTGGTAAAAAAGAAGTCAAAGGACTCATAGTTAGTTTTAAAACCTCTAACAGTGGTAGAGGAGCATTGTATTAAGCGAAGAAGCAAGAGCGAAAGCATAAGTGGAGCTAATACAAGAGAGAATGCTGGCATGAGTAGCGAGAAGGGATGTGAGAATCATCCCCGTCGAAACCCTAAGGATTCCTGAGCAAGGCTCGTCCCCTCAGGGTAAGTCGGGACCTAAGCCAAGGCCGAAAGGCGTAGGCGATGGACAACAGGTTTAAATTCCTGTACCGCTTGAAGTCGTAAAGAGAAGTGATGACGCAAGAGGATAACCTTAGCTGCCTGATGGATGGCAGTCTAAAGCTTAAGGGTAAGTTAGAGGCAAATCCCTAACTTGAAAGCCTAAGAGCTGATAGGGATCGAAAACATGAGTAGAGAAGAAAGGAAATTCAAATTGCCAAGAAAAGTCACTATCAAGACAAAAGCGCCCGTACCAAAACCGACACAGGTAGGGAGGTAGAGAATACCAAGACGCGCGGAAGAACCTTTGTTAAGGAACTCGGCAAAATGTCCCCGTAACTTCGGGAGAAGGGGAGCCATAGAGATATGGCCACAGAAACCAGGCCCAAGCGACTGTTTACCAAAAACACAAGTTTCTGCAAAATCGAAAGATGAAGTATAGGAGCTGACACCTGCCCGGTGCTGGAAGGTTAAGGGGAAGGCTTAGCGCAAGCGAAGGCTAGAACTTAAGCCCCAGTAAACGGCGGCCGTAACTATAACGGTCCTAAGGTAGCGAAATTCCTTGTCGGGTAAGTTCCGACCCGCACGAAAGGTGTAACGATTTGGGCACTGTCTCAACAAAGGATCCGGTGAAATTGTAGTAGTCGTGAAGATGCGACTTACCCACGCTAGGACGGAAAGACCCCGTGGAGCTTTACTGTAGGCTGATATTGGACTTTGAGATTAGATGTACAGGATAGTTGGGAGAGGAAGATACATGTACGCCAGTATGTGAGGACTCACCGTTGGGATACCAACCTTCTAATATTAAAGTTCTAACTTTGACCCTTGAATCAGGGCAAAGGACATTGTCAGTCGGGCAGTTTGACTGGGGCGGTCGCCTCCCAAAAAGTAACGGAGGCGTTCAAAGGTTCGCTCAGAATGGACGGAAACCATTCGCAGAGTACAAAGGCATAAGCGAGCTTAACTGCAAAAGAGACAACTTGCGCAGAGTAGAAATACGGACTTAGTGATCCGGTGGCACCGAATGGAAGGGCCATCGCTCAACGGATAAAAGCTACCCCGGGGATAACAGGCTTATCTCCCCCAAGAGTCCACATCGACGGGGAGGTTTGGCACCTCGATGTCGGCTCGTCTCATCCTGGGGCTGGAGTAGGTCCCAAGGGTTGGGCTGTTCGCCCATTAAAGAGGCACGCGAGCTGGGTTCAGAACGTCGTGAGACAGTTCGGTCCCTATCCAGCGTGGGCGTAAGAAATTTGAGAGGAACTGTCCTTAGTACGAGAGGACCGGGATGGACACACCGCTGGTGTATGAGTTGTATCGCCAGATGCAT
>NZ_JAKZEY010000048.1 GCF_022808955.1 Anaerococcus sp. AGMB09787
CAAGATGCTAACAACATTAATGTTGTTGCAGTTAATAACATTTTTTTAATAATTTTCATTTTAAATCTCCTTTATTACCTATTTTTTCTTTTACAAAATTAATTTGTCTCTCAACTTCTTCTTTAGCAGTAGCTCCCAAAGATTTTCTTGACTCAACCATATTTTCTAGCTCTATTGCTTCATAAATATCTTCTTCGAACTTGTTGGACTGATTCTTAAAAATGCTAATATCTAACTGATCTAAAGTCTGATCGTTGTCTTGAGCTATTTTTACAAGTTTTGCAGCTATATGATGTGCATCTCTAAAAGTAACGCCTTTATTTACTAAATAATCTGCTACATCCGTTGCGTTTAAATATCCTTCTTTGCAGGCTTTAAGCATTCTTTTCTTGTTGATTTTTAATGTTTTTAACATTCCTGTCATTACAGTCAATGATATTTTTATATTGTCTAAACTATCAAATATCGACTCTTTGTCTTCTTGCATATCTTTTGAATAAGCCAGTGGAAGTGATTTTAACATAATATATGACTGATTCATATTGCCAATTAATCTTGCAGCTTTTGATCTTATAAGTTCTGCCATATCAGGATTTTTTTTCTGTGGCATAATTGAAGAACCTGTTGAATACATATCATCAATACTGACAAAATTAAATGGTTGAGAAGACCAAATTATAATTTCTTCGCTTAGTCTGGATAAATGAATTGCTATTAAGGAAAGTATCGCATGTAATTCCAAGACATAATCCCTATCACTTACTGCATCCATAGAATTTTGCATTATTGATTCAAATCCAAGCAACTTAGCAGTATATTCTCTGTCTATGGGATAAGATGTTCCTGCCAAAGCACATGAACCTAGTGGCAAGCTATTTAGCCTTTTTTTGTAATCTCTTATTCTATCCGAATCTCTAAGTGCCATCATTGCGTAAGCCATCATATGATGAGCAAAGGTTACTGCTTGAGCCGCTTGCAAATGAGTGTATCCAGGCATAATCGTTTCAGTATTATTTTCTGCCAAATAACACAAAGCTTGCAAATACTCTTTTAACAGATTATCAACTTCGCTAACTTCATCTTTTAGATAAAGTCTCAAGTCAGTTGTAACTTGATCATTTCTGCTCCTTGCAGTATGCATTTTCTTTCCTAAATCGCCAATCTCTTCAATTAATTTTTCCTCTACAAAAGTGTGTACATCTTCGCAAGTATAATCAATTTCAATATCTTTATCCTCTAGCTTTTTCTTTATTTTCTCTAAGCCTTCTATAATTTTTTTAGATTCATCTTCTCTTAAAATCTTACATTTACTAAGCATCGTTACATGAGCAATTGAACCTTTTATGTCATAAAAAATGAGTCTTTGATCTATCTTTATTGAATCATTAAACTCTTCAGCCTCTTTGTTAAGCTCTCCTGATAACATACCACTCCATAATTTCATATATTATCCCTATTTCTCCTTAACAGCTTGTGAGTAAATCTTACTACTTAATGCAAATAAATTTATAAATCCTGTAGCATCCGATTGATTATAAACATCATCTTCCTCAAATGTTGCATATTCTTCTAAATAAAGTGAATTTTTAGCTTGAATTCCTGCTGGTTGCATGCTTCCCTTATAAAGCTTAACTTTTACACTACCTGTAACATTTTCTTGACTTACATCTATAAAAGCATCCATCGCTTCTCTTAAAGGTGTCATCCATTTTCCTGCATAAACAAGCTTAGCATAATCAAGCGCCATTTTTTGCTTATATTGTAAGGCATCTGGATGCATAGTTACGGATTCAAGTTTTTCATGTGCAAAGTAAAGTACTGATGCTGCAGGGTTCTCATAAACTCCTCTGGACTTCATGCCGACCATCCTACTTTCAACCATATCATCGATTCCGATACCATGTTTTCCAGCTATAACATTGAGTTTTTTTACAAGATCTACTGCTTGCATCTTTTCACCGTTAATTCCTACTGGTACTCCTTTTTCAAATATAACTTCAACAATTTCTGGCTCATTTGGAGCATCCTCCGGTTTTGTAATCCATTGTAAGACTTTGTCAAGGTTAGCAGCATTTCTTGGATCTTCTAGGTCTAATCCCTCATGTGATAAATGCCAAATATTTTCATCCATTGAATAATCCTCTTCTTTTTTATATACTAATGGAATATTATGAGATTTTGCATAAGCTTCTTCCTCACTACGTCCCTTTATATCCCAAAATCTCCATGGTGCCAAAACCTTAATTTCTGGAGCCAATGACATTATAGATGTTTCAAACCTAATTTGATCATTACCCTTACCTGTACAACCATGCACTATCACATCAGATCCTTCTTTTTTAGCTACATCTACAAGAGCCTTTGCTATAAGTGGCCTTGCAATCGCTGTGCCAAGTAAATATACATTCTCATACTTTGCCCCTGCCTTTACAATTTTAAAAGCATAGTCCTCAATAAATTCTTTCTCCATTTTTATATTATAAAATTTACTTGCTCCTGATGCTAAAGCTTTTTCTTCCAAAGCTTTCGGATCTTTAACCTGTCCTAAATCTCCTGAAACACAGATAACTTCTTTGGCTCCATTTTCTTTTAGCCAGGTAACCATAACTGATGTATCAAGTCCTCCTGAATAAGCTAATATAACTTTATTTGCATCTTTTAAAATCTCGTATTCACTTTTTAACATTTTATTCTCCTTATATATATATATTTATCAAATATAGTTGTCTATGTTAAAAGTCGTTTCTATTATAATCAAAACTACCAGA
>NZ_JAKZEY010000049.1 GCF_022808955.1 Anaerococcus sp. AGMB09787
GCTCAGGATAAACGCTGGCGGCGTGCATAACACATGCAAGTCGAACGATGAAACTCTTTAGAATTCTTCGGAAGGACAAAGAGTGGATTAGTGGCGGACGGGTGAGTAACACGTGAGTAACCTGCCTTACACAAGGGGATAGCCGTTGGAAACGACGAATAATACCCTATGAAGTAGCCTAATCGCATGAATAGGCTACCAAAACGTTAGTGGTGTAAGATGGACTTGCGACTGATTAGCTAGTTGGTGAGATAAAGGCCCACCAAGGCGACGATCAGTAGCCGGCTTGAGAGAGTGTACGGCCACATTGGGACTGAGACACGGCCCAGACTCCTACGGGAGGCAGCAGTGGGGAATTTTGCACAATGGGGGAAACCCTGATGCAGCGACGCCGCGTGATTTAGAAGGCCTTCGGGTTGTAAAAATCTTTTGTATGGGAAGAAAATGACAGTACCATACGAATAAGGTCCGGCTAATTACGTGCCAGCAGCCGCGGTAATACGTAAGGACCGAGCGTTGTCCGGAATCATTGGGCGTAAAGGGTACGTAGGCGGCTAGGCAAGTTAGAAGTGAAATCCTATAGCTCAACTATAGTAAGCTTTTAAAACTACCTAGCTTGAGAGATGGAAGGGGAAGTGGAATTCCTAGTGTAGCGGTGGAATGCGCAGATATTAGGAAGAATACCGGTGGCGAAGGCGACTTTCTGGCCATCCTCTGACGCTGAGGTACGAAAGCGTGGGTAGCAAACAGGATTAGATACCCTGGTAGTCCACGCCGTAAACGATGAGTGTTAGGTGTCCGGAGTAAATCTGGGTGCCGCAGCTAACGCAATAAACACTCCGCCTGGGGAGTACGCACGCAAGTGTGAAACTCAAAGGAATTGACGGGGACCCGCACAAGCAGCGGAGCATGTGGTTTAATTCGACGCAACGCGAAGAACCTTACCAAGTCTTGACATATTTCGGAGTAACTTAGAGATAAGCTATTATATCTTCGGATAACTGAAATACAGGTGGTGCATGGTTGTCGTCAGCTCGTGTCGTGAGATGTTGGGTTAAGTCCCATAACGAGCGCAACCCCTATCGTTAGTTACCATCATTAAGTTGGGGACTCTAGCGATACTGCCGGTGACAAACCGGAGGAAGGTGGGGACGACGTCAAATCATCATGCCCTTTATGACTTGGGCTACACACGTGCTACAATGGCAGGTACAGAGAGAAGCGAAACTGCGAAGTCAAGCGAACCTCAAAAAGCCTGTCCCAGTTCGGATTGCACTCTGCAACTCGAGTGCATGAAGTTGGAGTTGCTAGTAATCGTGGATCAGAATGCCGCGGTGAATGCGTTCCCGGGTCTTGTACACACCGCCCGTCACACCATGGGAGTTGGCAATACCCGAAGCCTGTG
>NZ_JAKZEY010000005.1 GCF_022808955.1 Anaerococcus sp. AGMB09787
AGCAGCCTTATTTAAGCTACTCTTGTAGAAAGTATAAAATGGGTTTTATCTTATTATATTTTTCTTTGTGTCTCCTCATACCAGTTGCAAAACTACTCTTACGTCCATGTAGTTTTTTTGGGTCTTTTTGACGTATCCTTCTTCATCTTTATCGAAGACAAAATGCTTATAAAACTGCTTAAAATGCAGGATTTCTATATTTACATCTTTTGTATCAACGCTATAGTCTCCACGTGCATAGTCTGTGGGAACATATCTACTGCTTTGATTTTTTCTAGGGCATAGCCTTCTTTTTGGAATCTTTTTATGTCTCGTGCTTGGGTTTGGGGGTTACATGAGATGTAGATTATTTGGGGGATTTTGGTTTTTGCTAGGGTTTTTATAATTTCCTTGTCGATTCCTGCCCTTGGTGGGTCTAGGGTTACAGCGTGGATTTGTTCTTTTTTTATAAATTTTTGGTCTATATATTTGGCGTTTTTGGCTATGAATTTGTAGTCTGTTAAATTGTTTATCCTAGCATTTTCTTTGGCATCTACTATGGCTGATTTGTTTATTTCTACTCCTACCAAGTGGTCTCCATTTATTGCAATCGAGCTTGTGCCTGATCCACAGAAGAGGTCTAGGAGCTTTTTGTCCTCTCCCAAGAATTCTTTTGCCAAGCCGTAAAGGTTTTGGATTTGGTAGTCGTTTACTTGGTAGAAGTCATCTCTTGATACTTTGAAGGTTTTGTCCTTGTAGGTAAAGAAGAGGTGGTCTTCTCCCAGTCTAAGTGTCTTATTTTTCCCTAGAATATTTATTTTGTAGGCTAGGTCCTTGGTTTTTAGGTAGTCGTAGACTTTATCTACCTCATCAGAGTAGAGGTTTAGGAGGATTTCCTTGCCATTTGACCTTATTGATATTTGACTAAGTATATGGCCCATGGCCTCGGTTATATCTCTACTTAGAGCTTGTATATTATCAAAGTTTGCTC
Organism: Anaerococcus sp. AGMB09787; assembly: GCF_022808955.1. Lineage (GTDB taxonomy): Bacteria > Bacillota > Clostridia > Tissierellales > Peptoniphilaceae > Anaerococcus. The sequence goes on from NZ_JAKZEY010000005.1 coordinate 971, forward strand.
TTATATGATCATTTGCAAGGAGGCAGTCTTTTATGTAGACTAGGTCATCAGAGCTTTTTTTCTTGTAGGCTAGGTCACCATTATCTCCTACTTTTAAACGAATTTTGTTTCTATAGCCAAAGTCTTTGGATTTTATTATTTTTATATTATCAAGGTCTATGCCTGCTGTTTTGTTAAGTGCGTTTTTTATTAGGTTTTGCTTTAGTTTTATTTGCCTATCGTAAGATATATCCATTATAGAACAACCTCCACATTCATAGTAGTATGGACATGGAGGTTCTCTATAGTCTTTTGATTTTTGTAGGGTCTTGGTCTTTTTGGCTAGGGTAAAGTTTTTCTTTTCTTCAAGGAGTTCTATGTTACAGATTTCTCCGTAACTTCCCCCTTCTATAAAGTATACTTTGCCATCTTTTTTGCCAACACCCCTACCATCTTGTAGGATATCTATGATTTCTATGTTTTCTAGTATCATTAGATAACTTTTGTATCTCCCTTGTATATTACTCCACCTATGGAATCTACTGTTATGGTATCTCCGTCTTCTACCATGTTTAGGATATTAACGGCTCCCACTACTGCAGGAATTCCAAAGTGAACTGCTGCTACTGCTGTATGGCTTGTTAGGCCTCCAGTTTCTGTTACTATAGCACTGGCTTTTTCAATAAATTCTGTAAGGTCTGAGTCTGTAAATTTGGCTACTATTATATCGCCATCTTCGAACTTATCCTTTAGTTCTTTTTTGGTTGAACCTATTACCACCTTACCCGATACTGATTTCGAACCAATACCTGTACCATTTGTCAATATATCGCCTATAACATGAACTTTGATTAGATTAGAAGTACCTGATACTCCTAGAGGAATACCTGCTGTTACTACTGTAAGGTCTCCTTCTTTTACATAATCTTCAGCTAAAGCCCCTACTATGGCACGCTCTATTAGTTCATCTGTTTCTTTTGCCTTTTGGATTACAATAGGATTAACACCCCATACTATGGATAGGCTTCTTGCGACTCTATCAGTTGTGGTTGCTGCTACTATATTAGTTTTTGGTTTGAATTTTGATATTATTCTTGATGTGTTACCAGATGATGTGCAAGAGATTATTGCCTTAGCCTTTAGTTCTTCTGCTATATACTTTGTAGATCTTGCTATTGAGTTGGTTACATTGTTAGATGATTCGATGTGAAGTCCGTATACATTTTTGTAGAAGTCATCTGAGAACTCTGTTGTAATACAAATATTTCTCATAGTTTTTACTGCCTCTACTGGGTATTTACCATTTGCAGTTTCTCCAGAAAGCATAACACAGTCGGTCCCATCGATTATAGCATTAGCTACATCTGTTGTCTCTGCCCTAGTTGGTCTAGGATTTCTAATCATAGAGTCAAGCATTTGGGTTGCTGTTATAACTGGTTTTGCAGCTGCATTACATTTTCTTATAATTTCTTTTTGAACTAGGGGTATAAGCTCGGTTTTGATCTCTACTCCAAGATCTCCCCTAGCTACCATAATTCCATCACTTGCTTCTATGATTTCATCTAGGTTATCTACACCTTCTTGTGATTCGATTTTTGAAATGATTTTAATGTGTTCTCCACCATGATCTTCCAAGACTTTTCTAATGTCGTAGACATCTTCTTTTTTCCTTACAAAGCTTGCTGCTATGAGGTCGATGTCATTTTCTATACCAAATTTAATGTCATCAACATCCTTTGGTGTCAATGATGGTAGGTTGGTCTTTGATCCTGGTAGGTTTACTCCCTTGTGGTTTGATAGGATTCCGTTGTTTAGTACCTTACAAACAACTTCTGTGCCATCTTTTATTTCTGTAACTTCTAGTTGAACTAGGCCATCATCTATGTAAATAGCAGATCCTACTTCAACATCGTTTGGTAGTCCCTCATAGGATACTGAAACAATGTTTTGGTCGCCCTCTACATTTCTTGTTGTAAGTGTAAAGACATCACCAGGTTTTAAGTAAACTTCATCCACCTTGAAGTTACCTGTTCTAATCTCTGGACCCTTGGTATCTAGCATTATCGCAACAGGTTGATTTAGTTTTCTTCTAATTCTTCTAATATTTTTAATCTTTGCGAGGTGTTCCTCATGGCTACCATGGGAGAAGTTTAACCTAGCAACATTCATTCCATTGTTAATTAATTCTTCAAGAATTTCCCCGTCTTCACTGGCAGGTCCTATTGTACAAACAATCTTAGTCTTTTTTAAAACTTCAGGCTTCATAATATCTCCTATCTTGATAATGAATTGGCAACTTCGTAAAGTTTCTCATTAAATTCAGATTTCTTGCTTGTTGCATCCTCAATACTTACTTCGATTATTTCACCATTAACATAACCTAGAGCTATATCTGTCTTCTCTTCATATAATAACTCAACTGCTCTGGCTCCCATAGTTGTTCCAAGTAGTCTATCCACTCCTGATGGTGATCCACCTCTTTGAACATGACCTAGGATAGTAACCTTTGTTTCAATTCCTGTCTTCTCTTCCAATTCTCTAGCAAGGGAATATGGATCTCCAACTCCTTCAGCTAGGGTAATTAGGTGGTGAAGCTTACCCCTCTTCTTACCATTTTCCATCTTTTCGATAATTTCATCAATGGAGAAAGTATGCTCAGGGACTATGATAGATTCTGCTCCACCGGCAAGTCCTGAGTAAAGGGCGAGGTCTCCGCAATTTCTACCCATTACTTCAATTACAACAGCCCTACCATGGGAAGATGAAGTATCTCTAAGCTTTCCTATTGCATCAATTACAGTCTCTATTGCTGTAAAAAATCCTATAGTAAAGTCTGTATAGCCCATATCATTGTCTATTGTACCTGGGATAGCCACTGTCCTAATGCCTAGTTCTGATAAGGCCTTGGCTCCCTTAAAGGATCCATCTCCCCCGATAACTATAAGTCCTTCTATTCCATAATCTTCTAGGATTTGAGCTCCTCTTTTTTGACCTTCTGGTGTTTTAAATTCACTACTTCTCGCAGTACCGAGTATAGTACCACCCTTGTGGATAATATCTGCTACAGATGATACATTCATCTCATAGATATCACCTTGCATTAGGCCATCATAACCATTTCTAATTCCCTTAACACGAAGGCCCTTATTTAGGGCAGTTCTCACTGCAGCCCTAATGGCTGAATTCATGCCGGGAGCATCTCCTCCGCTTGTTAGTATTCCTATTGTCTTCATAAAATTCCTCACTTAATCTTAACATTATCTTTTCCTAAAAAACCTTCTAAGCTTCTAATATTTTCTTCCTTGAGATCTACCCAGAGCTTCTTGTCGAGCCTATAATTTTTGCCCTTATCAGAAAAATAAACTACGACTGGACTATCTCCCTTCATAGAAGTTAAAAGTTTCCTAAGTTCATTATACCTTATGTACTCAGTTTTTAAGTACAAAGTTTTAATATTAATCTTTTCTACATCAATAAACTCATTAGCTAATAATTTTACATCAGATTCGTCAACTTGCAAGATCCCCTTTACGATAACAGGATTATCCTCATCTAAGAGTAGCCTATAGTTCTTGTAGACCTCAGGGAATATCACTATTTCAAGGCTTCCTGTCATATCCTCAAGCTTAGCAAAGGCCATCAGTTCTCTTTTCTTGGTCATTATTTCACTTTTTTCTGTGATAACTCCAGCCATAGTTACAAATTTCCTATCAAGTCTAGCTCTCTCTAGGTCTGTCATCTCTTCCTTGTCGGAAGTCTTGTAGGTAACTATGGAATCAAGGGAGTCAGATATTCCTGATAGAGGATGGTCGGATATATAAAAGCCCAAGACCTCTTTTTCCATGGCAAGTTTGGTTTTCTTGGGGTATTCATTGATATCTGGTAATTTTATATCTTCGATAGGTTGAGTCTTATCTTCACTTCCAAAGGCATCAAGGAGGTTCATCTGGCCCTTAACATTTATTTTCCTATTTTCAATTACCGAGTCAATGGCCTTTGAGAAAACTGCCATAAGGGATGACCTCTTATAGGAAATGGAATCGAAGGCTCCTGCCTTTATTAGGGCTTCTATTCCCTTTTTATTAAGGGTCCTTTGGTCTACCTGGTCTACTCTTTGGAGGAAGTCCTTAAAGTTAAGAAAGTCTCCCCCATCATCCCTAGCTTTTTCTATGGCATAAATCAAATTGGTACCAACTGACTTAATGGCTGATAGACCAAAGATAATTTTGCCCTTCTCTACAGAGAATTCTCGCTTGGACTTATTAACATCAGCTGGCAAGATCTCTATACCCATTGCCTTGGTTTCACTTACGTAGGTGTATAGCTTGGAAGGATTATCCATAACAGAGCTTATTAAATTCGCCATATATTCTTCTGGATAATTATATTTGAGGTAGGCAGTTTGAACTGCAACTAGACTGTAGGCTGCAGAATGGGACTTGTTGAAAGCGTACTTGGCAAAGGAAATCATTTCATCATAAATTAGGTTGGCATTTTTTTCACTTATCCCATTTCTCACGCAACCAGCTATCTCAATTTCGCCATTAGCATCAACCTTTCCATGGATGAAGATATCCCTATTTTCTTCCATAACGTTCATCTTTTTCTTGGACATGGCTCTTCTCAAGTTATCAGCTTCTCCCAAGGAATAGCCAGCAAGTTTTTGTACTATTTGCATTACCTGTTCTTGGTAGACTATGATACCGTAGGTTACATCAAGTATTGGCCTTAGGCTCTCATCAATGTATTCAACATGGCCGGGATTATTTTTATTTTCGATATATTTAGGAATTTCATCCATAGGACCTGGCCTAAATAGACTATTTGCCGCTATTAGGTCATCAAATACAGTAGGTTTAAGGTTCTTGAGGAAGTTTCTCATCCCAGCTGATTCAAATTGGAAGATTCCTATTGTATTGGCCCTGGTAAATAGACTCATTACGTCTTTATCATTTACATCAATATTGTCAATATCTACGTCTATACCTCGATTTTTCTTGACATCCTTAATAGTGTCCTTGATTATAGTAAGGTTTCTAAGGCCCAAAAAGTCCATCTTAAGTAGGCCCAGCTCTTCAATCTCTGTCATATCATATTGGGTAACGACTAGGTCATTTGATATAGCGAGGGGAATAATATCTGTTAGCTTTTCTTTTGAAATTACAACTCCAGCAGCGTGGATTGATGTATGCCTAGGAAGGCCTTCCACCTTTCTAGCTGTTTCGATTAATCTTTTGGCTTCCCTGTCATTATCATATATTTCCTTAAACTTAGGTGAAGCTTCAAAGGCCTTGTCTATGGTCATCCCTATAGTTGTCGGAATTAATTTGGCAATCCTATCGACCTTGCCGTAGGAGATATTGTAGACCCTACCCACATCTCTGATGGCATTTCTGGCCTGCATTCTACCAAAGGTTACAATTTGAGAAACATGGTCCCTACCATAGAGGTCATTTACATATTCTACTACCTTATCCCTCAAGATATAATCAAAGTCTATATCAATATCCGGCATAGATACCCTCTCAGGATTCAAAAATCTTTCAAAGAGTAGGTTGTATTTGAGGGGATCAATCTTTGTTATATCTAGGGCATAGGAGACAATGGACCCTGCAGCAGATCCCCTACCTGGCCCAACTGCTATATCATGGCTCTTGGCATAGGTGACGAAGTCCCAGACTATTAGGAAGTAGTCTACATAGCCCATAGAAGCTATGACATCAATCTCTTTTTTGGCCCTCTCTATAATCTTTGAATTAAGGCTTCCATATTTCTTAATTAGTCCTTCCTTCACAAGTTTTTTTAGGTAGTCTAAGTTGCTATAGCCATCTTCAACCTTGGTAAAGTAGGGCAAATGTGGCTCATGGAAGGTAAACTCAACATTGCACATATCGGCGATTTTTCGACTATTAGCTAGTGCATCATCATAGTCAGCAAATAAATCTGCCATTTCATGAGGACTTTTGAGGTAGAATTCATTAGATGGCATCCTCATCCTATCCTTATCCTCAAGGAGTTTGCCTGTTTGGATGCATTGGAGGACGTCTTGGTAGAGGGCATCCTCCTTTTCTACATAGTGGACATCATTAGTAGCTACCAAGGGAATACCAAGGCTCCTATGGAGGTAGTCAACTCCCTTATTTACCTTCTCTTGCTCTCTTAGTCCATGGTTTTGGATTTCCAAGTAGTAGTTACCTTGACCAAAGGCCTCTTGATATCTAAGGGCAGTATCCTTTGCCCCCTCCATATCATCTTCCAGGATCCTTTGGTTTACTTCACCATTGAGGCAGGCTGAAAGGGCAACTAGGTTTGCTGCATGGTCCTTTATGTAGTCGAAGCAAACCCTAGGCTTGTAATAAAATCCATTAACATATGCTTCTGATACGATTTTTATTAGATTTTTGTAGCCTCCTATGTTTTTTGCAAGCAAAATTAGGTGGTAGTACCTTTTGTTGGTAGGATTTTTGATTGTGTGGTCCTTTTCACTTACATAGATCTCGCAGCCAATAATTGGCTTAATGCCACGCTTAGTTGCCTGCTTATAAAATTCTATAACCCCATACATCTGCCCATGGTCAGTTATGGCGATAGAATCCATGCCAAGTTCCTTGCACTTGTCTAGGAGGACATCTATCCTAGAAAAACCATCTAAGAGGGAATATTCTGTATGGACGTGTAAGTGGGTAAATTTATTTTCCATCATAACCTTCTTCTGCCAACTTAATAAACTTTTGTAGCCTATAATTTATCTTTGCCTTAGTCATAGGAGGATCCATAAGATTACCAAGCTCTTCTAGGGAAATATAGGGATTTTCTATCCTGAGCCTTGCAATCTCTTTCATTTCATCATTAAAGTCATCAAGACCTCCCACTCCTATTAGATAATTTATAGCGTCTACCTGCCTTAGTGATGCCTTGACAGTCCTGTCTATATTTGCCTTGTCAAAATTTGTTTGCCTGTTGATATTATTCCTTATGGACTTCATAGCCTTTACATTCTCTAATTCAAAAAGAGACTTATTAGCCCCTATCAAGGCCAAAAAATCCGAGATTTTGTCACTATCTTTTAGGTAAACTATATAATAATCAGACCTAGTATAAACTTTTGGTTTTAATTCAAAGGTCTCCATAGACTCCTTGATTAGTCTAAGTTCCCTATCATCCCTTGCTATTACCTCCAGATTGTAGCCTCTTTGAGGGTCATTTATTGAACCCTTGTATATGAAGGCGATTTTTAGAAAAGATTTTATATCATCCAAGTCAACTTCTTCAATATTTGTGAAATTATCTATAAAGCCATTTTCCTTCTTAGCAATTAAATCTTCTGAAATATGGCTATCTTCGACAATCACCTTAAAGTCTCTTCTGCTTTTTTTATCCAAAATCTCAAAGGTTGGAGAATAGTTATATAAAATTTTGACAAGGTTATATATATACCTTGCCTTAATATTACTATCAGTTTCAAATTTTATATAGTAGGACCATCTCTTTATCCTAATTGAACCTACAAAGTGAAGGCTTGAGACTAGCTCCCCTTCTACCGATATAGGATCTTTTTTCATAACTTCCTTCTTACATCTTTGTGAAAAAGACATACCTGCTCCTAATTTATCATCATATCCCTAAGTTTATCAATTGTTTTGACATCTACCTTTGCATAGTCTAGGTATTCATAGAAGCCTCCATATTTTCTAATGATATATTCATAGGCTTCTCTCATATTGTAGGGATCTGTTATCCTAAAGACTGACCAGTCTTCGCTTTTCTCATATCTTTCTATATAACCTAGGTAGGCTGAAGATATTTCATAGTCAGCTATTATATCAGACTTTGAAACATCAGCTATACCCATAAGAATCATGGAAATCATTCCAGTCCTATCCTTACCCTCTTGGCAGTGAAATAAAATGCTTCCTTCAGCCCCTGCCATAATTTCCATAATTTCTCTAACACCCTTGTAATTATCAATAAGGTTCCTATAGGATGCCCCTACTGATAGCTTTCTTGAGATAATCATATCAATCTCTTCTTGTCTAAACTCCCTATCGCCTGCTAGGGATACATTGTGATAGTCAAAATTGTCAGTGATTTTCTTATGGCTTTCTAGACTCTTATCAATTTCGCCTTCTCTTCTTAGGTCTATTACCGTTGTAATACCAAGATCTATTAAATATTTTATATCGCAATCTTTGGAATCATCAAGACTTGCACTTCTTATAAATTTGCCCCAATTTGTAACATTTCCATAAATAGTAGGAACTCCCCCTAAGTCTCTGACATTTTTTATGTTTTCAACTGGGTATCTTTTTAAGTATTTCATGACCATCTATCCTTTTCTCTATGTTTCTTAACTAATATGTAATCATCATCTTTCATCTTTTCATAAAGGCTCTCTACCATATAAACTGACCTATGTTGACCACCAGTACAACCTATGCCTATAGTGAGCATATCCTTGCCTGAATTAATATAGTCAGGAATCAAACCTGTTATAAGGCAATATATAGTATCCATAAAGGTGTGGGACTTATCAAATGAATCTAAATATTCCTTTAGACTCTTATCTGTTCCATTTAAGTGTTTAAATTCTTCTATATAGTAGGGATTAGGAAGAAATCTTGTATCGAAGACAAAATCAAAATTATCTGATAAGCCGTATTTGTAGCCAAATGAGACTAGATTTATAATCATCATGTCCTTTTTGCCAGAAAAATCTGCCAATATTTTCTTTAGGTCAGCTGACTTAAAATCAGAAGTGTCAATTACTTTATCAGCCATGGCTTCTATGGGAATAAATAGGTCCTTTTCTCTCTCTATTCCTTCCTCTACATTTCCAAAGGATCCCAAGGGATGAGGCCTTCTAAGTTCGTTATACCTTTTTAGAATGACCTCATCATTTGAGTATAAATAAATAATCTCAGTTTCTGTATTTATCTCTTTTACAGCCTCAAGAGACTTATATAATTCGTCTGAATTAAGAGTAGACCTAAAATCAATTACAACTGCCATTTGCTCGATTGGGTTTGCCTGGTTGGTATTTAGCTCAATAAATTTTTCTATGAGGTAGGCTGGGACATTATCCATGGCATAGTAGCCCATATCCTCATAGGCCCTAAGGGCAGTTGTCTTGCCTGAGCCACTTAGGCCGGTAATAATTTTAAGTTTCATTATAAATCTCCAATTAACTTAACTTCTCTCTCTAGGGTAAAACCTGTCTTTTCCTTAACTATGGCCTTGACTTCATTTATAAAGTCTAGCATCTCCCTACAGGTTGCATTACCAGCATTTATCAAGAAGCCACAGTGCTTTTCACTAACTTGGCAATCTCCTACCCTATAGCCCCTTAGACCACATTCATCAATCAACTTTGATGCATAAGAGCCTTCTGGTCTCTTGAAGGTTGAACCAGCGGACTTCTTATCTAGGGGTTGCTTGGATTCTCGTCTGTGGGTGAAGTCCTCATATTTAGCCTTAATTTCTTCAGGATCACCTTCTCTTAACTCAAAAGTAGCCGATGATACTATCAGGTCTTCTTCAAAAATTCTTGAGTGTCTGTAAGAAAAATGCATATCTTCATTATTAAACTCATGTACATTTCCTTCAATATCTATGGCCCTCACACTTACTAAAATATCCTTAATCTCTCCACCATAGGCTCCTGCATTCATAGCGACCCCTCCTCCAATGGATCCAGGGATTCCTGATATTTCTTCCATGCCTGTAAGGGACTCTTTGATAGATGCAAGAGCTGCATCCTTTAGGGCTGTTCCTGATAAAGCTCTCAGGCTCTTGCCTTCGATCTTAATATCAGAATAATTATCAGCCAAAACAACTACAGCTCCCCTTATTCCCTTATCAGAGATTAAGAGGTTTGAGCCTCGTCCTATAATTGTCGTAGGGATATTATTCTCTGAATTTATTTTTAAGACTTCAATAAGTTCTTCTTCTGTGGTTGGTTTTATCAAAACATCTGCCTTGCCACCTATGCCAAAGCTTGTATAGTCTTTTAAATAGGCGTCATAAGATATATCTTTTAAGCCAGAATTTGCGTAAATATTTTTATAATCCATATCTGCTCCTATTTTTTTTCCTAATATAACTATACTCGAACTTCCATCCAATAACTATTGTCTAAAAATAGCCCTTTAAGAAAAAATTTGTAATTTGGTGGAAACTTTGGTAAAATAATAAAGATAAATGATGAGGAGGTGGAAATATGGCAAGAACATGTGATATCTGCGGCAAGGGAACAAAATCAGGCAAAAATGTTACATTCTCTCACAGACAAATTAACAGAAAATTTAAGGCTAACGTTCATAAAATCAAAGCTGTAGTTGACGGAAGTCCTAAAACAATCAACGTTTGTACTAAATGCTTAAAAAGCGGTAAAGTAGAAAAAGCTTAATAAAAAATATTTTATAGAAACTGCCGACTAATCGGCAGTTATTTTTTACCTTTCTTTAATTTACTTAGAGATTAGTAACCATAGTAATTTATAAATACAAGCTGCTCTTGTAAAATGTAGATCAATATATAGTGATAATTTCTTATTTATAAAGGAGACCTAGGTATGAATAGAAAAGTTGAATATATCTTATTGAAAGTAATTTTAATTATAATAGCCTTGTGGATATTTTTAATCCAAGTCAAGTCTTTGCAGGATATGGATATGACCTAGCTATTGATGGAATAGTTGTATGTAGGGGCTTAGCTCTTACTTCTGCCTTATATATTGCTTCAACTTTGATAGATAATATCGCTAAAAATTAAAATTTAATGATAAACTATCAGCTAAGCCAAATACAAAAAACCTTCCTAGCAAAGTCGCCGGGAAGGTCTTTAAATTATTTATTTTTTCTGTTTTTTCTTTTAGCAGCGTCATTTTTCTTTTTTCTTATAACGCTTGGTTTTTCGTAGTGTTCTCTTCTTCTGTATTCAGAAAGTACACCGGATCTTGCGCATTGTCTTTTGAATCTTTTGATTGCACTATCGATTGATTCGTTTTCTCCAACTTTAATCTCTGTCATCTCTATCCCCCCTCTCGTATTCGCACACTTCTCTTATCAGCCTGGTGGCCACTTAAAGCCTCTGCCACCTAATACATGAAAATGCAAATGGGGAACAGATTGGCCTGCTTTTTCTCCAACGTTAGATACTACTCTATAACCTTCTTCTGAAAGTCCCTTGTCTTCTGCTAGTTTTTTAATTACCTTAAAAATCTTACCAACAAGGTCATAGTCGCTACCGTCAAGCTCGGCTATACTTTGTATGTGCTTTTTTGGTATTACAAGAAAATGGATAGGTGCTTGTGGATCTAAATCATTAAATGCAATAACATCTTCGTCTTCGTAGATTATATCTGATGGTATATCTTTGTTTATAATCTTACAAAATACACAATCCATACTTCACCCCCATTGCTATATATAATACCACAAAATACATCTTTGGTAAAGGAAAAATTTTAAAAACTAAACAAGTTTTCCTATTAATTCTTCCCCTAGTGTATCAATTATTCTTACATCTCTTATTTCATTACTTAAAACTTGATCTTGGGTATTAACCCTAAGGTAGTTAGTAGAATAGCCTGACTTATAGCCTTCCAGGTCTGATTTTCCCTCAAATAAAACTGATAGGGTCTTTCCAACTTGCTTATCTAAGAAGTCTTTTTTGTTGGCTTCCTCTATTTGCTCTAGGTCCTTTAGCCTTTGCTTTTTGACATTACCATCTACTTGACCAGTCATCTTGCTCGCCCTGGTGCCTTCTCTTTTTGAATATTTAAAGAGGTGGGTCTTAGAAAACTTGATGTCCTTAACAAATTCTACAGTTTCCCTATGGTCTTCATCAGTTTCTGTAGGAAAGCCTACTATAATATCTGTAGTTATTCCTGCATTTGGGAATACTTCTCTTATTAGGTCGACTTTTTCCTTGTAGGTTGATGTGTCATATTTACGGTTCATGGCCTTTAGGACCTTATCTGAGCCTGATTGAAGGGATAGGTGGAAGTGGTCACAGGCCTTGCCTGTAGCCTTCATTCTCTCTAGAAAGTCCCTAGTAATATGCCTTGGCTCCATTGATGATAGTCTAATTCTTTCTATTCCATCAACCTTTGCTACTTCTTCTATAACATTGATTAGTGATAGGTCCTCATCCATAAAGTCAAGTCCATAGGATGCTACATGGATACCAGTAAGGACTATTTCCTTAAAGCCATTTTGGGCAAGTCTCTTTGATTCTTCTATAATGGATGCCATATCCCTGCTAACTACATTGCCCCTAGCATAGGGAATTAGGCAGTAGGAGCAATACATATTGCAGCCATCTTGGATTTTCATATAGGCCCTAGTCATTTCTGATTGGTTTGATATTTGAAGGTCCTCTATTTCCTTGCTATCGCTAACTTCTACGAACTTGTCTATATGGTCTTTGTTAGCTAGCATCTCCTCACAAAGCTCTACTACTTCTTCCTTATTTCTTGACCCTAGGACTATATCTACTCCTTCTATCTCGGATACTTCTTCTGGTTTTACCTGGCTATAGCAGCCCATAACAGCGATTATTGCATCAGGGTTATTTTTCCTTGCCCTTGATATCATCTGCCTTGACTTCCTATCGGACATATTGGTTACAGTACAGGTATTTATTACATAAATATCTGCACCGTCTTGCTCTTTGGTAAAGCCCCTATCCTTGAATATTTCTTCGACTGCTTCGCTCTCATACTGGTTTACCTTGCAGCCTAGGGTTATTATGTTAAATGTTTTACTCATTAATCAAAAAAGTCCTTTACTTTATCAAAGAAAGATTTCTCTTCCTTTACTTTTTTTCCACTTACTTTTGCATAAGCCTCAAGGGCTTCTTTTTCTTCCTTGGTTAACTTGGTTGGAGTAAGGATTTTGACATAAAAGTCCAGATTTCCCTTTCTCTTATTCCTACCATCCTCTATACCCTCTCCCTTTAGGGTAAACTTAGTACCTGTTTGGGTACCCTTTGGTATATCGAACTTTACAGTTTCCTTTAGGGTTGGGACCTCTATTTCGCCACCTAGGGCAGCAGTTGTAAAGGAGATAGGCATTTCATAATAAATATCTAGGCCATTTCTCTTAAAGATTTCATGGTCAGCTACATTTAATACTAGGTATAAGTCTCCATAAGGGCCTCCATTTTCTCCAACGTGTCCCTTACCACTTACCCTAATTACGTTGTTATTCTCAACTCCTGATGGGACGGTTACTTCTATTGTTTCGTTCTTAAATTCCTTGCCAGATCCATGACAGTTCTCGCAAGGCTCTTCTATAATTTCTCCACTACCCCCACACTTATCGCAAGTTACAGTCCTTGACATAGTACCAAAGGCTGTATGGGATACTTCATTGATTACCCCACTACCATTACACTTATCACAGGTGTGGACCTTGGATGGATCTTCTGATCCCTTGCCCTCGCAGACATGACATTCTACTTCTCTTCTAACTTGGACTTCTTTTTTGGTGCCAAAGGCTGCCTCATGGAAAGATATTTTAATTATCTTTTGGATGTCATCTCCCTTAATAGGTCTTTTTGCCCTACGGGTTGATTGAGATGAGAATCCTGTTCCGAAGATATCTCCAAAGATATCTCCAAAGATATCTCCAAAACCTCCACTAAAGTCATGGCTAAAGCCACCTCCACCATTGGTAAAGGCAGCCTCCCGATACCTATCATATTGGTTTCTTTTCTTATCATCAGAGAGAATTTCGTAGGCTAAAGATGCCTCCTCAAATTTTTCGCTAGCTTTTTCATCATCAGGATTTAGGTCTGGATGGTATTTTTTGGCTAATTTTCTATATTGTTTTTTTATTTCATCTTTTGATGCTGATTTACTTACACCAAGGACTTCATAAGGATCTCTCATTTTTCCTCCCTACCATTAAAAGAGGCTATTCCTCTTCGAAATAGCCCCCTAATTTTTTAAAAATTATACTCTTTTATCTAAATACTTTCAATTGCTAATATCTTATTCTTCATCATCATCGATTACTTCATAGTCAGCATCGACTACATCATCATCGTTGTTGGCTGATTGATCTTGAGCACCTTGGCTAGCTTGATACATTTTTTCGCTCATTGAGTAGATCTTTTGAGTTACTTCATCTGTTAGAGCTTTAATTTTTTCTATATCATCCGTCTTGGTAGCTTCTTCAAGTTCGTTGATTTTTGCTTCGATCTCGTCTTTTTCAGCTCCTTCAAGCTTAGCATCTTCTATAGTCTTTCTTGCTTGATAAATTAGGTTCTCAGCGTTATTTTTAGCGTCTATGCCTTCTTTTTTCTTCTTATCTTCTTCAGCATATTTTTCTGCTTCTTTTACCTTTTTATCAATTTCATCTTCGCTTAGGTTAGATGATGATGTTATTGTAATTTTTTGTTCTTTTCCACTACCTTGGTCTTTGGCAGTTACATTTACAATACCGTTGGCATCTATATCAAAGGTAACTTCGATTTGTGGTACTCCACGTCTTGCTGCAGGGATTCCTGTTAATTGGAACCTACCTAGGGTAGTGTTATCTGCTGCCATCTCACGTTCACCTTGGACAACGTGGATATCTACTTCTGTTTGTCCATCTGCTGCTGTTGTGAAGACTTGGGATTTCTTTGTTGGTATTGTTGTATTTCTTTCGATTAGTTTTGTAGCAACTCCACCTAGGGTTTCAATTCCTAGTGATAATGGTGTTACATCTAGTAATAATAGGTCTTTTACATCTCCTGATAGCACACCACCTTGGATAGCTGCACCTAGGGCAACTGATTCATCTGGGTTGATGTCCTTTTGTGGGTCCTTGCTAATGATGTTTTTAACCATTTGTTGAACTGCTGGGATTCTTGTAGATCCACCTACTAATAGGACTTTTTCTATATCACTTGCGGCAAGTCCTGCATCTCTTAGGGCATCTTCTACTGGTTTTCTTGTTTCTTCTACTAGGTGTTTGGTTAGTTCATCAAATTTTGCCCTTGAGATACTTTCTTCCATGTGGACAGGTTGACCGTCTACTGCTGTTATAAATGGAAGAGATACGCTTGTTGTTAGAGTTGATGATAACTCTTTCTTAGCCTTTTCAGCTGCATCCTTTAGTCTTTGCATAGCTGTAAGGTCTTTAGTTAAGTCTACACCATTTGATTTTTTGAATTCGTCAGCTAGGTATTTTACGATTTCGTTATCGAAGTCATCTCCACCTAGTTTGTTATTTCCTCTTGTAGCGAGTACCTCAAATACTCCGTCTCCTACTTCTAGTATTGATACGTCGAAGGTACCACCACCAAGGTCGTATACCATAATTTTAGCTTGGTCAGTTTCTTTATCCATACCATAAGCAAGGGCTGCTGCAGTTGGCTCGTTTATGATTCTATCAACCTTAAGTCCTGCTATTTGTCCAGCGTCCTTGGTTGCTTGTCTTTGAGCATCTGTAAAGTAAGCAGGTACTGTAATTACTGCGTTAGTTACCTTGTCATTTAGGTAGCTTTCAGCATCTGATTTTAGTTTTTGAAGAATCATTGCTGATATTTCTTCAGGTGTATATGTTTTGCCATCTATTTCAGCAGTTTTCCAATCAGTACCCATTTCTCTTTTTACTGATGTGATTGTTCTATCTGGGTTTGTGATTGCTTGTCTCTTTGCAGTTTCACCAACAAGTCTTTCTCCGTCTTTTGAGAAGGCTACTATTGATGGTGTAGTTCTGTTTCCTTCACTGTTAGGAATTATAGTTGCGCTACCACCTTCCATAACAGCTACTGCAGAGTTTGTTGTTCCTAAGTCAATTCCTATTATTTTTGCCATATATTATCTTCCTCCTATTTTGCTACCTTGACCATAGCTGGTCTAAGTACTCTTCCATTTAGTGTATAACCCTTTTGGAAGGTTTCTATTATATAATTACTTTCCACAGTGTCGCTTTCCTCAGCTAGGACAGCTTGGTGGAAATTGTGATCAAATTCAACTCCGTCTGATTCAATCTCCTCTAGTCCTTCGTTTTGTAAAATCTTAATCAGTTCGTCACGAGTCATCATTACTCCTTTAACGAAAGGATCTTCGCTATCAGCCTTATCTAGGGCCCTATCGAGATTATCCAAAACAGAAAGTAATTTTTCTATTAGGGAACTTGAAGCAAACTTCTTAAAGTCTTCCTTTTGACTTTCTTCCCTTTTTTTGTAGTTAGTAAAGTCTGCTAAAAGTCTTTGATACCTATCCTTATAGTCGTTCTCTGTATCTTCCTTCTTCTCTTCCTTAAGATCTTCACTTGCCTCATCTTCTTCATCGACAAGCTCAGCTTCTATAAAGTCTTCTTCATTTTCCTCTGGTTCTTCTATATTTTCATCCTTTTTGATATCATCAGCCAAATCATTCACCTTCCTTTATTCGCTTAATAAATCAGAAATCAGTTTAATGTTTCCTATAACCTCCCTGTAATTAATCCTTGTTAGACCAACTACTCCAATCTTGCCAACTGTGTATTTATCAATGGCAAAGTAGGAAGTTATAATAGTATTCTCTTTAAATTGATCGAGAGGATTTTCCTCTCCTATAGTGATGACTAGGCTCTTATCTTCTAAATCATCTGATAGCAAATCCCTTATCATTTCCTTGCTATCAAAAAGTTTAATAAATTCTTTAGCCTTTGTTAAATCATCAAACTCTTTAAAATTGAAAATATTACCAATTCCTTCGATTTTGACATTTCTATTTAACTCATCTTTAGAATTATTTTTAATTCTCACGAAAAGCTTATCTAAAAATACATATAAGTTATTGTTAATACTAGATTTTACCTTATCTATTTTCTCAGATAAGTCAGCTACATCTTCTCCTATTAAGTTCTTCTTGATAAAGATATTTAACCTAGAGAGTATGTCATCATCAATGGGACTTTCAAGCCCTATAGTTTCATTCATAATATCAGAATTGTCAAAGACTACTATAAGTAAGACCCTATAATCGCTTATCTTCATAAGTTCGATATTTAGGATTTTTTTGACATCCTTCTTCAATGTAACTGATACCGCAGTTAGATTAGTAATCGCTGCCAAAATTTTTGTCGCAGTCTCAACGATATCACTAGTATTGTGACTTTCCTTGCCAAGCATCTTCCTGATGCTATCAACTTTAGCTTCAGTTTCTGCTACAATCATTTCGTTCTCCAAAAGATAATTTACAAAATACCTGTAACCCTTATCTGATGGGAGTCTACCTGATGATGTATGAGCTTTCTTAAGTAAGCCACTTTTTTCAAGGCTACTCATATCATTTCTAATTGTAGCAGGCGATACGTCAAAGGAGTAATCACTAGCTAAGCTCTTGGAACCTACTGGATCTCCTTCTAAAATATATGAGTTTATGATAGAAAAAAGTATTTGTAATCTTCTATCTTTCAAAGCTCCTCACCTCTTCTTAGCACTCTTTAATTATGACTGCTAATTATAATATACTTAGTTTAATAACCATGTCAAGTAGATTTTTACCCAAGGGGTAAATCTTAGATAATCTCAACAAAAAATTCATTGGATAGGCTCATCCCCTTTTCAGTAAAGGCAAAGTTATCTCCTATCTTAAAATATCCATATGGGTTAAACTTAGCAATCTCTTCCTTGTATTTTTCCAAGAAGTCCTCCCCAAACTTCTTCTTAAATACTTCCAAGGAGAAACCCTCGCTCTCACGAAGCTTAAAGATAATATATTCCTTTTCTCTCTCATCCTTACTAATAAATTCCCTAGTAGCTATTGGTAGACAATTTTTTCTTATAGCTTGATCATATTTTATAAAGTTTTTGGTATTAGTATATCTAATATTTGACAAAAATCCTGAAGCTCCAAGGCCCACACCTAGGTAGCCCTCATTGTCCCAATATTTTTTGTTATGAATGGACTCGTGGCCTAGCTTCGCAAAGTTTGATATCTCATAACGATTAAGACCCATTTTCTGAAGTTCCCCTATTATATAGGAGAAAACATCTACTTCTAGGTCATCATCCATAAGGTCAAGTCTTCCTTCCTTATCTAGGGCATAGAAACGAGAGCCCTTATCAAGGATTAGGGAATACCAGGATATATGGTCAGGATCTAGCTTTTTTACCATGGCCAGGTCGTTTTTTATAGAATCAAGGTCTTGACCTGGGAGGTTTAGCATAAGGTCAAAAGATAAGTCAAAGTCATATTTTTTTATCATATCTATGTCCCTAAGGGCTATATTCTTCCTGTGGTTTCTCCCTATATTTTCCAAAACCTTATCATCAAAGCTCTGCACACCTAGAGAAATCCTCGTTACTCCAAGGTCCTCATATATTTTTAATTTATCCTCATCGAGACTATTTGGATTGGCCTCAATTGTAAATTCACGAGGGGCATAGTCAAATTTTTGTATCTTTCTTACGATTTTTTCTATATATTCTGGATCGATATAGGTCGGAGTCCCCCCTCCTATATAGAGACTATCAATTGATAGGTCGAGCCTTTCCTTATAAAAGCTAATCTCTTTGATTAAATTATCAACATAAGAGTCTATATACTTATCAAGTCCCATAAAGGCCGTAAAATCACAATAATAGCACTTCTTTTCACAAAAAGGGATGTGGACGTAGCAGCCAACTTTCTCCATACTAGTCCCCAAAATTATTTTCTACTAATATAAATGAAGCATCCCTTAAAACTTTGAGGTCAATCTTAGATTTTTTGTCAATTTGTATAAGGTCAGATCCTATATAAAGTTTTGTATCGTAGGAAATAAGACCTGATATAACAAATATAAGGGCATTGGAGAAGTTTAATAGGTAGGAAAATTTTTCTCCTTCCTTAAGATCATAGCGGTTTATGATTTGCTTTTTATGAGCGAGCTCATCTTTTCTAGATTTTTCCTTCTCTTTATCTAATAAATATTGGTCAAAGTCTTCCTTACTTAGGATATTTTCGTGGACAACCTCACTAGTCCCCATATGAGTTTTAATTAAACGGGAGGAATAATACTTAAAACCAAGCTTCATTTGGATTTTTTTGGACTTAAAATTCCCCCTAAAATGGCCTGCCACTACATAATCAAGACCTATATCCTTAAATAAAAATTCTAATACCCTCTCCAAGGCTTCTTTCATGAGTCCCTTTTTCTGATAGGCTGACCCTATTATAAAGCCAATTTCTACAGCCTTTTTTCCAGCAAGATTTGTAAAAAATTTCTCATCATAAGGATGAAGGCCAATAGATCCTACAACTTTTCCTTCATAAACTAGGGCAAAGATATTGGAATCTTTTATAAAGCTATCTAAAACTTTTCGAGAATCCTCTATACTCTCATGGTGAAACCAACCTGCTGACTCTCCAAGGCCTGGCTCTTTAGCATAGGCATATAAGTCTTCTAAGTCACCTTCTTCAAAGACCCTAAGAGTAAGTCTGTCTGTCTTTAATTTTATATCTTTAATATTTATCTTATCCATAATTTCCTTCCAAAAAAGCCGGCTATACTGGCTTATAGGACTTGGTGGTTCTTGGCTGCTATAAACATTACCTTTTTCTTCTTATCAGTCATATCTATCATAATATCATCGTCACTTAGTCCTAACTCTCTTAATTTAACAATAGTATCGAGCAAAAATTCATTTGATCCAACTAAATAAACTATACAATTAGGAAGAATTATTTCATTTAAGGAATCGAAGAATTCCTTGCGGCCAGCAAACCAATCTTGAGTAAAGTCGTGATCTTCAATACTAGCTAACTTATCTTCAAATACCCTCTTTCCTTCACGAGCTATGGTGTAAGATTTAGCTTGAGGAATATTTCCCTTATCAATTAAATATGTCCTAATAAGGGGAAGCATAGTTGTAAGTCCTACTCCCATTGAAAGAAGGACGATAGGTCGTTCTTCATATCTTAGACCCATATGTGATTCTATGTTTGATACATGTAAGTCATCTCCAATATTTTTACTTAGAAGGTCTTTCTTAAATTCTGACTTTCTTATAGAAAATTTTGTTGTAAAGCTTATATAATCATCACTAGATAAACTATTTATTGAAAAATCATGGGTCAAAGACTTCCCTTCCCTAGGAATCTCTAACCTAAAGCTTGCTCCTTCTCTAAAGTCAACCCCATCTGGCTTTTCTAGCTTAAAGCTTTTGACATTAGGGATTTCATCTATTATATCTAATATTTTAACCTTATATTTATTTGTATCTGTCATAATATCCTCCATTGATAATAAATATCATTATATCTTGACTATACTAAAATTTTACAAAATAAAAAGCAGCAAGTACCCCTGCCACTTATCTAGATCTTATATTTACTTATCCATCTTCCTTGATCCTGGTTTTTCGACTGGGATTTTGGCTAAGTCTTCTGGGATATCATCAGGATCCCAAGTTTGTATGTCAAGGGATATTGCTGATACTACTGGAATGCCATTTATTTCATCCTTGCCTGATCTATTTACAATAGATGTAAGGGCTATAACTTCTGCTCCTGCTTCTTCTACTATTTTAACAGATTCAAAGGATGATTTACCTGTGGTTATAACATCTTCCACTATAATTACCTTTGATCCTTCTTCTATTTCAAAGCCACGTCTTAGGCTCATTACATTATCAACTCTTTCTGTGAAGATTGCTGGAGTACCAAGAGCTCTGGCTACTTCATAGGAAATAATTACTCCTCCCATGGCAGGTCCTAGGCATAGGTCAGGTAGAAGATTCTTTTCTTTTAATTTGCCAGCAATTATTTGTGCTACTTCTTCACAATATTCCGGATGCTCGATTAATTTGGCACATTGGATGTACCTGTTTGAATGTTTACCAGAAGATAACAAAAAGTGACCTTCTAGTAGGGCGTCTGATTTTTTAAGTAATTCTACTGTTTTATCCATTATTCCTCCTAAATTATATGTCTAATATCATCTAAAGAAGATATATTTTCTTCTTCCATAAACTTTTCAATCCCATCGATTATATCTGTCATAAGGTCAAGCTTTACGAAGTTACCAGTACCTACCTCGATAGCACTGGCTCCTGCCATAATAAATTCTATGGCATCAACGTAGTTTGTAATTCCACCCATGCCGATAATTGGAAGGTCTACCGCCTTAGCTACTTCATTTACCATCCTTAGGGCAATAGGCTTTATAGCAGGGCCTGAAAGTCCTGCAGTCTTATTGGCAAAGACAGGTTTTCTTGTTCTTATGTCAATGGCTAGGGCATTGAAGGTGTTGACAAGGCTTATTCCATCTGCACCATTATCCCTTGCTATCCTTGCAAAATCTCCTATATGGCCAACATTTGGGGATAGTTTTACAAAGAGGACTTTATCAGTAACTTCCCTAACCTTAGATACAACTTCAGCTGCCTTAACGGGATCTGTTCCAAAGGCCATTCCACCCTTTTTGACATTTGGACAAGAAATATTTAGCTCGATCATTTTTAGATCAGTCTTATCAAGCTTCCTTGCTCCTTCTATATATTCTTCTACAGTATGACCCCCAAGATTTGCCATGGTAACAAAGTCTCTTTGTAGCATAAAGGTAAGTTCATTATCAATAAAGTGATCGACTCCTGGATTTTGGAGGCCTATGGAATTCATTATCCCTGATGGGGTTTCATAAATTCTAATACCAGGATTGCCTAGGTTTTTATTTAGGGTGAGTCCCTTGGAGCTAACTCCACCTAGCCTATCAAGGTCAATATAGTCTTCAAATTCTTTTGCAAAGCCGAAGGTTCCGCTTGCAGCTATTACTGGATTTTTAAATTTTATTCCGCATAAATCTACTCTCAAGCTCATCTAAAAAACCTCCTTAGCATCAAATACTGGGCCATCCTTGCAGACCCTCACAAAGTCACCCTTGCGATTTTTGATAGTGCAGCCAAGGCAGGCCCCTATGCCACAAGCCATATAAGATTCCATGGATACATATAGTTTGGCTTTTTTTGTCTTACGAGCTAGGTTATATAGCATAGGATTTGGTCCACAGGCATAGATTACATCATAGTCATCTGGATTAATGGCATCTGTTATAAAGATCTTGTCGACTTTATCTATTGTAGTCACGATTTTATTTACATAAGGCTTAAAGGCATCAGTAAAGTATTCTTCATCAGAAAAGCCTGCATAAAAATCGACCTTGTCCTTTAGATTTTTAACAAGGTACAAGAGGGGAGCTATACCTATCCCTCCAGCAACTACTGCTATTTTTTTATCTTGGACTAAGTCAAAGCCATTTCCAAGTGGCCCTAAGATATTTACTAGATCCCCTGGCTTATAGGCCTTCATTAGCTCAGTCCCCTTGCCCTTTACTTGGTACAAGAGGCTAAGTCCATCTTCTTCTATATCGACTATACCAAAGGGTCTAGATAGGATGGGACTTCCAGAAAAATCATTAGATCTTAGCATAATAAATTGGCCTGGCTTGGCATCCATAGTAAGGTCGACTTTCATGAGGTAGATTCCTGGACCTATGTTTTTGTTTTCGATAATTTTAGCTTCCTTATAAGCTTTCATTAGCTGATATTTCCTTCCTACTCTCGATTGCCTTTTCTCTTGCATAGTAACCAATTTTTTCCTCACCATCATCAAAGTTTTGATAATTTTTTAGGATGGCCCTAGAAGAATTAACTACTCCACCATTTAGCTCTTTCATTAGGTTAAAGACATTTAAGCTGTCTGCCTTTTGAGCTCCAAAACCTGGTATCAAGAAGAAGTTTGTGTCATACTTATCCCTAATCTTCTTAACTTCTTTGCTATGGGTTGCTCCCACTACAAGGCCACATGGACCATATCCAGATTCTCCTAGGTACTTATCATTAATTTCTTTAATCTTATCCCCTACGGCATAAAAATATTCACTGCCATCCTTAAGTTCAAGGGTCTCAAAGTCCTTGGCGCCTGGATTGGAGGTCCTTAGCAAGACAAAAACTCCCTTTTCTCCACTTGCCAAGTATTCTTCGTAAGGTTCAATGGAATCCATCCCCATATAAGGATTTAGGGTTATAAAGTCAACTTCGAAGTCTCCCTCAAAGTGGGCCTTGGCATATTGTTTGGCAGAAGCTGCTATATCTCCTCTTTTGACATCGCCTATTGTTAGGAGGTCTTTCTCCCTTAGGTAGTCTAGAGTTTTCTTGTAGGCAAACATTCCTTCTAAGCCATAGGATTCGTAGTAGGCTATTTGAAGCTTATAAATAGCACAAACATCATGGGTATTATCAATTATTTCCTTATTAAAGTCAAAGAGGGCCTCAGATATGGACTTGCCTTCCTTCATACTGTCAGGAAGATAATCAAGGGATGTATCAAGGCCTATGCACATGAAGCCTCTTTCCTTGACTCTCTCATATAACTTATCAATTATTTTCATATTTTAATTCTCCTCTCCTATAAACTTTCTCAATAGATCCTTTGAGTGTCTTATCTATTAAGAGTGAATTTTTGGACTTGGACCTTATCTCATCTCTTGTGTAGGTATATTCTCTATCAAGGTCAACTAATACAAAGTCTGCCAGATAGCCTTCTTCTAGTTTGCCCTTCTTTATTCCTAATATCCCTGATGGATTTGTAGACATAAGGGCTACTAGTTTATTTAAAGAAATCTCACCACTTTGAACCAAGGTCATATAAGAAGTTGAAAAAGCTGTTTCTAAGCCCAAAAATCCAGGTTTACCTTGAACCTTTTCTTCATCAGTATGGGGAGCATGGTCAGTTGCTATGGCATCCACATAGCCATTCTTAATAGCTCCTATCAAGGCATACTTGTCCTTATTTTCTCTTATAGGTGGATTAACTCTAAGGTCATCCCTCTCTGAGAGACTTATGTGATGAGGAGTAACTTCACAAGTTATAGGAGCTCCTAGGTCCTTAAAGTAGGAAATAGCACCAATCGATCCCTTGGTTGATACATGGGAGAAATGAATTGGGCAGGCTAACTTGTAAGATAGGTAACAATCCCTTATAGTCATAAGGTCTTCGGCTAGCTCGTAGTTTATGGCTGATAGGCCCCTTACTTCCTCATGGAGGGTCATATTTACACCGAGATCCTTTGCCTTAACCATGGCCTCATACATGGTAGTGTCATCGTCTACTCCATGGCCATCATCTGATATGAAATTTACTCCTTGAGGTAAATCATCTAGATGCTCTAAGCTCTTTCCATCAAAGTCCTTGGTTATAGCATAGACCTGATGGATATCGATTAGGTCGAGGTCTCTTCCCCTCGCCATTATATCCTCATAGACTTCCTTAGAAGATACTACTGGATCTGTATTTGCCATTAGGTTTACAGCAGTATAGCCACCCTTGAGGGCAGCATATGATCCAGTTTCTAGGTCTTCCTTGTAGGTAAAACCCGGATCTCTAAAGTGGGTATGGAGGTCAGTAAAGGCAGGCATTAAGAAAAGACCTTGGCAATCTATAATTTCGGTGTCCTCATCTTCCTTGTAGGCTCCTACAATTACTCCATCTTCGGTATAGATATTATTTTTTGTTATTGTTGTATCATCGATTCCAATAAAGTTTGTAAATATTTTCTTCATCTTATTCTACGTTATATATTTGATCGCAATAGATGCACTTATACATTTTCTTTTCTGCATCTACTAGGACAAATTTGCTAGTAACTTCTCTTTCAGTAGTAGAGACGCACTTTGGATTTTGGCACTTAAGGATTCCTTCTGTTACTTCTGGTAGGGATAGGGATTTTTTCTCAACTACCTTCTCATCTTTTATATAATTTACTGTTGCATTTGGATCAATTAAAGCAACAGCATCTAGGTTTAAATCCAAGTTATCCTCAATCTTTAGTATATCTTTCCTGCTTGAAGAAGTTGAATTTGCATTCAAAATTAGGGCAACTTCCCCATCGAGGTGTTCTAGTCCAAGTTCATTAAAGATTTTGATTCCCTTACCTACTTCTATGTGATCTATTACAATTCCGTTTTTTAAGCTAGTAATCTCAAGCATTGTTAGCCTCCAATAATTTCAAAATAAGTGCCATTCTTACATACATTCCGTACTTAGCTTGTTTAAAGTAAACAGCTCTAGGATCCTTGTCAACATCTGTTGATATCTCATTTACCCTAGGGAGAGGATGAAGAATAATCATATCATCTTTTGCCTTTTTGAGCTTGTCCTTGGTTAGGACATAAGAATCTTTTAGTCTAATGTATTGGTTCATAGAGAAGAATCTTTCCTTTTGGATCCTAGTCATATAGAGTATATCTAGGTCTTCTAGACTATCATCAAGGTTGGTTCTCTCTTCATATTCCAAATTATTATCTTCGAAGACAAATTTCTTTACATTGTCAGGAAGTTTTAACTCATCAGGTGATATTAATACATACTCGTTATTATCAAACATACTCATTACTTTAAGTAAAGAATGAACTGTTCTTCCGTATTTTAGGTCACCACAAATTCCTATCTTATGACCCTCTAGGGTATTTTTAGTTTCCATGATGGTCAAGATATCTGTAAGAGTTTGGGTAGGGTGTTGGTGGCCCCCATCTCCTGCGTTAATTATAGGGCAATCAGCTGTTTCGCTTGCAAGCTTGGCAGCTCCTTCCATAGGATGACGCATGGCAATAATATCAACATATTGGCTAACAGTTTTTACTGTATCTCTAAGACTTTCTCCCTTTTGAGAAGATGAGGAATTGGCATCAGAAAATCCTATTACCTTACCTCCAAGCCTTGACATGGCACTTTCAAAAGATAGCCTAGTCCTAGTAGATGGCTCAAAAAAAAGAGTCCCCAATAATTTACCATTACATGAATTGGAAAAATCACTAGGACTCTTTACTATTTCTTTACCTAATTCAATTATCTCCATCAAATCTTCTTTTGATAGATCGTCTGCACTTAATAATTTTTTGATCTTAAGCATAATATCTCCTTCTATAATTTTCATTATTATATCAAAAGATAGATCAAAAATCAATAATTTTTTAATTCTTGGGTTAATTAAGCCTTCTCTTCTTGATATCAAGCCTAGACTTTATCTCAACAAAAACCTCCTTAAAATCATAGAACCAATTATCAAGTAGTCCTGATTTTATAAGTCCCACTATAAAAATTGCCACAACTGGAGCAAAGATAGCCGTTACAATACCACCCATCCTAAGTCCTGCATAGAGGGCTATAGTTGATATCAAAGGGTGAATATCAGCAGACTCACCGATTATCTTAGGAGATATAGCCTGTCTAATTAACTGCCAACCTAGGGCTAGGACTAGAAGAATTAGAGCCTTCTCTGAATTAGAAAAAACTAAAAATTCTACCAAGGACCAGGGAATTAGTACAACCACAGTACCTACTAGGGGCAAGATATCTACAAAGGCCACCAACAAAGATATAGCTAAGAAAAATTCTTGACCAGTAAAGTATAGGACAAGGGCAGTAATAACAAAGCACAAAAAAGCCAAAATTAATTGGGACTTGACATAGTTTACAGTTGATGCCTTAAAGACCTTCCTAAAAACCCCAATACTCTCCCTAGAAGATTTGGAAATTGACTTTTCATATTTTTTGATAAAGCTCTCCATATTGCCAAGTATTATATAAAAGGCTGTTATAAAGGTTATAGTAAAAAATATAATCGTTGATGAAGCATTGATTAGCTGCCCAGTAATGTTTACAGTTTTATTAAAAACCGTAGACTTAAGGGAGTTAAGTCCTATAAAAACTGAGTTTAGTACATTATTAATTATAGTTGTAACAACTGGTGGCCATAGTTTTGCATCTGAGCTTAACTTATTTATAACCGATTCAATATAGGCCCTTATAGAAGGCCAATCCCTTATAACCTGGCTGATTAAACCGATAATTTGATTTAGTATTAGACCAAAAACCCAAAATCCCAAGATAATTAAAATTACTAGCAAACCTGTTCCGACTATATAGGAAAGGAATTTTTGCTTGATAGGAATTAGGTCATTAATCTTCTCCACTATGGGCCATATTAGGTAGGCTATAGCAAAGGCTACTAGTATTGGCATCAGACTATCAAGTAGTCCAGGTAAAACATAGACTGCAAATAAAATACTCCCTAGGATTATCAAAATCCTTATAGCAAATCTTTGATAAAGAGCCTTTTTATCCATTTTTTCTCCTACTCGTCTTCGAGTTTTAATACAGCGAGGAAGGCATCTTGAGGAACTTCTACATTTCCTAGCTGACGCATTTTCTTTTTACCTTCTTTTTGCTTTTCAAGCAGTTTTTTCTTTCTTGAAATATCTCCACCATAGCACTTGGCTATTACGTCTTTTCTAAGTGCCTTAACTGTTTCTCTGGCTATAATCTTGTTACCTATGGCAGCTTGGATAGGTATTGCGAATTGCTGTCTAGGTATTTCATCTTTTAATTTTTCTACTATGCCCCTACCCCTATTGTAGGCAAAGTCCCTGTGGACTATGAGTGAGAGGGCGTCTACCGTTTTTTCGTTAATTAATATCTCTAGCTTGACTAGGTCAGAGCGTTCATAGCCAGCAAGTTCGTAGTCAAGAGATGCATAGCCCTTAGACCTTGATTTTAAGGAATCAAAGAAGTTATAGATTACTTCGTTTAGGGGAAGTTTGTATCTAATTGATACCCTATTTTCATCTATATAGGTCATATCCTTTAGCTCTCCACGCCTATTTTGGGCAAGCTCCATTACCTGGCCTATATAGTCCTTCGGTGTTATAATCTCAGCATTTGTAACTGGTTCTTCTATATATTCTATTTCTGTAGGATCTGGGAAGTCATTAGGGTTTTGAAGGCTTATTTTTTCATCCTTGCCCCTAAGTTTTACCTTATAGATTACTGATGGTGCTGTTGCAATAATATCTAGGTCATATTCTCTCTCAAGCCTTTGAGTTATGATATCCATATGCAAGAGCCCCAAAAATCCTGCCCTAAGTCCTACGCCGAGGGCCTTGGAATTTTCTTGTTCAAATATCAAGGACGCATCATTTACTTGGAGCTTCTCTAGGCTATCACGAAGTTTATCAAAGCTCTCCCCTTCTGCAGGATAAATTCCTGAATATACCATAGGCAAGACTTCCTTGTAGCCAGCTAGAGGCTTATCTGTAGGATTGGTGAGGGAGGTTATAGTATCTCCCACCCTGGCATCCTTTACTTCCTTGATAGATGCTTCTATAAAGCCAACATCACCACTACGAAGTTCCTTTGTCGCTATCCTTGACCTAAGAGAGTAGCCTACTGTATTTACCTCGTATTTTTTGCCAGTATTCATCATGACTATCTCATCACCCGGCCTTACTACTCCTTCAAAGACCCTCACATAGCAGATAACTCCCACATAAGAATCGTAGTAGGAATCAAAGATCAAAGCCTTAAAGGGCTTATCATCATGGTCTTCTGGAGCTGGTACATTATTTACTATATCTTCCAGTACGTCTTCGATATTAAGTCCGGTCTTGGCTGATACCAAGGGAATATCTTCCGTATCTAGTCCTATTTGATTTTCAATCTCTTCCTTTACCTCATCAACCCTGGCTGATGGAAGGTCTATCTTATTTAATACGGGTAAGATTTCTAAGTCTTGCTCTAGGGCAAGATATGTATTGGCAAGGGTCTGAGCCTCCACTCCTTGGCTTGCATCAACTACCAAAATCGCCCCTTCACAGGCCTTAAGAGACCTTGAAACTTCATAGTTAAAGTCCACATGTCCAGGGGTGTCTATTAGATTTAGGTCATAAACCTTCCCATCCCTAGCCTTGTATTGAATCTTAACCGCCTTTAATTTTATGGTTATTCCTCTTTCTTGCTCTAGTTCCATATCGTCAAGCATTTGATTTGATATGTCCCTCTTGGATATGTCCATAGAATTTTCTATGAGCCTATCTGCCAGGGTCGATTTGCCATGGTCGATATGGGCAATTATCGAGAAATTTCTTATATTTTCTTTTTTCTTCATAAATTCCCCTAATCTACATAAGGATCATTATCTATTAGTCCGATTGAATTAAAAGGATAAAATCTCAAGAAGGCATGGCCAACTATATTATCCTTGGTGATTGGCCCAAATCTCCTAGAATCATTACTAGCTCCAGGAATCCTATTATCACCCATAACAAAGTATTGGTCTTCTCCTAGTACCCACTCACTTTCTTCTGTAGAAGGAGTTGTTTGTGGGATAGAAGTATAAGTCTCGCTGAGTTCTTCGTCATTTACATAGACAGACCCATCCTTAATAGAAACCTTATCTCCCTCTTCTCCTATAATCCTTTTTACGTATAACTTATTGTAGGCATCTGGTGCTCTCAATATTATTATATCTCCCCTATCGAAGTCACTAAAGTGAGTTCCTATTTTATTAACTAACAAAATATCCCCATCGTGGAGGGTATTTAACATTGATTTACCTGATACCATTGTAGCATCTATTATAAACATTTTAACCAAAATAGTTATTATTAAGGCTATGGCAATGGTTTTGACCCAATCCCATATAGTGTACAAGATGCCGTCTTTATTTGTATTAGAATTTTTACTCATATCTACCTCTTTTCCCTTAAATTATATACTAAAAAAACAAATCTTCCAAATCATTTATTAATATATCTCCTATAAAACTTGTAAACTTGATGTCTTTATGGTATTATAAATTAGTCGATATAAATTAAGAAGCGAGGTGAGAGTCGAATGGCAAATATTAAATCTAGTAAGAAAAGAATTGACATCGCTAAAAGAAATACAGCTAGAAACAAGTCAAGAAAAAGCGAAATCAAAACTCTAATCAAGAAATTTGATGCAGCTGTTGAAGCTAAAGACCTTGACGCAGCAAGCGATCTTTTCAAAAAAGCTGACAAGAGATTAAAACAAGCTGAAGCTAAAAATATCATGCACAAAAACAAAGTTGCAAGAACATCTTCAAGAATGGCTAAGGCTTTAAATTCAATTAACGCATAAGATAATGAGTGATAATCAGTAACGGATCCCCACATATGGCTACTGATAATCACTCATTTTTTATTTCACAAAATCACCTATCAAAAGTATCAATTCCTTACCCATATCGAGATTAGAAGTTTTTTGTTTTAGGTCCATATCAAAGAGTCTATCATGAAGATTAAATAAGTCATCTAGGCTAAAGTTCTTTACAAAGCCCTTTACCTTTCTAAGCTCGAAGGGAGATAATTTTAAATATTTACCTATGAAGTTATCATTGACTCCCTTACTTACAAGGAGCTTTATCCCTATCATATTCCTGACCTGTCTTATTATCATGTGATAAATCATAAATAGGTCCTCGCCAGTTTTTTTCATATAGAGAAAAGTCTCTATAGCCTTCTTGGCATTTTTGTTACTCAAAGCATCTGTTAGGTTGAAGATATTTAAGTTTAAGACTTCATTTAGCTGCTCTCTTACGTCCTTTTCCCCTACAATTTCCTCATCAGAATTAGAAATAATCTTATCTATGGTATTGACTAGCTCATAGAGCTCTACCTCACTATTCTTATCAAGGTAGGAAAATCTCTGGATAATCTCATCAATAAGCCCCATCGAAATCTTCTTGCCTGCCTTTTTAAATCTCTTACCTATAAAGGAAGTTAGCTCCTTTCTATTTAGCTTGTCAATATTTACAATAGCCCCCGATTTTTGAACTTCCTTATAGAACTTCCCCTTGAAAGGACTATCATTTGAAAAGATTAGAAAAATCACATAATCTGGCAAGGTAACTAGGTCCTTGGTCAAGGGATCAAGAGTATTTTTGTAGTTCTTCATTCCGTTTTTGGATAGGTCTATATCACGCCAAATAATTACCTTCTTATCTTCCATAACTGGGTAGGTTTCTATGGCAGTTTTGATTTGGTCATAGTCAGCTTCTCCCTTGATATCAACAAGGTTGAAGTCCACTATCCCTACCATATCCTTCGCAAGATCTATTATAGAATCTGACAAAAATTTCTCCTTAGAATCAAAGAGAAAGACTCCCCTTAGTTTATTTCCTTCAAAAGACTTCATAAATTCAACGTAGTTCACCTGAAATATCCTCCCTTAACATAGCCCTCTATAGAAAATTCTCCATCAAAGCTCATTTCAACTAATCCATCTATCTGAGTATTATATATAATCCTATCGGCTACATTATCCATAATTTCTCTTGCAGGATGGCCATAAAGATTATTCCTTCCAGCTGATATTAAAACTATACGGGGATCAACCCTCTCTATAAAGTCCCTCTGACTAGAAGTGGCAGACCCATGGTGGGATAGCTTCAATATATCAGCCTTCTCATCAATGTTTTTTTCTAGCTCTGCCGGCATATCACCCATGCTCATAATCTTAATCCCCCTTATATCAATTAGTAATCCCATAGAATCTGCATTCTCATCATCCGAATCACCTTCTGCAATTACCTTTATTTCTGTATCTTTTAGAACAATCTTATCCCCCTTCTTTAGGAGAGTTGGATCATGGTCCTTTACTGACTTATAATTTGAATTTGTAACAAAAATATTTTCCACTTCAAAATTATCCAAGACCCCCTTGAGATTTCCTATATGGTCGCTATCCTCATGGCTTATAAATATCCCCTTAATCTTACCAATACCCAAGGATTTTAGATAAGGGATTAGGATGGCCTCGCCTGAGTCGTAGGACTTATACTTGGGTCCTCCCACATCAATCAAATAATAATCTCCCCTATCAGCTAGCAAGAAAGCATCTCCCTGACCTATGTCTATCATTTGATAGAAGGTCTTGTTGGTATCAGATAGGCTCCCAACTAGGAGAAGTACAAGAGATGCTAGGATAATATATCCGTGCCTCTTTGCCCTTGACACTCCCAGGTTAATAATCACTAAAATCAATACAAAAAAGTATATCACTAGCAATATCGAAGGCTTGGCAAAGTCAATTCTTGTAAATCTTATTGATCCAAGAAGAATAGTCAGGCTCAAAATCCCCTCAACTAGGATATTAAGAATAACCAAGACTAGTAAACCAAGAGGCTTAATAATAAAAATTCCCATGACAAGTGCAAATATCATATACATAGCAAAGGTAAAAATTGGAACTACCAAAAAATTTGCAAGTATAGATATCAAATTAATACTGCCATAATAATAAATTATAAAGGGAAAGAGTCCCACTTGGATGGCAGTCGTAAAGGCAAGGCTATCTCCTACATAAGTCTTCCCAAAGCGTCTTTTGAAATATGGATAGATCAAATAAACCGAAAGGGATGCTACAAAGCTAAGGACAAAGCCAGAGTTGAGGAGGGCAAAGGGATTAGCTACTAAGATGGCGCTCGCTATTATAAGTAAGGCTTTGACCCTATCAAAGGGCTTCTTATACAAAAATGCTAGAAAACCGATAAGGTTAAGACCAATTACCCTCATTACAGAAAATGGAAAGGAAATCAGATAGCCATAGGCAAGGGACAAAAAGAACCCTATCCCATAGGCATACTTATAAGAAATCCCCATTCTCGTGAAGATAAAAAGCAAAAAGCCCATCAGGATATCCAGGTGGAGGCCTGAAACAGCCAGAATATGGGCAAGGCCCAGGTCCCTTATCTCATCTCCATCAACTAAATTCTCACCCAAGACTACAGATACTACAAAATTCGCCACAGGCTTAGAGAGATTGCTATCAAAAATCCTATGGATACATCCATAAAAGGAGTCCTTTATTCTAAGGAAAAAATTACTACTAGGATAAACCTTAAAATCTCCATCAATCATAGCTTCAGAAAAAATATCCTTGCTGGCAAGGTATCTCCTATAAGAAAAAAGATTAGGATTTGTATTGGTATTAGGCTTCTTAAAATCAGCCCTCGCCACAAACTTATCCCCTATATGTAAGTCTTCATCAGAAAAATAGAGGGTCTTCTCCCTTATCTCTCCATCGGAAGCCTCAAGAAAATACCTAAACCCATCTTGACTCTCCCTCTTCTGAACAACAGTAAAAAACATCTTGCGAGATTCGTCCTTATACAAGGCCTTGCTAGAAAAACGAAGGGAGCTAAGCGAAAAAGACAAAACAAGTCCCAAGATACAAAAAATAGCCCTGGACCTCCTAAGGTAAAAAATAAGACCAAGGACAAGGCCAGATCCTACGACATAAAGTATATTAAGATTTTCAAAACTAACAAAAATCCCCACTCCAACCATAAGACCTAAAAGTAGGGCCAAAAAACTTCTCCTCATCTCAAACCTCTTTTTAATTATAACATAGTTTTCCTTATAAATTATATAATCCTCATAAGCCTCTCAATATTTTATTTATAAATTAATCGATATGATATAATTATAAAGAGGTACTTATGATTAAAATATACGAGCAATTCCCTGAGATTTTATCAATCAAGTCCAGGGTTATTTCTAAAAATTATGACAAGAATAAAACTTATTTGAATCTTGATAGGACTATTTTTATGCCTAATAATGATGTTCTTACTAATGACAAGGGCTTTATTGATGGGAAGAAGGTTCTAGGTATTGAGGAGAAGAATGGCAAGGTCCTTCATACTGTCGAAGGAAAGATTTCTAGGCGTGAGGTGGTTTTGAGCCTTGATAGGGAAGTTAGGTACAAGAACTTAAAACTTGCAAGTGGCTTTAGTCTATTTAGGATTTTCTTTGATACCTACAACCTCCCCCACAAGATGGATTTTGCCATAGAGGATGGTAAGGGGGCGATTTTTATAGAGGATTTTAGACAGGGCCTTGATAGGGACCTTATCGAAGGGCAGATTAATTATGCCATTGATGCTGGTTTAAAGATTGAAAAGTCAAATGGTATAGTGGAGCTTCCTGGTATTGGTAAGACTATTAATAATTTAATTTGCTTTGATAGGACTTACAAGTTAAAGTTTTTTAAGATTCTTGATACCGAGAGGACAGATTCAAATATGAAGGTTATTTTTGACTGCGATAAGTAATTCTTATTTGAAGATTTACTTGCCTAAATTTTTTTATAATGCTATAATTAAATAAATTATTAAATGAAAGGAGAATAAAAATGACAAAATTAAGATTAAATGAATTAGGAATAGATTGTAACAAGTAGAAGTAAGTCTTAGGATTACTCCTATAAACTTACTTATTTATAAGGAGTATACAAGTATATGAAAGAAATTAAATTTTTATTGAAACAAATGGCAAAGTTTGAGCCATTCATGTTTGTTCTAATTGCACTTTATTCCATATTTATCGGTATTAGACCCTTTATATGGATTATTTCACCTGCCTATATTTTAAAGAATACGGATAAGCCCTTTTCTTTTTTTCTGATATTTTTTATAGTAGTCTTACTTATAAGTTCACTTATAGGTTTTTTTGAGTCTTTTATTATGAATAACTACCGTATGAGAATGAACTCTATTAGGTATAGGTTCATTAGGATGGTTACGGATTATTCCTTGCATCTCGATTTTGATAAGCAAAAAGATAAGGATTATATAGAAAAAATTAATAATGCCAATAAGGCTTGTAGGGATCCCTTTAATGGAGCTGGTGGTATTATGATGCAGCTTCCCCCACTTATGTCTGTAATAGTATCAATCGCAGGCTTTGCTTGGATATTTTTTGCTATGGGATTAAAGATATTCTTGATAGTTATGGCTATTAGTTTGATAACCTTATGGATCAATTACAAGACTACTATATTATTTCGAGACTTTTGGGACAGTCAGAGTAATAACTGGAATATTTTTGAAAAGCTCAATTATCAGCTAAGAAATCCTGAATCAAAGCAAGACATCCTTATTTTTAACTTTATCTCCCTCTTTAGATCCTACTATATGGGAAGAAATAAGGAAAGAATAGATGGATTAGCAGAAGTTAATAATAAGGAATTGAAATTAAAAAGCCTAGGAAAATTAATTTCCATACTAAGGGATGGGCTAATGATTTTTTGGCTTCTCTCTTCAATTATAAGGGGAGCTATTGATATAGGTGATTTTTATATGTTCTTTACTGCTATCTTTAGCTTTATCACCTTTGAGGAAAGTATTTTTTGGACCTTTGCAAACTTCAGAAATTCGGCAGTTTCCTTTAGATATTTCTTGAAACTATTTGAAGATGAAGATTTACTTGAAGAGAAGAGCCTCCCTCTTCCAGCTAAGATGGATGATTTTAAGATAGAATTTAAAAATGTGTCCTTTGGATACCCAAACACCGACGCCCTTGTACTAAAGGATATCAACCTAATTATTCATAAGGGAGAATCCATTGCCCTAGTTGGTGAAAATGGAGCTGGCAAGTCAACCCTAGCCCTCCTCCTCTGTGGTCTCTATGAGCCTACATCTGGTCAAATCCTCTTAAATGGCATAGATATAAGAACCTATGGGAAGAATTACCTAGACCTAATCGGGGCAATCTTCCAGGACTCCCTCCTTATGCCCTTTACTATCCAAGAAAATATTACCTTTAAGTCAAGAGAAACTGATTTGACTGATATTTATAGGAAGACTAGGCTAGATGAAATAGTCGAGAGTTATGAGGATAAGGACAAGCAAGTCTTGCTTAGGACCTTGGATGAGAATGGTGTTGACCTTTCCGGTGGTCAAAAGCAAAGGATATTTTTATCGAGGGCCTTGTACAAGGATAAGTCTAAACTTTTGATTTTGGATGAGCCAACAGCCCAATTGGATGCCCTTGCAGAAAAAGACCTCTATATGCTCTATGATAAGTTAACCAAGGACAAGGCTTCAATATTCATATCCCATAGGCTAGCATCGACCAAGTTTTGTGATAGGGTTATCTTCCTTAAAAATGGAAAAATAACTGGCAATAATACCCACGAAAGATTAATCGAAGAAAATGAAGAGTACAGGGACCTCTATAACTTGCAAGCAAAGAATTATAAGGAGGTATTATGAGAAATATCTATAGATTATTTAGAAGAATAGACCAAGACTACAAACATTTTACCTTGAAAGTTTGCTTGACTTCGATAGTTCTGGGATTTTTACCTATAATCAATATCCTTGCACCCAAGCTAATTATAGATGAGCTTAGTGGAGTTATTTCTTTAGAAAAACTTGGATTGATAGTAGCAGTAATTTTACTAACTAATCTTATAAATTCATTACTAAAAACCTACTATAATAACTACTTTGACCTGGTTTTTGAATCAATGACTGATAAAATGCTCTTTGACCTAAGCGAGAAGTCCCTAAGACTTCCCATAGAAGAAAGTGATAGTAAAGTGGTTCAAGATAAGCTAGAAGCTGCCCATGATGCTGTATTTACCTTGTTTGGCCTAGAAGAAGCTATGAATTTTGCTGTAACATCCATAATTACGGGGATTTTTGCCATTGGAGTATTAATTAGATTATCAATTTTTATTCCCTTAATAGGTCTAGTAGTAATTATTGCCAACAAGAAATTCGTAAATCTTATCAAGGAAAATGAAATTAACTACCAAAAGCACAACATTCCTGACTTGAGGGTGTATAGGTATTTTACGAACTTCTCCCAAGATTTTAAATACTCAAAAGATCTAAAGATCTATCGAGGCGAAGATCTAATCTTGGAAAAATCTAAGCATTATATGGATCAAATGATCGAGACGTCTAAATGCTATTTTAATAAGAACGGTATCTACCAGGGTATAATGAATATAACTTCCAATGCTACCATAGTGGCACAGTTGATATATTTGACCTATAAGCTAATTAAGAAGACGATAAGTCTTGCTGACTTCACCCTTTATTTTAACTCAATTATCCAATTGATAAACACTATAAATCTATGTCAGAAAAACTATGCCCAAGTCATATCAGCCAATGAAAAATTAAATTCTTATTTCGAGTTTATAAATCTAAAAGAGCAATATGACCCAGGCAAGGATTATGTGAATATTGATGATGATAAGATAAGTATAGAGTTTAGAAATGTAATTTTTAAATACCCAAAGAGCGATAAGAATACCCTAAAAAACTGCTCTTTCAAGATTGATAACGGAGAGTCTGTTGCCCTAGTAGGAAAAAATGGTGCAGGTAAGTCTACCATAGTCAAGCTCCTCTGCAAGTTCTATGAACCAAGCGAGGGGGCTATCCTAATAAACGGTGTAGACCTAAGAGATATAAGTAAAGAAGACTATTACAAGATCTTATCTCCTACCTTCCAAGACTTTAGACTATTCCCTTTTAGGGTAAATGAAAATATTACAGCTGATAAGGCAGAAAACATTAGCGAGGACAAAAAAGAAGAAATATATAAATCGTTAAAGCTCTTGGGCATATATGATTGGGTGACTTCCCTCCCTAAAGGCGATAATACCTACCTAACCAACCTCTTCGATGAAGAAGGCATAGAGCCATCAGGAGGAATAGGTCAAAAGATCGCCCTATCAAGGTCCATGATCCATGGGGGCAAGTTCTTCATAATGGATGAGCCAACCAGCGCCCTAGATCCAAGAAGTGAGCAGGATATCTTTGAAAAGATGCTAGAAATATCCAAGGGTCAGACTTCCCTCTTCATCTCCCACAGGCTATCATCGACCAAATACGCTGATAGGATTATAGTCTGCGATGATGGATTTATTAAGGAAAATGGAAGCCACGATGACCTAATGAAGGTAGATGGTCTTTACAAAAAAATGTTTACTACCCAAGCCGAACTTTACTCATAAAAATAAGCTGTTGCAGGAGAAATTTTGCAGCAGCTTTTTCTTATCTTTTGTGGACGCTTTTAAGTCTATTTTCTAAGGTGATGCCTAGAACTATATATGCCATAAACTCACTTATCAAGACTAGGACAACTATCAGAGTACTTGCCTCTAGGAACTTATAGATAAGTATACCGATGATAAAAAATAATAGACCTAAGCCTAAGGTACCCTTGGCCATGTATCGGTTGGCAAAGTACCAATTTTGCTTGTTTTTCATAGAGAGTTCTGACCTATAGCCATACCTAGTATTTATCCTCTTATCCTTTACAGTATTACATACAAAGCTTGTAATAATTAGAAAAGCAGCTGGGAAGAACAACAAAAGCTCTTTAGCGTTCATATCTCCTCCTTAAATAAATTTCTTAAATAAAAAGTCTAAACCCAAAACCCAGGCCATGGAATACATAAATATGGATGGGCCCTTAAACAAAAATATTATAGTTGAAAACTTCCTTAAGGACATATCTGAAAGACCTGTCAAATAACATAGGAAGTCATCAGGGGCAACTGGAAATAATATTGCTAGGGCAAAAAATTTCTCGTAGGACTTTTCACTTAACTTAGAGCTATATTTATTATACTTTTCTTCACCAAAAATCTTTAAAACTATAGACTTGCCAAAAGTCTTTGATATATGAAATACTAGGATAGATCCTAGGCAAATCGAAATATAATTATATATAAAGCCCCAAAAAGCCCCAAAAATTACAACTCCAAATACAACAGTAAGGCCTCCTGGTATGATAGGTAAAACGACTTGAATTATTTGAATCAGCATAAAAAATATAGGTGCTAATTTGCCCTTAGATAAGACATAGACCCTAAAGGTATCTATTGAATTGAAAAGCCCAGCCTTGTATCCATAAAAACCCAAGGCCACAAAAATAACCATAACTAGAACGGTTACTATATTTAAGATATTTTTTCTAATAAAAACTTTCATAAATTCTCCTTAATCAGGTGTTCGCTATAACACCATACACTACCCAAGAAAGTAAGTCAACTATCTTTATATGAATATAAGCATTTGTTAACTTAAATTGAAAATATTTATGCCCTAGGTCTCATGGATTTCAAATAATTTATTAAAGTTTAATATATTAATTTGCTATAAATATCTCACATAGTCTTTATATATCACATTATAATTTATAATAATAGATTAGTTTTATTAAAAATTATTGACATGAATAATTCCCTGTGCTAGTATTAAAGTGTAATATGTTATACTTTTAATGCATTATTAAATATTTTAATAAGGAGAAATCATGAACGAAAAATCTTTAGAAGAAGCTAAACAGGATACTGATTATGAAAAATCTGCTGTTCCTGTAAATGCTAGGAAAAGCTTTTTAAGCATTACAATCGTTTGGCTTGGATTTGTATTTGTCATTACTAGTATGATGACAGGAGGTGGCTTAGCTAGTGGTCTTGTATTTAACGATATTCTATTATGCGTAATAATTGGTAACATCTTTTTAAGTTTGATTGCTATAGCAATAGCTAATATGGCTAGCAAAACTGGTCTAAGTTTTGCCTTGATAACTAGGTATACTTTTGGAAATAAAGGATCTAAACTTGCAACTTTATTTGTACCTATTGTAAATATAGGACGGTACACTATTCAAGCTGCTACATATGGTAATTTTATATCTAATGTTCTTAACATTAAAGGTGTCGGAGAATTAATAATTCTATTTTTAAGTGCTGTAGTTATGGGGATTTTTGCTTTTTCTGGTATTAAAGCGATAACAATTTTGGGATATGTTGCTATACCAGCTATTATTTTTCTTTCTTTAGGGACAGCAATGAAATCGATATCTATTGCAGGATGGAATTCTATTATCAATTATTCTCCAACAGAAAACCTGAGTATTGTAAATGGTATAACAATAGTAATTGGTACCTGGATACTTTCTACCGCTACTTGCATAGCTGATACAATGAGATTTGCTAAAAATAGTAAACAAGCAATGCTTAGTGCTACAATTGGTCTTCTAGGCGGAAACACATTATTAATTCTTTGTGGAGCTATAGCAGGAATAGGTATGCAAAATAGCGATCTAACACAGGTATTATTATCATTAGGGTTAGTTATTCCAAGTTTGATACTTATGACAACAAATATATTTACTACCAACGCAGCTAATTTATATTCATCTTCGCTAAATTTAGCTAATAGTTTCAGAACTGACAGAAAAAAAATAATTACAGTTGTATTAATTTTTTCTGGTTTATTATGCTTAACAAGACCTTATAATATTAGTGTATTATTTACATTTCTTAATGTTTTAGGTGTAATTGTTCCACCATTAGCAGGTATAATCCTTGCTAATTATTATGTAATAAATAAAAGAATATACCCAGACTTAGATAGCGATAAAATTAAAGATTGGGATGTAGTTCCATGGATAAGTTGGGTAATTTCTTTAGTTATAGTAAAGCTTCTTGAAAATATAGCTCTTGGAGAAAGTGCCGTTAATGGAATATTTGGTTTACCAGCTTTAAATGGTATAATTTTAGGATTATTAATATATGTATTAATTGCTAAACTTCAAGAAAGGCTAGGTAATAAATGAAATATCCAGATTATATAAAAAAATATAAATATTTAGCAATATTAGGCATAATACTTATGGGAATTGGATCTTTTATGGTATGCCTGTCTAATAGTAAGTTAGGATCAAACACAGGCACATTCCTACTTTGCTTAAGTATTGTCATATCTATAATAGGTTTTTCAAAATGGCAACCATAATTTAAAAAATCAAAATAAAACATAAAGAGGATTAACAATGAAAAAAGTATTTAAAGTTGAGTATGAAGAAAATCAAGAATATAATCTATCAGATTTAAAAGAGTATGAAGTTAAGCTACTTTATAGAGTGTTAGAAATATGCAAGGAATCAAAAGAAAAAGGAAATCATCCTTTTGGTTGTTTGCTGGCTGATGAAAATGGAAATATACTATTAGAACAAGGAAATGAAGAAGTTACATTAGGCGGAGATTGTACTGCACACGCAGAAGCTTTATTAATGAGAAAAGCTTCCCAAATTTATTCAAAAGAAGAGATGAAAAAATTTACATTATATAATTGTGCAGATTCTTGTGCTATGTGTACTGGTGCTATGTACTGGGGAAATCTTGGTAGACATGTATATATAGCTAGAGAGTCTGAATTAAAGAAGTACACTGGTGATGACATTAGAAATCCTACTTTAAATCTACCTAGCAGAGTAGTGTTTGCTAGTGGACAGAAAGAATTTGAGACTTTAGGTCCATTTAAAGAGCTTGAGCCTGAATTTTTTAAACTCCATAAAAATTATTGGGATAAATAGATAAAATTCTAATAATCTTATAATTTTTATTATATTATAAGCTGCTATTTAGTTTTTTCATATATAAGCAAGAATACAAATAACAGCTTTTTCATATGATGAATTGCAAATAATATTGCGACACCTAAATCAAACTAAGTTCGTGCATAAATAAATCAAATGGAGTTTGATAATTTAGACTTTTTCTAGGTCTAGTATTAAGCTCCATTAGTTTTTTAATTAATTCTTCTACTTTAATTTTAGATAAATCTGTTTTCTTTGGATAATATTCTCTTAGTAGTCCATTCAAGTTTTCGTTGCTTCCTCTTTGCCATGCTGAATATGGCTCAGCAAAGTAAAAGTAAATTCCTAGCTTTTAAGCTCCATAATTACAAGAAAATTTTTACCTCTATCTGAAGTAAAACTCTTCAAAGATTCTTTTGGAAGTGAGTGACATAGTTTTTTTATTGTTCCAAGATAGAAGACTTACTTCTATCTTGCATTGGTAATGCTATATAGAATTTTGTTTTTCTCTCAATAAATGTAGCTAGGCATCTTTTACTTTTTCCTCTAGATGATACTTCTGTATCTAATTGCTAGTGTCCAAACTCTGCTCTTTTCTTGACTTTGATTGGTCTGTTTCTTATGGATGTTCCAACGTTAAATCTGCCTCAAGTTTCCTTAGTTTTTCTTGATTTTCCTTTTCTTCTAAGTTTGCTTATGTAAAATTGAATTAGTCTTGAATAAGGCTAATTGTATATAGTATTAAAAGAAATTCCACCTTTTAATACAGTAGAGGCAATTTGTTCTGGAGACCACTTACAATTCAATTTCTCAATGATTTTATCCTTTATTTTTTCTGTAACTTTGCTATTTGCTTTTGTATGTGAAGATTTGGCATCTCTATCTTTGCTTGCTTCTATAGCCGAATAAGTGTTATTGCATCTTTTTAACTCTCTAGAAATAGTCGAGTGATAAACTCCAAGAATTTTTGCTATTGTTCGTAAAGATACGCCCTCTTGTTTTAATACCTCTATCTTATTTCTATCATTTAGGCTAAGATGTATATAACTCATATTAACCTCCGTAAATGTTTTTGTCGTTATTGCATTTTATACGAAGTTAACATGAGTTTTTTCTTACTTATGCTGTCGCATTTAATTTTACAAGTTATCTGGCAAATTGATTAAATATTAGACTCTATAAAAAATGTTTATTTATCCTAAACACTAATAAAGTCAATACTCATAAATCCAATCTATATATGTGATGCTTTTAACCATAGCGATTAGTAAATTTATTCTGATTTAATAGGTTTTATATCATATATAAGACTGTATATTATACTTCATATTAATTATTATAAGTCTATCAAATAAATTAAAAACCTCCCCAGAATAAGCCTAGGGAGATCTTGAATTAATTCCATTAT
This sequence comes from Anaerococcus sp. AGMB09787, assembly GCF_022808955.1. Taxonomy (GTDB): domain Bacteria; phylum Bacillota; class Clostridia; order Tissierellales; family Peptoniphilaceae; genus Anaerococcus. Next base: position 43,317 of record NZ_JAKZEY010000005.1, read on the forward strand.
TAAGCTTTTATAGTTACTCCTGTTTTATAGATCTTATCATCTACTAAAACTTTAACTTCATATTCTCCTGAGAAACCTTCTTTAGAGATTACTGTTGTTGTTTCTCTATCATCATCAGGCAAGAAAGTCCCAGCACACATTGCTCCTCTTATACCATGAGATGTTGATACAAAGTATTTTCTAGTTTCATCTTTTCCTTCAAAGATTAATTGTACAAGTTGTCCCTTTGTGAATTTACATTTAAATTCAACCCTATCTTTTTCTTCTTTGATAGTTGCTTCTTGCCAATCTTCAAATTCTAGATCTGTTTCTTCAGCAGGAATATCATAATCCATTTGAGTTGTTTCTCCAAGAGATCCTAATATTTTTCCTTCTCCTAAAACTAAATCTTCACCAACTTTATTATATAGGTTGATTTTTTCAGCTCTATAGTAGTTAGAATTTACTTCCATCTCAAATTTTATTTCATCGTCTGCAATTTCATAAGTTCTTGATTTAAGTACTGATCTTGGATCATCTATTTGAGCATAAGGCCCTAGTTTAGCACTTGCATTTCCATCTTTATCATAAGCAACTCCACCTGAGTGTACTAGATAGTATCCTTCATTATACCATACTACGTTACATATATAAGGTGAGTAGAAATCTATTCCTAATTCTTTTCCAAATTGCCATGTTTGTTCAATTTCCATTTTTTCTGTATCTATTCTATATTTAACAGCTCTAGAATAAGAATCATTAGGAGCTAAATATTTATCTGGGTTTTGGCTACCCCAATGGTGGTTATCAAAGCACATTACATCTCCAAGTGGAGTAATCAAGTTTGAATGTTGTTCATATTGCCATTCAAAGTTTTCTGTATCTCCAACTGGTTTGAATAAGTATTTTTGATATTCTTCTGGCCATAATTCTGGATCAGATATAATCCAATTTAACTCAGCTGTATCAAAATCTATATTTACCATCGCGTTGTTGTGACGACCTGATAATGTTAGAGAGTTTGTATTTTCATCATACCATACAGCATTGCAATGGAACCAATCTTCATCTGACCATGAACCTGATTTTTGAGCACCTGGTTTTATGAAATCTTTGAAGTGATATTCTTTTTTTATTTCTCCACTATCTTTATCTATTACAACAGCACCATCTTCTACTGTTCCATTTGCAGCATCACAGTTTAAAGCTACTATATCTCCATTTGGAAGATAGCATTGGTCATGATGGTATCCATAAGGAACCCTATATTCTTTATAGATTTTTCCTACTGCAGTAAATTCATAAATACCTGACAAGAAATAAGGCATTTTCATAATTCTATCTGACCCCATAGAGAAGTTGCCATTTGGAAGAACTTTTACATCCCAAATCATTGGTCTTGTAAAGTCAAGTCTAACATCTCCAGCATAGTCAACGCCTATAGCAAGTTTTGCAGTTGCAGGGCAGCAGAACATTATTTGATCTTGCATATATCCAGCGCTTGTATCTACATACTCAACTAAATCAGCTCCATCTGTCTTAGGAGTTTTGATTGTTATAGTAACTTTTTCTGATTCTCTTTGCCAAGGATAAATTTCTACCTTGTTTTCATAATCACTATATAATCCAACTATTGGTAAAATATGTTCTTTTGCCTTAGGGAAAGATTGATAAAAGTCTGCTTGTTTGGTTTTTCCTAAAACTCTTACATTTATCGCTGTTTCTTCTTCTGTTTCAAAACAAACAACTGCAGATAGGGCATTTAATTCATATAAGTTGTATTTTACTAGAGGATTTTCCATTGTATAATGTCCATCATGGAATTCTTCTAGCATTTCTTTTTCTTTTCTTGCTTGAACATCAATTAGATGTTCTTGATATTCGTATTTTACTTTAGTCATTATAGTGCCTCCTTAATCATATTTTCTATAACTGGTTTTTGTTGTAATCCACCTCTTCTATTTACTTCTTGTCCATCTTTAAATAATACGATAGTAGGATAACCTTCTACATTGTATTCTTTAATTAAATCAGGGTTTGCTTCAAAGTCTACTTTTACTATATTTAAACCTTCGTTATTTTTGCTGATATCATTCAATACAAATGAAAGCATCTTACAAGGGCCACAAGTTTTTGAATAAAAGTCTACTAAACTTACTCCTTCAGCAATTAAATCTTTAAAATCTCCACCTTCATATTCTCTAATCATAATATCCTCCTTAATTATTTTCATCCATTTCTTTTGACTTCTTGTAAAGTCTAGCTTCTTGAGCAGCTATAGCACCATCATTTGTAGCGGTAACAATTTGGCGTAATCCCTTAGATATACAATCTCCAGCAGCAAAAACACCTGGCATACTTGTCCTCATTTTTTCATCTGTAATTATGTATCCCCTATCATTTTCTATACTTGTATCTTCAAGAAACTCAGTATTTGGAAGGGTTCCTATATATTCAAAGGCACCATCAGCCTCTACTATTTGTTCATTTTCTAAAGTATCCTTATCAGCAAATTTAATTCCTTTAAGATGTCCATCTTCTACAAGAAACTCTTGTATTGCCTTATAAGAATTAACTTCTACATTATCTAAAGATCTAAAATATTCAGCTGTTGTAGGATCTCCAGTGAGATCAAAGTCTGTGACAACAGTAACTTTATTACAAATATCTGCTAGATATATCCCCTCATCGATAGCAGAATTACCACCACCACAAACTATAACATCTTTATCTCTATATTTTGCTCCATCACATATAGCACACCATGAAACATTAACTCCAGCAAGCTCAGCTTCACCAGGTATATTTAGCATGCGTGGTCTTGTACCTGTTGCAATTATAACAGTCATAGCTTCGAAAGCCTCATCGAATTCATCAGTATAGATTTTCTTAAACTCTCCATCTTCAATCTTATTTACTGTAGCATATTCAAATTCTACACCTAAATTTTGTGTATCTTCATACATCTTGTAGGCTAGATCTGCTCCATTAATTTTTCCGCTACCTGGGTAATTTTCTATAAGATTTGTATTTACTATATTTCCGCCTGGAGCTAGTTTGTCTAATAACAAAACGCTTAGATTAGCTCTTACTCCATAAATTGCAGCTGTCATTCCGGCAGGACCTGCTCCAATTACAATCAAATCATATCTTTTACTCATAATTAACCTCCTATAATTATTGTACCAATTATTAGAAAATATTTAAAAGCTTTATTTCAAAATTACTTATTTGTTTCTCCGGTTTTGGTATAGGCATATTTTGACAATAATATTCCAACCACATCATTTATTATTACACTTGCAGGGAGGGCTACGGTAAATATATATAAATATTCTGGGAATAAAACCGATGCCGTTGTAGCAGCATTGTTAAAAAATACTAGGGCAACTCCAGCAGCTGGTGTCATTGTTATACCTATTGTTTTCTTTACCGTCTCAGGCTCATTAGCAAGACTTGAACCAATATATCCTCCTATTATTTTTCCCAATCCTCTTACTATAATAAATGTTATCAATATTAAGAAGTGATCAGGTATGAGTTTTGGATTTAGTGGCAAGCCAAGACTAAAAACTAAACACATTAGCCCAATTTCTTGAATAGAATGAAATTCTCTTTTTACTGATAATAATTTTTCATCAGAAACCATATTTACATATACGGTTGAATATAATATACCGATTATTATAAAATTCATAGAAGGATTTTCAAGTATGTAATTGTCAACATAAAATGCTAATATATTTGCAACAACCATAACTGAAACAAAAATTGCTAAGTCAGTTTTAGAATCCTTAGAATTTTTAATAAGTAATGATGCTATTACACCAAATATTAGACCGATTATTGCAGGTAAAGCCATCATATCAAACATTGACACATCAACTGATATACCAGCACTAAATATAGCTTGCACAAGAGCTAGAAATAAGTAAAAAACAATATTTGCTAAGATATTATCCAAACCTGTCACAGTTTTTAAAATATCTGTAAATCTACCTTCTGCCTTAAATTCACTAATAAGAGAAATATTAACACCTGGGGCCGTAGGCAAAGCAACTAACCCTATCAAGATTGCCAAAGGCCAAGGTATACCCATTACAACAAAAGCTATTGCAAAAACCGCAAATACCAACAAAGCTGCACCTATCATTTCAGATAAGGTAATAGTTAAGTATTTACTTCCAGCTTTTTTTAGTTTCTTAAATACCATAGAGTAACCAACCATTATTCCTACAATCGTTTTTGCAAAATTCATTATAACAGTAAATGTAGGAATTGCCATGGCATCTTTACTTATAATACCGATAACATTTGGACCTATAATAACCCCCGCTAATAGCCAACCTAAAATCTGCGGAAATTTTAACTTAGAAATAAGTTTTCCAGCTAAAAAAGCTATCATATATCCAAGCAACAAATTAATTATTAGCATATAACCTCGCTTGCTTGATAAATTTTATAATCAATTTGAACTTACAAATCGATTATATATATAATTATATCATAGTTATAAAATAATCAAAAATTTTTTCTTAAGCTTTTATGATTCGTTAAATATTAAACACTAACGGATTGGTTATCCTATTTCTATCTCCT
>NZ_JAKZEY010000050.1 GCF_022808955.1 Anaerococcus sp. AGMB09787
GAATAAAAAGAGCTTTCTCCCTACTAAGGGACGAAAGCTCGTGATACCACCCATATTCATCTATTCCTCACGGAATAGACCTCTTCAAGTACATACATACTCTAACTCTGTAACGGGAGTTCCCGTATAAGTCTCCTTGTATCGACATATATGCTCTAAGATTCTCTTCTGTACCCTTCCCCTTGTCCTCTCACACCAAAACGGACTCGCTTTAAGCTTTCAGATACATACTCTTCTCTTCAACACATTTAACAAACTAATTATTTGATGGTTATATTATATATCCGTTATTCTACTTTGTCAAATTAACTTAATAATTTTAAAAATTAATTTATAGACTAAGAAAATTAACATACTTGTCATAAATTAAATAAACAAGCTTGCACATACAACTGAAACCACAGTCATAAGTTTGATTAGGATATTTAGAGATGGTCCAGATGTATCCTTGAAAGGATCTCCTACAGTATCTCCTACAACTGCTGCCTTGTGGGCATCAGATCCCTTGCCCTCATCTCCATCGAGAGTTTCGATGTACTTCTTGGCATTATCCCATGCTCCACCAGCATTTGACATAAAGATTGCCATCAAGACACCCGTTACCAAAGCTCCTGCCAAAAGTCCACCTAGGGCATAGGCTCCGAGGACCTTACCTACAAGTAATGGAACAACTATAGCAAGCACTCCTGGCACAATCATTTCTCTGAGCGATGCTGTAGTTGAAATATCAATACACCTAGCATAGTCAGGTTCGGCTTCTCCCCTCAAAATCCTATCATCAGACCTAAATTGTCTTCTAACTTCAGCAATCATTTGTGATGCTGCCTTGCCAACTGAATTCATAGTTAGGGCAGTAAAGAGGAATGGAAGCATAGCTCCAATAAACATACCAGCTACAACTTGTGGCTCAAGTATCGAAATTGATCCAAGATTTAGACTTTGGCTATAGGTTACAAAGAGTGATAAGGCAGTTAAAGCTGCACTTCCTATGGCAAAACCCTTACCAATAGCTGCTGTAGTATTTCCAATTGAATCTAGCTCATCAGTTATATCCCTAACCTCACTTGGCAAATAGCTCATCTCTGCTATACCACCTGCATTATCAGTTATAGGGCCATAGGCATCAACTGTAATAGTCGTCGCTGTTGTAGAAAGCATACCCACTGCACTTAGGGCTATACCGAATACTCCATTAGCCCAGTAGGCTATGATTATACCAAGGGCAATAAGGATTATTGGCAAGACTGTAGATAGCATTCCTACTGAAAGGCCTGAGATAATATTTGTAGCAACTCCTGTCTTTGACTCATCAGCTATATTTCTAACATGCCTATACTTATCAGAAGTATAGTACTCTGTCAAAAGTCCTATCAAAATACCAACCACAATTCCAACAATTATAGCAAGGGCTGCATTGAGTTTCTTAAAGTAATAAAAAGATAAAATCAATGATGCTACGAGTACTAGTGCCCCTGACACATAAATTGTAGACATAAGGGACTTTTGAGGATCCTTGTGCTTGCTAGTAAGAAACATAAAGCTTGCAAAAATAGAGGCTAAAATTCCTATAGCAACCAAGAAGAAGGTAAACTTCGTACCAGCATCCCCACTTGCTACAATACCCAGAGTTATAGCTGAAATAATGGCACCAGAATATGATTCAAAAAGGTCAGCACCCATACCAGCCACATCACCTACATTATCGCCTACATTATCAGCTATAACTGCAGGATTTCTAGGATCGTCTTCAGGGATACCTTCCTCAACCTTACCAACCAAATCAGCTCCGAGATCTGCTGCCTTGGTATAGATACCTCCACCAACTCTAGCAAAAAGTGCAACTGATGATGCACCAAGGGAATAGCCCATAATAATGGCTGGGTCTCTAAAAATTAGATATGAAATCATAATTCCCAAAAATCCAAGTCCTGTTACAGCAAAACCCATAACAGATCCACCAGCAAAAGCAAGATTCAAGGCACCACTCGAACCCTTTTCATAGGCCATATTAGTACACCTAGCATTGGCTGCTGTAGACACCCTCATTCCTATAAAGCCTGCAAGCATAGAGAAAATTGATCCCAAAATATAGCAGACCATAATCCTAACATCGAGAAAAATCGCTATTAGGACAGAAACAATAACCACAAAAACCGTAATAAAAATATATTCACGTCTAATAAAAGTCATGGCCCCATCCTTGATATGGGCAGCAATTTCACTCATCCTCTTATTACCTAAGGATACAGGTAATATCTTCTTTGTAATTGTAAATCCCATAAATAAAATCGCAAGGATTGCAACAATTAAAGAAATAATCTCTACTAACATATATACCTCCTGTCTATATATAATATAATATAAAAAATGATTCTTGACAAGGTTTTCTTTTCAATAAAATAAATTAAAATATAATGGAAGAAAAAATTAACATTTGGAAAGAAGCTAGAAGGTTACCGAGGGCAATAGTAACAAAGGCCTTCTTCTTATCCAGATCCAAAAGATCCGCTATGAGAGAACCCATCCAGACACCAGTACCAGGTAGAGGTAGGGCCGTAAAAACAAATAGACCCAGGTACTCGTACTTCCTGATCTTCTCATCCTTCCTATGGGCCTTATCTACAATCTTTCCTACAAACTTCCTTAGAGACTTGGACCTCGCCATAAGAGAAAAAACTTTCTTTATCCAAATTAAAATAAAAATCGCTGGTAGGGTTGACCCTACAAAAGAAATACCATAAGTCTTAAAGACAGATAGCCCCATGACAAAACCTATGGGGATTGCCCCCTTCACCTCAATAAGAGGGAGCATGGAAATCAAAAATAAGGCTATTTCACTTGTAAAATGGTCTTTAATAAATTCAACTAAACCAGTCATAAATACTTCCTTAGCTACTATTATAACCTAGAAATAAATAATAAAAAAGAGCATTTGTATGCCCTTTGATATTGCTTATTGAAAAATTGTCTAATATCTATCTATTAATTTTCTTCGTATGGTAGTAATGCAACTTGTCTAGCTCTTTTAATAGCTCTAGTAATCTCTCTTTGATGTTTTGCATTAAGACCTGTTACTCTTCTAGGTAGAATCTTACCTCTTTCAGTTATAAATCTTTTTAGAGTTTCGATATCTTTATAATCTATAACCTTTGAAGGATCTTTAACAAATGGGTCTACCTTTTTTCTTGGTCTAAATCTTCTTCCTGCCATTTATAATTCCTTTCTTATTAGAATGGAATCCTACCATCGTCTTCTATTTCAGTAAAGTCATCATCGAAAAAGTCATCATCTGCAGAAAATGAATCATTTTGACTATTTGGTCTTTGATTATTTTGAGTTTGTGAATAGGAATTATTATAAATATCTTGGTTGTCATTACTGTGATTATTATAGGATGAATAAGAATTATCTGATCTTGATCCTAAAAACTCAACATTATCAGCGACAACATCTGTTGTATAAACTGTTTTTCCTGTTTCCCTATCTTGGTAAGATCCAGTTTCGATCCTACCTTCTACTGCGCATTGACTTCCTTTTCTTAAATATTTACTAGAATTTTCAGCTTGAGCTCCCCAAACTGTTATTCTAATAAAATCAGCTGTCGGACGATTTTGGGCTTCCATTTCGTTACGTCTTTCCCTACTAAGTCGCTTGTCGACTGCTAGTGTGAATGTACACACCGCTCTTTGTCCTTGAGTATACCTTAAGTCCGGATCTCTAGTAAGTCTTCCTATAAGTGTTACTCTATTCATTGCTTAGTCCTCTTTTCTGATAACCATGTATCTGATTATAAAATCTGAAAGTCTTAGTCTTCTTTCAAATTCTTTGATATGGTCTGGGTTAGCTGTAAAGTCTACGATATAGTAATAACCTTCTTTTAGGTAATTAATTTCGTAAGCTAATTTTCTCTTTCCCCAATCGTCGACGTTAGTTACTTCACCATCTTGACCAATGATTTGTTTAAATCTCTCAAGAAGGTCAGTTCTATCACTGTCAGCCATATCAGCTTTGAAAATCAATACTGCTTCGTAATTATTCATTATTTCACCTCCCTACGGTCTATGACCCCGCTTATTAATACGGAGTAGAGAATTACCCTTATATGTTACTCTCTAAGGGGGAGCTTGTCAACTAATTTTCTTGACTTTGGCTACTATAAATTGCATTGGCTATAGCCCTTGCCATAACCTTTGCTCCGAGGGCCCCTACGAGTGTGATGTCGGCTTCTACCTTGTTGGTTGCTATGGAAAAGATTGTATCTCCATCAAACATGGTATGGACTGGGTTTATAGCTCTGGCGTAGCCATCATGGGTCATTTGGGTGACCTTGGTTAGCCCTGTTTTATCGAAGGTCGCATTGGTTGCGACTATTCCTATGGTAGTGTTTTTTCCTTCGAGGTCAGCGAAGTTTTGGGCAATTTTTTCGATATTATCCATTGTTTTTACCATCTTGCCATCTACCCTTGGGCCTGCTATTTGTTCATTTCTTTCGTTATCGAATATATCCCCAAAGGCATTTACTGCTACCATAGCACTTACTACAAGCTCTCCAAGCTTTATGCTTGCTTGGCCAAGTCCTGACTTTTGGGCGAAATTCATTCCGAAGGCCTTGCCAACTGTCGCTCCACTTCCTGCTCCAATTAGTCCCATTTCTTTGCTGTCATAGCTAGCCTTAGCTAGGGCTTCCCTTCCCATGGCTTCGTCTGGACGGGTTGAGCTATCCTTGTAGGCAAGGTCAAAGAGGACTGCCGAGCTTACTATAGGGACGACTCCGACTCCTACGTCAAGTCCTATCTTTTCTTCTTCTAGGGCCTTCATTACTCCACTTGCAGCTTCAAGTCCATAGGCTGATCCTCCTGCAAGGACTACTGCATTAAGGGAGCTAACTTGGTTGGTTGGGCTTAGGAGGTCTGTTTCACGAGTTCCTGGAGCTGACCCCCTTACTTCTACTGCACCGGTGTTTCCTTCATCGGGAATTATTACTGAGCAACCTGTTCCTGCTTCTAGGTTTTGGGCATGGCCCACCTTGATATTGCCAACATCTGTCAAAAATCCTGGATATAATTTATTCATCATCTCTCCTATTTCTATAAGCATCCATCATACTTGCAAAGACTTCAGAGCTTGAAGGTGGTGTATAGGATATGGCATTGGCACCAGCTTCGATTGTTTCTAAGATATGGTGGTTCTGCTTGCCCCCACTTGCGATTATTGGGAATTCATTGCCGATATTTTTTCTAATCTCCCTTACTAGGTCTGCTGTGTACTTGCCACCTGCCACATTTAGGATCTCAGCCCCTGCTTCAATCTTACCCATATAGTCATTATCAAAGCTACTTACTGTGGCGATAACTGGTATATCTAAGAATTCTGCAATGGATTCTATATCCTTATTGGGCATGGGAGAGTTCACTACTACCCCGTAAGCTCCCATAAGTTCTGCTTCTATGGCTATATATTTTGACCTAAGGCCTTGGGTTGTGCCCCCTCCAACTCCTACAAAGCATGGCACATTTGCCACATCTAGGATGGCGCTAGTGATGGTGTTTTGTGGGGTATAGGGATAGACTGCCATGATTGAGTCAGCGTTTGAATTTCTAATTATGGCGAGGTCTGTCGTAAAGAGAAGGGATTTTATTCTCTTATCAAAAATCTTAATCCCAGATGCCCTATAGATCTCTTCTGGTACCTTTATAAATGATTTTCTAAGCTTGGAATGAACTTCCGGAATATACTTGTTGGTCTTTTTTTCCATAGTTAATCCCTATTAAATACATCTCTTGAATAAACTTTATCTTCTACATCTACTAGATTTTCATCAATCCTATTTGCAACAATTATATCAGCCTTTTTAAATTCATCTAGGTCATTTACTACCCTCATGCCTTCAAAGTTTTCCTTATCTACATTTGGTTCATAGACTATTAGGTCAGATCCCTTGGCTTTGAGGTTCTTAACTACATCAAAGATGGCAGATTTTCTGAAGTTATCAGAGCCTTTTTTCATAACTAGCCTATAGATTCCTATGGTTTTTGGCTCCTTGGTCAAGATCCTGTCAGATACAAAGTCCTTACGGATTTTATTGGCATCTACTACTGCATTAAACATGGCATTTGGCACATCTCTAAAGTTGGAGCTTAGTTGCATGGAATCTTTTGGTAAGCAGTAACCCCCATAGCCAAAAGAAGGGTTGTTGTAGTGGTTACCAATCCTTGGATCTCCACAGACTCCCTTGATTATATCCTTGGAATTAAGTCCCTTTACTTCAGCAAAAGAATCTAGTTCATTAAAGTAAGCCACCCTCATAGCAAGGTAGGTATTGGCAAAGAGCTTGACTGCTTCAGCTTCGCTTGATTCCATGAGGATAATTTCAGGATCATTGAGGGCTTCATGCTTGAAAAGCTCTGCAATTTCCATCCCCCTATCAGATTTTTCTCCAACAATTATACGACTTGGATGGAGGCAGTCATAGAGAGCCCTACCCTCTCTCAAAAATTCTGGTGAGAAGATGATATTATCGCATCCATATTCCTTGTTTTTGCTCTCGGTGTAGCCAATTGGAATAGTAGATTTTATTAAAATAGTAACGTCCTCATTGACTTCCTTGACTTCCTTGATAGCCCCATCTAGGTAGGAGGTATCGAAGTGTTCCTTGACCTCATCATAGTTGGTTGGAAGGGCAAGGATTACTAGGTCGCTATCCTTGTAATGGACCTTAGGAGCCCTTTCAGCTCTCAAATTTAGGTCTTTATTTTCTAAGTATTCTATAATTTCCTTATCTACTAAGGGTGATTTTTTATTATTAATCATGTCGATTTTTCTATCGTCAACGTCTATGCCTATAACTTCATTAGAAAGTCCAAGCAATATCGCGTTTGATAGGCCGACATAACCTAGTCCTACTAGTGTAATTTTCATAATGTCTCCTTAACTTTTATAAAATCACTTTACAGCTTTTAGTATTTTTATCAATTATTGAACTTTACCTTAGTCTCTAACAAATACTACTACTTCGTAGGACCTCATAACTAGAGGGTCGACCATAACCCATTTGTCATAATTGAATAGGACAAATTGGTTTAAATCGTAGGCTGGTTATATACATTTGCTTTGTGGAAGAATTATTTTAGACTTAGGTTAATAATAACTAGGACCTTATCTCCAATAAAATACTTGGTAAAGGCAAGAATACCTTTTTCTCTTTTAAAAATTCTAACTGTCCTCGCTACAATCTTATTTGCTTACTTAAAGGAAATTATTCTTTTATAGAAAGAAAATACCTTAACCATATATTAAACCATGTCAAAGGTCGAATAAAAGCCTGATTTAACTCTTAGTTCTTCCACCTTTTCATAAAATAATCGAAGTTCTCAGAAGGAAGAATGCTCCAATCCTTGCACTTTGGCATTCCTATGAGTAGTTTAGATTAGCATTGGCTTTTGTATATAACCCAAAAGTAGTTTTTAAATCTAAATAATTAATCTATTAAAATAAATTAGTAATTTCTATTAAATTATTTTTTTAATTGAATATTCTTTCTTTGCTTAGTATAATTATATATATTAAATTGTATTTGAGGTATAAGATATGCATTTTATTATGACAATTAACAAATCACTTAACTCCATAGTTTGGGGCTGGCCTATGATAATATTGTTATTGGGAACTGGCATTTTATTATTTATAGCAACAAATGGACTAGTAATTAGAAATTTCAACTATATTTTTAAATCAACTTTCCTTAAGTTATTTAAAAAAGATACTACTGGAAGTGGAGAATTAACTGCTTTTCAAGCTGTTTCTACTGCTCTTGCTGCAACAGTAGGTACTGGAAACATAGTAGGAGTAGCTACTGCGATTTCAATCGGTGGACCAGGAGCTATATTTTGGTTGTGGGTTAGTGCTTTTTTTGGGATGACAACTAAATTTGCAGAAGTTACTTTAGCAATAGCTTATAGAGAAAAAAATCCAGTAACAGGTGCCTATGTTGGTGGTCCTATGTACTATTTAAAAAATGGTGTAAAGTGCAAGGCTCTAGGTTCAGTTTTTGCTATATTTTCTGCCCTAGCAGCTCTTGGAATAGGAAATATGACCCAAGCAAATTCAATTTCTATGACACTTAAAGATAGTTTTGGACTTAGCCCTTACTTAGTTGGATTTGTTCTAATCATACTAACATCTCTTATTATAATACGAGGTATTAATAGCATAGGAAAAGTTACAGAAAAACTGGTACCTTTTATGGCTATTTTTTATATACTAGCTTGCCTTTTTATTATTTTTTCAAATATTAATAAGTTAGGCCCTATTTTAACAAGTATTTTTGCAAATGCTTTTAATCCAAGTGCAGCAGCGGGAGGAATAGCTGGCATTAGTCTTAAATCATCTATGAAAGCTGGTATTTCTAGGGGACTTTTTTCAAATGAAGCAGGACTTGGTTCTGGACCTATTGCACATGCAGCTTCTAAAACTGATCATCCAGTAAGACAAGGACTCTGGGGAGTCTTCGAAGTTTTAGTAGATTCCTTTATAATTTGTAGTTTGACATCTTTTGTTATTCTTATAAGTGACAATTATAAAGAAGGATTAGAGGGAGCAGCAATAACTACTCAATCTTTTAATAGTGGCATACCTTATGGAGCTTATATAGTTAGCATTAGTTTAACATTATTTGCTTTTTCTACAATAATAGGTTGGTATTATTACGGAGAAAAAAGCCTTGAATATCTTTTTGGATCAAAAGGCTCAAAGTTTTATAAATTAATCTATCTTCCTATTATTTTTTTAGGAGCTGTGGGTGGACTAAAAGAAATTTGGTCTATATCTGATACTATGAACGGTCTAATGGCCATACCAAACCTAATTGGTTTAATCGTTTTAACACCTACCTTAAAGCGATTAATTAAAAATTTCTTTGAAGATCCGGATAGGATTCGCCAAATTAATGAATATGAAGATCTCCTTAGATAAAAAGGAGATCTTTCATAGTTAATAAATATTTATAGGTTCTTATAAGAAACCTATACGCTTAATCTCTTGTCGACAGGTTCTTTAACTATATTCCTTAGAAAGCTTTCTGATATAACTAAAATTTATAGTAGTTTTGTAATAACCATGGATTAAAATCTTTTTATGAGGGCAAGGCATTCGTAGGGTCTTAGATTTATTTTTTTATTTATTTCGACTCTTCCGTAGTTACCTAGCAAGTATTCATATTCTTGGTAGGAGTCAACCATGTTTTCTAGATCAACTTCTAAGCTCTTGCCAGTAAAGTTGGAGAAGTTCACTAGGACATTACCCTCATATTCTCTTACAAAGGCAAGGATATTCTCATCATCTTCAAGAATTGGGAAATACAAACCATCTGATATTAGATTTTCTTCCTTCCTATGCTCTATTAGTTTTTTGTAATAATAAAAGATAGAATTTTTATCTGCAAGGGCCTTTTTTACATTAATTTCCTTGTAATTATCATTTACCCTAATCCAAGGAGTCTCCTCACTAAAGCCAGCATTTGAGCTGTCATTCCATTGCATAGGAGTCCTTGAGTTATCCCTAGACTTAAGCTTAATTATCTTTAGGGCATCATCTTCACTCATCCCCTTAGCAAGGAGGGCATCGTAGGCATTGAGGCTCTCGACATCCCTATAATCTCCTATGGAATCATAGTCAGGATCTGTCATACCTATTTCTTCTCCCTGATAAATGAAAGGAGTCCCCCTCATTAGGTGGATGGTTTGAGCTAGCATGGTAGAAGTTTGGTAGTGGTACTTGTCTACATCGCCAAACCTCGTATTTGCCCTAGTCTGGTCATGGTTATTAAAAAATAAGGCGTTCCACCCACTATGCTCTTGCATCTCGCCTTGCCAGTAGTTTAGGGTGCCCTTTAGTTTTTTGAAATCAAAGCTTGCGTCAGTCCATTTTTCTCCGTCCTTATAGTCAACTTTGAGGTGGTGGAAGCTAAAGACCATGGATAATTCACTTCCCTCAGGATTACTATAGAGAGCTGAGTTATGAACATCTGTTGAACTCATCTCCCCTACAGTTATTATATCCTCATCCTTGCCAAAGGTATTTTTATTTAGCTCCTCTATCCATTCATGGACAATCCTGGTATCGGTGTAGAGCTTCTTCTCTTCATCTATATTGCCTGAACTATCCTTAAGGTCCTTGGACTTACCGATGACATTTAGGACATCAAACCTAAAGCCCTTGATACCTTTATCTATCCAATAATTTACTATCTTGTAGACTTCTTTGCGGACATTTTTATTGTGCCAATTCAAATCAGCCTGGGTCTTATCATAAAGGCAGAGGTAATACTTGTCAGTATCACCAAATTTATTCCAGGCTGGACCCCCAAATTTGGAAGTCCAGTTGTTTGGATAAGACCCATCCTTGCCATCTCTTATATAATAGAAATCTTGGTAGTACTCATCTCCATCTAGTGCCTTTTGGAACCACTCATGAGAGGTGGATGTATGGTTTAAGACCATATCAAACATTAGACCAAGCCCCTTTTCATCAAAGGTCTCTATTAACTTATCCAGTTCCTCATCAGTCCCAAACAAGGGATCTACATGGTAGTAGTCGGCTATGTCATAGCCATTATCATTTTGAGGTGATACAAAGAAGGGATTTATCCAAACCATATCAACTCCTAACTTCTTAAAATAATCAGCCTTTTGCCTAATCCCTTCAAGGTCTCCTATACCATTTCCACTAGTATCTTTAAAAGACCTGGGATAGGCTTGATATATAACTTTCTTACCTAAATTCATACAGTCTCCTATGAGAAACTTGGTGTCTTAAATTCAATCTTGTTTTTAAACATAGATCTTTTTTCAAAGATAATGGTCAAGATTATCGGAACAATTATCGCTATTGCCATGGCTATAGCAAAGGTAATATAGGATCCAGACTTGATTGATAGGATGCCTGGTAGTCCTCCAATTCCAATATTATAGGCCATAGTCTTGGTTGATACAGAAAATACTCCTGCTAGGGCTGAGCCTATCATACCTGCTATAAAAGGAAAGCCATATTTGATATTGATACCAAAAAGTGCTGGCTCTGTTACACCCAGGTAGGCTGAAATCGCTGCAGGGATAGAGATTTGTTCTTCTTTAGTGTCTCCCCTATGAAGATAAATTACAGCAATAACTGCACTGGCTTGGGCTATATTGGATAGGGCGATCATTGGCCAAAGGATTGTTCCACCAAAGTCATTAGCTAATTGCAAGTCTATAGCATTGGTCATATGATGGAGACCAGTTATAACAAGTGGTGCATAGAAGAGTCCAAATATACCACCAAAAATCCAACTAAAGGTTGAAGTTAGTCCACTATAAACTAAATTAGAAATCATAGATCCGACCTTCCAGCCTATAGGTCCCAAAATCAAATGAGCCAAGAGTACTGTAGGGACTAGGGAGAACAAAGGTACAAAAATCATTGAAATAGCCTGAGGGATGACCTTTTTGAAGAACCTCTCCAAATAAACAAGCAAAAAACCTGCAAGCATTGCTGGAATTACTTGAGCTTGATAGCCTATCCTTTGTATTTGGAAAAATCCGAAGTCCCATATAGGAATTTCGCCACCATTGGCTACTTCATAGGCATTTAGAAGTAAATTAGGTGAGATAAGGGTAATACCCAAAACTATTCCCAAAATTTGACTTGTACCCATCTTCCTTGTGATAGACCAAGTAATGCCTACTGGTAGGTAGTGGAAAATAGCCTCACATATTAGCCACAAGAAGTCATTAACTCCCCTCCAAAAGACATAAGATTCTACTATGGTTTGTCCACCCAAAAAACCAAACTGAATTCCCTCCAAGATATTTCTAAAACCTAAGAGCAGACCTCCTACAATAATAGCAGGAATTAGTGGTGCAAAAATTTCTGCCAAAACAGAAGATATCCTTTGCAAGACATTTTGATTCTTACTAGCGTCCTTTTTGACTTCATCCTTACTAGCTTCGGTAGCACTAGATATAGCTATGAAATCATTATAGAAATTATCGACATCATTTCCTATGATAACTTGGAACTGTCCTGCCTGAGTAAAAGAACCCTTGACTGAAGGAATATCCTCAATAGCCTCTACATCAGCCTTGGAAGGGTCGTTCAAAACAAAACGCATCCTCGTTACACAGTGAGTTACAGTAGAGATATTGCCATCTCCACCAACATATTCATTGAGCTTTTTAGCATCTTCACTATACTTACCCATAATACCTCCTTTAATTTTAGTATTACATATATACCCATTTATCTAAAATTAGGACTTAATTCGTAGTTATTAGGCTGCTTTCTTGATTTTCATTGTAAAAAAAGTAAACAAGCATATAATATCTTTGCAATTATTTCAAGTATAAGTCACTGGTAAAACAACCTAGCTAGTAAGCTTTTCTTTTACTAAGTAATTTTGATCTAATTGACTAAAATAAAGATTATATTATTAGGAGGATTTATGACTTTAAATGATATCATCGCTGCCCTAGGGGTTGTTATTAATGGTATACCTCAAGCACTTCTAGCCCTTAGTGTCGGTTTTGAAGCCTTTCCAACTTCATTGGGCTTCTTGGTAGGGGTTATCGCTTGTTTATTTTTGCAATCTCCCATACCAATATCCATGCAGGCTGAAACTATAGCCCTAGCTGGTTCTATGGGTAGGGATAAGAGAGAAAGACTATCGATAATCTTTTGGACAGGTATTATCATGGCAATACTAGGCTTAACAGGACTCCTATCCTTTATAGTTGGTATAGCCGGAGATGAAATAATAAATGCTATGATGGCAGGAGTAGGGCTTATCTTGGCAAAGATCGCCATAGATGGAATTAAAATTAACCCACAAATATCTGGAATTTCTACAGGAGTTGCTATAGTTATATACTTCCTATCAGGAAGAAATTTGGTATATACTATAGTGGTTTCAGTTCTTGTTTCTTCAATCTACGCTAATATAAAAAAGATGGACATAGGTAATAAAATAGTAGCCGAAGAGAGAAAGTTTAGGTTAAGAAAGCCTACTATGTCAACTCATATACTTAGAGGGGCCTTGGCCCTATCCTGCTTAACTATAGGAGCAAACATTGCCTTTGGAAATATTACAGCAAGCCTCGGTAATGGAGCTGCAAATGTTGATCATTTAACTATCTATTCTGGTATAGCTGATTCTGTATCAGCCCTCTTTGGTGGAGCACCTGTTGAATCTATAATTTCTGCAACAGGTGCTAGTGATAATCCAGTCAACTCTGGAGTCTTGATGATGGTGATTTTGGGCTTAATAATGTTTTTAGGACTTTTGCCAAAGCTTGGTAAGTATGTCCCAGGCGAATCCATCCATGGTTTCCTTTTTGTACTAGGAGCCTTGGTAACAGTTCCTACCAATGCTGCTGTAGCCTTTAGTGGAGTAAGCCCAGATGCAGCAATTCTTTCTGCCATAACTATGACAGTAACAGCTTCAACAGATCCATTCTTTGGTCTCATGGCAGGAATAATTTTGAAATTTATATTATTTTAAGGAGATATAATGAATACTTATAAGCTAGAACTTGCAGGTCTAAAAAGGGACCTACCTATAATAGATATTTCAGATGACTTATCTATAGCAAGCTTTGTACTCCTAGGTGATACTGAAATGACTGAGAAGGCCGCATCAAAGCTCGATGAATTGATACCAAAAGTCGATGTTTTTATAAGTGCAGAAGCCAAAGGCATCCCCTTGGTTTATGAACTATCTAAGTTAAGAAATATCAAAAGATATGTAGTATGTAGGAAGTCTATTAAAACCTATATGACAGATTCAATTGGAGTTTCTGTCAATTCAATAACTACTAAAGATGAGCAAAATCTTTACTTAAATGGTGACGATATAGAATTAATAAAAGACAAAGATGTTTGTATCTTGGATGATGTAATCTCTACTGGAGAATCTATTAAGGCTATAGAAGAATTAGTTATTAAGGCTGGTGGTAATATTAAGTCAAAAGCTGCCATCCTAGCCGAAGGTGATGCAAGCGAGAGGGATGATATAATATTTTTTGAAAGCTTGCCTATTAATCCAAAAAAAATAAATATATAAAAGGAAATTTTTTTAAGATACTTTGTAGAATTAAATGCGACAGCATATGTAAGAAAAACTCATACTAACTTCGGGTAAAATGGTAATAACCACAAAAACATTCACGGTGGTTAATATGAGTTATAAAAATCTTACCATAAATGATAGATATAAGATAGAAGTATTAAAAAAAGAGGGCTATTCTTCTAGAATAATAGCGAAAATTCTTGAACTTCATCACTCGACTATTTCTAGAGAGTTAAAAAGATCCAATAACACTTTTTCGGCTATAGAAGCAAGCAAAGATAGAGAAACCTAGTATTCACATAAAGGAAGAAAAAGAAAAGTTACAGAAACAATAAAGGATAAAATCATTGAGAAATTGAATTGTAAGTGGTCTCCAGAACAAATTGCCGTTACTGTATTAAAAGGTGTAATTTCCTTTAAAACTATATACAATTGGCTTTATTCAGGACTAATTCAATTTGAAATAAGTAAACTTAGAAGAAAAGGAAAATCAAGAAAAACTAAATAAACTAGAGGTAGCTTTAACCTTGGAACTTCCATAAGAAAGAGACCAATCAAAGTCAAGAAAAAAGTAGAGTTTGGACACTGGCAATTAGATACAGTAGTATCATCTATAGGCAAAATAAAGGATGCTTAGCTACATTCCTTGAGAGAAAAACAAGATTTTATATAGCCTTACCAATGCAAGATATGAGTAAGTGTTCTATGTTTGAAGCTATCTTGCCTTCTATATTTTGGTGCAAATACTATATGATATTTGCAATCGTAGGCTTTATGTGATAAAGTATTTTTATCCATGAATGTCTCCTTTTTTAATTGTGCATGTGATTATCACAATTATACTTTAAGGAGGCTTTCTTGGTGCTTGAAGCTAAAGCTAATTTCCTCCACCTTGACCGCAGGTGATTTTTTTGTTTTGCTCTCTTTCCTTCGCTCAACTCACTTAAGTGAACAGAAAAAACAACCCTAATCCTTGCTTGGAATATGGGTTGTTGGTAGATTTCCTATAAATTTTAATCTTCGTCATCACTTTCGTTCTCCATAGCTTCTTTTACTGTTTCTTCAGCCTTTTCTTTTATTACTTCATTATCGATGATTGAAGAGTCTACTAGTTTTTCTAATTTTTTCTTATCTTTTTTGGTGTAGACTTTGTCATCATCAAGTTTTTTTCTCATGAAGTGGCTGATGGCATATCTTTTTTTCATTTCTACATCTATTGATTCTTTTTCTCTAAAGTAGGCAAAGACTAGGACTATTAGTAATACCATGCCGGTGTAGCCTATAATTGGGTAGAATAACGATACTAGTTGTTTGAAGCCTCCAAAGCTTAGTACAAATCCTACCAGGGTCATTCCTATTAAGAGGATTCTAAATTTCTTTTCATCTCCATTGGAGAATCTCCTAGCTAGAGCATAAAAGAGTGATACTGCTGTATTGAAGATCATTCCAAAGATAACTATTGACATTACAAAGCCTAGAATTCTGTTTATGTTTGTTACTACATAGAGCATTGGTATATCTAGGCTAGCTACTTCTCCTATTCTTAAAAAGAGGGTTAGGGCTATCATAACTCCAAGGATTCCTACTATTAGTCCACCAAATATTCCCCCCTTGAAGGCTTCTTTGGAGTTAAATTCATCTCCACCTAGGACAAAGGCCATGGATACTCCTGTCATGGTGCAAAGACCGAAGTAGTTTATGGTTGATATAATTACATTATCGAAGGTTGATGGTACTTGTAGGGCAATTTGTTCTAGTTGGTCAAAGTTCATCGGGTATCTTATGAAGGTATAGATACTAGCTATCAAGGTAAAGATAATTATAAGCGGTGTGAAGGATCCTATGACCTTGCTTACTTTGTCAAAGTCTAGCATCCCTACACCGATTACAAGAATAGCACAGATTACTGATCCCACCCAGTTTTGGATACCAAAGGCTTGGTTTAGGTTGGATCCTGCTCCCGCTATCATTACAAATCCGATTACGAAGCAAGTAAATATTAATGATAAGTCCAAAAATTTGCTTATGAATTTGTTTGTTATTTCGTCAAATACATCACTATGGTCATTGGCCATGTAGTGGGATCCTAGTTGTAGGATTACTCCTCCTATTAGCATATGTAGGATAGCTACTACTCCAATTCCAATAAGTCCTGGAAGGCCAAGGGATACGAAGTACTGAAGTAGTTCTTGACCAGATGCCAGTCCTGCCCCCGTCAATACTCCTACATAGGCAAGCATTATGGTTATTGTTTTTTTGTTCATTTAGTCTCCATTTTCTATTATTTAAAAAAGCTGACCCAAAGAGTCGGGCCAGCTGATTTTGATTTTTACTTATTACTTAACAACTTTAGTAACAACTCCTGATGCTACTGTTCTTCCACCTTCACGTACTGCGAATCTTAGTCCTTCTTCTAGAGCTATTGGCTTTTGTAGAGTTATCTTGAAGGTTGCGTTGTCTCCTGGCATTACCATTTCTACGCCTTCTTCTAGTTGGATATCTCCTGTTACGTCTGTTGTTCTAAAGAAGAATTGTGGTCTATAGCCTGAGAAGAATGGGGTGTGTCTTCCTCCTTCTTCTTTGCTTAGTACGTATACTTGTCCTTCAAATTCTGTATGTGGGTTTACTGAACCTGGTTTTGCTAGTACTTGTCCTCTTGAAATTTCGTTTCTTTGTACTCCTCTTAGTAGTACTCCTACGTTGTCTCCTGATTCTGCTTGGTCAAGTGATTTGTGGAACATTTCTACTCCAGTTACTACTGCTTGGCTGGTTTTTTCTGTTAGTCCTACGATTTCTACTGAATCGCCTACTTTTAGTGTTCCTCTTTCTACTCTTCCTGTTGCTACTGTTCCTCTTCCTGAGATTGTCATTACGTCTTCTACTGGCATTAGGAATGGTAGGTCGTTGTCTCTTTCTGGAATGTCAAAGTATTCGTCTACTTCATCCATTAGTTGTAGGATCTTATCTGACCATGGGCCTTCTCCACCTTCTTCTAGGGATTTTAGTGCTGATCCTACTACTACTGGACAGTTGTCTCCGTCAAAATCGTATTCGCTTAGTAGGTCTCTGATTTCCATTTCTACTAGTTCAATTAGTTCTGGATCGTCTACTTGGTCTTCTTTGTTTAGGAATACTGCAATTTTTGGAACGCCTACTTGTCTTGCTAGTAGAATGTGTTCTCTTGTTTGTGGCATTGGACCGTCAGCTGCACTTACTACGATGATTGCACCGTCCATTTGTGCTGCACCTGTGATCATGTTTTTAACGTAGTCAGCGTGGCCTGGAGCATCAATGTGGGCGTAGTGTCTTTTTTCTGTTTCGTATTCTACTACTGATGTGTTGATTGTGATTCCACGTTCTCTTTCTTCTGGAGCCTTGTCGATGTGTTCGTAGTCTACGAATTCACCTGTTCCATATTTTTTGTTTAGAGCTTGTGTTATAGCTGCTGTTGTTGTTGTTTTACCGTGGTCTACGTGGCCTATTGTACCAATGTTAATATGTGGTTTGCTTCTGTCAAATGTTTCTTTACTCATTTTTTTCTCCTATATTAATTATTTATCTAATACTTGTTCTTTTACGCTTTCTGGAACTTGTGCGTAGTGGTCAAATTGCATTGAATAGGTTGCTCTACCTTGGGTTTTACTTCTTAGGTCTGTAGCATAGCCGAACATTTCTGATAGTGGAATGAAAGCATTTAGTACGTGAATGCCATCTTTTGGATTCATACCATCGATCTTTCCTCTTCTTGATGAAACATCGCCCATTACATCTCCAAGGTATTCATCCGGTGTTGTGATTTCAACTTTTTCGATAGGTTCAAGTAGGACCGGACCTGCTTTTTCAACAGCGTTTTTGAATCCCATAGATCCAGCTACTTGGAAGGCAACTTCTGATGAGTCGACTTCGTGGTAAGATCCATCGAATAGGACTACGTGGAGGTCTACCATTGGGTATCCACCTAGTATACCACTTTCAGCTGCTTCACGAACACCTGCTTCAACTGGTTTGATGTATTCTTTAGGTACAGCACCGCCGACAATCTTAGATTCGAAGGTAATTCCTTCTCCTTCTTTGTTTGGTGATACTCTTAGGTATACATCACCGTATTGACCTGAACCACCGGATTGTCTTACGAACTTACCTTGTGCTTCAGCTTCCTTAGTGATTGATTCTCTGTAAGCTACTTGTGGGTTACCTATGTTTGCTTCTACCTTAAATTCTCTTAGTAGTCTATCTACGATAACTTCAAGGTGAAGCTCTCCCATTCCTGAGATAATTGTTTGACCTGTCTCTTCATCTGATCTTGTTTGGAAAGTTGGATCTTCTTCAGCAAGTTTTTGAAGTCCTACGATCATCTTATCTTGACTTGCTCTTGTTTTTGGTTCAATAGCAACTGAGATAACTGGATCAGGGAATTCCATGTTTTCAAGGATAATTGGATTATCTTGATCACATAAACTATCACCTGTTGTTGTATCTTTTAGTCCTAGTAGGGCTACGATATCTCCTGAATAACCAACTTCGATTTCTTGTTGCTTATTGGAGTGCATTTGCATAATACGTCCAACTCTTTCTCTCTTGCCCTTGGTTGCATTGTAGATATATGATCCTGATTCGATTGTACCAGAGTAAATTCTAACGTAGATTAGTTTACCTACATAAGGGTCTGTTACAACCTTGAAAGCTAGCGCTGATAGAGGTTCGTCATCTCCAGGATGTCTTTCTAGTACAACACTTTCATCTTTAGGATCTGTACCTTCAATAGCAGGTACGTCTACTGGACTTGGCATATATTCAACAATTGCATCAAGTAGTGCTTGAACACCCTTATTCTTGTATGCTGATCCACATAGGCATGGGAAAATTTTCTTTTCTATAGTTCCCTTTCTGATAGCTTTTTTAATCTCTTCTGGTGTAACTTCTTCACCTTCAAGATATTTCATCATGATATCATCATCTACTTCAGAAAGTTCTTCTAATAGGTTTGCCCTATATTCTTCTGCTTGTTCCTTTAGGTTATCAGGAATTTCTCCTATAACTGGGTGAGCTCCGAGGTCTTCTGTGTTGTAGGTAACTGAGTTCATTTCAACTAGGTCTACTACACCTTCGAATTGTTGTTCAGCTCCTATCGGAATTTCTATAGGAACAGCGTTAGCCTTTAATTTATCTTCGATTGTATCAACAGCCATGAAGAAGTCAGCTCCTGTAGCATCCATCTTGTTAATAAAACAAATTCTAGGAATATCGTACTTATCAGCTTGTCTCCATACTGTTTCTGATTGAGGTTCTACACCGCTTTTTGCATCAAATAATGCAACTGCACCGTCCAATACTCTTAATGATCTTTCAACTTCTACAGTAAAGTCAACGTGACCTGGAGTATCTATGATATTAATTCTATGATCATTCCAATAACAAGTTGTGGCAGCAGAACCGATTGTGATTCCTCTTTCCTTTTCTTGATCCATGGAGTCCATAACAGCTGTACCATCATGGGTATCACCGATTTTATAAATCTTTCCAGTGTAATACAACATTCTTTCTGTAACTGTTGTCTTACCAGCATCTATGTGGGCCATGATACCAATATTTCTGGTATCTTTTAATGAGACTTCTCTTTTCATTAATCCCCCGATTCTTAGTATCTATAGTGTGCGAAAGCTTTGTTTGCTTCTGCAGCTCTGTGCATTTCTTCTTTTCTTTTAACTGCTGCACCAGAATTGTTAGCTGCATCAAGTATTTCTTTAGAAAGTCTTTCAACCATAGTCTTTTCTCCCCTTGCTCTAGCAAAGTTAACTAACCATCTAAGAGCTAAGGTTTGTCTTCTTTCAGGTCTAACTTCCATTGGTACTTGATAGTTTGCACCACCGATTCTTCTAGCTTTTACTTCTAGTGTTGGCATTATGTTTTCAATAGCTTGGTAGAATACTTCTAATGCATCATTGCCTGTTGTTTCAGCTACGGCATCAAAAGCGTCATAAACTATTCTTGTAGCAAGGCCTTTTTTACCATCTAACATTATGTTGTTGATTAGCTTAGTAACAACTCTATCGTTGTACTTAGCATCAGGCATTACCTCTCTTTTTGGTATATGTCCTTTTCTTGACACTTTTCTTCCCTCCTTTACCAATAATGTGTAATATCTTGAGTACTCGATTAACAAATCGTTAGTGTGCACATATACTCTCTATATATTAAGTACATTATGCACTAAATTCTAAGTCTTAAGCCTTCTTTGCTCCATACTTAGATCTACCTTGTTTTCTTCCATCAACACCTGCTGTATCTAGTGTACCTCTGATAATATGGTATCTAACACCAGGAAGGTCTTTTACTCTTCCTCCTCTGATTAATACAACGCTGTGCTCTTGAAGATTGTGTCCAATTCCAGGAATGTAAGATAGTACTTCAGCTCCGTTAGTAAGTCTTACTCTGGCAACCTTTCTTAAAGCTGAGTTAGGCTTTTTAGGTGTTACAGTTCTTACTGATGTACAAACTCCACGTTTTTGTGGTGATTGGTTCTTAGTTATTCTACTTTTTAATGTGTTGTAGTTGTAACCTAAAGCCGGAGTATTTGATTTTGTTACTTCGCTTTTTCTACCCTTTCTAACAAGTTGATTAATTGTAGGCATAATGCACCTCCTTTTCTTTTATAATTAAATAATTGGCAACATCTGCCAATCCTTAAATATTCTACACGTAAATGCTCATTATGTCAAGTAAATACTTATTTTCTAATATAATCTTATGTTTTTATCATAATTTCTTATCCATTTAGTTATAAACCAGTAAAATATTATTATAGGTAGGTATATATGTTTCCTCTAATCGTCTTCATACTAATTTCCTCTTTTCCTATATGCTAGCCAATAAGCTAATCCTACAAATATCGCTCCGCCTATAATATTTCCTATAGTTACAGGCAATAGATTATTAGCAAAAAATCCACCCCAAGTTAAATTACCAAGTGCACTAGCTTCAAGACCACTAGCAGCAACATATTCTGGTATAGACTTTGCAAAAATTCCTGCAGGAACGTAGTACATATTTGCTATGCTATGCTCAAAACCTGAAAGCACAAAAAGCATAACAGGGAAAAATGCAGACAACATCTTTCCTACTTGACTATCTGATCCAAATGACATCCATACACCAAGGCAAACTAACCAGTTACAAAAAACACCAAATATAAGGGCTTCAAAAAAGCCCAAATTAACTTTAGAATTTGCAAGCAAGATTACTCTTGCCCCCAAGGCCATATCTCCTGCCTTCCATTGACCTGACTTTGAAAGTAAAAAAGCAACAAAGATTGAACCAATAAAATTCCCTATGTAAACTAAGCCCCAAGCCCTAAAAAGTTCTTTTATCCTAAGCTTTTTATCAAAAACTGATATTACCATAAGATTATTACCAGTAAAAAGCTCAGCTCCTGCTATTAAAACAAAAATAAGACCAGGTGTAAATGTAAGACCTTGGATTAACTTTCCTATTCCTAAAGTCTTATTATCCGCAAGCAAATTAAAAGATGCATAAGTAGACCCTGCTGCTGCAAAAGCTATAAAAACTCCCGCTATAAAAGAAAGAATCAGTAATTTTTTGCTACTTGCTCTAGCTTTTGTGATATAAACATCACTTATCTTCTCTAGTATCTTGTCGGGACCTAATATATTCTGCATAACTCCTCCTCTATGTATTATATAAGTTCATATATTGTATAAATTTATATATTTGAAATAAGTATAAAACATTTTCCTATTTAGGTCAAGTTTATTTATTTTTTAACATTATTATCTAATTATTAATAAAAATCTATTAGAAAAATAATTATCAACCCTTTCCTTATAGAGAAATTTTATTTATTTTTATAATTATACTTCTATGTTCTATATGTGGTTTTTTGTCATAAGAAAAACTGAGCTCCTACCTGGAGATCTTCAACTTTGAAGATTATTTTCTTAATTATACTAGTATCCTATAATCCTAGATAGGTGGCTAATTCCTATCGGCAATACTTTTTGATACAAAAGAAAAACTAGGGTATAACCTACCCTAGTCTTTGTTTGATAGTTAACCTTTATATTTTACTTCGTCTCCGTTTAGGGCTCTGACTACTTCTTCTGCAGCAGCCTTACTCATTTCAACTCTTGCTTCGTAGGTATCATTTCCTATGTGAGGAGTTAACACCGCCTTGTCCATTTTTATAAGTCTTTCATTCATTTTAGGTTCATTCTCATGAACATCAAGTCCAGCACCAGCTAATTTGCCTTCTTCTAAGTAATCTGCTAGGACTTCTTCATCTAATACATCTCCCCTAGCTGTGTTGATAAGGTAGGCGTCTTCTTTCATTAAAGATAGCTTATCTTTATCTATAAAATGATAGTTTTCATCAGTGTAGTTCATTTGAAGGATAACATAGTCTGCATTTTTTAATCCTTCTTCAAGCTCTACATACTTAGCAGAAGTTTCTTCTTCTGCCTCTTTAAATTCACTTCTATCTTTTATATCGTAATAATTTATATCCATATGGAAGGCTTTTGCCATCTTAGCTATTTCTTGGCCTATATTTCCAAATCCTATGATCAAAAGGTTCTTATAAGAAACTTGGTGTGATCCTAAAAATCCCATTACTTGCCACCCATCAAAGGAATTTTCATTTACCATATCTTGGTTTTTCAAAATATTTCTAGACACGGCAAGCATTAGGCCAATTGCTAACTCAGCTGTAGAAGCGACGGAATCTCTTCCTGGAGTTTTGCTAACTACAATGCCTTTTTCTTCTGCCTTATCTATATCTAAGTTATTTGTACCAGCACCAATATTTGCTATTATTTTCATATTTTCATTAGCTTCGATTACTTTAGAAGTTACTTCTACATTAACTCCTGATATAAGCGCATCTACGTCTTTTACCTTTTCAATTATCTCATCTTCTGATGGTGTAGTTAACTCATCATGCATTGTAAGTTCAATTTCATTATCTTCCAAGATATCTATAGCTTCTTGTGGAAGTTTTACAGCTGAATATACTTTCTTCATTGTTTCCCCTTTCTTTGTATTATCAATGTCTGTTTTATATTGATACCCATTTTTATAAAAAATAACATATTTAAATTATCAAATAATATGAACAAATAATTTTACTAGTTTTTATCAAATTTGGGTATAATAATTCTAGTTAATTTTAAATTAAAGGAGTTATATATGAAAATTACATTTGGCGGAGATGAAGTTACTCTTATTGGAAATCAAGTACAAATAGGAGATGAAGCAAAAAGCTTTAAGGCTACCAAAAATGACCTATCTGATTTTAATTCAGATGATCTTTTGGGAAAAGTTCTTATCTATTCAGTTGCTCCTTCCTTAGATACAGATGTATGTGCTTTCCAAGCTAAAAGATTTAATAAAGAAGCCCTAGATCTTTCTGATGATATAGCTATAGTTCAAATCACAGAAGACCTTCCATTTGCCCAAGCACGTTTCTGTGCAAATGAAGATATTAAAAACCTTCTAACAATATCTGACTACAAAGAAAGAGAATTTGGTGAAAAATACGGATTTTTAATAGATGAGTTGAAACTTTTAGCTAGAGGTATTGTAATAGTAGATAAGGATGGAATAGTCCAATATGTAGAATATGTTCCAGAAGTAACTAACGAAGTTAACTTTGAAAAAGCCTTAGAAGAAGTTAAAAAATTAATTTGATTTAAAAGAGCCTTTGGTATAGCGAAGGCTCTTTTAAAATATTTTACATACTCACAAAAATATAATCTTAAATATCTGTTTGGGTATTAATTTTTCATTCTATCATATAAGTCACTATAAAAGGGTTTTGATTTACATAACTCAACTATGCTATAAGATATCAAGCTTACAAGAAATAAACCAAGTAGGTAGTTAAAGACTCCCCCACTCATTTCGAAAACTAAAATTATTGCAGTAATCGGCGCCCTTATTATAGCAGAAAAATGTCCACACATAGCTAGCATAGAAAATAAAAGGATAGATGAGCTATCAATCAAACCTAAGTTAAAAAGTATACTCGCTACTATATTTCCTAATATAGATCCCAAAACTATTAAAGGAACCAAACTTCCACCCGGAATTGATTGGCTAAAAGCTAAGGATAATAGACCTATCTTTACAAAATATAAGGCTATTAAGCCTCCTATAGACTTATTTTCACCAAGAGGAAGGAAAATAAATTCTTCTCCTGATGCAAAAAGTTCTATATCAAATAACAAAACAATAGCTGTTAGTACAAAAGGAAGGAGATATTTTATAAAGGGATTAATTTTAATTTTTCCAAAAAAATCTTTAGATCCTATAACTATTTTATTAAAAAATACTCCCGATAGACCACAAATTACTCCAAGTAATATGACATAAAAGACATTAGATAAGTCTGTATCTTTTATCATTGGTAAATTAGCAAGGGATGGTAAGTTTCCAAAAAGTATATTTGATGTCAGTACAGCCGAAAATATGGTAATAGCAGAAGATAAGAATATTTTCCTATTGGTCTTATTGTAAATTTCCTCAATAGTAAATAACAAGCCTGTAATAGGTGCATTAAAGGCTACGGATATACCAGCACCAGCAGCTGCTCCTATGTAATAAATCTTATTTTCCTTACACTTTAGAAGTTTATGACCAAGTTGACCAATCAGAGCACCTATTTGAACAGATGGGCCTTCCCTACCTAGGCTAAGACCAGAACCAATCGCCAAGGAACTTGCTAGAAACTTACTTAGCAAAGTATTAGCTAGCTTAGGTTCAAACTTACCTTCTAACATCCCATAGACTATTGGGATTCCAGAACCTGCAATCATAGGATTTTTCTTAGCTAAATAATAAATAAAGCTTCCTATAATAATAAATAAAATAATTATTGCGACCGATAAGGTAATATTTCCACTAGCCCTAGTTAGAAAGTTAATATTATGACCAGATATAAAGGCAATTGATTTTTTAAAAAGACCAATGCTTACACCACAGGCTATGCCGACTAAGACAAAGGATATAATATTCAAAATAGAATCTTTATTTCTTCTTATCACAAAACTTCTTGCTCTTTTATAATCTTTATTTTTCTTTTTCATCATTCCCCCTATCTAATTATAGCAAATTTTTAAAGCTCTGTTAATTTAAGATTTTTAGCTTTCTTAAGGCATTTTGAGATTTGTAAAATCTTAACTTGCATATATAATCAATATATAACTATGAATTAATTAAAGAAAGGATTATTATGAAAAACAAAAGAGATACAGTAGTACCTAATAGCAAGGGTGAACTTAGGGAATTTACCCCACTAGCAATTATTCTTGGTATCTTACTATCAATCCTATTTGGTGCAGCAAATGCCTATCTTGGACTACGTGTAGGTCTTACAATTTCTGCTTCAATACCCGCAGCAGTAATCTCTATGGGCATTGTTAGAATTATTTTAAAAAGAGACTCTATACTTGAAAACAATATAGTCCAAACAATAGGATCTGCCGGTGAATCCCTTGCCGCTGGTGCAATATTTACCCTACCTGCTGCCTTCCTATGGGAAAGTGAATGGGGCGAACCAGGACATATGTCGTTTATGAACATATTTTTATTAGCATTAATAGGTGGTATCCTGGGTGTTGTATTTATGATCCCATTAAGAAGAGCCCTTATTGTTAAAGAAGATGGAACTCTTCCTTATCCTGAAGGAAAAGCCTGTGCAGAAGTTCTAATATCTGGAGAAGAAGGTGGAGCTAAGGCTTCTACAGTATTTAAAGCCCTAGGACTTTCAGCCTTGTATAAGTTCTTTTCTAACGGACTTAAAGTCTTCCCAGAAGGAATTAATTTTGATATAAACACTAAGGTTTTTGGAGGAACAGCCTTTGGTATGGATGCCCTACCTGCCCTAATGGGTGTAGGTTATATAGTTGGACCAAAGATATCTGCCTTTATGTTATCAGGTGGTATCTTGGCTTGGTTTGTCCTTATGCCTTTATTAAATATGATTGGTGGCTCTGAGATAGCTTCTATGGCACCTTCCGATGTTTGGGGATCATATATAAGATATATCGGTGCAGGAGCTGTTGCAGCTGGTGGTATTATGTCACTTATCAAATCTTTGCCAATGATTATATCTTCATTTAAAGAATCAATGATTTCTTTAAAAAACAAGGACAAAAAAGCTGTTACAGATAGACTAGATACAGATATGTCTTCAAAATTATCTATTATCCTGATAGTAATATCTGTTATCCTAATCTTCCTACTACCATCAGTTCCTGTTGGAATAGTTGGAGCTATCTTAATTGTTGTATTTGGATTTTTCTTTGCAACAGTTTCAAGCAGGATGGTAGGTATAATAGGATCAAGTAACAACCCAGTAAGTGGTATGTCTATAGCAACCTTACTTATATCAACCCTAATCTTAAGGGCTACAGGAAATGTCGGCCACAGTGGTATGCTTGCAGCAATCTCAATTGGTACAATCATTTGTATCATAGCAGCTATAGCAGGTGATGCTTCTCAAGACCTAAAAACAGGCTATATAGTAGGAGCTACTCCAAAATACCAACAAATAGGAGAATTAATTGGTGCCATAGCAGCTGCCCTTGCCATAGGTGGAGTATTGTGGTTACTTAACACAACTTGGGGCTTTGGTGGAGCAGAACTTCCAGCACCACAAGCTACACTAATGAAGCTAATAGTAGAAGGTGTTATGGATGGTAACCTCCCATGGAACCTAGTAATAATAGGAGTATTTATAGCAATTATGGCAGAACTTGTAGGCATATCAGTACTTCCATTTGCTATCGGTCTATACCTACCCCTATCAACATCAACTGGTATTATGGTCGGAGGAATAGTAAGACTTATAATTGATAAGGTTAAGAGTAAATCAAGCGAAGAAAAAGAAGCTGCAATTACATCAGGTACCCTTTATTCTGCAGGGCTTATAGCAGGTGAAGGACTTATGGGAATAATCCTTGCAGTATTTGCCCTAATTCCAATAGGAGCAAGCACCCTAGCTGATAAGATCGACCTAAGTGGATCAACCCCACTTACTCAAAGTGTAACTATAATTGTTTACTTCTTACTTGCTCTAAACCTACTAAGAGTTGTATTTAAAAATTTTAAAAACAAAAAAGAAAAATAGATGAACTTTGAAATCGATCAAATACCTGTAAGAAATACAGAATCATACTTTGACGAAGAAAAAAAGATTTATGTACTTAAGATGTACCATAAGGGATTAAACCATAAGCTGGCCCAAAAATTTTTCAAAAAGCCTAAATATTCCAATATAAAATTAGACGAGTTAGGAAGTCTAGTTTGGAAGAATATCAATGGCACAAACACTATAGAAGATATAGCAAAAATAATTGATGAAAAATACGGCCAAGCTGCCGATCCCCTATACAAAAGATTATTTAAGTACCTAATCTTATTAGAAAAAAACAAATTCATAGTGATAAAAAAAGACTAAAAAAGAGGATGCCATTTAGCTAGCATCCTTTTTTCATATAAACTTTTATTTCTTGCTTAGCCTTCCATCTTCCATGTAGTAGACTTCATCACACAAATCTTCTATTATCTCTTTCTCATGGCTAGATAAAAGAATTGTTTTGCCTTTTGCTTTCTCTTCTTTTATTATCTCTATCAATGCCTCAACGCCTCTTTTATCCAAGGCTATTGTGGGTTCATCGAAAATTAAAATCTTCGGATCTTCAAGTATTACATTGGCAAGACCTAGCCTTTGCTTCATCCCAAGAGAATAAGTCTTATATAACTTATCCTTGGCATCATAAAGTCCTACCTTTTTAAGTACTTCAATAATCTTATTCCTGCCTACAATTTTTCTAATTGATGCTATCATTGCCAAATTATCAAAACCAGATAGGTCTTCTATGAAAGAAGGATTTTCTAAAAGTAAGCCTATATCATTGTAAATATGATTGCCATCAACCATAACTTCATCTATCTGAATACTTCCAGAATCAAGCCTAATAAAGCCACATATAGCCCTAAAAAGCATAGTCTTGCCTGAGCCATTTTGAAGTGTACCCATAAAACTGGACATAATATTTAATTAATTAGTTGTAGTGGATGCTAACCTATATCTTGTAGGTGGCATCCATTTTGTTTTCTCCTGAATTCTCTCGTTATTGTAATAATAAATATATTTTTCTATTGCCTTCGAAAATTCTTCAAAAGAGCTATAGCTCTTTTCGTAACCATAATAAACTTCATTCTTTAATCTTCCAAAAAATGTTTCCATAATTGAGTTATCATAACAATTACCTTTTCTTGACATTGATTGAACTATACCATGTTTCTTAAGTTCATTTATATAATATTTATGTTGGTATTGCCAACCTTGATCTGAATGTAATATTAAGCTGTTTAGTTTTGGAAATTTGTTAAATGCTTTCATTAACATATTAGATATTTGTTTTAAATTAGGACTTAAGGATAAGTCATAAGAGATTATCTCATTTGTATACATGTCAAGTATCGGAGAGATGTAGCATTTACCCCATGAAAAGTTAAATTGAGATATATCAGTACTCCATTTTTGTAATGGCTTATCAGCTTTAAAATTTCTGTCTATTATATTGTCAGCAATCTTTCCTACTTTACCTTTATATGAATGATACTTTTCTCTAGGTCTTTTACCAAATAGTTTTAATTCATGCATTATTCTCTGAACTTTTTTATGATTTATTTTATATCCTTGATTCAATAATTCTCTATATACTCTTCTTACACCATATCTTCCTTTATGATTGTCGAATATCTCAGATATTTTATTTTCTATATTTTTATTTCTAATCTTAACCACATCAACTTTATTAATTTCAAAGTAGTATGTCGACTTCGGCAAATCGATAGCTATTAAAAGATATTTTAGTCTGTAGCCTTTTTCTTTGAGTTTTTTGACAATCGCTGCTTTTTCGCCTTGAGTTGCGCAGCGTAATTCTTTTCTCTCAAGGCGATTTCTTTTTTTATTATTTCGTTTTCAGCCTTTATATATTCATTTTCAGCTCTAAGTCTTATTAGCTCTTCTCGTTCAAATTCATTAAGTTTTTTTGGTTTATGGATATTTGTTTTTTTCATGGTTGTATTTTTAGATTTACGACCTTTCTTTTTATTTACAAGACCATTATATCCGTAAATTTTGTAATTGTTAATCCAGTTTTGAATATTACCTTCACTGATTCCTAATTCAATAGAAACTTGATAAGTAGATTTTCCTTTAACAACTTCTAATACACTATTATATTTATCCTCTACTGAAAAACTATTGTTATGAGATTTATGCTTTAATATCTCAATTCCATGTGTTTCTACTAAATTATACCATCTTCTTATGTAGTTACGGAAGTAATATTTGTTGATACCTCTAGGTGTATCAGCCCATTTACCTTGTTTGTATAATTCTATACAGTTCTTTTTAAACTCATAGCTATATTTCATAAAAATACCCTCCTTACTGGTTTGTCCAGTAAAGAGGGTACATATCATTTTCCCCTTCAAATCCATAGACTTTATTATCTTCTAGGGTTAAATTTATATCTATAAGAACCTTTTTACCTGAAATCTGCTTGTTGGCATTTGTAATTTTTATCATCTCTTCCTCCCGAAGTAGTCATAATGTTTTGGCAAGTAATAGGCCAATAGGCAAAATACAATAGCATAAATTACCACAACTCCTATATTTAACCCCAGGCTAAACAATCCTCCATAGAAATCTTGTTTCATAACCAAAGATCCCTGACCTAGGATAAAGGGAATATTAGTAACCATAGCTAGGGCAAGATTTGCCATATAAATAAATAAAGCTAGCCTAAAGCCTGTAAATAAAGCGATAAGTAGGGTAAAATTTGTAAGCAAAATATTTTCTATAGTATAAAAAATACCGACCCTAATAAAACCTACCATAAGCATAGAATTCTTCTCCCCTACTAGACTCACATATAAACATAGGAAAGAAAAAAAGAAAAATCCTATACAGGCATTGACAAGCGAAGCAGCTAGGAACTTGTTTGCAAAATACTCCCTCTTTGAGTGAAACTTGCCAATATTATATGAACCCATATTCAAATTATCCCTATACAAAATCTCACTAATAGCAAAGCTAGGCAAGAAATGTATTACCAAGAATCCTATGGGAAAGGCAAAATTCTTAAAATCAATAAAATTCCCATTGTCCTTAAATATTGAATCAAACAAGGTCTCCAAGGGACTCCTAGTATCAAAAGACCCATAAGACAAGAGGATAGTCAGGAGGAGAAAAATCCCTAAAAATACAAAATACTTCCTCCCCCTCCTAATCAAAATCTCTATATCCCTATCCAATGACCTCATAGCACTTCCCTATCCTTCTTTATTACAAAGAAATATACTAGGGGTATGACTAATAGAAGCATAAGATATAGAAAGTCTATAAGACCTAAATTTAATGCAAGTCCATCGACAAGTCTAGTAAGTCCACCAAAA
Organism: Anaerococcus sp. AGMB09787; assembly: GCF_022808955.1. Lineage (GTDB taxonomy): Bacteria > Bacillota > Clostridia > Tissierellales > Peptoniphilaceae > Anaerococcus. Next base: position 30,587 of record NZ_JAKZEY010000050.1, read on the forward strand.
CTTCCTGGTTTGCCAATCTTTTCAAATATAATTGTTCCAACAAGAGAAATTACTATATCTAAAATAAAAACTCCCCCTATTCCAATATACCTAGACTTAAATAGGTCATTTAAAAACATAGCGAAAGAAGCCATAGTACCCCCTACTACAAAGAGCCTTAACAACATAGCTATATAGTAGAAGATAGGACTCTTCTCCAATAAGTCTATCAAGAAAAAGTTATTAAGTAAATTCACATTGTAATGAGTTACAGGTGAAGATGGCCTAAGCATCATCCATACCAATAAATTGATAAAGATAACTACAGCCAGGCTAAGTCCACCATAAACAAAATTCAAAAGAAACCTATCTCTAAGATATTTTTTCTTAGATATCTTCAATAGATAAATCTTATTTATACCAGTATCCCTATCTTCTACTAGACAATCTGCCATAGGTAGACTTGCTAGGATAAAGGATAGAAAAGTAAAGGCTACATAAGGTGATCCGTAAGCTCCATTAATCATTATATTATCTACAAAGGCTGATTGTATAATCGGACTTGAAGCAGCAAGCGTAAGAGCATTCCTAGGGATAATATCAAAGACATTTATCCCTATTATTACAAGTAAAATCAGGAAAATCCTCTTTCTCTTAAAAACCCTATAAAAACTTTCCCTAATCATAAACATCTCCTAAGTCTATAACTTCATAGTAAAGAATACCATCATCATATTTATCCTGACGTATTTCACTATAATACTCCCCATTCAAGAGTAAATTATTGAAATAATCTCCCTCTTTGCTCAATTGAAAATAAATAGTTATTTCCTTGCTAGAGTTCTTATCCAAATCAAGGTCTTCTAGATGATAGGCTTGGTCAAACAACTCATCCTCATTCCCCCTCTCAATCATGTTTTGAGGAATAGAAGTAGCGAAATTTTGATAAAATTTAGGTAAGAGATTAGATCTAGCTATATTTAAGTCCTTAGATTTATTGGTATATTCAAGGTCTACTCCCAGATAATCTTGTCCTTCGAAATTTTTGATATATCTATCCAAGACTTTAACTTCCACATTTCCTAATTTAACTTTATCTTCCATATCGTAAGTTTTTATTTCACTTTTTTTAGGATAAGAAGCATTTACTCTTCTATATTGAAATGTAAATAACAATACAAAGGCAAGTAAACCTCCTATCCATATAGTTTTCTTTCTCATGGTTTCTTCCTTGGATGTTTTCTTACTAAATTTCCCTTTTCATATTCTTGGTCAGGATACCAGTTTATACTAGCTAGAGAATCCTCTTCCAAATAATCCTCTATCAAAGACTTATAATAATCATATACTTCTTCTGGATTTTCTTCTTCTTTTATCAACTTTATAGTAACTAACGAATCCCCACTATGCTGAGTTTCTTCGAGCAATACATAATTTTTGTTGTATATACTATATGTTCCATCAGAGAAATCTATCCTCGTATTGCCATCTTCTTCTTGTATATCAGTGATAGTATTGTCAATTAATTTATCACTTAAATTGGAAGCATCAGGATATTCTAAGTCTTCATCTGTATATTTAATTCCTCTATTCTTCTTTGTATCCTTATAGTACATTTTCTCAAATATATTGATATATAAAGCATCATCTCCTTCATTGAGACCAACCAATTCTTTCATATCTTCCAAATCACCATCTTGGTATAGTAAGTTTTTTGTATAGGAGATTCCTTTATCCCCAAATCTTTCAGTTGCTGTTATATTTTTAATAGACCCATCATCGCTTGTGGCTTCATAATATAACACCACCTTACCTCGTGCCTTAAATATATTTTCTACCAAGGTAGCTGTCTTCTCATCAAGTTTAGATAATTGGTCTTTTTTTCTTTTGTATGTTTCAGGATCTACTTCAGCATCTATATATTTTTTGTCTGATGCACTTGTGTTTTGTTTATTATCTCCTCCACCACAAGCAACCAGTGCTATGGATAGGAGTGCTAGTATAAAATATTTTTTCATTGTTCTTCCTAACATTCCTCTCACTATAAATATTCACTCTCGCTAAATTATTTTAGTTAGATGACATAGATTGGTCTTTTATGCCTTCCATAGAAGTAACTTCTTCCATATCTTTTGTCAGATCCTTGTAGGAATTAAAGATCTTATCTAAATCGCTTTCCTTATGACTAAGTTTGGTATTTATCTTTTGACCTGCACTCATATTGCTTTCTTCTAGCAAAATATTCTCTTTGTCAAATTTCATAGATGTATTGTTATCAAATTCTATTAGAGTTTCTCCTTTTTTCTCACTTATATCTGATATATTAAAATATTCTATTTTTTCATTTAGCAAGAAAGGGTCAGGATATTTCTTCTTACTTACACTTATTATTTCAGGTACTTTCTCTAGAGTTCTTTTATAGAATTTATTATTTACAAGGTCTATGTAGTATACTTCCTTTCCCTCAAACAAGTCGACTCTTTCTACTGGACTATTGAGATTGTAGGTATTTTTACTATAGGTCATAGACTTATCGTCCCACTGAGCTCCCATATTGGTGGTTATCAAATTGCCTTCTGAGTCATAGGTATCATAGTATAGGGCTTCTTCTACTTTTAGGGAGCATATATCATCAACTACATCCCTATACTCTTTACTTAGCTTATTTATGTTTTCTTCTATCCTTTTATCTTCTTCATTGCTCGTACTATGGCAGGATGAAAGTATGAGCAATGACATGGCAGCTAGGAAAGTTTTTCTTAATTTTTTGTTCATGGTAGTCTCCTTTATCCTTATAGGCTTCTTTTATCTCCTCCTTATACTTCAATTATAAAATGTTTTTAAATTTTGTCAATATTTATTTTAAATATTTTAAGTTGTTAGATAGATATATTTATCTATCGGAGGGGGGATTTCTTGTCATTTTTTATATATGCTTTAATATATCAATTAGGCCCTTATGAGGATAAAAATAACCCCGTCCTAGGGTCGGGGCTAAGTTTGCTTTTTTAGTTTTGCATTTGTTCTTGCTCTTCATTTTCCATAGCTTCTATGTTCATGGCTATCTGAGCATCTTCTGCTTCTTTGGTTTCGTAATCTATTTCAACATCGTTGTACCTTCTAAGGCCTGTACCTGCTGGGATTAGTTTACCTATGATGATGTTTTCTTTTAGACCCTTAAGGTCATCTACTTTACCCTTGATTGAAGCGTCAGTTAGAACTCTGGTTGTTTCTTGGAAGGATGCTGCTGATAGCCAGCTATCTGTAGCAAGGCTTGCCTTGGTTATACCTAATAGTTCTTGGGTATAGGTTGCGACTTTCTTGCCGCAAGCTTCTAGTTTTTCGTTGGCTAGGTCAACTTCTCTTCTATCTTGGAGGCTACCTGGTAGGAATTCTGTATCTCCTGATTCTTCGATTTTGACTTTCTTTAGCATTTGACGAGCTATGACTTCGATGTGTCTATCGTCTATTTCTACACCTTGAAGCCTGTATACTTTTTGGACTTCCTTGGTAATGTAGTCTTGGACTCCTACCTTGCCTAGGACGTTTAGGACATCGTGCGGGTCTAGGGATCCTTCTGTTAGTTGGTCACCCTTTTTGACTATATCGCCATCTTTTACCAATATTCTTGAGCCAAATGGTATGTTGTATTTTTTAGCATAGCCATCATCTGATAGGATTTCGATATCGGTTTTCTTTTCGTTTTGGATGAGGGTAACTTCACCAGAGTTTTCTGCCATGTAGGCAAGTCCCTTTGGTTTTCTAGCTTCGAATAGCTCCTCAACTCTAGGAAGACCTTGGGTGATTCCTACACCAGCTATACCACCTGAGTGGAAGGTCCTCATTGTAAGTTGGGTACCAGGTTCTCCGATTGATTGGGCAGCTATGATTCCTACTGCCTCTCCCACGTTTACATGTTTGCCTGTAGCTAGGTTTCTACCATAGCATGAAGCACATACTCCATGTTTTGCCTTACATTCTAGGACTGAACGGAGTTTAACTTCTTTTATACCACTATCTACTATGGCATCAGCCATATCTTCATCAATGATTTCATTCTTGTGGACTATTATTTCTCCATTTTGATCTTTGATGTCTTCGAAGCTTGTTCTACCAGTGATTCTAGTTTGGAGGTTTTCGATTATTTCGTTACCATCTCTAAATTCATGGGCTACTACAAAGCCATCTGTATGACAATCATCTTCTGTTACTATTACATCTTGGGAGATGTCTACCATTCTTCTGGTCAAGTAACCTGAGTCGGCTGTTCTTAGGGCTGTATCTGTAAGTCCCTTTCTAGATCCGTGGGTTGATATGAAGTATTCTTGTACGGATAGTCCTTCACGGAAGTTAGCCTTGATAGGAATTTCTATGATTTTACCATCGGCTTGACTCATTAGTCCACGCATACCACCAAGTTGCCTAATTTGGTTGGTTGAACCACGGGCACCGGAATCAGCGAAGATCTTGATGTTGTTGTCATCTTTTAGGTCTGCTAGCAAGGCATCTGTTACTAGGTTTGTTGTCTTGGTCCAGATGTCTACGACTTTTTCGTATCTTTCTTGGTCTGTTATTAGACCCCTTCTGTAGAGTTTTTCGTACCTGTCTACTTCGTTGTCAGCGTCTTTGATTAGGTTCCATTTTTCTTTTGGTATGTTTACGTCTGACATGGATACTGTTAGTCCTGATAGGGTTGAGTACTTGTAACCTGTTTGTTTGATGTAGTCTAGGACTTCAGCGGTCTTGATGTTGCCGTGTTTTCTAAAGCATCTGTCGATTATATCTTTTAGGGTTCCAGAATCTGCTACCATATCAATTTCTAGGGAATATGGATCTTCTTTTCTATTTACATAGCCTAGGTCTTGTGGGATGCCTTGGTTGTAGAGAAATCTACCTACAGAAGATTCTACGATCTTACCAGGGTCTTCTGGGCTCTTTCTCATTCTTACTGAACATCTGGTTTGGTATTCTACGAATCCAGCATCTAAGGCCTTAAGCATTTCGTTTATTGATTCGAAGATCATTCCCTCTCCCTTGGCACCTTCTTTTATTGTTGTTAGGTAATAAGCACCCAGTACCATATCTTGGGATGGGGTTGTGATTGGCTTACCGTCTTTTAGTCCAAGGATGTTGTTGGTTGACATCATTAGTAGTCTTGCTTCGATTTGGGCTTCGTTAGATAGAGGCAAGTGGATAGCCATTTGGTCTCCATCGAAGTCGGCATTGAAGGCGTTACATGCCAATGGATGTAGTTTAATTGCCTTACCTTCTACTAGGACAGGTTCAAAGGCTTGGATACCTAGTCTGTGAAGGGTAGGGGCACGGTTTAACAAGACTGGATGGTCTTTTATTACATCTTCTAGGATTTCATAGACCCTTGGGTCTTTTTTCTCTACCATTTTTTTTGCTGATTTTAGGTTGTGGGCTATGCCTGAATCTACAACCTTGTTCATGATAAATGGCTTAAATAGTTCGAGGGCCATCTCTTGTGGGAGGCCACATTGGTTGAACTTTAGGTCTGGACCTACTACTATTACAGATCTTCCTGAGTAGTCTACCCTCTTTCCTAGAAGGTTTTGTCTAAATCTACCAGATTTTCCCTTCAATAGGTCTGATAGGGACTTCATGTTTCTGTTGGAAGCACCTGTTACAGCCCTACCTCTTCTACCGTTATCTATGAGGGCATCTACTGCTTCTTGGAGCATTCTCTTTTCGTTACGGACGATAATCTCTGGAGCTCCGATATCTAGTAGTCTCTTTAGTCTGTTATTTCTATTGATTACTCTTCTATATAAATCGTTTAGGTCAGATGTCGCAAATCTACCACCTTCTAGTTGAACCATAGGTCTTAGTTCTGGTGGCATAACTGGGAGGACATCTAGGATCATCCATTCAGGTTTGTTGCCTGATGTTAGGAAGGCATCTACTACTTCTAGTCTTCTTGATACTCTAACCTTCTTTTGACCTGTTGACTCATCTAGTTCTTTTAGTAGAGAGTTGTATTCCTTCTTTAGGTCGACATTTTTTAGGAGTTCTTTTACTGCTTCTGCTCCCATAGCAGCCTTAAATTCTGTGTCATCTGGATAAGCTTCTATAATATCTTGGTATTCATTTTCTGATATCTCTTGTTTTTCCATAAGGTCTGTTTGACCAGGATTTATAACTACATATGATGCAAAGTATAAGATTTTCTCCAACACTCTTGGGCTCATATCAAGGAGGAGTCCCATTTTGGATGGGATTCCCTTGAAGTACCAGATATGACTTACAGGAGCTGCAAGTTCTATATGGCCCATTCTCTCACGGCGGACCTTAGACTTGGTTACTTCTACTCCACACTTTTCGCAGACTACGCCCTTGTATCTTATTCTCTTATATTTACCACAAGCACATTCATAATCCTTGGTTGGTCCAAAGATTTTTTCACAGAAAAGTCCATCTTTCTCAGGCTTTAGGGTTCTGTAGTTAATAGTCTCTGGTTTTTTTACTTCTCCATGGGACCAGGATCTGATTTTTTCAGGGGATGCTATCTTCATCCTCATTCCATCAAATTGACTTAATTCGCTCATTTATTCCCCTATTCTACTTCGTTAGCACTAAGGCTTTGGCTATCTTCTTTTCCATCTAGAGCTTCTACAACTTGGCTGTCCTTGCTCTCTTTAGCTGTTTTGCTATTCTTACTTGATCCAAGTGTTCCTGTTATAGACTTGATCTTGCTTGGGTCGATCTTGTCTACTTGGGAGAACCTGTCTTGATCATCTATATTTTCTTTAAGTTCTATTACATTACCGTCATTGTCTATTAGTTCAACATCTAGTGCCAAGCTTTGGAGTTCTTTTACTAGAACCTTGAAGGATTCTGGTGTTCCAGGCTCTGGGATGTTTTCTCCCTTGACTATTGATTCGTAGGTCTTAACCCTTCCTGTAACATCGTCTGACTTAACAGTCAAGATTTCTTGGAGAGTGTGGCTTGCACCATAAGCTTCTAGGGCCCATACTTCCATCTCTCCAAATCTTTGGCCACCAAATTGTGCTTTACCACCTAGAGGTTGTTGGGTTACTAGTGAGTATGGTCCAATAGATCTTGCGTGGATCTTCTCTTCTACCATATGGTGGAGTTTAAGCATATACATGACTCCAACTGTAACAGGGTTTTCGAAAGGCAATCCTGTTCTTCCATCACGGAGGACGATTTTTCCAGTTTTATTTACATAAGGAGCTACCTTCTTAGCATCTTCTAGGACTTCTTCTATCTCTGTATCCAAGGCACCATCAAATACTGGAGTTGCTATCTTCCAACCAAGGGTTCTAGCTGCTAGTCCCATGTGGACTTCTAGTACTTGTCCAAGGTTCATACGACTTGGGATACCTAGTGGGTTTAGACAGATTTGAAGTGGGGTACCATCTGGCAAGAATGGCATATCTTCACGAGGAAGGATTCTTGAAACGACACCCTTGTTACCGTGACGACCACACATTTTATCTCCTACCATGATCTTTCTCTTAGCAGCCACATAGACTCTGATTACCTTGTTTACTCCAGGTGATAGTTCATCTCCGTCTTTCTTGTTGTATTCCTTGACATCGACTACGATACCACTTTCTCCATGAGGTACCTTGAGGGAGGTATCACGCACCTCACGAGCCTTCTCACCAAAGATTGCCCTTAGGAGTCTTTCTTCTGGTGATAGTTCGGTCTCACCCTTAGGTGATACCTTACCAACTAGGATATCGCCTGACTTAACCTCTGCACCAATTCTGATAATTCCATTTTCGTCAAGGTCTTTTTTCATATCATCGCCGACATTTGGAATATCCTTGGTAATCTCTTCTGCACCTAGCTTGGTTTCTCTAGCTTCACACTCATGTTCTTCTATATGAACTGATGTCAATACATCATCTATTACAAGCTCTTCGTTAAGGAGCATAGCATCCTCGAAGTTGTATCCTTCCCAGGTTGTGAAGGCTATAAGGATGTTTTTACCTAGGGCAAGCTCACCATTTTCTGTTGATGGGCCATCTGCTAGGATTTCGTTAGCTTCTACCCTATCTCCTCTTTTTACTATAGGTCTTTGGTTGATAGTTGTTCCTTGGTTAGCTCTTTCGAATTTAAGAAGTTCATAGTCTTCTATTTCTCCATCGCTATCCCTCTTTAGTTTTATATGTTCATCTCCTACATAGACAATTTCACCGGCAGATTTTGATACTACACAAACTCCACTATCCTTGGCAGCCCTATGCTCAATTCCTGTAGCAACTATAGGTGCTTCAGTTTTGATAAGAGGTACTGCTTGCCTTTGCATGTTGGCGCCCATCAAGGCTCTAGTTGAGTCGTCATTTTCCAAGAAAGGTATCAAGCTTGCTCCAACTGATACGATTTGTTGTGGAGATACGTCCATGTATTGGATCTTGTTTCTAGGATAGATATCATTTACACCATTTATACCACGTCCAGATACCCTATCATTGACAAACCTATTATTCTCATCAAGGGGTTCGTTGGCTTGGGCAATTATATAGTTATCTTCGATATCTGCTGTTAGGTATTCTATCTCATCTGTTACAACTCCACCTTCTCCTACTATCCTGTAAGGAGTTTCGATAAAGCCGTATTTATTTACCCTTGAGTAGGTGGTAAGGGAGGTTATAAGACCGATGTTTGGTCCTTCTGGAGTCTCTATCGGACAAATTCTACCATAGTGGGAATCGTGTACGTCCCTTACTTCAACTCCTGCCCTATCTCTTGATAGACCACCTGGTCCTAGGGCTGATAGTCTTCTCTTGTGGGTTAGCTCACTCATAGGGTTTGTTTGATCCATGAATTGGGATAATTGGGATGAGCCAAAGAATTCCTTAATAACTGCTGTAACTGGCTTAATATTTATAAGGCCTTGTGGGGTTGCAAGGTCTGGATCTTGGGTAGTCATTCTCTCACGAACAACTCTTTCCATACGGGCAAGTCCTACCCTAAATTGGTTTTGTAGGAGCTCTCCTACTCCTCTTACACGTCTGTTACCTAGGTGGTCTATATCATCAACAGATCCAATTCCTTCAAATAGGTTGAATTGGTAGTTAACTATTGCTAGGATATCTGACTTAGTAATGTGCTTAGGAGCAAGTTCTTTCTTTCTCCTCTCCATCATTGCCTTAATCTCTTCATCTGAGGAGGCTTGGTCAATGATCTCTCTCATTACTGGGTAGTATACTTTTTCACTAAATTCATCGACATCTATGTCAAGGTCCTTTAATTCTTCGAATGAGTTTATATCTACAAAGTTATTTCCAACTATCCTAAGTACCTTGTCATCTTCTACATTGTATTGGTCCTTCATGATGACATCTACTGTTACGATACCAGCATTTTCTATAGCCTTTGCCTTATCAAAGTCAATTACTTCTCCAGCATTTACAAAGACTTCTCCAGTTTCTGGATCTATTATGTCATCTTTTGAAATTAGTCCTTCTATCCTTGATGCCAAGTCTAGTTTGAGGTTGTACTTATACCTACCTACCCTCGCTAGGTCATATCTCCTATCGTCAAAGAGGAGGTTGTTGATAAGGTTGGTGGCACTTTCAATACTAGCTGGGTCCCCAGGTTTTAATTTCTTATAGATTTCTATTAGGGCTTCTTCTGTAGTCTCGCTATTTTCCTTCTCTAGGGTCATCCTTAGGTGCTTGGTATCACCCAAAGCTTCGATTATCTCATCATCTGTTTCAAATAGCAAGGCCCTAACAAGGGTTGTTGCAGGAAGTTTCCTAGTCCTATCAAGTCTTACATTTACAGTATGGGCTGCATCTGTGTCGAATTCTATCCAAGCTCCACGGTTAGGAATTACTGTAGAAGAATACATCTTGTCCCCGCTCTTGTCGGTTTCCTCAGCATAGTAGACTCCTGGACTTCTAACAAGCTGACTTACAATAACTCTCTCAGCACCATTTATTACAAAGGTAGCACTATCAGTCATCATTGGGAAATCTCCCATAAAGACTTCTTGTTCCTTAACTTCTTCTGTTTCCTTGTTTATAAGTCTTGCCTTGACCTTAAGGTCCCTAGAATAAGTAGCGTCCTTATACTTGGCTTCTTTTACAGTATACTTAGGTTCATCATCAAACTCATAGCCAATAAATTCAAGAATTAGGTTGCCATTGTAGTCTTCTATTGGTGAAATATCCTCTAATATCTCTCCTAGACCTTCATTTAGGAACCATTCATATGAATCCTTTTGTACTTTGAGTAGATTAGGTAAATCTAGCACTTGAGGGAATTTGGAGAAAGATTTTCTCTTAGTTCTCCCAAACATTTCTTCATGGAATTGGGCCATTAATTATACTCCTTGTCCGTTTTAAAACTTATCTGTCCTATTAATATCTGATAAAATAAGTGTTTCAAAAATAAAAAAATCTCGAAAATTAGATTTCTAGCAATTGTTAATTATACCATAAGCTCAAAATTATATCAAGTCTTTTTCTCTAGCTCTTATAACCTTACTTGACTTTTCTTTCTTTATATATAAGGGGAAATATTAGTGAAGCTTATCCTATAAAATTTGCCCTTATCTTATGGTCCTTAGGAGGATTTTCTTTCTTGCTATGTCCTAGGATGATTCCACTTACTGGATGGAATTTATTAGCTAGGTCTAGGCTATCAAGATAGGTCGCATCATTTCCTAGGCTTTGGATAGCTCCTCTTATATAGCAAGATCCAAGTCCCATAGCTGTTGCCTTGAGGGCTATATTTTCCAACACACAGCCACAATCTTCGAAGGCAGCAGATGTCTCCTTAGAAGATGCGAAGAGAATCATGACAGGTGCTCCATAGAGGGCATCGTGCTTGACCCCTGCCTTATTTCTATACTCTTCTGATATTTCTTCCAATAGGGCCTTATCCCTTATTACAAAAAGCTGGCACTTATCATACTCCCCCATAGCAATGGGCGCTTTGTTGGCTGCATCCAAGATTTCAGCGACTTCTTCATCTGTCAGTTTTTGATCAGTAAAGTCCCTGGCTGATACTCTTTTTTCTAAAACTTTATCAAATTCCATAGAATCCTCCTAGCTTTTGTGTATTTGGGATAATTATACTTTAAGATTTTATTCAAACAAATAAGATTTATATGCTATATTTGCTTTTTTATGCTATAATTAAATAAACGGAGGCTATATGAAAACTTTAATTAATTTCTTATCAAAATTATCAGGTCTATTTAGGTCTGTTATTACTATATTATTTTTACTGGCTACGATTTTTACAGGTTTTGCTGACAAAAAATCCCTAGCGTCCTTATTGGACATAATCAATTTTAATAATGTACCATTAAACTTTATAAAGCCCTTTGCGATTTTTGCCCTACTTTTGATATTTATCTTTAACTTTATAGTAACTAGGAATATCTTTAGACAAGCAAGTACTGGTGAAAGGGCCATAGTTAATTTGTTCTTTGGTTTATTATTTATAGCTATCGACATATTTATCTATGTTTTTATTCTAAGAGAAAGACTAATCTTCCTTCTTATGCTCTTAAATGCCCTAGTTGTTATTAGTGCGATTTTTACAATTATAGGAAGGTCCAAGGGAGTCTTTGAGGATTATTCTGAAAGTCCTAAGGAAGTAGAGATTAATAAAGCAGAAGAAAGCTACCAAGCTCCTTACACTCCAAGTAAACCTGCCAGCTACAGGAAGATTGACGCAGAGCCAGTTAATTTAAATTTTGTAAACCCAGACCCTCAAGACGACCTCTATACTGAGTCCGAGAATTCCGAGGATACAGAAAGTCCTTATATAGAGGAAGGTAATAAAGAAGACTTAGATAAGGATGATTTACCAACAGACGCTACAAGTGAAGAAATCCCTTCAGAAGTGGAAGGGGATTAATTTGCCTACAAAGGGATGAGTATGTTCATCTCTTTTATTATAAGACGTTTTAGCAGAAATTATAGAAAGGAGCCATTATGGACAAAAATTATTTAAAACTACTCGAAGAGATGTTTCCAGACACTACCAGTATCAAGGATGAATTGATATCACTTAATGCCAGCCTATATTTGCCAAAGGGAACCGAATATTTCTTTTCAGATATTCACGGGGAAAGCAATGCCTTCCTCCACCTCTTGCGTTCAGCTTCCGGTAATATAAGGGAGAAGATCGAAAAACTATTTTCAGACTCCCTAGTTCAAAAGGACCAAGACGACCTAGCGACCCTCATCTATAATCCCGAGAGATTTCTTAAAAATTTTGAAGATGAAAACCTTTTGACTGATGACTACCTCACTATTACCATCTATAGGCTAATCAAACTCTTTAGATTTGTATCAACCAAGTACCCTAAGTCCTATGTAAAATCCAAATTCCACGGCTCTTACACAGGTATCATTGATGAACTCCTCTATACCAACAACACCGAGTTTAACAAGAAGGAATACTATGATTCCCTAGTATCTAATATAGTAAAATATGGCTCAGCCAATGACTTTATCATCTCCCTATCATCCCTTATCCAAAGGGTGAGCGTTGATAAGCTCCACATAATAGGCGATATTTACGACAGAGGCCCATCCCCTCACATTATTATGGATGAGCTACTTAACTTCCCCAATATAGATATCCAATGGGGCAACCACGATGTTGAATGGATGGGAGCAGCCTCTGGTAACCAAGCCCTTATAGCAGCCTGCCTAGCCAATGCCTTCTCCTACAATAACTTTGATATGCTTGAAGATGGCTATGGAATAAACCTAAGACCCCTCTACCAATTTGCAGTAACTACCTATAAGGATGATCCATGTGAGCTATTTATGCCTAAGGTCTTTGATAGCAATATTTATGATAATATCTCTGCCAAGGTAGCTGCCAAGATGTTTAAAGCCATATCCATTATAAGATTTAAGCTAGATGGCAAGCTAATTGACAGAAACCCTGACTTCGGAGTAGATGATAGGAACTTCCTCAAATTTATTGACTTTGACAAGGGTACCTACAAGGGTGTCCCTATGAAGGATACAATTTTGCCAACAGTCGACCCTAAAGACCCCCTAAAATTAACCAAGGAAGAAGAATTTATTATAAAGGTCCTAACCAACGAATTTACCAAGGCAGAGAAGCTTCAAAGGCACATTAGGTTCCTCTATGACCACGGATCAATGTATAAGATCGAAAACGGCTCCCTCCTCTTCCATGGCTGCATCCCTCTAAATGAAGACGGTGGCTTTGCAGAAGTTAAGATCAAGGGCAAGACCTACAAGGGTAAGGCCCTCATGGATAAGCTAGACAAGCTAGTTAGAAGGTCATATTTTTCTGATGACATCTATGCCAAGGATGTTATGTGGTACCTAATCAATGGAAAGTATTCACCAATCTTTGGAAAGAGCCAATACTCTTATTTTGAAAACATCTTTGTAGACGATAAGAAACTTAAGGAAGAAATCTACAACCCTTACTACAAGCTATCAGAAAAGGAAGAAATAGTAGATATGATCCTAGATGAATTTGGAGTAGACCATGATAAGAGAAGGATTATAAATGGCCACGTGCCTGTCAAAACCAACAAGGGAGATAGTCCAGTCAAGGCCAATGGCAAGCTCTATGTAATAGATGGAGGCATCTCTAAGCCTTACCAAGCTAAAACTGGCATAGCTGGCTACACTCTAATCTATAACTCCCACCATGTAGCCTTGGCAGAACACAAGTCCTACAAGTCCATAACAGATGACCTATCATCCTACACCCCAAATATCAGCGAGATTGAGATAATGCTCCCTAGGATGCTCAAGAAGGACACAGACGAGGGAAATATCATCAAAGAAAAAATCGACATCCTCGAAGAACTCCTAAGAATTTATCAATCCGATCAAATTAATTAAATCTAATGATGAGGTGGAAGCAAATCCACCTTGTTTTTTTGCCAAAATTTACAAGCCCTAGGAAAAATTTTAGAGATCTACTTATAAAAATGACATAGAAAAAGACTCAGCCTATTACTGAGCCTTAAATTCCTTATAGGGTTTCTGGTTTTGGGAAGTCGCATCCTTTAGTATCTACACTAACTTCTGCCATCACTTGGTCTTCTTTAGGTTTGTCCCTAAAGTCTGTTTTAACTTCTGCAATCTTGTCTACTACTTCTATTCCTTCGATTACCTTGCCGAAGGCTGCATATTGGCCATCTAGGTGGGGACTGTTTTGGTGCATGATAAAGAATTGGCTACCTGCACTATTTGGCATCATTGACCTCGCCATAGATAGGACTCCCCTATCGTGCTTTAGGTCGTTTTTAAAGCCATTGGCAGAAAATTCGCCTTTTATTGCATAGCCTGGTCCACCCGTTCCATTTCCATCAGGGTCTCCTCCTTGGATCATGAAGCCCTTGATTACCCTATGGAAGATTAGTCCATCATAGTAGCCAGAGTTGGCAAGATCTATGAAGTTGTTTACTGTGTTTGGAGCCTTGTCAGGGTAGAGTTCTGCCTTGATTGTATCTCCAGATTCCATCTTTATTGTTAGTATTGGTTTTGTATTTTCCATATTATCTCCTTTAGTTTTTAAATGAATGTAGGGGAGCTGGGATATGCCCACCCCTATTAACCATTATATCAGAATTTGAGTCGCCTACATCAATTATTGGCGCCCTACCAAGAAGTCCCCCAAAGTCTGCCATCTCTCCTGGCTTTTTGCCATAGACTGGGATGACCCTAACAGCAGTAGTCTTAGAATTGATAACTCCTATGGCAGCTTCATCAGCTATCATAGCAGAGATGGTCTCGGCACTGGTATCTCCTGGTATGGCTATCATATCAAGACCTACAGAGCAGACTGAGGTCATTGCCTTTAGCTCATCAAAGCTCATAGAGCCATTTCCTACAGCCTCTATCATGGCTTCATCTTCACTAACTGGGATAAAGGCACCAGAAAGTCCTCCTACACTAGATGATGCCATAAGACCACCCTTCTTTACTGCATCATTTAGCATGGCAAGGGCTGCTATAGTTCCATGGCCTCCTACCTTGTCTATTCCTATATCTTCAAGAATCCTACCAACAGAATCCCCAATAGCAGGAGTTGGAGCAAGAGATAAGTCGAGGATACCAAAATTCTTGCCAAGTTTCTTAGCAACATCACGACCCACCAGCTCTCCCATCCTAGTTATCTTGAAGGCAGTCTTTTTGATTATTTCATAGATTTCATTAATAGCTAGGTCTTCCTTGCCACTTATAGCAGCCTTTACTACTCCAGGGCCAGAAACTCCTACATTTATAACAGTATCAGCTTCTCCTACCCCAAGGAAAGACCCTGCCATAAAGGGATTGTCTTCAACTGCATTGGCAAAGACAACAAACTTAGCACAACCTAGGGAGTCTTTATCAGCCGTATTTTGGGCAAGGTCTTTTACGACTTGGCCTGTCATCTTTACTGCATCCATATTTATACCAGCCTTGGTGGAGCCTATATTTACACTAGAGCAAACATAGTCTGTTTCTGCCAAGGCCCTAGGAATTGACTTTATCAAGATCTCATCAGCCCTGGTCATCCCCTTGTGGACTAGGGCAGAAAATCCTCCAATGAAGTCAACCCCTATTTCCTTAGCTGCCTTATCTAGGGTTAGGGCAAAGGGTGTATAGTCATCTAAGTCAGTAGCTCCTCCTATCAAGGCTATAGGAGTAACTGATATCCTATTATTTATAATAGGGACTCCATAGATTTTGGATACTTCCTTACTTGTTTCTATGAACCCCTCTGTCTCCCTCATTAATTTGTCATAGATCTTGCGGCAGGCCACCTTGTAGTCCCTATCTATACAGTCAAAGAGGGAAATCCCCATAGTAATTGTCCTGATATCAAGGTTCTCTTGGTCAAGCATCTTTATTGTATCTAATATATTTCCTGTATCCATACCTATATCCTATGCATCTTATCAAAGAGTTTTTCATTTTGTAGCCTTATACTTAGGCCGTTTTCTTCTCCAAGCTTAGTAAAATAATCGCTTATATTAGTAAAGTCATCACTAGCCTTGGCTAGGTCAATATTAATTATAGCCACAAACTTATCTTCCATAATGGTTTGACTAAAGTCTAAGATATTAATATTAAATTTGTATAAGGCTTCAGACACCCTATAAATTATTCCGGGCCTATCTATGCCCACTACTGTTAAAATTGCTTTCATCACTACCTCCAATATTTTTATTAAATATATTTTACCACTTTATCAAAAAAAGACCCAAGATGATTAACTCACCCTAGGTCAATTAAGTCAATTATTTATTTTTAGTACCATCCATTAGCTGCCCAGAAAGCTTGAGCATTTTCCCATGATCCGTATCTTGAATATACATAAGAGTCAGCTGCTGCTTCTTGTTCTGCAGGGCTTGCTCCATAAGATACTAATGATGGGTTAAGTTGGTATCTACCATAGTAGCCACCGTTTGGATTGTAAGCTGTGTATGATCCACCTGATTCTCTTTGTGCTATCCATTCCTTAGCCCAGTTAGAATCTCCTTGGTAGCTTGTAGTTTCTTCTTCATAGTATTCTGTTGCTGGTTCTGTGTATGTTTCTTCTGTATAAGTTGGTACTGTGTAGCTAGTTTCATAGCTTTCTGTGTATGAAGCTTGGTTGTTGCTTGCTACACTAGTATTTTGGCTAGCTTGGTTAGCCTTATCTTCTGCCTTCTTATCTACTATAGCCTTTAGTAGGTTGTGGTAGATATATCCAACCTTATCTTCAACTTTCACCTTTACAAAGCCATTTTCACTTTCTTCAATAAGTGTAACCTTGCTACCTTCTTCTAGTACTTCGTGGATTTCTGAACTTAGGTTAGGTTCTTTTCTAAAGTTTGTAGGAGCTACTACTTCAGTTTCCTTTCTAACGTTAAACCAAGGCATTCCTACATAAGCTTCTTTTCCTTCGAAGTCAATCTTGAACCATCCGTTTACCTCGTCTTTGATTTCGTAAGATTTGCTATCATCATCGATAGTACCTATAACGTTGTTAGTTTCTTCTGCAGAGCTTCTTACATTAACTGCTCCTGCTACTTGCTTATTAATTACTATACTGTCAGCCTTAGCACTATTTGCTCCTAGTCCAAATACCGTAGGCAATACTAGGGCTGCTGCTAGAGCGTACTTTCTTAATTTATTCATTATCTATATTCCTCCAAATTATTTTCGTAATTTTATATTCGTGTTACATTGGTTACAAAATGTTAACAACTCTTTCTCAACTGCTCATATTATACTATGAGATTGTGTAGAAATTATGTATATTGAAGATTTTTTTTAAAATTTTTTTAAAATAAAGTAATTCAAATGTTTTCCCATCTTATTTTCCTAGTTTATTTTCTAACAAAGGTCTTATTTTATTAAAGATGGATAAATTGTGTTGATTGTCCAAGATAAAATTAACAAATTAACTTTATGGCCATTGTTACTAATGTAATTATTTTGGATAGATTTTGTGAAAACCCTTCAAATTTATTCTTTTTGTTTATAGTCTCATAAGTTGAAGTATAATTAAGGTATAAAAAACTAAGAAAGAGAGCATTTTAGCAGTTAATGATTAGTGTTTACATTTTGTGTGGTGGCCCTTCTAGCGAACATGATATCGCTTTAAGGAGCGCCTTGAACATAAGCAAAAATTTAAATAAAGATAAGTACGATCTAAAGCTATGTTATATAGATAAGAAAGGAAAGTTCTCCCCTATCTTTGATAACTTTGATCCAGACGATGAGTTTTCTTTAGTCAAAGATATTAAGGAAGGAAAGACTAAGTCTATAGCTAATTTTCTAAAGACTATTAGCGAAGAAGACCTCGATAATACTATTGTTATTCCTTGTGTCCATGGTACCTACGGAGAAGATGGTACTATCCAAGGATTCTTGGATGGAGCAGGTCTTGCCTATATCGGAAACGGACTCTTATCCTCAGCTATTTGTATGGATAAGGTAACTACTAACGATATTTTTGAGAAGAATGACCTCCTCCAAGCCAAGTACCTATATGCTAGAAAAGAAGACCTAGGCGAGGACTTTGCTGATAAATGTATCAGGGAAATTGGTCTTCCCCTTATAGTAAAGCCATCAGCCAATGGGTCATCAGTCGGAGTATCTAGGGTTTCTTCAAAAGAAGAATTAATTCCAGCCTGTAAGAACGCCTTGCAATATGACAAAAAGGCCTTGGTTGAAGAGCTAATAGAGGGCCAAGAGCTAGAGTTTGCAGTAGTTGGCACTAAGGATCTCAAGCTATCCAAGGCTGCAGCCTATACAACAGACCATGACCTCTTGGATTATGATGCCAAGTATTTTTCTAAGACAACCAAGGAATGCCTACCTTATGATTTACCAGAAGATAAGCTAAGAGATGCCCAAGACTTTGTAAGTGCTTGCTACAAGGCTTGTGGTTGTGAGGGTTTTGCAAGGGTTGATATTTTCTATGGCAAGGATGGTCGTTTTTATGTCAATGAAATAAATACCTTCCCTGGCTTTACCCCATCTTCATTTTTTGCAAGACTCCTTATGGAAGAATATGGAATAAGTTTTGCTGAAGTTTTGGATATGCTAATTGATGATGGACTAGCGAGGTATAGAAATGATTGAGAGAAGTCTAGGTCAAATCGCCGCAATGATTGGTGGAGAGCTTTCTGATGAATCTTTTAAGGACCTAAGGGTCAAGGGAGTATCTACCGATTCAAGGACTATAGAAGAGGGTAACCTTTATATTCCCTTGATAGGAGAGGTCTTTGATGGAAGAATCTTTATTAAGGAGAGTGAAGATAAAAAGGCAGCAGCCTTCCTTATAGATAGGGACTACCAAGTTAAGTCAAATATTTCCCTTCCATATATAAGGGTAGATGATACCCTAGGGGCCCTCCAAAATCTGGCTAGGGCCTATAGGAAAGAGCTTGACATAAAGGTAGTAGCCATTACTGGATCAAACGGCAAAACCACTACCAAGGACCTCCTCTATGAAGTCCTTAGCCAAAAATATAAGGTAAATAAGACTACCGGCAATTTGAATAACGAAATCGGTGTTCCTAAGACCATCCTTTCCTTTGATGAGGATATTGATATAGGGATAACAGAGCTTGGTACAGATTCCTTTGGAGATATCTCCCTTACCACATCCATTGCCAAGCCAGATATAGTCATCATAACCAACATAGGAGATAGCCACCTCCAAAATCTCAAGACCAAGGAGGGAATTTTTAAGGCAAAGATGGAAATAATCGAGGGATTAGCTTACGATGGGGTCTTTATCTACAATGGGGACGACGAGATTATCAAGAAAGAACTCCCATCCTATGACTTAAGGCAAAAAACCATCTCCTTTGGTCTAGGTGAAGATGTAGACTTTAAAGTAAAAGAAGAAAACACCTTTGCCAACATGGTTAAGTTTTCTAAGGACAGCGATACTTACCAAATAGGGCTCCTGGGCAGGCACAATATCTACAATGGAGCCTGCGCCCTCCTAGTAGCTAAGTTATTTGACCTGACAAGTGATGAAGTTAAAAGAGGCTTTGCCAATATGAAACCTTCCCTAAATAGGGGCCATATTATAGAATATAGTGGCTTTGATGTCTATGATGACACCTACAAGTCCAACCCCCAATCCCTAAGGGCAGGACTCAAAAGTGCAGCCCTAGTCGAAGGTTACAATTCAAAAATTGCAGTCTTGGGAGATATGCTAGAACTAGGAGAAAGAGAAGAAGAACTTCACTATGAGGTTGGCCTAGATATAGATCCAAACGACTTTGAATATGTCCTCTTATTTGGAGACCTATCCTACCACACCTACAAGGCAGCCCTAAATAACTTCCCAAAAAATCGCCTCTTCCACTTCCACAATAAGGATGAGCTAATAGAAAAATTAAAATCTCTTATAAGTAAGTCTACCCTAGTCTTTGTAAAGGGTAGCCATGGCATGCATATGAACGAAGTAATTGATGCTATAAGCAAACTCAAAGTCTAAAGGAGTAATTATGATCTACACTGTAACACTTAATCCGTCCATAGACCTTTTCGTAAAACTTAAGGAACTAAAAACTGGAATGGTAAATGACATAGTTTCTGAAAGGGCCCTACCAGGAGGCAAGGCTCTAAATGTTTCTAGAATTCTAGCATCCCTAAGAATTCCTACCATTGCTACAGGATTTTCGGGAGGCTTCCAAGGGGCCTTTATAGAAAACTGGCTTTCTAAGGAAGGGATAAACACCTCCTTCATACAAATGGACAATCCTAATAGAACAAATATCAAACTTTATGAGGGTGGCAAGCATACAACTATCAACTTCCCAGGCTCTCTTATGAAAAGCGAAACTGTAGATGAGCTAATCTACTACCTATCAAGGGTTAGAGAGGGAGATACCATCATCCTGGGTGGATCAGTTCCTCCAATGGAAGATCCAACAGACAATGACATCTACTATAGACTAGTATCAGTTGCCAAGGCCAATGGGGCTGACTTCGTAGCAGATGTGCCTAGTGAGTTTTTGATAAATATAGTGAAGGAAAAACCCCTCTTAGTAAAACCAAATGGAGAAGATATAGAAGAAATCTTTGATGTAAAAATTCAAAATATAGACGAATATATCCCTTATGGCAAAAAACTTATAGAGCTTGGGGCCAAGAATGTAATCATATCCTACGGGGCTCAAGGATCTATGTTCTTTAACAAAGATTCCATATACAGGACCCACGAAATTGAAGATGGAAAATCTATAATAAACACAGTAGCCTGTAGGGATGCCATGATAGCAGGCTTCATAGGAACCTTGGTTCGTGACGGCGATCCAATCGAATCTTATAGGGTATCCGTAGCAAGCGCTACAGCCACAGCCAGAGTCCTAGACCTGCCATCAAGAGATGCAATAATGGATATGCTTCCTTTGGTTGATATAGAAAAAGTTCAATGATGCGAATAATTCGGTAAATTCTGACCCGAACCAGTAAACACGGAATAATATAATAATCTTTTAAGCGGAATGTAATACAAAGGGAGACCTAGAAGTCTCCCCTTTTTAATCTTTCTATTAAGTTACTTATGTTTTTTACTTTAAAGTTTACAGCCCCCAAGACCTCCTCTTCTTTTACATAGTCAAGGGTAAAGGAAAGGGGGGTAGATTTTAGGAAGCTTATATCGTTAAAGTCATCTCCTATTGCTATTATGTCATCCTTGTATGAGTAATATTCTTTGATAAGGTCGATTCCTCTTTGTTTGTTTACTTCTAGACTAGTTATGTCGTAGACTCCTTTTGACCTGTGGTAGGAAAATTCATACTTTCGATTAAAATCAATTTTTTCTTCTATGTAGATGGCTAGGCTTATAATCTCCTCGCCATCGTTTACATCACTGATAGAGCCAGCCTTCCTATCTTGGTCAGTGAAGATATTTATTTCATAGGAATGATATTTACTTATAAAGTCCCTTACCTTATCCTTATCCATAGGGTCCCTATAAATCTTGGTCAAGGCCTTGTTTTGTCTTGTCAGTATTTCTCCCCCGTTATTTGCTATTATAAAATCAGGGGCAAGTTTGTTTTCTATAAGGGGTCTTAGGGAAAAATATGGTCTTCCTGTTACTATGCCAAAAACATGACCTTCCTCTTGAAAGTCCCCTATGGCCCTCCTATCTTCTTCGCTTATTGCTTCATTTATATAGATTGTCCCATCAAAGTCTGATGCTAATAGCCTAATCAAAGCTCATCCACCTCGATTTTCTCATAGGGAATATTATTTCTATCTAGAAGCTCTAGGGCGTAGTCATCTACCCTGTAGGCTTCATTGTAGTAAATCTTCCTAATACCTGCTTGGATAAGGGCCTTGGTACAGTTTAGGCAAGGAAAATGGGTTACATAGCATATACATTCATTTACCTTAATCCCCTCCTTAGCACAATACAAGAGAGCGTTCATCTCAGCGTGGATTGTAGCTATGCAGTGGCCATCTCTCATAGTATGGCCCACCTCGTCACAATGGGGATTTCCCTTGATTGATCCATTGTAGCCAGTTGATACTATCCTATTTTCTTCATTTACTATAACGCAACCCACATAGGCCCTATCACAAGTGCCTCGCATGGCCACGTTTTTGGCAAGCTTCATAAAATATTCTTGCCAACTTAACCTATCTTTTGCCATAAATAACCTCCCTAGAACTTAAGTTTAATCTTAAAGATGATGTCAAAGAACTTGTAGGAGAATAACAAGCAAATTGCAAATAAGATAATCCCTACTATAGGGTGAACTTCCATAAATACTGATAGGGTTATGGATGTCGCCATATTAGCTAGTGTTAAAACTCCAAAGAACTTGCACACCATAGCTATAGGCTTATATATAATCATATAGCCTGACCTTTCTGCTATAAATTTCTTCGATGTAAAATAAGCTATAGCAAATACTATTAGACTTACTAGCAAGAATGCTAGGATTGAATTAATATTATCTTGTCTTAAATTAGAAAGGGATAAGACAGTCGCAGGAAACCTATCTAGCCCTCTAATAAAGTCATTATATTTCATATCTATATCAGCATATATTCTTAAACTAAATATAGATAAGAAGGTTGCTATATTGAAGTTTATTAGGTGGGTTCCTGTAAAGATCATAAAACCAAGTCCTATGTGGCCTAGGAAATTTCCTGCAATAAATCCTAGAGAAGTTGTTATGATACTTGTTCCTAGGAGGATCAAGATATCCCTCACTATCTGGTTTATTAGACTTGTGTAGTCCAAGATACTGCCAAAGGCTGAGCTTTTTAAGGCAAAAGTTACAAAGATTATATTGACCACATAGACAAATAGTGAAAGTAAGAAGGTAAAGACAACCTTCATTGCCAAATCTTCTCTCTTCTTCCAAGGTAGCATCCTAGTAAAGTCATAAATAGGCATAGATTGCTCTAGAGATGTTATTATTATGGAAAATATTATTATAAATACCATAATAGGCCCCAAGAGATTTTCGTAGTAGGAAGTTGGATTAAGCCCCTTCTCATTGAACTTCTCTATGAAGTAATGATAGGAATTGTAGGTCAAGTTCTGAGCATCATGGCCTGTATTGTTGATTCTCTCATAATAATAAGTAGCCTCAGCATCACTTACACTTTCTAATTCCCTGCCTGACATGAGCTTATACTTATCCTTAAACTTGAAGGCTATTATCCTAGTTTCCTTAATAAGCTCATCATTAATGACGATATCCTTCCCAAAGCTATCCTTATCAATGTCTTCTTTCATTTCATTTATGTTATTAATAAAAGTCTGGTATTCAGATTTTAAGGTATTTCTTGATCCAAAACTTAAAACTATTACCAAAAATATTAAGGCTGGAATTAAAAGCAGGTAAAATCTCTTAATAATAAAAATTGAAAGATCCTTAAATTTCCTCATAGTTTATTCCTCCAGCTTCAAGATAGAAATAATCTTCTACCTTAGGATTTAATATATCATATTGGACAACATCATCCCTATTCAAAAACCTAGATAACTTGCTCTCGTCTATATTTATAAGGACTGTTGCTACCCTTCCTATCTTGTTGACTACTATAGTTTGGTCAAGAAATTCCCTTGGGATTTCATCCTTGAAGACTACTTGGACCTTATTTAGCTGATTAATTTCCCTATTTGATGTATCTATTAAATTGCCAGCTAGGCTTAGGTAGTAGATATTATCTGCTATACCAGAGAGCTTATCTATTTGGTGGGATGATGCAAAAATAGCCCTACCTTGGTCCTTGGCATCTATTAAATAGGTCAAAATCTTCTCGCTGTTTAAAATATCCATCCCATCAAGAACCTCATCAATTAGGAGAATATCAGCCCTACTCGCAAGGATTGTAATAAGCCCTAGGATATTCTTTTCTCCCTTAGAAAAAATTCTAATATTTTGATTAGGATCTATCTTATTTTTATTAATTTGAGTAAAAAAGAAGTCTGTATCAAAGTCTTTATAAATAACCCTATAAAAATCAGGAATAGCCCTAGCCCTATAATAATTAAAGTATTCAAACCTATCAGGCAAAAAGGCAATCTTTGAAATCAAGGCCTTATCATCCTTTAGGCTCACACCATCTATTGTAAAATCTCCCTCGTCTATGTCATATATGCCTGACATACACTTAAATAAGGTGGTCTTACCTGATCCATTCCTTCCAACAAGACCTGTTATAAGGCCCTTCTCTAGGTCTAGGGAGATCTTATCTAGGACCCTCCTATCTTCAAAAGATTTAACCAAATTATTAACCCTTATTTTCATCGATCATCCTTTCACATCTACTAAACAAGTCAGAAAGCTCATCCTTGCTATAGCCCAAGAAAATAGCCTGCTTAAAATCCTCTATGAGATTTTTTTCAAACTTCCCCTTATCATTGACAATCTTACCCTTATCTATTTTGATAAAAGTCCCGACTCCTGGCCTAGTTTCAATCAGACCTATCTTGTCAAGTTCTTTGAAGGCCTTGGAGACTGTAGTCTGATTTATAGTAAGAATTTTGGCAAGTTCTCTTACAGAAGGAAACTTGTCCCCCTCTTTCAAGATACCTGCTGCTAGAAGGCTCTTAGTTTGTTCAACGATCTGCATATATAAGGGAGTATTTGAATTGTAATTTAAATCAAACATATACCCCTCCATTGGTGTTATGCGTATCACCATACACTACTATTATTATAGCCAGTTTTATGAAGATTTCAAGAAGTAAGTTCACAATTATCTTTTTATATAAAATATAATAGGAATTAAACATACTTCACAGAAAGTTTATAATTTAATGTTTTACTATTTTAATAATAATTTAAACTTTGAATATTATTGTTATTTAAACTATAATATCTAAAACTATTAGCAAGATTTTTTTATTTATTTTTTTTAATATGTTATAATATAAATAATGGAGGTGAAATATGGCTTTAAAAAATCTATTTTTAAAACAAAAAATGATGAGAACAGTTTTGTTCGCCCTTATTCCTATTATGATATTTTCAGTTCTAAATTTCGGCTGGCGTGTTCTATGTCTTTATATTTTCAACATAGTTATCGCTTGCCTAGTGGAATATCTATCTCAAGCTAAGTTATATAAAAACAAAAAAATCTCAGAAGCTGCTATAGTATCTGCGATTTTATATACAATGACTTTGCCAGCTAGTATTCCATTCTGGATATCAGCAGTAGGAATTATCTTTGCAATGTTTTTCGGTAAGGCTGTTTTCGGTGGTTTTGGTAAAAACGTATTTAACCCAGCTCTAGTTGGTAGAGTTTTTATCTATGTTAACTTCCCACAACCACTAACTATTAGTTGGAACCAAAATTCTTTCCCAGCTATTTCTAATTGGTTAACTCCTGTAATTGATGATGTATCAATGGCAACACCAATGCTAATGTTTAAGAACGGAAATGAGCTTGCTAGCATTTCTGATTTATTCTTTGGTTTGGTGCCAGGATCTATTGGTGAGACTTCTAAATTATTAATTATCCTTGGTGGTATTTATTTAATTGTTAAGAAAGTTGCATCATGGGAAATTATGGTCTCATCACTTATTGGATTTACAGGTTTGTCCCTAATCTTGAGAATGATGGGATTTGATAGTGTCCTACCACCATTTTATGGTATCTTATCAGGTGGATTCTTGTTTGGTACTGTATTTATGGCAACAGATCCTATCTCTGCACCTAAGACTAAGATAGCTAAGTGGTGCTACGGAATTATCATAGGTGTAGTTACTGTAATTATCAGAGGTTTCGCCCTATTCTCAGGTGGTATGATGTTTGCAATCCTTATAGGCAATACTTTTGGACCTATAATCGATTACGCAGTAAGAAAGAGTCAACAAGCTAAAAAAGCAAAACAAAGGAGATGGCAGCATGAGTAATAAAAAATCAATGGTAAAACCTGTTATCTTTATGATTATATTGTCCGTAATCTTGACTTTTATTTTAGCTTTTGTAAATGAAATCACAAGCCCAAAGATATCAGAAAATACAGAGCTTGCCCTAATGGAAAAGATCCTCTATGTTTTTGATATCGACTATGACGCAAATGACCCTGAATCTATAAAGGCTACCTTTAACGAAAATGTAGAAGAAGATGAATACGATGGTAAAGCATTGTTTGTATACAAGCCAAGTGGTGAGGTTGAGGGCTATGCTGTTCAAGTTAACGGACCAGGTCTTTGGGGATCTATCTCAGGTTATGTAGGAATCAGTGCTGACTTTAATAGCCTCCTTGGTATTTCCTTTACAGAGCAAGATGAAACACCAGGACTAGGTGGTCGTATAGAAGAGGAAGAGTACAAGAGCCAATACAGGGGGCTTGATATAGAAGGTAAGGATAGCGACTTTGTTATCAACAAACCTGCCCCAGGTGGAAATATCGATGCTATATCAGGCGCTACTCAAACCTCAACCTTTGTTGTCGACTTAGTAAATGACGATCTTCAAAGTTTCATAGAAGATATGGGAGGAAATAAGTAATGAAGAAATACAAAGAAATTCTTAAAAATGGAATACTCCACGACAATCCCGTATTAGTACAAGTAATAGGAATTTGTTCTGCCCTAGCAGTTACAAACCTTGCCCTTAACTCATTGATTATGGGTCTTGCCCTTACCTTTACTACAGCCCTATCATCTTTTATAATCTCATTAATTAAGGATGTAACTCCTAAACACATTAGGATGGTTGTTCAAGTATTTGTAATATCATTCTTCGTAATCTTGGTAGATATATTCCTCAAGGCCTACATGCCAGAAATGAGCAAGACACTTGGACCTTATGTAGGACTTATAATTACCAACTGTATTATCATGGGTAGGGCTGAAGCCTTCGCAATTTCAAATCCACCAGTAGATTCCCTAGTAGATGGATTTGCAGCAGGTATAGGTTATACTCTAGTTCTATTGGCAGTAGCAATCATTCGTGAAATCTTAGGATTCGGTGCAATATTTGGTATACAAATCCTACCAGATAGCTGGACACCATGGACCTTGATGGTAATGCCACCAGGAGCCTTCTTCATCCTACCTATTATAATGTGGGTTGCTTATAATTTAATGAATAAAAAGAAAGGAGCTAAAAACTAATGACTATACATCCATTGGTAATATTCTTTGCATCAATTTTTACGAGCAATATGATTTTCTCAAACTTCTTGGGAATGTGCTCCTTTATATCAGTTAGTAAAGAAGTTGAAACAGCAACAGGACTTGGAATAGCAGTAACTTTCGTACTTACAGTAACTACAATTTTGAACTATTTTGTCTACAAGCTCTTAATTTACTTTAACCTTGAGTATTTGAGGTTTATAGTCTTCATAATTGTAATCGCTGCCTTCGTACAAGTTCTCGAAATGTTCCTAGAAAGATATATCGAAAATCTCTACTATGCCCTAGGAATCTTCCTACCACTTATAACTGTAAATTGTGCTATCCTCGGTGTATCACTATTTATGGTTATCAGAGAATACAACTTCCTACAAACAGTATTTTTCGGTATGGGTTCAGGTATTGGTTGGGCTTTGGCTATAATTTCTATGGCAGGCATCAGAAGTCGTGTCAACGAAAATATCCTACCTGAAGGACTTAGAGGAGCTCCAATCACACTAATAATCACAGGAATCATGGCACTAGCCTTTATAGGATTCTCTGGTATAGTACAAATTTCTTAGGAGTTATTATGGGTCAAATTTTAATAACAACTTTAGTAATAACATTAATCTCCGCAGTCCTCGCCATCATCCTTACTATAGCTGATAGGATAATGAATGACTATGGAGAAGTTACAATTACTATCAACGATGAGAAAAACTTAAATGTAGACGGTGGATCAAGCCTTCTATCTTCCCTTACAAGTCAAAAAATCTTCATCCCATCAGCTTGTGGTGGTAAGGGATCATGTGGTTATTGTAAGGTAAAGGTCCTTGATGGTGCAGGCCCAGTCCTTGCTACCGAAAAACCTTGGCTATCAGAAGAAGAGCTTGCCAATAATACAAGACTTTCTTGCCAAATAAAGGTTAAACAAGACTTAAAAATCGAAATCCCAGAAGAACTATTCAATGTAAAAGAGTTTGAAACAACCCTAGTTGAAAAGGAAATGGTAACAGATAGGATAGCTAAGATTAGACTTGAACTACCTGAAGGTGAAAAAGTTTCATTCAAGCCTGGTCAATTTATGCAAATAAAAACCAAGCCTTACAAGGGTGGTAAGGACTATGAAGGCTCTGATGAATCTGTTATAAGAGCCTACTCAATAGCATCATCTATCAAAGATAAAAACCACTTAGAATTCTTGATTGGTTATACCAAGGGTATCTGTACAACCTATATCCACAAGGTCTTAGAAGTTGGAGATAAGGTTGAAGTTACTGGTCCTTATGGTGATTTCTACTACAAGGATGATGATAGTGACGAAATCCTACTAATCGCAGCAGGTACTGGTTTTGCACCAATTAGGTCAATCCTCTACCATATGAGAGATAACGACATCCAAAAACCTGCAAGATTTTACTTCGGAGCCAAAACTCCAGACGACCTCTTCTTGGTCGATGAGATGAAGATGTTCGAAGAAGAACTTAACGACTACAAGTTCATGCCTACCCTATCAAGGGCTGATGATTACCCTGACTGGGCAGGAGATCGAGGAAGAGTTAATAAGTCTATCGATAAGTATGTAAAAGAAGATGTAAAATACTCAGCCTACCTCTGTGGTAGTCCTAGAATGATCGAAGGTATTGTTAAAGACCTCAAAGACAGAGCTGTTGGAGAAGACAAAATATTCTTTGATGAGTTCTAGAAATATAAAATTAGTGCCAGGCCAGGGTATGGCTTGGTACTTTTTTTGTCCCCTTCTATCTTATCTAGAGCCTATGAAACTACCTATCCTTTAAAATATAACAAAATCCTTAGATAAGAAAAAAGAGATAAGACCCCGAATGGAGCCTACCTCCCTTTTAATTTATAATTATCTATACTAACCTACATCAAAACTCCAAATGGCTTGGCTAATTTTCCTACTATCCTATAACCTAGCTTGATATCTTTTACTTCTTTTTTAGTAATCTCAACTCCTATTTGGAAAAATATTTTGAAGTCTTCTTCGATTTGCTCGATTGCTTCTGAGTCATACATCAAGACCCCACACTCGAAGTTGTGGAAAAGTGACCTATAATCCAAATTTACAGTACCTACCATAGCGACCTTGCCATCTGATAGCCATACCTTGGAGTGTACAAAGCCTGGAGTATATTCTATGATCCTAACTCCTGCTTCAATTAATTCCTTGTAGTTATCTTGGGTTAGGGCAAAAACTATCTTCTTGTCAGGTATATGAGGGACACAGATTCTTACATCTACTCCCCTATAGCTTGCAAGTTTAAATCCATTCATTATTTCATCATCTATGATGAGGTATGGTGTCATAAGGTAGAGGTAAGACTTGGATGAATAAATCATATCCATAAGAATGCTCTTGGATACGGCTTCATCATCTAATGGATTATCAGAAAATGGGATATAGGTTCCCCTACCCTCTTCGCATAGGTAATTCTTTAGGTAAGGTGAGAAGTCTTCAACCCTATCTCCAGTTGAATCCCATATTGATAAGAAAAGAATAGTAAAGGCATTGACTGCTGATCCTACTACCCTAACTCCACAGTCCTTCCAGTGGCCAAATCTCTCATACTCATTTATATATTCATCAGCCAAGTTGATTCCACCCGTATAGGCAAGTTTGCCATCGACAACCATAATCTTCCTATGGTCCCTATTGTTTAGGTAGGTAGAAATTATAGGATACATCTTTGAAAAAACCATACATTCTATACCAAGGGATTCCACTTCTTCGACAAAATTAGGTTTGAGCCTAGTTATAAAGTTACTACCATCTAACAAGAGTCTAACCTTGACCCCTTCATTTACCTTCTTGACTAGCTCTTCTAGGAGAGTCCCCCACATAATACCATAATCGACTATAAAAAATTCCATAAAGATAAACTCTTTGGCATTTCTGATATCGTAGAGCATAGCCTCAAACATATCATCTCCAACCTTAAAATAGGTTGACTTGGTATCCTTGAAGGCTGGGAAGTGACCGACCTTGTCCAAGTAGTTGGCTATTGGATAGAAGGAGCATTCATTTTCTTTTATATGGTGGTAAAGCTCTGGTCTATCATCCACATACTTTTGTGATTCGTGGTAGATATCTACTACCTTTTGTTGCTCCATCCTATATCCAAGGCTTCTATGACTAAGGGCAAAGAGAATAATACCAAATATTGGAAATATAGCCACAAGTAATAGCCAGGAGTTTTTATTCTCACTTGATACTGAGTTCATATTAATAATTACCATCATCAAAATAACCCTAATTATAACATTACCTCCTATTGTTAGGGTTATATTTGGTTTCAAGCGATTGTAAATAAAAACCATAAGCATGATTTGGGCTAATATTATAAATAGAAATAAGCCGACACGTGAAAAAATTAAGCTGAAAATTCCTTTCTTGGTTTTTTCAACATATTTATTTTCATTTATTTTATTTACAATTTCTGACCTTTTCATAATTTTATTATATCAAATATTATTGGCTTTTTAAATACTTGTTTGACTTAAAGTGGATATAATCATAAGATATAAGTTGAGGTGTTTTATGAAAAAAATATTAATTATAAATGATTTTGTTTCTTTGGGTAAAATGGCAGGTAAGATGATGGATGCTATCCTATCATACAAGAACTACGATGTCTTTTTCCTACCAACTGCCCTTATTGCAAACAACTTTTCTTATGGAAAAAATGCAGAACTTGATACTACAGAATATCTAAAGTCAGCCCTTGCTAATTGGGAGGACATAGGTTTTAAATTTGACCTTATCTTTATAGGTTACATTAATTCTAAAGAACAAAAGGATATCTTGATCGATTATATAAATAAGCTATCTTACAAGCCAACAATCTTTGTAGACCCTATTATGGGAGATGATGGAAGTCTTTACAAGGGCCTAGATGAGTCCATGGTCGATAACTACAAGGACCTAGTTAAAATAGCTGACCTAATAAGTCCTAACCAAACAGAAGCCGAACTCTTGGGCATCGACCTAAAATCCCTTGGTATTTCCTACTTCATAACTTCCAAAAACGAAGGAGATAAGTACTTTGTGGAAGGCTTTGACAAGGAAGAATTTACTATCCCCTTTGATAAGCTCCCAGGAAGACTTACAGGAACTGGAGATATGTTCGATGGATTTTTGATAATATATCTCCTAGAGGGAAAATCCTTAGAAGAAGCGGGCAAAAAAACAGTAGAGCTAATTTCTAAGATCTACAAGCTCGCCATAAAAGAAGCTTCTAATGAAAATATCAATATCGAAAGATACCTCTATCTAATGGATTAGAAGGCCTATCGTGGAGTATAAAACATATTTTAAAAAAGCTCTAGCAGTTGCCTGGCCTGCCCTCTTGGAATTTTTCTTTATATCCCTAGCTGATATCATAGATACCTTTATGGTCTCTGGTCTTGGCCCAAGTGCTGTTGCTGCTGTAGGCCTTACTACCCAGCCTAAATTTATAGCCCTTTCGGTATTTTTCGCTATAAATGCTGCTGTAAGTGCCTTGGTAGCTAGAAGACAAGGGGAAGAAGACCGTAAGGCAGCCAACCTTACCCTTATTACCGCTATCTACATTACCTTAGCCTTTGTAGTCATAGCTGACTTGATTCTGATGCCCCTCTCATCATCTATCTTACGTTTTGCAGGATCATCTCCAGAAACCCATGACTTAGCTAATTCCTATTACCTAATAATCATGGGAGGGATAGTCTTTAATGCCCTATCAACCTTGATAAATGCTGGACATAGGGGGTGTGGTAACACAAGGATTGCCTTCGTATCAAACCTTGTAAGCTCCCTTGTAAATATTACCTTTAACTACCTACTTATTTATGGAAACTTCGGCTTTCCAAAGCTCGGTATAAGGGGAGCAGCAATAGCTACAGTCCTTGGAACCTTTGTAGCAACTATAATGTGCCTCCTAACCTTAACTAGGAGAGATTCCTACCTTAACTTCAGGTGGATCAAGAAGGCGAACTTTGCCTTTAGCAAGAAGGTGGCAAGGTCTATTGGAGGCCTAGGCTTTAATATACTTGTAGAAAATGTCTCAATGAGGATAGGATTTTTCATAACAGCAGTTACAGCAGCAAAACTTGGAACAGATTCCTTTGCTGCCCACAATGTCGGTATGAACCTCCTATCCATGACCTTCTCCTTCGGTAATGGTATGCAAGTAGCATCCATCTCCCTCACAGGAAATGCCCTAGGAGCAGGCAAGAAAAAACTCGCCATAATATATGGTAAGGTCTGCCAAAGAATTGGCCTTATAATCTCCATAATAACATCTATTATCCTCCTCGCATTTGGAGATGAGATATTCTACCTCTTCTTTGCTGAGAGCCATATTGTAGAAAAGGGAGAGCTAATAGCGAGGTTCTTGACTGTAATAGTTCTCCTCCAAATATCCCAAGTAATCTATGGTGGATCTTTGAGGGCTGCTGGAGATGTAAAATACACCCTCTTTGTAGCCTTAATCTCTGTAACCTTCATAAGATCAGCCGTAACCATCCTATCAGTTAACCTCCTAGGACTAGGGCTTGCTGGTATCCGGCTAGGAATATTGTCAGACCAAGCATCGAGATTTATCTTCCTAAGACATAGGTTTAACAAGGGAGATTGGATAAATTATCAAATTTAAGAAGTAAATGCTTTAAAAACGGAAGCAGCCTTATACAAAGACGAGCTTCCGTTTTCTAAAATTAATTTCTTTACCCCCTCAACCAGGCTCTCAAAGTCTTCTTGACTTAGGCCGTATTGGCCAAATTTTGTTTTCTTTGGATCGTGGAAGTCTGATCCCCCGCTAATTAGGAGGTCGTATTGTTCTGCAAATTTTTTGCTTGTAAGGAAATCTTCTTCCTTACCCCTGCTGTGTCTAACTTCTATACCCCTAAGGCCATAGCCTACATATTTTTCGATTTGGCTATAGTTATCATATAGGAAAGGGTGGGCTATGAAGGGGATGGCTCCATCTAATAGTGCTGCCTCTATGCCTTTTTTGACATCAATGTAGCCCATCTTGCGGTTCTTGGTCTTATCCTTTTGTCCACCAAAGATGTTTCTGTAAGTAAAGAAATCCCTTTTATCTGGATACCTCTCCTTTAGGTATTCGAGGATATTTGATTTGAATACTATGGAATAGGGAGAATATTTTTTTACCCTAGGGTAATCTATGTCATAGCCCTCAGCTTGGAGGTTTTTGATTGAGTCCTTGTGGTTTTCTTCCCTACTTGCTAGGGTCTTATCACATACTTCCTTGATGTGGGGAGACTCATCTCCCAAAAACAAGGCTAAAATATGAACTTTCTTGTCTACATCATAGTCATAGCAGCTCATCTCAACTCCCTTGACTAGGTCTATGCCTATTTTTTGAGCCTTAACTTTAACTAGGTCAAAGTGATCAAACTTATCATGGTCAGTTAGGGCAAGGACCTTAAGCCCAGAAGACTTAGCAAGTTTTAATAATTCATCTATATCTAATAGACCATCGCTATATCTTGAATGGCTGTGCAAATCTGCATATATCATAATTACCTCTTTCTTTATCATTAGCCTTGCAAAATAAAAGACCCCTAGCATAAGCTAAAGGTCCTTTTCTTAATTAGCTACCTTTAATTTAACAGCTGATGTCAAAATATCTGAATAAGTATATGATACTGTCCTTTCGACATCGAAATCGTTATTAATTTTCACTGTAAATACACTAGGAAAGGCGTTAACTATAACTCCTGTATCAACCTTGACACGTTTCCTTCCCATATCAGCTTTGAGAATAACTTCCTTACCAACACTTTTCTTAACTTCGTTTCTTATATCTTGAACTGATTTGTGTGCCATTTAATCATCCTCTCATTCGATTCTATTAACAATTATACTATGACCACAAGCCTCTGTCAAGTTAAATATTTATTATACATTAGTCTTTACTATTGTCAAATATTTTATATTAATTTCCAGATATTTTTTGTAAATTGTACCGGATCTTCTATGTCTAGGCCTTCTATTAGCCTTGCTTGGTCATAAAGTAGTGAAGTAATTTCCTTGGCCTTCTCTTGATCATCCTCGTAGGCCTTGGTGAGAAGCTCATAGGCCTTGGAAGATTTATTGATTTCTAGGACCTTGTCAGCCTTGATTCGGACAGGACTTACTTGACCTTTGAGGGTTTTTTCCATCTCAATTGATACATCTCCCCTTTGTTTAATCATTGATGGGAGGTCCTTTATCTTATCTGATAGTTTTACATCTACTACATCATCAGGGGTATTTTCCTTTATGAAGTCGATTAGTCCTTTGACTTCTGTCTCTTCGTTTTCTTCCTTCTCTTCGCTATCATCTTGGTTGATTGATTTAAAGGCTAAATCCTTGTAATCTCTTAGCATCTTAATGAGGAATTCGTCAATCCTTTGATCAAGTAAGAGAACATCCCTACCTTCTTCCACCATGGCAAGAGCTGGTGTGCTTTTGATTTTGTCGATACTATCGCCTACTGCATAGAGGATTTCTGTATTTGTTGACTTCATATTATCCTTGTATTCTTTAAGGCTAATTAATTTATCTTCCCTTAGGGAATAGAATAAGAGCAAGTCTTGGAGGTCTTCCTTCTTTGATCCATAAGACTCATAGATTGATGCCTTGATATTATTGCCAAATTCCTTAAAGAAGGTCTCGTACTTGTCTCTGTCATTTTTGAGGAGGCCTTCTAGGTGGGTCTTGATTTTCTTGTTGACTTGCTTGGCTATTAGCATAACTTGCCTATCTTGTTGGAGGGTTTCCCTTGATATATTTAGCTTGATATCATCACTTTCTACCACACCCTTGACAAATGAATAGGCATCATCAACTATATCCTCACTCTTTTCCATGATTTTTACCCCATGGGAGTATAGCTCAAGACCCTTCTTGTAGTCCTTAGAGTAGTAATCAAATGGAGCCTTTTGTGGGATATATATAAGTCCTCTTACATTGACGAGGCCCTCTACATTGAAGTGGATCCAAGATAGTGGCTTATCAAAGCCGTAGCGACTTTCCATATAGAAGTTCTCATAGTCCTCATCGCTTAGGTCCTTCTTATCCTTCTTCCAAATAGGCTTATCTGAGTTTAAGACATCATAGTCCTTGTAGTCTTCATATTTTGGATCATCCTCTGTAGAATCTTCTGCCACCCTGGTTTTAGTAACTAGCATCTTGATTGGGTACCTGATGTAGTTAGAATACCTATTGACAAGCTCTCTTAACCTATATTGGTCAATGAATTGGTCATAATCAAAGTCTTCTCCTGATTCTTTTAGGTAGAGGGTTATATCTGTACCAGGAGTCGCCTTTTTGCTTTCACTGATTTCAAAGCCTTCAGCATTCTCACTCTCCCACTTGTAGGCCTTATCTTCCCCAAACTTTTTGGTCTCAACTACTATCCTATCAGCTACCATAAAGGCAGAATAAAAGCCCACACCAAATTGGCCTATTAGCTCATTTAAATCAGAAGATTTCACTGACTCCCTAAAGGCTTCTGTACCAGACTTGGCTATAGTTCCTAGGTTATCTACTAGGTCTTCTTCATTCATGCCAATACCTGTATCCCTTATGGTAAGAGTCCTCTCATTTTCATTAGGGATAAGTTCGATATAATAATTATCCTTGTTGGTAGGATTATCAGACTTAAGGTCCATATAATAAAGCTTATCTATAGCATCTGATCCATTAGAGATAAGCTCCCTCAAAAATATTTCTTTATTAGTATAAATGGAATTTATCATCAAATCCATTACTTTCTTGGCTTCTGCCTTAAATTCTTTTTTCATATTTCCTCCTTAGCACTCTATATCTTCGACTGCTAATATTATACTAAGATGAAAAAATATTTCAATCTAAGAAAGGTAAAGATAATTACCGGCAAACATAGAAAAGGCAGCTATTACAATAAATATATGAAAAATCGCATGGTTATAAGGAAGGTCCTTCCTAGAATATAGGTAGGCACCCACAGTATAAAAGATGCCCCCAACTACCAAATAGATTAAAAATCCCACCCCAATTTGATTATAGATTTGATAAACCAAGAATAGAGAAATCCATCCCATAGTTATATAGATAGCCATGGCAAGCTTGGCAACTTTTTCTTCCACACCTTTAGAAAAAGCAAGAACATTCATAAGTATACCAATGATTGCAAGAATCCATACCAGGATAAAAATCACAGTGGATAGGGTACTCTTAAGGCCTATTAGGGTAACTGGACTAAAAGAGCCTGCTATGGTCAAATAAATTACCGAATGGTCAATAGCCCTGAAAATCTTCCTAAGCTTCTCATCCCTCATAGAATGGTAGAGGCTTGATGATAAAAACATGATAGCAACTGAAATAAAATAAAGGAGCCAGGCCAGTCCTCCCAAGAAGTCTGTCTTTTTTACCATCTTAATAATGGTTGGCACAAATAAGACTAGTGTAAGGACAAATCCAAGGGCATGGGTCCATATATTGATTCTCTCTTCTGTCTTTGAATAGACCTTGGCTTTCATATAACCTCCTCCCCTAAATCCTTGAGCCTCTTTGACTTTTCTACAAGCCTATGTTGGACTTCCTTCCTTCTTCCTATCAGGCTTTCTTTATTATCCCTCATCTTAGCCCTCGCCCTAATTGTTATAAAACTAAGACTTGCCATAAAGGTAATAATAAAAATAGCCATAGCCTGGTTCTTAGCAAAAGGCAAGATCTGACTAACCAGCAAAACTCCCAGGGATAAACCTAGGGGAATAAAAAATAATTTAGTAAAGGGTAGGTTCTTGTCCAAAGAATTAAGCTCAACTTGGATATCCTCAAGGATCTTCCTATCCTTCATTATATCTTCTAATAATTTTTCTCTATTTTCCATAATTATCTCCTAACTTTATTATACATTTTTATGAACTTTATCAATCCCTAGTAAATCACTTTGAATTCATGTAGATTTATAGTAAAATAAATATTAGTTAGGAGGTCGAATATGGCTTTACAAGATAATAAAACAAGCGATACAACAGAGAAACAAGAAATCACCAGAGATATGATAATAGGTGAGATTATTCAAATAAAACCAGAGGCTATAAACACCTTATTAATGGCAGGTATGGGATGTATAGCATGTCCATCTTCCCTATACGAAAGCCTAGAAGAAGCCTGCATGGTTCATGGCATGGACATTGACTATCTCTTAGAAGAGCTAAATAAATAAGGGCTTAACTGATTAAGTAAATATAATATACAGAAGCAAGGAACCGGGTGGAGTGCACACCCGGTTCTTTTTTTGTTCTCGAGCCTTTATAAACCTATATAGGATACTTGCTAACTCCCAGGATTTGCCGGGAAAAAATTAAGTATATTTGACTATCCCAACAAAAGCCTAATTGGCAATTACTTTATCAATGTATATTTTATTATAGGAAGAGTATTCATCTCTTTCTTCCTGATCTACCAGCAAAATTCCCATATTCAAGTTTTCCAAATATTTAATTATCTTCATTCTGACAGCTATATCTATAGATGACAGATTTTTATCAATTAATAGGAATCCAACATTTTTTCTAAGTGACCTTAAAATAGCAATCCTATCTATTTGACCACCAGATAGTTCTTTATCTGATAGGATATCCCTATTGTCAAGATCTTCCAAAGAAAAGATATTTAACAGGTCGTCATAATTATATACATCATCACCCAGGCTTATATTCTCATACAAATTCTCATTAATTATAGAAGAATTTTTAAATATCAAAGGGTATCTATATGATTTGGATAGTGCTTTCAAAATCCTTGTCTTACCTGATCCGTTTTTTCCTATAAGGACATTAATAGTATTTTCCTTTAACTTATCTTTTAGCCAGTCACAAGCTATAAAATCCTCTGCTTCAATTTTTATACTAGAAATCTTTTTATTAAAGGAGTCAATATTTACCCCAAGCTCCCTATAAATTATAGTGAAGGATGATATATAGGTTGCGAGATCATTTATAGAAAAGCTATAGGAAATAAACAAGCTCACATCCCCTGGGCTAAGCTTAGCTATGATTGAACCAAGTAATATTATTATAATATTTAGGTCAACCACCATGTCATTAGCTACAGAAATTAGATCTTTAAACTGCCCGTATTTAATCTTATCATCCTTATTCTTAGCTAATAAGTACCCATGCCTTTTATAAATTGTATCTTCCAAAGACTCTATCCTTATAGGTCTTGCATCTTCGATGATTTTTTGGAAAGATTCAATAATTTTTGATTCATTGTCTCTTATTTCATTACTTCTATCATAAATTTTATCCTTTAAAGAATTGCTTATGAAAAATATAAGTAAAGGTAGCAACATTACCAATATTGTAATATAAATATTGATTGACATCATAATTATAAAGGCAATTATAATCCCCAGTAGGTTACAAAAAGTATCAATACCATATGATATTGTACCAACTATTGAGTTAACATCGTTTTGAATAATATCAACCAAATCGTGAACTTGACTGTCTGTTAAAGCCACTTTTTCATTAGCCGTAGTTATTATTCTTTGATACAAACTATCCGCCCGCTTATGTTGAGCTTTGATGTCCGCATCAGCACCCAGCTTGATAAGTAGGGTTCTAAGCCCGAAGAAAACTATATATAAAATTACTATAATATACAAGCTGTCTTTGAAATTCGCATCAAAATACAATTTTAACAGGTAAGCCAATAAAATAGGAATATTATGAGCAAATAACCATATCATAATATCTACTATAAAATAGCCTTTTGATTCCTTGATTATATCTATAAGTTTAATTTCTTTCAAGATCTATCACCTCATCTACCCTGTCAATTATCCTCTTCTCATGACTAATGATTAGAACAATTTTGTCTGTATTTTTAATCAAATCAAAAAATAGAGAACACTTAGTTTCATCTACACCCAAAAAAATCTCATCCAAAATAAGTATATCCTTGTTTGATAAGAGAGCTTTTATTATAAATAAACTCCTATATTCTCCATCAGATAAGTCACTTGTTTTATCATCAAAGCTTTTATTTATACCGAAGGTTTTTAGTAATTTAGCACTTTCTTCACTTTCCTTTAAAATATCTCCTATAAGTGAACTATCATTTGCCCTAATTCTTTGATCTATGTATTCTAATCTTTTAGAAATTTCTCCTTTTCTTAAATCTCTTATATCTATACCGTTATATTTTATAGCTCCCCCATCGACATCAAATAATCTTGCTATCAAGTTAATAAGAGTAGACTTACCTGAGCCCGAAGGAGAAGATAAACCGTAAAGCTTATCGGTCAAACTTAAATTAAAGTTTTTAAAAATAAGTTTATTAGTGCTAGGATAAGAGAATTTAACATTATCTAAAGTAATTTCAATTACTTTATCATCCAAAGTCCTATCACCATAAGACATTTTTCTAAATTTTTCGAGTTGATCGAGTCTTCTTTTGGATTCTCCAACATTTGGTAGACTCTCCAATTGAAGTCTTACATCATAGATAGGATCCTCAATCAAATCTATATAGTAGATAAATAAATACAAACTTCCTATAGATAAAATATTATTCTTAAGTGTAAAAATTCCTAAAACTAATATAAGTATCTTCATAAGACCAAGAATTGATATAGAACTTAACCGATACTCATAGGATATAAAATTTGAAACTACTTCCTTATTGAAAAAATCTACAATTCCGGATCTTAATCTGCCTACTAAATATTTACCCTTTCCAATAAAAGAAAATTCATCCAAGAGACTGAGAGTCTCAGAAAATAATCCAACCATCCTATCATATGATTCATTACTTTGCCTAACCTTATCCGAAGATTTTTCCTTTATTCTCTTAAACAAATAGAACAAAAACAAAATCATTAAGACGAAAACTATAGACATATAGGACAGTTTCTTAAAAGATACATAAAGAATGCCGGCAAGTAAAAGAGCATTTTTAAATAAAATAGACAAGAAATTGATCAAAAAATCTATCAATACTTGTATATCATTATTTAAATTAATAAGCTTTCCCTTATCAACTGACACAATATCAAGATAATTACTATACAAGACTTTCTCTACAAGGTCTTTTTTCATTGAAAATTCAAAATAATTTTCCAAATAATTAACCAATAAAAGATCCAATAATTTTAAGATATTTTTCCCTACCAATAAAGCTATTATTATTAACGCTATTTGTATAAGCAAGTTTTGACTTCCCATATTATCAATAAACTTTGATATATAGGAAGGATAAATAATCATAATAAGCGATATAAGGATTAAAAATAAGGTATGAATCCCTACAAAAAATTTACTTTTTCTATTCATTTTTCCTCTCTATAAATTATTATGGTGGATACAATCCCCCACCCAGTGCTATCTATCTTCCCTATATTTTAATAAGCATCTTATAATTACCTCCCTTTGTAATATTTCCTCTAATTATAATTAGACTAGGCTCAATAAAAACATAAACTTAATACTTACTAAATCAACTAACTCATAAGGCTCTCCTAATTTATTACTTATCTTAAATATACATTCTAAATATAAAAATCAAAGGCAGATGTGCCTTTGACTTATAAAGTAGATATCCGCCACATCACTTTGCCTAAGTCCCTTTTTTTCTCTAATTTCTATTAGTTTTCTTCCAAATTCTTTTCTTTTATTTTTCATCTTTATCTACTTATATTTGTATGGTTCTTGTAAACTTGAATTTTATTAGTTAAAATACATATATTTATATTATTTTTGATAGAATTTATTTTTATTTAGGTCCAATATTTTATTAGCCATTTTAAGAGGATATGGCCTATGGCTTATTATTATATAAATCTTATCAGCCTTGTCCATATTGATTAAGGTATCTACTATGGCTTTTTCATTGTTGAGATCAAGGGCTGCTGTAAACTCATCCAGTATCACAAGGTCGGAGTTTTTGTATAGGACTCTCGCTAGAGCAAGTCTCTCCTTTTCTCCACCTGACAGGGAATCATTTGAAACCGGGGCATCCAAGGACTTTTTGCTTTGTAGAAATTTATCAAGCCTTGCTTTTTTAAATATTTCTGAGCCTTTATCAAGTTTTTCACCATAACTTATATTGTTAGCCAAGGAGTCATTAAATATAAATACATCTTGGCTTATTATAGAAAGATTTGAATAGAAAGATTTCTTGTCAATATCTTTAAGGTCAATACCGTTTATGCTAATATGCCCTCTATAACCTCCTAGATTTTTCATAAGAATATCTATAAGGGTCGATTTGCCTGATCCACTTTCACCAACTATCCCCAAGCAATCACCCTTGTTTAGTTTAAATGTTAAGTTTTTTAGAACTTCTTCATCACTATAAGCAAAGGATAAGTTATCAACTTCTATTGTATCGATTGAAGTAATTTCTTTACCTTTTTTCAAATCTTCGTCATATGACAAAAAATCCAAAACTCTATCACTCATTCCCAAAGAAATATTAATACCGGTATACCGATCGATTAAATTATTCATTGGTTCATATAGGAAATCAAGATAGGCATAAAAAGAGAATAAATATCCTATCCTAAGCTCTCCCTTATATACCATAAAACCACCTACCAACAATACAATAATAGGAAGAGAACTTGTTATAATAGTTGAAACTCCATAAGAGATGGCAGTCATTAATTTCATACTTTTTAAGGTATCGGTATAAGTTTTTATTTTTTCTTTAAACTTGTTTAAAAAATAGTTTTCTTTATTATTTACCTTGATATCAAGTATTCCACTTATGTATTCATTAACAGATTTTGATATATGTGAATATTCCTCTCTTTCCGACTTTGACTTATCTCGTAGATTTTGATTTATATAATGAAATACAATTATGTATATCGGAATCACTAAGAGGGGAATCATAGTAAGCTTAATATTCATTTTGAGCATAAGTACAACAACTATAGCAAGTCTTAAAATATTTAGAATCAGCATAGGAAAACCGATACTTATATCTTGAGCTATATTTATTGAATCTTGTAAAACCCTACTTGTGTAATCTTCCTTTTGGTTTTTATAAAAACTTATATCCTTAGCCAAGGCAGCTTTTAACATCAAAGTCCTAAAATAATTCATATATTCTACCGAAAATAAGTGCCGATGATAGTTCTGATATGCGTTTAATATTGAATCTAATACCGCTATAGCCAAAGCTAGAAATCCTTGCCTGAATATAAGAGATATACTACTTCCTTGATTTATATAGTTAATCAATTCTCCTATAAGATAAGGGGTAAAGGAACCTACCAATATCGATATGGCACAAATAATAAGTATAAAAATACGCCTTTTCTTAAAGGGTCCTATATAGGATAATAGTTTTCTATAACGTTTTATCATATTTTTCTCCAAATTTATTTTCCTTAATTGTTAAAATAGTTTATGTATTATTCTTCGCTTCTCAACCAGTGTTTTTATTATTATCTAACTAATATTTTAATTTTTCAAAGACTTTTATTCCCCTATATATTTTTATACTCAGATTTTTTCTTATAATTCCATTATTCTCAGATCCTTATCTAGGTCGAATAGTAGTCTTAGGAAGTTTTCCTTGTAGGCTACGAATTTTCCATCTTTTAGGAGGTCTATTACTTCTTCTTCGCTTGCCCATTTTGCGTCTTGGACTTCGGATTTTTCTAAAGTGAGGTCTTTTATATCTAAGTTTTTTCTGATGATATAGATATCATCAAAGCCTCTATCGAAGTTTGCTGTCATTATTGGTCTTATTTCCCCAAAGTCTATATCTACTCCCAGTTCTTCTTTTAGTTCTCTCTCAATAGCCCTTGATGAAGTTTCCCCCTTCTTACTTCCCCCACCACAGCTTAGGTCCCAGAGGTTGGCGAGGGTTTTTTCTGGGCTTCTTTGTTGGATTAGCATTTGGTTTTGATCATTGAAGATACATAAGTGAACTATCATGTAGTAGCTATCTTCAACTCGCTTGCTTCCTCTGATATAGGTCTTTCCTGTTTTTTCTCGATCCTTGTTATATAGGTCCATTTCTTCCATATTTTCTCCTATGTAAAAAGGGGAACCCTGCCCCCCTCGTCTTTTATAGATTTGACATTACTGCTGATGTAAGTCTTGGTATTACTTGTTTTTTACGGCTCAATACGCCTGGAGCATTTATCGTACCATGTGGGGTTATTTGTCCACCAAATTCTTCTTTGATGGCATCGTAGTTATCTCCTACTACTAGGAGTTCGCTTTTTTCGTTGAAGATGTCAGTCAATACTAGTACGAAGGTTGATTCTCCCTTGGCCTTTATTTTTTTATCCATTAGGTCCTTTAGCTCATCCATTATTGGTATTAGCTCTTCTGGATTCATGGTCATTACTTGGCCTACTCTAAAGTCTTGACCTCCTATGTTAAAGGTCTTTACGTCGCCTTCTACAAGGTCATTGGCTGATTTACCCTTGAGGGATGTGGCAGCTCTAAACATTTGATCTGCAAATTCTTCTGGGTTTAGGTCAGCAATCTTACTCATCCTGCTTA
The DNA here is from genome assembly GCF_022808955.1 of Anaerococcus sp. AGMB09787. Lineage (GTDB taxonomy): Bacteria > Bacillota > Clostridia > Tissierellales > Peptoniphilaceae > Anaerococcus. The sequence continues at coordinate 74,151 of NZ_JAKZEY010000050.1, forward strand.
GGATTCTCTTGTCAGTTTCTGTGGTAGTAGGTGATCTAAAGAGGAGGGTATCAGAAATTATGGCAGCGCATAGGATGCCTGCGATTTTTTTGCTAGGTCTTATGCCTGATTCTAGGTACATTTCTGATATTATGGTTGCAGTAGACCCAACAGGTTCTGCCCTAAAGAAGATAGGTCCTGTGGTTAAGAGGTTGGCTACCCTGTGGTGGTCGATTATTTCTACTATCTCTGCCTCTTCTATTTCATCTATTGATTGGTTTCTCTCGTTGTGGTCAACTAGGATTAGTTTTTTCTTCTCAGATGATATCAAGTGAAATCTTGATATAGATCCTACTACCTTGCCACTAGGGTCAACTACTGGATATGATCTAAATCTTGACTCTGCCATGGCATCTCTTACTTGGTCTAGGCTATCTTCTGTCTTGAAGTAAACTAGGTTATCGGTTGTCATAACATGACTTATTGGAATTGTCATTGGCAATAGTCTTGCTGTCATAAAGGTGTTGTATTCAGTTGATAGGACTGTTACATTATTTTCCTTTGCAAGTTCTACCATCTTATCACTCATCGTAGCCCCATGGGTTAGGATTAGTAGAGATATTTTTTTGTTTAGGAGAGGTTCATAATACTCTTCCCTATCGCCAGAGATAACTATATCTCCTTCTACTATGACTTCTTCATTATCGCTTAATTGATCTCCTGCTACTGCAAAGACTGCCATCTTGCCAGAATATTCTGGTTGGTTTTCTGGTAGGTAGATTATCCTTGCAGAAAGTACATCAATGACATTATCTATAGGGGTATTACTTCTACCTAGGATTCTATCGTCCCAAACATCCATATAGGATTTGGTGATATTAGATAGGGATGCAACCCCTACTAGTTTGTTATCAGTATCTACAACTGCTAGGCTGTGGTAGGATCCTTGTTGGAACATATCCCAAGCATTTCTTATAGCAATAGATGGGTCTATATTGTTCCCCTTGTCTATATCTAGGTCCTTGACTTGAAGTTGCATAGACTCTTTTAGCTTTGGAGGTTCTATATCAAAATAATTTAGAACAAACTTACTTTCTTGGTTTAATTTTCCTAGTCTAATTGGAATAGCATTTACCTCACCCAGCCTGTTTTTGAGGTCAGCGTAGGCTATGGCTGACATAACTGAATCGGTATCTGGATTCTTGTGGCCTGTAATATAAACTGTCTCTCTCATACTTCCTCCTAATTAAAATTCACTTTTAGCATTTCTATCTTGTACCTATCCACTTTGATAACACTTATTGTAAAGAAATCAAGTTTTAAAACATCTCCTTGCTTAGGAATTTTGGATAGGCAATCTATTACATATCCTCCTATGGAGTCATTTTTTATTTCCTCTAGGTCCGTATTAAAGTAGTCGTTAAAGTCGTTGATATGGATGGATGGGTTGACCAAATACTCCTTTTCATTTATCTTGATAATGGTATCTGCTGCACTGTCATATTCATCGTCTATTTCGCCAACTAACTCTTCAACTATATCTTCGATTGCGACAAGACCTGCTGTACCTCCATATTCATCTATTACAATAGATAGAGAAAGATTTTCACTTCTCATTGTTGTAAATAGGTCAAAGATTTGCATATTATCATATACATAGAAGGCAGGTCTTATAACATCTGTAAGTTTAAAATCACCATCATCTGCCATAAAGCTCACTAAGTCCTTCATATGTAGGATGCCCAGGATATTATCTATATTTCTTCCATAGACTGGAATCCTTGAGTGGTTAGAATTTTTAAGAAATTCCTTAAGTTCAGCCCTACTAATATCAGCAGGTATGGCCTCCATATTAGTTCTAGCTGTCATTATGTCTGATACAAGTGAGTCTGCAAATTCGAAGACGTTATTAATCATCTCACTTTCTTCGTTATTAATAACTCCTTGTTCTTCTGATACATCTACTATAGTCTTTAAGTCTTCTTCTGTTACTTTGTCATTATCTTGATTTTCAGTTTTAAAAATCTTGGCTATACAATTGGTAATTTTAACCAAAACAAAGGAAAATGGTGTTAGGATAACTTCAAAAAACCTGATTGGCCTTGATACCTTGAGAGCGAGTTTCTCGCTATTAGAGGTAGCCATATTTTTTGGAGTAACTTCCCCAAAGACCAAGACTATGATAGTCAAAATAATAGGTGATATGACCGCTCCTTTTGCTCCAAATACTTCCGTAAAAAATATGGTCGAAATGGTTGTGGTAACTATATTTGCTATATTATTTCCTATGAGGATAGTTGTTATAACCTTAGAGATATTATCTGTAAGTTTTTTTAGTAGAGAACTGTTTTTTATACCATTTTTCTCCATTTGTCTAACCTTGAAGGTCGATAATGATGTTAGTGCTGTTTCTGATGCAGAGAAAAATGCCGAGAACATTATCCCCACTATTATTAAAATTAATTGTATGAAATTATTAGTCGTCAAAATTTCCTCCCTTTATGATATTATATAAAAATTTTTAATAAA
>NZ_JAKZEY010000051.1 GCF_022808955.1 Anaerococcus sp. AGMB09787
CAAAATTAAACGGGATGTCTCCTGTTATTTACAGATTACATTCCGCTTAAAATATTATTAAATTATTCCGTGTTTAAGGGTTCAGGTCAAAATTTGAATCAAAAATTCAAGCACTCTTTTAGCTGTATTACAAGCTTTAGGATCGCTTTTTTCTTTTTAACTGTCAAATTCAGGATTTTGCCAAAAGAAATCAGATAATATAGATATTAATTATAATAAATGTTATATATGTACTTTAGAAATCTAAAAAGTAACCTAATTTTTCTGCTTGATATATAGCCCCTTCTTTATTGTGGACTTTAAGCTTTGAATATATATTAGCTAAATGATTGTATACAGTTCTTTTACTAATAAAAATTTTATGTGCAATTTCGTCAATATTATCTCCCTTTCTTAATAAATCTAATATTTTTAACTCACTAAAAGTTAAGATATCTTTATTATTTATTTCATCTTTAAATTTTTTAAAATATTTTTCACCTTTATAAATCTTCTTTAAGATTTGTAACAACTCAGCAGGTGATATATTTTTATCTATAAAAGCTTTGACTCCTATTTTTTCGGATATCAACTTATATATCTTTTTTAAATGGCCCGTCAATATGGCAATTTTAATATCCTCTTTTTTATCAATTAATTTTTCTGCTAATTGTAATCCTGTTTCATTATGTAATCCTGTTTCATTAGATAAATTATTTAAATCTATATCAATAAGATATATATCGTAAAAATCGGTATCTATTTGCTCTAATTTTTTTATATCATCTAAAGAATCAATTTCATCAATATCATCAAAACTATTCAAAACCATTTGCAAACTTAAGGTAAATAACTTATGGTCATCTATTAATAATAATTTCAACCTTATCCTCCTATAAGTATTTTAGCTAATTTTATATTAATTTATCATCTGAATTAATTTTTATTATTATACTCAAAATTATAAGAATGTCAAAAAAATATCATACCATACATAAAAGCGAGAAAGGATGATAATTACAACCTAATTAAATTTGCATATTTTACTTATTTACTTATATCATCATAGTGATATCATAATTACATATTATGAAGAATTGGAAGTAAAGATGAACAATATTGTAAAAAAATGGATTGATATTTTAGGAAATATTAACAGTGAAGAAGAATTAGATGATTTTTTAATCAATAAAACGGGTAGAGATTTAGATTTTTTTCTAAGAGAAAGAAGAAAATTAGACAGGCATTTAGATATTAATTTTAATGATATTGATAATGATCAATTAAGGAAAATTTGTGACTGGGGCAAACTTTATAATATAATATACTTTAAATATAGGAAAAAATTTCTAAGAACAGTGCATAATAACAAATATATCCAAATAAACAAATTAATTAAAGATGTGGATAATTATTGTGTTCAAGAATTACTAAATATATCTTATAGATGTGTTATAAAGGAAATAAACAGACTAAGAGTACAAAATCATTTGGTTGGGGATACAAGTGAGGAAAGATATTATTATTTTTGTAATTATTTATGTAGTGACAAGCAATATTTAAAAGAATTTTATAGAAAATATCCTTTGCTAAAATCTTTATTAGAGTTAAGAATGAAACAAATAATGGACTATCTTACAGAGATTTGTATAAATGTTTGTAGAGATAATAAAGAGATATCAACAAAATTTTTTGATTGCGAAAAGTCAACTTTATGTGGTTTAGACTTTAATATGGGCGATGCTCATAATAATGGAAAGTTTGTATGTTTACTAGAGTTTGAAAATAATAAAAAACTTATTTATAAACCTAGGAGTATGTCCATAGATAGTAAATTAATTGATTTATCTAAATTTATTTCACTTAAAAGTAATGGTGCAATTAATATTTATGTCCCTGATGTAATTACAAAATGTGATTATGGATATGCAGAATTTATACAAGAAAATAGTTGTAAATCAAACTTGCAAATAAAAAAATATTATAAAAATATGGGTTATATTATGGGTTTATTATATTTTTTACAATCAAAAGATTATCATGGGGAAAATATTATTAATTCGGGCGATAAACCTTATTTAATAGATAACGAAACTATTTTACATAAAATTGATTCTAGTGTACTTTATAAAAATTGTACAGAATTCATTTATAATAAAATAAATAATTCCGTGTTCTCGACAGGTCTATTGCCATATTCAATTTATTCATCTAAAAATAATTTGTCAATGGAGGTTGGTGCTTTAAATTCAGGGAAAATAAGAAAATCGCCTTTTAAAACTCAAGAAATAGTTAATAAAAAAACAGATAAGATCAAGATAATAAGTGTTTTTAAAAATCTGATGACATTTCCTAGTTCTCCGAAAATAAATGAAAAATCAGTATCTTGTGAAATGTATTTAAGAGATATTGAAGATGGTTTTATTGAATTTTTTAAGTTCATATTGGGCATTAAAAAAGAATTTATCGAAACAATAAAAAAATTGTTTGCTAACGAAAAAGTAAGGTACATATATAGGAATACGAACACATATACTCAACTTTTAGAAACAAGTAAACATCCGGATTTATTGGAAAATAAAATTGATAGATATATTTATTTTTTAAGATTATATACCGTAACAGAGGATAATAATGTTGATAAAGCAATTTGTAGTAGAGAGATAAAATATCTCTTAAATAATGATATTCCTATGTTTTATATAAAATGTAATGAGAATATCGTTTATGATACAAATGAAAATACAATAATAAAAGATAAAAATTCAACTATTATTAAAAGTTTAGTTCAAAATATTAGTCAAATAGATTTAAACGATATGGAATACCAACTAAAAATTATTAATATGTCTTTTTTAGGAAATAATATGACTAAAGGAATGGCTAAGACTAATTTAGTTATTGATAATTTAAAAATATCAGAAATTATTGTACAACGTATTCTAAAAAATTCTTTTACTTATAATAATGAGACAGGTTGGCAGTCGTTAATTAATATGGGTAATGGACAATATAATATAGCCCCTATTGATTTTTCTTTGTATCAAGGAACAAGTGGAATTATGCTTATATTAGCTAAAAGTGGATTATTAAATAAAGATACGCTTAAAAGAATAATTAATTATACTATATCTAATTATAAATTAATAAATTTCGATAAATTTGGTGCTTTTGATGGAAAGTTTGGAATATTATATTCTTTAGCTAATATTTATAATATGAATATAGGATATAGAGATGAATTAAAAAAAATCATTTTAGATGAGTTGATTGGAATATTCTCTAATGAAAAGTTAACGAATCTAAAAAATGATATAATATCAGGTTATGCCGGTATATTGGGAGTGTTATTAACAATTAATGATATTTTTAGGAATGATGTAAAAATTAAAGATTTGTCATATAGAATGTCTGATTACATCCTCAATATTATACTTGAATCAAAAATCGATAAGACGGATATAGGGTATGCTCATGGTAATGCAGGTATTATTGTACAATTGTACAGGTATTTAAAATATTATAATATTAATAATTCTTTAAAGTTGAAAATTAAAAACAAAATATCTAAGTTAGAAAGTGTGGAGAGAATAAGTAATGGTAGATATGAAATTAGAAAAGATGCAAAATATTATTCTTGGTGTAACGGAGTATTCGGTTTACTATTAAAGAATAAATATATTAATAAGAACTATGTAATACCTTACTATATTAAAAATGATTTACTTAATAATGGATTTGGAGAAGATTTTTCAATTTGCCATGGAGATATAGGTAACATATCTATATTAAATTATATTTGTAATTTAAGTAAATGTTATAGGAATAAAATGGTTGATAAGTCAATAAATAAATTATTTTCATTTAAAAAGAACAACGATTATGATGATCGGGGACTTATGACAGGTGAAACTGGAATATTAGCATATTATAATGATAACGGTTATGATGATATCGTAAGAATACTATGCTTAGAGAAGCTGAGAGTTAATAATGAAAAATAAGATTAAAGTACCATTTATAGAACAACATCAGAAGACAGAATGCGGCTTATGTTGTGTAGCTATGCTTGCAAGTTATTATAATCATGAAGTATCAATCAAAGAATTAAGAAATACTATTGAAACAGGGAGAGACGGTACCAGTTTCATACAATTAGTTAATTTACTTAAAAAAATGAATTTTCATGTAAAAGCATATAAGATTCCGAACGAATTAGAAAATGTTAAATTCGTAATTCCTAAAAGTATTGCATTATGGAATAGCAAGCATTTTGTTGTAATTGATAAGATTACAAAAAGAAATGTATATGTTATTGATCCTGAAATTGGCAGGATAAGCTATACTTATAGAGAATTCATGGAAGGGTTTTCAGAATATCTTATATCAGTACGAAAAACTGATAAAGTAAAAAAAAGACATATAAAAACGAATTATTCATTTATAAAAAATATATTCACCAATAATATTGAAAAAATTATGCTATTACTAATTTTAACGGTATTTATGTATTTTATTACATTTATTATACCGATATTTATAAGAGAAATAATAAATTCTATAGATAGTGGGAAAAATATTTACCAGTTTAAACAGATATTTCCATATGTCTTTCTTTTTGGTTTGTTATATTACTTAATTTCTGTTTTGCTGAATAATTGTGCAATATGGTTAAGATCATCACTTGATAAGGATTTAAATAGAGTTTCAATAATAAAATTATTTAAATTACCTTATAAATTTTATTCAAATAGGAGCAAGGGAGACATAATTTATTCTTTAAACGGACTTTCCAGTATACGAGAGCTATTTGCCAACAAAATAATTACAGGGATATTAGATATAGGAATATTGGTATGTATATCAGTTTATTTATTTTATTATGATTCGTCAATATTCTTTATTGTTTTATTACTATTTAATTTAAATTTGATATTACTTTTTATATCAAAGCAAAAATTAGAGCAAAATAATACAATGTTATCAATTCAACAAAATTTGGTTCAGAATAAACAAATGGAAATTATATACTCAATGATGGGAATAAAAATGGAAGGGTTTGAAGATGATATTTATAAGCAACGGGAAAATCAATTTCAAAAATATATATTCAGATATACACGAACCGAAAGATTTTCGAATTATATTAACTCATTGTTACAGACCATAACTTTTATATCGCCTTTTATTATTTTATTAGCATCTATAAGTAAATATAGTATGAATAAAATGAGTATAGGAACGGTTATTTCAATATATTCATTCAGTAGTATATTTTTTAGTAAGACTGATAGCGTATTCAATACAATTGTTTCTATTATAAATAGTAAAGTTTTTATTTTAAGAATTAATGATATTTTATCGGAAGAAGACGAAAAAACAGGGAAAATTAAACACATAGTTCAAGGAGATATTGAATTAAAAAACGTATCTTATTCTTATACAAAAGATAGTAAGGAAATACTGAAAAATGTGAACATGACAATAAAGAAAGGTCAAAAAATTGCCATAGTGGGTACTTCTGGTTCTGGGAAATCAACGATATCAAAACTAATAGTTGGATTATATAGTCCTATAAAAGGGGAAATATTATATGATGGTTTGCCTAATGATAAGGTTGATCTAAAATTTATAAGAAAACAGATAGGAATAATTCCTCAGGATATTACACTTTTTAATAAAACAATTAAGGATAATATTTTAAACGGTCTCAAATGCAATATGGATGAAGTAATTAGGGCTTGCAAATTAGCTAATATACATAATGAAATAATGGATATGCCAATGAAGTACAATACTATTATTTCAGAAATGGGTTTAAATTTATCAGGTGGACAGAGGCAAAGAATTATTCTTGCTAGGACTTTATTGAAAAAACCAAAAATAGTTTTATTGGATGAGGCTACAAGTTATTTGGATAATATTAATGAAAAACTGATAATGGATGAATTTAAAAAGAAGAATATTACTCTTATTGTTATTGCACATAGACTTTCAACTATAATTGATTCAGATATGATTTATGTTTTTAATGATGGTAATATAATAGAAAATGGTACTCATGATGAATTAATAAATAAAAAAACAGGTCTGTATAGACAATTATATCTAACATTAAAAGGAGATTAATATGTTATTAAAAATTGATAAAGTTAGCAAAATTTATGGTGAAGGAGATAACAGTGTTATTGCCCTTGATAATATATCTTTAGATTTTAATGCAGGCGAATTTGTTGCAGTAATGGGTAGTAGCGGGTCTGGCAAGACAACTTTGTTAAATTGCATTTCAAGTATTGATAAGCCAACAAAAGGAAACATCTATTTTGGTGAAAGAAATCTTTTGAAAATGAACGATGATGAATTATCAGAATATAGGGCTAAACATATATCATTTATATTTCAAAACTATAATTTGATAACAAATTTATCTGTATATGAAAATATTATTTTACCATTACAAATTTTAGGGAAAAGCATAAAGGAAAATCAAAATAATATAGAAAAAGTAATGGAAGAATTAGGTATAAGCAAATTAAAATCAAAATTTCCAAATCAGTTATCAGGTGGTCAACAACAAAGGGTTGCTACAGCAAGAGCAATAGCGAACTCAACTGATATATTGATTGCAGATGAACCGACGGGAGCTTTAGATTCATCTAATTCGGAGAATCTGATGAAATTGTTCAAAGATTTAAATAAAAAATTGGGTCTATCTATTTTTATGGTAACTCATGATCCTTTGGCTGCAAAATTTTCTTCTAAAGTCATATATCTTTCTGATGGCAAAGTAATAGATATACTTATGAAATATAAGAATGAAAGTGAATATGAATTTTTAGAAAAGATAATAGAAAAGCAAAAAAGTATTGATGAAGGGGTGATATAGGTGTTAACAAAATTAGCTTTTAGGAATGTAAAAAGGAATATTAGAACATATTCTATATATTTTGCTACCCTTGCTTTAGTGTATAGTCTATTTTATTCTTTTAATGCTGTAATCGGTAGTCCCTTGTTAAATGATATTAGCGAAACAAAAAGAATATTAACTAATTTTATGGAAGAGTTTATGGGTATATTTTCTGTAGTTGCTTCTTTAGCATTTATATTTTTGGTGTTATATACAACTCAATTTATATTAAAAAGAAGAAGTAACGAATTGGGATTATATGCATCTTTAGGAATGAAAAATAAGAAGATTAGCAATGTACTGTTTTTAGAGAATTTACTAGTAAATGCTTTGGCCTTATTTGTTGGTGTTATAATTGGTGTAGTAATATCTATATTTTTACAAGGGCTGTTAATTAATATTTTTTCTTTAGATGGGAGTATAGATTATTTCTATTTAAATGGTAAATCTATAAAAATAACCTTAGTATGCTTTGTGATGATTGTTGTTATTTCATATATATTTAACAAGATTAAAATAAAAAATACAAATATAATTTCTCTATTGAAAGTTGATGAAACAAAAGATGTGGAAGTATCAATTGTTAGGATAAAGCAAATAGTATTTATGATAATTTTCTTAGTATTATTGTCTGTATCTGCATATTTAATTTATTCTTTAAAGGATATGTCTGAATTAAAGCACTCAGTTTATGCTATTTTAATAACAGCTATAATCGGCGTTATAGGATTTTTCTATGAAATCGGTAACTTCATTTTTGTTCTTATAAACAGAATTCCAAACTTATATTATAAGGGTATGAATACTGTTTTTATTAGGAAATTATCATCGGAAACAAGCAAAAATTCTATAACAATAGCTGTTATCTCTATCTTCCTTTCTTTATCATTTACATCGATACTTATAGGAGGAAGCTCTTATATTTCTATGAATAGAGAAATTATTAAGGCTAGTCCTTATAATTTAAGTCTATTTTCAGTGAATCCGTTACAGGAAAATCAATTTATTGATGAATTAGAAGAATGGGGAATAGATACTAAATCTACATTCAGTTCTTTTCACGAATTTTATGTCCATTCATCAGAGGTTAAATATGAGAATTTAGGAATTATGGAAAAAAAATTATGGAAAGTAGATAAGGGATTAGTTAATATCGATGTACCTGTTATTAGCTTATCAGACTACAATAAAAATATGAAAATGCAAGGAAAAGATCCTCTAAAATTAAAAGAGAATCAATATATAATAAATTGCAACTATAAGGGAACTATTGCAATGATAGAGGATTTTTTAAAAGAGCAAAAATCAATTAAGATAAATAACTTATTACTGGAACCTGCATTAGAAAAACCTACAAAAAATACTTGGATGATGACAAGTGTAGGAAATAATGACAGAGGAACTTTGATAGTAAGTGACTATATTGCCGATAAATTAAAAAAAGATTATAGTTATTTAAATGCTGTATACTTTGATGGTGTTCCTGAGAGGAAATTAACAAAAGAATTAAATGACTTTATTATGAAAGAAACATGGCAAGATGAATCAGGACTTCATTTTGACTATCAATTTCAAACAAGAGATAGACTTAAAGATATGTTTACCGGGTTTATGGGTGCTCTTGTTTTTATAACCTTATTTGTAGGTATAATATTTACATTGATTTCTTTATGCATTTTGTCCCTTCATAGCGTAACAAATTCAATGAGTTTTAAGAGAGATTCAATAATAATACATTCTTTAGGTTCAAGGTATAGGGAAATAAATAAGCTAATGTTTAAGGAAACTTTATTCTATTTCTTGGTACCTTGTATAATAGCAGTACCAGCAAGTATATTAATAGGTCAAAAGGCGATTGAGTTTTTTGAAAAATTTTTAAACTTTCATATTGAGATAAATATATTTGTATTACTAATCCAAGTTGTCTTGTTTATAATATATATAATTTTATCATATAATGTAAGTAAAAGGATTATTTTAGAAACAAAAGAACAATAAATATTATAAAATTTTAAGTTGAGGAGATATATGTCTCTATTATATAATGAATAAATAAAAGGATGCCATATCTATTTCAAGAATGGCATCCACTAATTAATTAAGTATCGTGAATGATACTTATTATGTTAAGATTTAAATTAGTTTACTTTTTAAAAATTTATTTATTTTTCTTTTTAACTAATAAAACTACGCAAATTATTATTATTATAATTATTATAATTGGTGCATAAAATCCTAATGTACCCTTAATTGCTTCTATATTCATTAGCAAGATACGTTATTACTTGTGCATTCATAGGATCCTGTAAAGAGTTTACCACATTTACTTGCTAATGTTAGTTGAATAGCTGTAAATATACCACTACCTGATTTTCCTTCCAATTCTTGGTTATCAATTTCAAATTTCAAACTTTCTATTGAATCGTTTTCTTCATTGTTGAATTTAGATAATGAACTTTTTTTCATAACATCCTCCTTTGATTTTTACTATAGCTGTTGATCAACTTTGCTATGATATTATTTTAATGCTCAAAATAAAAAATTACAATAGGTAAAAAATGCAATTTTTTCAAAAAATCATATTTTATACTAATATCCAATTGAATATAGATTAGATTTACTATTTTATTTTTATATAACTTCCTTATCAGTGATTATATAATCCAGGGCCACATCCCACTTATCCCTAGGTAGTCTTGTTGTTTCAAATTCTGATAGGAAGAGGCCGATTTTTAGGGTCTTGTTTGTATCTAGAAATTTATCATAGTAGCCTCCACCATAGCCCAGACGGGTTTTGTTTCTATCGAAGGATAGGCCAGGGACTAGGGATAGGTCGGGGTTTGTTATGGTTTCATCCGACCTAGTCGTAGGAATCCCGTATTTTCCTTCAATTATATCATCCAGGCCATTTAGTCTAACTGCCTTCATTGAATCTCCATCTATATGAGGAATGTAGACTTTTTTCTTATCGGCTAGGGCCTTCGCTATGATTTTTCTTGTATCGACTTCTTTATCTATTGATAGGTAGGTAAAGATCGTACTTGCCTCTTTGTAGAAGTCGCTAGCTATTAGTTTTTCATAGATGGCAGCTGATGCAGCCTTAATTTTTTCTTCAGACATTTCTCTTCTTAGGTTTTTAAAAAATCTTCTATATTCGTTCTTCATCTTTATTCCTTTTTAGTAATTCGATAAGGGTGTTCATTATCCTATTTTTTTTCTTGTTTGCTAGATTTTTGGTAAAGAAGTTCTCCTTGTAGCCCTCCCTATAGGCCGCTATGGCTTCGGCGCAGAGGATTATTATTAGGGAAACTATGAGTAACCATATAAATAAGGCCAAGATTCCTGCCAAGGCTCCATAGACTACAGACTTATTAGAGAAGTTGTTTATAAAGAAGGAGTAAACAAAGCTTGATATAAATATGGCTATAGTGGCAAGGAGACCTCCGAGGAAGGCTTCCTTAAAGGATATTCTATTTTTGGGCTCTGATGGACTATACTTATAAAAAACTCCTAGTGCCGTTGCCATTACTAAAAATGGTAGGGCAAAGGTAATAATCTTAAAGATAGGCGATGATATCATATCGAGGGCCACCTGGATAACAGATGAGAAGTGCTCGGTTATTTTCTCAAATATCTGGGCATCCAGGATACCAAGGATTGTAGATCCATAGACTTGGAAGACTAGCATAAATACGATAAGGACTATAAATATTATGGTAAATACTAGGCTCATTAGTCTTTGCCTTACAGCGTTTTTATTAGTCTTTAAACCGTAGGCATGATTTATGGCGTTCATCAATTTATTTATACCGGAAGTTGCAGACCGTAGGGCAAACAAAATTGTAAAGGTCGTAACAGCTGCAGATTGGTTACTTTTGATAAGGATATCGATCATTCTTGCTAGGATATCACTTGATGTTTTTGGTAGCAGATCCAAAAATCTGTATATTATCAGCTCATTTCCCTCTAATAAATTAGATAAAATATTTATAAGCACCATCATTAGAGGGATTGAGGCTTGCAAGATATAAAAAGACAAGGCAGCTGAGTAAGTTGTTATGTCATGCCTATTTATCCTATTTATTAGGTTTAGTATAAAGTTCTTGAAATTTCTTTTTTTAATTTTCATCTTTTAAATATTTATCAAACCATGCTTTGATTTCAGTAAGTCTTTTTAACCTGCCCTTAGGTTTACCAGACCTAGAAAGTTCGTGGTTTTCTCCATGGAAGATATACATTTTGGTATCAACTCCATTTAATTTAAGTCTAGTATACATTTGTAGGCCTTGTTCTAATGGGCACCTGTAGTCTTCATCAGAGTGGATAAAGAGAGTAGGGGTTGTTACATTCTTGGCATACTTGATAGGAGATTGGTCCCATAATTTGTCAAAGCTATCCCATATATCAGCATCAGTTTGGTCAGTAGCAAAGTAGTAGCCTATGTCAGATACACCATAGAAACTTGTCCAGTTGGAGATAGACCTTTGAGATACTGCTGCCTTAAACCTCTTAGTGTGGCCTATGGTGAAGTTAGTCATAAAGCCACCGTAGCTTCCTCCATAAACTCCTAGCCTATCGACATCAATTTGTGGGTATTTTTCTATGGCAAGATCGACAAATCTCATTAGGTCATCGTAGTCTGTATCTCCATAATGACCCCTTATATCAGAGAAGTCTACTCCCCTACCAGATGAGCCGTGTGGGTTGGTGTAGATTATTATATAGCCATCGCTGGCAAACATTTGGTGTTCATGGTGGAAGATATCAGAAAATTCGGTCTTTGGACCACCATGGACAGATAGTAATGTTGGATACTTTTTGCCCTCATCAAAGTCTTTAGGTAAGACTACATAGCCAGTAAGCTTATCTTCATTTGACTTAAAGTCGAAGGTCTCGATTGGGGATACAAAAGTACTTACCTTATTTTCTATTAGTACGTCACTTGATCCATTTCTTCTTAGTTCAGCCAAGTGGTCTGTTCCTATTTCAAAATAATAGATATTATTCTCACCTAGGGCAAAGTCTTCTACTCCTGACTCTATTTCGCATCTTAAGTCACCCTTGAGGTTGATAGAATAGAGCTTACTTTCTTCAAAGTCAGTTACTACAAAATAGAACCTACTGTTTTTGACATCAAAACTCCTAGCTCCACCAAATCTCGCATCAGTTCCAACAGAATTAACGAAGGCCATATCAAAGTCGCTGTCTACGATTTTTTTATACTTTCCATTAAAGTCTAAGGAATAGATAAAGGCATCTTCGTTAATACCATGCTTGTTCATATCAGTTCCTACAAAGATTATCTTATCTTCCAAGAAATTAGCAGTGTAGGTAGCAAAGGACTTTTCAACTAGGGTCTTAGTTTCCTTGGTTTCAAAGTCTAAAAGAACTATGTCATCCCTAAACTCATCAACCATATTTTCATTACTGTTATATCTAATAAATAAGGCTTTCTTGTTAGCAAGGTCAACATCACTTAGGTACAACCTATTATTTGAATCGGTTTCTAGTAAGAGGTCAAGCTTATCCTCTTCTTTATTATATAAATAGAAGGAAGAATAATTTTCTTTGACATAGCCTTCCCCATTACTGTAGAAAGGAAGTCTAGTAACCTCTTCAAAAAAGGCTTGGTCCTTTTCTTTTTGGATATCTTCTTTGGATTTCTTCTCACTTGCCTCTATGAAGTAGGTGGTTGCATCTAGGGCCTTGATAAAGGAAACATTCTTCTTGATCTCCATAAATTTTTTTGGAAGACCTGGATTATCCTTAATATAAAAGACATCTGCTTCATCAGTAGACTCTTTTTTGAAGATAAACTTATTATCTGTAGTGAAGGTAGAAATACTAGCCTTGTTATCTTCGCTTACTTGGTAAGTTTCATTACTCTTAGTGTCATAAAGATAAAAATTGCTATCATAGCGGTTTTCTTTTTCGTTAGCTCTAGTTTTTTTGTAAGAAAGTAGACTTTCATCATCAGCTATATTTAATTCTGATAAGAAGTCATATGTTAAAATATCTTTTAATTGTGTTTTTTCCATAATTACTCCTTTATTTATGCTTTAATTATACTTTAATAATTAAATTTTGTTAAAAGAAAACGTTTATAATTTTGGGAAATGGGTATCAAAATAAAAAGCAAATAGGAGGCACCTTATGAAATTAAATTTGATAGGTAAAAATTTTAAAATTACTAGCGATATCAAAGAAGAAGCTCAAAAGAAGTTTGATAGGCTTGACAAGTACTTTGACCAAGCTTATGAAATGGATGTAAGATTTTCAAAGGAGGGAAACTTCTATACCGTAGAATCAACAGCCTTTCTGAATAGGGGTAGGATACTAAGAAGCGAAACTACAGCTGATACCTACCTCACTGCCATTGACCAAAATATAGATGGTCTTGTTAGACAAATTAGAAAAAACAAAACAAAACTAATGAGAAATAGGCAAAGTGGAGATTCTATCAAATTCGAAAACCTAGAAGAAGACCTAAAAGAGCTAGAAAACACAGATTTAAACATAGTCAGAAGAAAAGAAATCCACGTAAAGCCAATGGATGAACAAGAAGCAATCCTTCAAATGGAACTCCTGGGTCACAACTTCTTTGTATATCTAGATAGTGAGGACAACGAAGTAAGAGTAATTTACAAGAGAAAAAAGGGAGACTATGGACAAATAATACCATACCTTGACTAAAAACCGACAACTAAGATAGATAATCCTGTCTTAGTTAAGATACAAAACTATACAAGCTCTGGAATTAGTTTAATTATTAATTTCAGGGCTTGTTTACCTTAACTATGGTCGAAATACTTTTTGAAATTAAAAAACAATATATTAATTAAAAATATATTTAAAAAACAGCATCTGAATTTATTAAATTATTTATTTTCAGTAATAAGAATTTATTAAAAAATACAAAAACAGGATCAGCTATACATCATCTAAATAAAACTCTATTTAAGGATTTGTTGGTAGGCATTCCTCCTATAAGTGAACAAAAAAGAATAATAAGAAAAGTTAAGATAACGAATCAATTAATTAAAAAAATTGTTTAACTTTAATTACAATTAAATTTTGTTCTTCAATAGGTGGAATAGGCAAAAATAGCTTTTCTAAATCATTTTTGTTAAATCCTGACTGCGCACTCATTGAGTTATTCTTTACTAAGGATTGATATATCTGAGTTATAAAAAATATACATAAATTCTTTAGTTAATATTTCGGCTTTATAAATAGGAGTTACTTTTGCCATTGCTACATTATATGCACCCTCTTCAGCAATAAATACTTTTCCAATAGATGCTCCATATCTAGCTAAAAGAATGTCATTATTTTCAGTTGTCTTCTTAGCGTATTTTTGGGGAATATAAATTGGTACAGGATTTTGACCATAATCTCGAATTTGATATAGTCTTATACACCCAACGGCAGGGTAACTAATAAATTCAGATTTAGGAGGTTGAGATCCCCTGGATATCTCAAATATTTTATTATGTATCCCTATTTTCCAATTATTAGGTATATTAAAATAAGTATAGAACTTCTCATAATATGAGTTATCATCACCTGTATGAATGATATATTACCAAAGATTGTTATAAAATATCTTTTATTCCTTAATATAAACTTATTTTTACTCTCAAGTATTTTTTTATTGAAATTAACTGGTATAGTAATAAAAGCGAATATAAGTAGATTTTTTAGAAATATTAAAGATACTATAATATAATTATAACCCACAGTTTATTTTTAGTCTTGTGGAAGATATGGAAGGTGAATAATTTGGCATTATTTAATTTTTTTAAGTCATTTAGCCAAAAGGAAATCGACGAGGATATGAAGCTTGTCGATCAAATCCTTGCCCTAGATGAATCGATGCAAAAGCTGACAGATGCTCAGTTACAAAATAAGACAAGTGAATTTAAGCAAAGATTAGCAAATGGCGAAACTGAAGATGATATTTTGGTTGAGGCTTTCGCTGTAGTTAGGGAAGCAAGCTTTAGGGTACTAGGTTTGAAACATTACCCAGTACAACTTTTGGGTGGTATTGTGCTACATAATGGACAAATAGCAGAGATGAAGACAGGAGAAGGTAAGACCTTGGTTGCAACTCTTCCTGCCTATTTAAATGCTCTAAGTGGTAAGGGTGTCCATGTTGTTACAGTAAATGACTACCTTGCTAAGCGTGACCAAGAGTGGATGGGAAAGGTTCATACTTTCCTTGGACTTAGTGTAGGTTGTATAGTTTATGGACTAACTAACAGTGAAAGAAGGAAGAATTACCAAGCCGATATTACCTACGGTACTAATAACCAATTCGGTTTTGACTACCTAAGGGATAATATGGTTATTTATAAGCGAGATATGGTACAAAGGGGACTCCACTATGCCATAGTCGATGAGGTGGACTCTATACTTATCGATGAAGCGAGAACTCCTCTTATTATTTCAGGACAAGGGGATGAATCAACTGATACCTACAAGAAGGCTAATGAATTTATCCAAACTTTAGAAGGTAGAATTCTAGATCCTAATGAAGATGCTGAAATTGATCCTTTTGATAGGGAATTTAAGGTAGAGGATGTTGACTTTATAGTAGATGAGAAGAGAAAGTCATCCAACCTTACTGAAAAGGGTACTGCTAAGGCAGAGAAGTTCTTTGGTATAGATAACCTATCAGATAGTGATAATATCGAGCTTGCCCACTATATTAATAATGCCCTAAAGGCAAATACTACAATGACCAAGGATGTTGACTATGTAGTAAACCATGGGGAAGTTGAAATCGTAGACGAATTTACTGGAAGAATTATGCAAGGTAGGAGGTTCTCAGACGGACTCCACCAAGCAATAGAAGCTAAGGAAGGTGTAGAGGTTAAGGCTGAGAGTAAGACTCTTGCTACAATTACCTTCCAAAACTACTTCAGAATGTATGAGAAGCTTTCTGGTATGACTGGTACAGCCAAGACTGAAGAAGACGAGTTTGACGAAATCTACAAGTTAGACGTTGTAGAAATTCCAACCAACAAACCTGTTCAAAGAGCAGATGATGTTGACTATGTATATATAAATGAACGTGGTAAGTTCAACGCTATAATTGAAGAAATCAATAAGGTCCATGCTACTGGTCAACCAATCCTTGTTGGTACAATATCAATCGAAGCAAGTGAGAGATTATCATCAGCCCTCAAGAAGGCTGGCATTGCTCATACAGTATTAAATGCAAAGAACCACGAAAGGGAAGCTGACATAGTAGCTCAAGCTGGTAGACTAAACCAAGTTACCATAGCTACCAACATGGCTGGTCGTGGTACTGATATTATGCTAGGTGGTAACGTAGACCACATGGCTATGCAAAGACTTAAGAGAGAGGGATTAAGCGATGAAGTCCTAGAACAAGTTGATTCCTTTGCAGAAACAAGCGATAAGGAAGTTCTGGATGCTCGTAAGAAGTATAGACACTACAAGGATATATATAGACCAGATATAATGGCTGAGGCAGAAAAGGTAAGAGAAGTTGGCGGCCTCTACATCATAGGATCAGAAAGACATGAGTCAAGACGTATCGATAACCAATTGAGAGGTCGTTCAGGTCGTCAAGGAGACCCTGGTAAGTCAAGATTTTTCATTTCCCTAGAGGATGACCTAGTAAGGTTAAATGGTGGAGAAGCTGTATCAAAGTTTGTAGAAAAATACGACTATGACGAAAATGAACCTATTGTTTCAAAAATGGTATCAAAGGCCGTAGAAAAGGCTCAAATCAGAGTAGAAGCTAATAACTTCGCTACAAGAAAGAGAGTCCTCCAATACGATGATGTTATGAATAAACAAAGAACTATTATCTACAACGAGAGAAAAGAAGTTCTTTACGGAAATGATATGAAGAACCAAATTATATCTATGATAAAGGATGTTATATCATCAGCAGTTTATACCTTCACAAACCCTGATATCAAACCAGAAAACTGGGAAATGACAGCCCTCTTAAACTACTTGAATGGATTAGCAGTTCCAGTTTCAACCTTGCATTTTGAAAATATAAATGATTATAGCCAACAAGACTTGATTAACTATATAACAGATGCAACACTTGCTAAATACGAAGATAAAGAAGCTCAATTTGGATCTGAAAATATGAGAGAAGTCGAGAGAGTTATCCTCCTTAGAGTTATAGATCAAAAATGGATGGATCATATCGATGCCATGGATCAAATGAGAAAGGAAATCGGAGTTAGGGCTATGGGTAACGAAGACCCAGTAAGAGCTTATACTAATGAAGGTTTCGAAATGTATGAAGATATGACCAAGTCTATCCAAGAGGATACTGTAAAATATATGCTATCAGTTCAAATTAGACAAAATATCGAGAGAAGACAAGTCCTAAAACCTAGCGAAGAAGTCAAAGAAGCAGAACCTAGCCAAGGAAGTGATGGCAAGGACCCAAGACTTGAAGGTCTAGG
The DNA here is from genome assembly GCF_022808955.1 of Anaerococcus sp. AGMB09787. Lineage (GTDB taxonomy): Bacteria > Bacillota > Clostridia > Tissierellales > Peptoniphilaceae > Anaerococcus. Next base: position 17,347 of record NZ_JAKZEY010000051.1, read on the forward strand.
TAGGGCTGAGAGAAGGAGACTTGAGAGAGAAGCAAAGAAATCTCAAGTTAAGAAATAATGAAAGAAGTATTTGAATTAAGAGAAGAAATCGAAGACCTACAAGGAAGACTAAAATTAATCGGAGACTCTCTTTGACCCAGCTAGGCTAAGAGAAGAGATAAAGGACTTATCCAGGCAAAGTCAAGAGGCAGACTTTTGGGATGATAGTCAAAAGGCAAGTAAGATTATGGCGGATCTTTCCCAAAAGCAAGATGACCTCAAAGACTACGAAGAGCTTGAACAAGGGCTTCTTGATAGTACAGACTACCTTGACCTAGTTGAGTTGAGTGATGGCAGTGAGCTAGAGACCCTTGAAGTTGTTGAAGCAAATCTAAGGGCTTTACAAAAGCTTGCCAAAAAAATGAAACTAAAGACCCAACTTAATGGGGAGTACGACCGTAATAATGCATACCTTTCTATAAATGCAGGTGCAGGTGGACTTGAAGCGACAGACTGGGCAGATATGCTCTTTAGGATGTACACTAGGTATGCAGAAAAGAGTGGATTCAAGGTCGAGATCAAGGATATTAATAATGAAGAAGCAGGGGGAATTAAGTCTGTTACCATGCACATAACAGGTCCTTTTGCCTATGGCTATCTTAGAGGGGAGAAGGGTGTTCATAGACTTGTAAGGATTTCACCTTTTGATAGTCAATCCAGACGCCACACTTCCTTCGCTTCTGTGGATGTCTTTCCTGAACTTGATGAAAATATTGAAGTAGATATCGACCCATCTGACCTAAGGATAGATACCTACAGGGCATCAGGAGCAGGAGGCCAACATGTAAACAAGACCGACTCTGCAGTAAGGATTACCCACATACCAACTGGAGTAGTTGCGACAAGCCAGGCAGAAAGGTCTCAGATCCAAAACAAGCAGACTGCTATGAATCTTTTGCTATCAAAGCTTATACAAATCAAGGAAGAAGAGCAAAGAGAAAAAATTGAAGATATCCAAGGTAAGTATTCTCAAATAGCCTGGGGAAGTCAAATAAGATCCTACGTCTTCCAACCCTACACCATGGTTAAAGATCATAGGACAGGCTATGAAGTGGGAAATATTGATGCAGTAATGGATGGGGACATCCAAGGCTTTATAGACGCTTACCTATCTACGAAATAAAGAAAAGCTGTTTAGCCTTAGGGTTACTACGGCTTTTTTATAAGGAGGATTTATGAAAGATATAATACTAACAGGAGATAGACCAACAGGTAGGCTCCATCTAGGCCACTATGTTGGTTCTCTAAAAAATAGAGTCCTTATGCAAAATGAGGGCGAGTTTGACCAAATGTATATCATGATAGCAGATAGCCAAGCCCTAACTGATAACTTTGATAATCCAAAAAAAATCAGAGACAACCTAATTGAAGTGATCCTAGACTACCTATCAGTAGGAATTGACCCAGCGAAGACTAATATTTTTGTCCAAAGTCAAGTAAAGGAACTTGCTGAGCTAAGTTTCTACTTCCTAAACCTAGTTACCCTATCAAGGCTTGAGAGAAATCCTACAGTCAAAAACGAGATCAAACAAAGGGGCTTTGAAAACTCTATCCCTGCAGGATTCTTGGTCTATCCAGTAAGCCAAGCGGCAGATATCTTGCTCTTTGATGCCAATATCGTCCCTGTTGGAGAAGACCAAGAGCCAATGCTTGAGCAAGCCAGAGAAATCGCAAGAAGCTTCAATAATATCTATGGTCAAACCTTTGTTGAGCCAAAGGCAGTCCTACCAGAAGGCAAGGTCGCAAGGAGGATGCCAGGAATAGACGGCTCAGCCAAGATGAGTAAGTCCCTAAATAACGCAATCTACCTAGCAGATGACAAAAAAACCCTAAAGAAAAAAGTTATGTCCATGTACACAGACCCTAACCATGTCAATATAGAAGATCCAGGTCAAGTCGAAGGCAACATTGTCTTTACCTACCTTGATGTCTTTGCCAAGGATGACCAGTTCGAAAGATATTTACCTGAATTTAAGAACCTTGAGGACCTCAAAGACCACTATTCTAATGGAGGGGTTGGAGATGTCAAGGTCAAGAAATTCTTAATCAAGGTCCTAGAAGAAGAACTAGCACCTATCAGAGAACGCAGAGCAAACTACGAAAAAAACATAGACCAAGTTTTTACAATTCTAGAAGAAGGAACAAGAAAAGCCCAAGAAGTTGGAAGAGCTAAGATAGAAGAAGTTAAAAAGGCCATGGGTATCGACTACTTTGATGATGATAACTTAAAAAAACTTATCCAAGAAAAGTACAATTAAATTATATAAGAAGATACTGCTGTAAAATTTACTTACGGCAGTTTTTTTATTATACAGTTAATTGAATTGAGTGAGCGATAGAGAGTGAAAAAAAAATAACCTGCTATGAGGTTGGAGGAAATTAGCTTTAGCTTCAAGTCCAAGAAATGTTATTAGTATAATTGCGGTTATAAAACGCACAATCAAAAAGAAATATTGGACAAAATACTTATTCCATAATGTTTATATGCAAATATAATAATCTCTTTGAACCAAAATACAGGCACATAGACAATTTAAAATATAGGAACTATACTTAGAGATTATGTTCAAGCAAAGGTATAAATAGAACAGACGCAGAAATATGAACAGTCCATGAACACTAACTGGTAGTTTTGATTATATTGAATAGAGTTAATAGCTTGAATAGAAGCTTACAAGGTCTAAAAAAATAACCAAGTACTTGAATTTTAAAAAATAGAATAGAATCAAAGATAATTTTATTAATAGCCCTATAAAAATAATTAAAATCTATGGTATAATATAAAATAATAATTATAAATATTAATTGTTAACCTATTTTATGAAAGGTGGTGGTATTATTAATAAGTTTAATAATAAGTTGGGTTTTATTTTGACAGCAGTCGGATCTGCAGTCGGAATGGCGAATGTGTGGGGTTTTCCCTACAAGCTCCAAGAGGGTGGTTTAATTTTTTTAATATTTTATTTATTATTTATTGCCCTATTTTCCTATGTGGGACTTTCTAGTGAATTTGCCATAGGAAGGGCAGCAGATGCTGGTACTGTTGGCTCTTATGAGAAGGCCTATGAGAAATATAACAGAAGAGTAGGAACTATTGTTTCGATTCCTCCCCTTATAGGCCTAATCTTACTTACTATAGGTTATAGTGTAGTAATAGCTTACATATTTAAGGCTCTAGTCGATAGCCTAACAGGAACGATTATGACTTCTGATATTAATATATGGTATAGCGACCTCTCTGAAAGAGCGTATTCTGTATGGCCCTACCATTTGATAATTATTATATTGACAGCCCTTACTACCCTAGGTTCTGCCAAAACACTAGAGAAGTCTTCTAAGTTTATGATGCCAATATTTTTCCTTTTCTTTGTTATAATTACCCTAGTAATTATGACTTTGGATGGGGCGAGCGATGGTTATAGGTATATGTTTAGACTTGATTTATCCAAGATAAGCATAAGTACCCTGGTATCAGCAATGGGGCAAGCCTTCTTCTCCCTATCTATAACAGGCTCTGCCATGATGGTTTGTGGGGCATATTTAAAGAAGGATGAAGATATTGTCCATTCATCAAAGATAACAGGCCTCCTTGATACTGTAGCATCAATGGTGGCAGCCCTAGTTATGATTCCATCGGTTATAGTTTTTGATATGGAAAATGCCCAAGGCCCAGGACTTTTATTTCAGATTTTACCAACAGTCCTTAAAAATATTCCCGGGGGTAGGATTATTGCTATAATCCTATATACAGCCGTATTATTTGCAGGTATAACTTCCCTTCAAATAATGATTGAAGTAGTGGTAGAGTCTCTTAATTACAAGGTCAAAAATTTAAATAGAAAGATTACCCTAGTTCTTTTATCTGCCTTTATATTTATTATAGGAATAAACATGGAAGAGATAAAGATTTGGGGACCATTTATGGATATTATCTCAATATATATCATTCCAATAAGTGCTGTAATAGGTGCTATATCCTGGTTTTATGTTTTGGATAAGAAGACCCTGGTTGATGAAATAAATCAGGGTGCCAAGAAAACCTATGGGGACACTTGGTATTGGATAGGAAAGTATTTTTATACCCCCCTTGTTGTGATAATTTGTATTTTGACTATAATAATATAAAATACTTTGACCAAATAAATTAGGTCATAATTTTAAAATTTGGGGATGATAAAAAATGATTAAAGTAGCAGTAATAGGAGCAGGAAACAGAGGATATGAAGCATATTATCCTTATATAAGAAAAAACGAAGAAATAGAACTAGTATCTATATGCGATATAGATAAAGAAAGACGTGAAAAAATCAAAAAAGAAGTTGACCTTGATGAAGAATATATATTTGAATCTACTGAAGAATTCTTCAAAAAAATGGACAAAGGAGTCTTCTGTGATGCCATAATAATTGCGACCAACGATAGAGACCACTACAAGACAACCATGAAAGTATTGGACTATCCTGTCCATGTCCTACTCGAAAAACCAATTAGTGGAAACAAAAAAGAAGTAGTAGATATAGCCAAAAAATCCGAAAACATGGATAGGGTTTTTATGATCTGCCATGTATTAAGATACGCTCCACTATACAAAAAAATAAAAGAGCTTCTTGATAAGGGAGAAATAGGAAAAATAATGAGCATAAACCATAACGAAAACATAGGCTACTACCACTTTGCCCATTCCTTCGTAAGAGGAAACTGGTCAAACGCAGAAAAAAGCTCACCACTAATCCTACAAAAATCATGCCATGACATGGACATCCTCCTATACTTCATAGGAAAAAAACCATTAAGCCTATCAGCCTATGGTCACCTCTCCTACTTTACAAAAGAAAACCAACCAGAAGGAGCAAGCTCAAGGTGCCTCGATTGCAAATACCAAGACACCTGCGTATTCTCATCAAAAAACTTCTATAACTCAAATAAAGGTAGAGGCTGGAGAAACGTAGTAACAGATGACCCAAGTCAAGAAGGCCTAGAAAAAGCCCTAAAAGAAGGACCTTATGGAAGATGCGTATACGAAAGCAATAACACCGTATGCGACCACCAAGCTATAGCCATAGACTTTGAAGATGGAGTAAACGTCGTATTCAACCTATCAGCCTTCTCCAATGAAGTTCACAGAAACATCAAAATAATGGGAACCAAAGGAGAACTAATAGCAGATGACCATACAAACGAAATAACCATCAGAAGATTTAAAGAAGACACTTCTATAACCTACAAAGTCCAAGCAGAACATGGCCACGGTGGAGGAGACTATGGACTAATGGATGCCTTTTATAAGGCAATCAAAGGCGAAAAGGCAGAAGTACTAAGTGGAGCAAGAGAATCAGTACTAAGCCACCTAATGTGCTTTGCAGCAGAAGATAGCAGACTCAATAAGAAGATGGTAGAGTTTAAGGAAGAAATTTAATAGAAATAAAAATACCAGAACTAGCTAAGTCCTAATTCTGGTATTACTTTGCTTATTTTTATAAAACTTTAACTTATAAAATTACGTCCTTGCCATCAAGGATTAGGTTCATATTCTTTACTGAACACATAGCTCCACACATGGTGCAGGTGTTTTCTTCTTCTGGGAGAGATGAGTCTCTATACCTTTTGCATTTTTCTGGGTCAATGGCAAGCTCAAACATTCCCTTCCAGTCAAGGGCTTGTCTTTTCTTGCTCATTTCGAGGTCCCAATTTCTTGCATCCTTTAGTTTGGCAATATCACCTGCATGGGCTGCTATCTTGCAAGCAACTATGCCTTCCTTAACATCGTCTACATCAGGAAGCCTAAGGTGTTCTGCTGGGGTTACATAGCACAAGAAGTCTGCCCCATGGCTTGCAGCAATAGCTCCACCTATGGCTGATGTGATGTGGTCATAGCCAGGTGCTATATCTGTTACCAAAGGTCCTAGGACATAGAAAGGTGCATTGTGGCACAACTTCTTCTCGAGTTTTACATTCATTTCTATATCGCTTATTGGCACGTGTCCTGGGCCTTCTATCATAACTTGGACGTCTTTTTCCCATGCCCTCTTGGTTAGCTCACCAAGGGTAATTAGCTCAGCAATTTGGCTAGGGTCAGTCGCATCATGGATACCACCAGGTCTTAGTGAATCACCAAGTGATAGGGTAACATCATATTCTCTAAGGATATCTAGGAGTTCATCATAATATTCATAGAAAGGATTTTCCATATTGTTCATATGCATCCAACCAAATAAGAGAGAACCACCACGAGATACTATTTCATTGACCCTCCTATTTCTCATAAAAATTTCTGCATTGGCCCTATTGATACCACAATGGATAGTAACAAAGTCTACTCCATTTTCGGCATGGTTTCTTACAACATCAAGGAATTCTTCAGCCTTTATAAATGATAGGCCCTTGTCAAGAAAACCTACTGCATCATACATTGGTACAGTTCCAATCATGGCAGTTGATTTTTCGATTAGTTTTTTTCTAAATTCTTGGGTCTTGCCGTAGTTTGATAGGTCCATGATAGATTCTGCACCCATACTTAGTGCCATATCTACCTTTTGCATCTCGAGCTCTAGGTCGTTTAGGTCTTTTGAGATACCTAGGTTTACGTTAATCTTTGTCCTAAGACTTGTACCTATTCCTTCTGGAGAAATAGAATTGTGGTTTTTGTTCCTAGGGATAACTATCTCACCCTTGGAAATCTTTTCTAGTAAAAATTCTTCACTAACATTTTCCTTCTTTGCAACGATCTTCATTTCTTCTGTTACAAATCCAGCCTTAGCAGCTTCCATTTGTGTTTTATATTTCATAAATTAAAAAAACCTCCTAAAATATTATAGGAGTATAAATATGCTTCATCCCTTGCAGGCATTACCCTGACCGGTTTGATGGTCGAAGTCTAACTTCCTCTCAGCACATAGCTCCCATAGATCATTAATTTACATATCTATTATATACGATATTTATATAATTGTAAAAACATATGCTAAATTATATAAAAACTATATGGAATAATGCTTGAGGCACTGTCAAATATATGAGGAGTAAAAAATTGTTTATTAGTATGTAAATCGGGTATAAATTTATTGAAAAGGTTGTATTAATTGAATAAAAAAGATGAGAAACTAATGAATAAATTTCTAAAAAATATAACTTTTATAACTATTTCTTCATTTTTAATATTATCTCCATTCAAAAATGTAAAAGCTGATAATTTTAATGATGAAACGGAAGATAATTATTCTTACATATCTATAAAACGTTTCGATAAACCTATTGATGTATTAGATGTTAAAACTGTTGAAGACAATTTAAAAGTGTCTAATTCTTTAACTAGAATGACTAACCATCAATTAAATGAAGTTATTAATTATGTTGCAGATAATGATAGTGGTATATCAACATACGCTTCTTATAATTTAAACAATGCTTTAAAAATAGCATGGAAAGCAGCGGCACAAATAGCTATAAATAATGGGTATCCATTGGCTAGTACTCTCGTAATATCTTCTGTTGACGATATTGATTACTATGAACAGAATGGTGCTTTTTCTCAAGCTATCAAAAGAACAAATGTTTATAAAAGAATACAGTCTGGATCTGGAAGTGACAAGTTTACTCCAAGTGATAGTAAAAATTTATACTATGTAATCCATGCTTTCGATTATCATAATAGTAAAACTAATCGATTATCTATTTCAGGAACATTTGATTTTTCTCTTAACACAGATTACCAAAATATGTTTTCCACACTAGTTAATAACTGGGGGTATTTAAATCAAAAAAAGGAAGTATTGAAACCTATAATAGTTAACATAGAAATGGAGAAATAAAATGATGATTAAAAGAAAAAAATATATCCCCTTTTTAATACTTGTAGTATTTGGAGTATGTCTAATATTTTTCAACCTAAAATCTAGTGTTGAGAATGTCCAACCTGCAAAGAGGATATTTAAATCTGAAAGAGCTTTTGGAGATGATCACTTCGATATATACCTAATAAATTCTAAGGGAAAGCAAGCAAGCGATTGGAAAAAAATAGATGATGACTATTATATAAAATCGAAAAGGTTCAAACAAATGATGGAAAGTTATAAATCTGAAATAGAAGATTATGATCTCTTGTCAAATTCGATATACCAATTAGAAAAAGACATCAATACTGTTTACTCCTACCAAGAAAATATCGACAAAGAAGGCCACAGAATCTTATATATTTATAACAGTGATTTGGATAAGGGATATATCTTAGATTTTCAAATTTAAGGGAGTCTTTTTTATAAAGAGTCTAAAAATAATTTTGTGTATCAACCTAAATCCTGATGAAAAGGCAAGGATTGATATATTTTTGTATCAATCTTGTCCATTTCTATAGAAATGGAGTTTATATTAATTTTACACAACTTTAATAAACTGTTAAATCTTTATAAAAATTTGTAGCTGTTTTTAAAATTTATTATTTGATATTAGTATGAATCATTTGATACTAAACTAATTATAACAAATCTAATTATATTCTACTAATTACTAAATTATCTTATAATAGGAATTGATAAAAATTTTTTGATAAGTACAGTATGAAAAAACAATTTGCTCTATAGCGTTAATTAAATGATACGTTGTATAATTTCTATTAAATTCTAATCAAATTTGGAGGTGGCTCTTCTTGACATATAATTTTTTAATTATATAATAACATCATACAAAATTTAGGGGTAGTGGAGGGTATTATGAATTATTTTATTTCTAAAAATAAAAATCATTCTTTTGATGAGATCATCATGTTCTCTTTGCTTGCCTATGTAAAAAAACTAAAAATGTCAAAAGATAAGTATGCCTATAAGGGAGTCCGCTTGGACTCCCTTTTTTGTTGAACTAGGGGAGGAGATATGGAAAAGAATTTATGAGTGGAGTTGTAGGAATTGTATCTAAGAAGAAGGTAGGAAAGGAATTACTTTTTTCCCTTAATTCTATCCAACATAGGGGACAAGACAGCGCAGGAATTATAGTTTCTGATGGCAAGAACCTAACTAGGATGAGGGGATCAGGTTTAGTAAGTGAAGTTTTTTCGGAGAAGAACTTAAATAAAATAGATTCTCATATAGGAATTGGTCATGTTAGGTCTTCACCAGAAGGACTAAATCAAGACTATAATATAGAACCCTTGTTTTCTTTTATAAAGGGTGAGGAGTTTTCTATTGGTAATGATGGCAATATTATGAATTATAAGTCTTTAAAACAGGATCTAGAGAATGAAGGGATTTCCTTCCATACTCATACTGACAGTGAACTTATTATCTTCCTTATAGCTCGTTATTTTAAAGGAGATATAGTAGAGGCCATTAGAAAGACTATGGCTAAGCTTATAGGAGGCTACTCTTGTGTAATAGCTATGCCTGATAAGCTTATAGCCTTTAGGGATAGGCTTGGTATTAGACCATTAATGCTTGGTCATAATGAAGAAAATATTGTAATAGCATCTGAGAATTCTGCCATTGAAATCCTAGGGGTTGATGACTATAGAGACCTAGAAGCTGGAGAGATTATTGTAGTAGATAAAGACGGATTCAAATCCTATAAGATGGAAGAAGACCTTAATCCTAGACATTGTATATTTGAATATGTCTACACATCAAGACCTGATGCCAACATAGATGGAATTAATTCTTATATGTTCCGTAGGAGGTGTGGGGAGATCTTATTTAAGGAAAGTCCAGTAGATGTTGATCTAATTTGTCCAGTGCCAGATTCTGGTACACCATCAGCTATAGGCTATGCTCAAGCATCTGGGATTCCTTTTGCTGAAGGGCTTGTTAGAAACCGTTATATGGGTAGGACCTTTATAAAGTGTACCCAAGAGGAAAGAGAAATTGCTGTTAAACAAAAACTCGCCCCACAAAAGGCAGTAATTAAAGGAAAGAGGATAGTCTTGGTGGACGACTCGATAGTAAGGGGTACTACTTCCATCAATTTGATTGAGCAAATTAGGGCAGCCGGGGTCAAGGAAATTCACTTGATGATTACTTCTCCTCCTTTCAAGTATCCTTGCTACTATGGGGTAGATACTCCTAACAAGGAAAACCTAATGGCTAGTAGGCTAGATGTCGAAGAGATGAGGGAAGCTATAGGAGTTGATAGTCTACATTTTATTAGCTTAGAGGGACTTATCAGTGCCAGCAAGACAAATGGAGAAAGTTTCTGTAAGGCTTGTTTTACAGGCGATTATGCCAAATATGGAGAGAAGATTTGAATTTAGCAGTATTTATATCAGGAAGAGGTAGCAACCTAAGGGCCCTCCTCGATGCCCAAAGGGAAGGGTATTTTTCTAGCAAGATTTGCCTAGTAGTCTCCAATAAGGAGGCCGAGGGCCTAGACTATGCTAGGGAAGAGGGAATTGACTACTTAGTAAGTAAGGACGATAAGGAGATTATAAGGACTATGAAGGATAAAAACATAGACCTTGTAGTCCTTGCAGGCTACCTTCCTAAGATTAGCAAGGACTTGATTGACAATTTCACTCTTATTAATATCCATCCATCTCTCCTTCCAAAGTATGGGGGCAAGGGATATTATGGAATGAATGTCCACAGGGCAGTATTTAAGAATGGTGAGAAGACTAGTGGTGTTACCGTTCATTATGTAAATGAAAAACTTGATGATGGCAAGATTATACTTCAACGTGAAATTGATATTAGCAAGTGTGAGTCAGCAGAAGAAGTAGCAGATGAAGTATTAGTAGTAGAGCATGAGATACTAAAAGATGCGATAAAGTTATTGGAGGAAAAATGAGAGCTTTATTATCAGTTACAGACAAAACAGGAATAGTTGAATTAGCTAGGGGACTAGAATCTCTTGGAGTTGAGCTTGTATCCACAGGTGGAACCTACAAGCAAATAGCAGATGCTGGTGTAGATGTTATAGAAATTGACAAGATAACAAACTTCCCAGAAATCCTAGAGGGCAGGGTAAAGACCCTATCACCTTATGTTCATGGGGGCATCCTCTACAAGAGAGATAGCGAAGAGCATGTTCATACAGTAGAAGAGCTAGGAATAAAGCCAATAGACATAGTGGTAGTTAACCTATACGAATTCCAAAAGGCCCTTGAGTCCAAGGACCCAGATAATATCATAGAAAATATTGATATAGGTGGACCTTCTATGGTTCGTTCAGCTGCCAAAAACCATAAGGACGTACTTATTGTAACAGATCCAGAAGACTATGAAGACCTTCTAGATAGACTAAAAAATAATAATATAGATCTCGCCTACAGGCAAAAATTAGCTATGAAGGCCTACAGCCTTACAGCCTACTATGATTCAATAATAGCTAGGTACTTCCAAGACTTGACAGGGGAAGAAGCTAATTACAAAACTTATGGATTCAAAAAAGAAGAAGAACTAAGGTATGGAGAAAATCCAGGCCAAGGAGCAGCACTCTACAATGACACTTATGTTAAGGGACTTCTTGATACAGCAGAAGTTATCCATGGCAAGAAGATGTCCTATAACAACTACAACGACCTAAACCCAGCAGTAGAGCTTGCAAAGGAGCTTGGGGATAGGGCAGTAGTTGCCCTAAAACATCAATCACCTTGTGGGGTTGCAGTAGGAAGTGATATCTATGATTCCTACATCAAGGCCTATGAATGTGATAGCCAATCAATCTTTGGTGGAATAGTAGCAGTAAATGGAGTGATTGACGTCAAGACTGCCCAAAAGATGTCTGAGATCTTCCTAGAAATAATAGCTGCTAGAGACTTTGAAGAAGAAGCCTTGGAGATTTTATCAAAGAAGAAAAATGTAAGACTAGTTAAAATTGACTTTGATGTAGATTCAGTTAAGGAAGAAATTAGATACCTAAATGGTAAGGTCCTAATCCAAGAAAAGGACTTTGCAGAAGACGAAGTAAATATAGTAACAGAAACAAAGCCAAGTGATGAGGACATAGCAGACCTCTTATTTGCTCAAAAGGTCGTAAAATATGTCAAGAGTAATGCCATAGTTGTAGCCAAGGGCAAGAAGACTTTAGGATGTGGTGCAGGTCAACAATCTAGAGTATGGGCCTTGGAATCAATCAAAGACCACTTCCCAGAAAGAGATTTTGAAGGAGCAGTACTTGCAAGTGATGCCTTCTTCCCATTCTCAGATACAGTAGAAATGGCAAATGATATGGGCATAAAATCAATTATAGAACCAGGTGGATCTATCAGAGATCAAGATTCAATAGATGCCTGCAACAAGTACGGCATATCAATGGTATTTAGTAAAGCTAGACATTTCAAACATTAAGGGTGGATATGAAGATATTAATTATAGGGTCAGGTGGAAGAGAATATGCCCTGGCCCAAAAAATACAAAAAGAAGATAGGGAAGTAATACTCGCTCCAGGTAATGGAGGAAGTAGTCAAGAATTTAGAAACGTTGATATAAGTGTAGAAGATAATGAGGCCCTAGTAGCCTTTGCCAAGGAAGAGAATATCGACTACACCATAGTAGGACCTGAAGTACCTTTGTGTAATGGGATAGTAGATGATTTCCAAAAAGAAGGCTTAGAAATATTTGGAGTAAACAAAGAAGCCTCTCAATTTGAAAGCTCCAAGATCTTTACCAAGTCTTTCTTAGAAAAATATGGAATCAAGACAAGCCCATACCTTGCGACAAGCGAGCCTGATGAGGCTATGGACTTTGCAAGGACAAGTCTTGATAAGAATTCTCACCTAGTTATAAAAAGAGATGGTCTTGCCCAAGGCAAGGGAGTTTCTATAGTTGATAATATAGATGAAGCTCAAGCAAAGATTAAAGAAATACTAGACCAAGATCAAAAAATCCTCCTAGAAGAATTTGTATCTGGCTTCGAGATGAGCCTTCTAGTCCTAACCGATAGTGAGGATTACCTAGTCCTTCCTAGTGCCAAGGACCACAAGAAGATCTACGAAAATGAGGGAGGTCCAAATACTGGAGGCATGGGAACTTATGCACCAAATATCGAGGCTGATGCTTATGTTAAGGATATAAAAGAAAATCTATTACCAAAAATCATAAAGGGCTTTAAGGAAGAGGGCATAGACTATCGTGGAGTCCTATTTATAGGATTTATGATTAATGAAAATGGTGCCTATGTCTTGGAATTTAATGTAAGATTTGGAGATCCAGAAACTCAAGTTGTCCTAGAGCTAATCGATAATGATATCTTGGACCTCCTAAGGGCAACTAGCTCAAAAAAACTTGGTCAAGTCGACCTAAAGACAAACAACAAAAAGGCTATCTGCCTAGTCCTTGCTTCTGGAGGCTACCCAGGAGCCTACGATAAGGGCAAGGAAATTACCTTTGATAATGGAATAAAATCCCAAGTCTACCATGCAGGAACAGAATACAAGGATGGAAAATACTACACAGCAGGTGGTAGGGTCCTAAACCTCATAGCAGTAGGGGATAGCTTTGACGAAGCCATAACTACCCTCTATGAGGATGCAGAAAAAATCCACTTTGATGGCAAATATTATAGGAAGGACATTGGCCCTAGGGTTAAGAGAGTTTATGTTTGTAAGAAAGATAGGTTCGACCGTCTAAGTCCATCCATAAAAAAGGACCTAGAGACTGCCCTAAATATAAAAATCGAAGACCTCAAAATTTATAACCGCTATGATGTACAAACAAGTAGTGAAAATCTTGAGAAACTAATAGACACAGTCCTAAGCGAACCTCCTGTTGATGAAGTCTTCGCCTTTGATGAAGCCTTCAAACTACAAGCAAGTATGACATCTGCCTTGGTTAGCCAATACCTACCAGGACAATTTGACCAAAGAAAAAAAGGTGTACTTGATACAGCCCAACTTATAATCGAACAAGACGACCTAGACGTAAGAACAGCTACAGTTTATGACTTCAAGGGAGTAGACCCAAAGGATATGGCAAGGATTGAGTCCTACCTCATAAATCCTGTCGATTCTCATAGGGTTGATCTTGTAGGAGTACCAACAAGTCTAGCGGGAAAGGATGAGAAGAACTTAGAAAATATAGTATATGATGGCTTTAGGGACTATGACCTCGATGACTTAGAGAACTTTGTAGAAGAAAATTCCCTAGCCATGAATGTGGAAGACCTCAAGCTTGTTAGAGATTATTTTAGGGAAGAAGATAGAGATCCGAATGAAACCGAGATCAAAATTCTAGACACCTATTGGTCAGACCATTGTAGGCATACAACCTTCAATACCTTTATTGATGTGAACTTTGACCCTGTAAGTCTCTTGGATAAGACTATCAAGGAAACTTTTGATAAGTATGTCAAGATGAGGGAAGAATTAAATATAACAAAGCCTATTAACTTGATGAGCTTTGGTACAATCCTCGCCAAATATATGAGGGCCAATGATAACTTCAAAGACCTTGAGATATCAGATGAAATCAATGCCTGCTCTATTTATACCAAGGTCAGAGTGGTTAAGGATGGCAAGGAAAGCCTAGAAGATTATCTCTTGATGTTTAAGAATGAAACCCACAACCACCCAACAGAGATAGAGCCTTTTGGTGGAGCGTCAACCTGTCTAGGAGGAGCTATAAGAGATCCATTATCTGGTAGGTCTTATGTATATCAAGCCATGAGACTTAGTGGAGCTGGCAATATCTTAGAAAACTACGAGGACACCCTAGATGGCAAGTTGCCTCAAGCAAAGATTACCAAGGAAGCTGCTAAGGGTTATTCATCCTACGGCAACCAAATAGGTCTTGCTACAGGACTCGTTGATGAGTTTTATCATCCAGGCTTTAAGGCAAAGAGGATGGAACTAGGAGCAGTAGTAGCTGCAGCACCTAGCAAAAATGTAAAAAGACTTACTCCAGAAGTAGGTGATATAGTTATCCTACTTGGAGGAAGGACAGGTAGGGATGGTATAGGTGGAGCCACAGGATCATCCAAGTCCCACAAGGTTTCATCAATTAAGACAGAGTCAGCTCAAGTACAAAAGGGTAATGCACCAGAAGAAAGAAAGATTCAAAGACTCTTTAGGAGAGAAGAAGTAGCAAGCCTTATCAAAAAGTCAAATGACTTTGGAGCAGGTGGAGTATCAGTTGCCATAGGCGAGCTATATGATGGACTTGATATTTACTTAGACAAGGTCCCTCTCAAATACCAAGCCTTAAAACCAGTAGAGATTGCCATATCAGAATCTCAAGAAAGAATGGCGGTAGTTATTAGAAAGGCTGATAAGGAAAAATTCATCTCCTATTGTAAGCAAGAAAATATAGAAGCTACAGAAGTTGCTACAGTAACAGATGATAGGAGGATGACCCTCTACTACGAAGACCAAGTTGTAGCAGACCTATCCTATGACTTCATAAATACTAACGGAGCTAGTAGATATCAAGATGTAAAGGTAAAGAGTGAAGAAATCCCTGACCTACTTACAGAAAAATCATCAGATCCAAGTCTTTTCTATGACAAGGTAGCTGATCTAAATATAACATCCAAGAAAAACCTAATCGAAATCTTCGATTCAAGTATAGGTAGGGGCACAGTCCTATCTCCTCTAGGAGGAAGAAAGCAAGTTAACCCTTCACAAGTTATGGCTGCCCTCATACCAACAGATAAGGGTAGGAGCAAGACGGCATCTATTATGGCCTATGGCTATGACCCATACCTAGCAGAAGTTAGCCAATACCTAGGAGGATACTATGCAGTTATCGAGTCAATCTCAAAGCTTGTAGCAGTAGGATCTGACCTCGAGCAAATTAGACTAAGCTTCCAAGAGTACTATGAGAAATTAACCGACCCTTATTCTTGGTCCAAGCCACTAAAGTCCCTCCTAGGAGCTTTTGAGGCATCATCCTACTTTATGATGCCACCTATAGGGGGCAAGGACTCAATGAGTGGAACCTTTGAAGATATAACAGTCCCACCATCCCTAGTATCTTTTGCTATAACTACAGAAGATGTTGAGCATATTATAAGTAATGACCTAAAGGGCAAGGGAAAACTTGGTCTAATCTCAGTTGACTACCTAGAAGATGGTAGGGTTGACCTAGACAAGCTAAAGGCTAATTACGAATTCTTGATAAAAGACATTAGGGAAGGAAATATAATTTCTGCCATAGCCCTAGATAGGAAGGGACTCCTAGCAGATATCTACGAACAAGCCCTAGGTAATACTGGCTTTAGCCTAGACTATGACAACCTATATAGTCCAATGTATGGATCCTTTGTTGTTGAATACCTAGAAGATAGGGACTTCATAGAAGAAATCGGTAGCTTCTCTGAAGATATAATAGTAAATGGCAAAGACCTAGATAAGGCTCGCTTGGAAGAAGCCTACCTCCATACCCTTGACCCAGTCTTCCCTCCAAAAGATGACGTATCCTATGAAGAGCTAAATCCTTGTAGGATAGAAAGAAGACTAAAGAGCAAGAAACCAGTTGATGAAGTAAGGGCCCTTATCCTTGCTACACCTGGTACAAACTGTGAATGGGATACAATGAGGGCACTTGAAAAGGCAGGAGCTAAGGCAGATATATTAGTATTTTGTAACCAAAACCAAAAGGATATAGAAGATTCTATCGATAAGCTAGTAGATGGCCTGGGCAAGGCTCAAATATTTGCCTTACCAGGAGGCTTCTCCCTAGGAGATGAACCAGATGGATCTGGTAAGTTTATAGCCAATATCCTAAGAAATGAGAGAGTATCTCAAGCTATTGATAAATTCTTGGATGAAGATGGCAATGATGGTATAATCATAGGAATTTGTAATGGCTTCCAAGCCCTTATGAAGACAGGCCTATTGACCAATGGTAGGGTGGCTGACCTAAAGGATACTGACCCAACCCTTACAGTAAACACAGTGCCAAGGCATATAGCAAGCTTTGTTGAGACAAGACTTATTACTGACAATAGCCTATGGACCACAGGACTTGATAAGGATAAGACCTATAAAATGCCTATAAGCCATGGCGAGGGTCGTTTTATAATAAATGAGGAAACCTTCAAGGAATTCTTGGCTAATGACCAAATATTCTCAGTCTATGAGAAGTCACCAAATGGGTCAGACTACAATATCGAAGGAATAATATCCAAGGATGGAAAGATTTTAGGAAGAATGGGTCACCAAGAAAGAGTTGATGATGACCTATTCAAGAACATATATGGTATTGAAGAAGAGAAAATCTTTGACAATGCGGTTAAATTTTTTAGAAAGGAAGACTAATGCAATTTTTAGGAGAAGGACTAACATTTGATGATGTACTTTTGGTACCAGGCCCATCAAATGTTCTACCAAACGAAGTAGATACCAAGACACGTCTTACAAAAAAAATCAAACTAAATATCCCCCTACTTTCTGCAGGAATGGATACAGTAACAGAATCCAAGATGGCTATAGCCATGGCTAGGCAAGGGGGCATAGGCATCATTCATAAGAATATGTCTATAGAAGAACAAGCTAAGCAAGTAGATGTAGTAAAGAGGTCAGAGCATGGAGTTATAACAGATCCCTTTTATCTAAACCCTGACAATATTCTCCAAGATGCCCTAGATATCATGGCAAACTACAGGATATCTGGTGTTCCTATAGTAGATGAAGACATGCACCTAAAGGGCATCCTTACCAACCGTGATGTTAGGTTTGAAGATAACCCTAATGTTATAATAGGCGATATTATGACTTCAGAAGGACTTGTTGTTGGCTATGAAGGAATAACCATGGAAGAAGCTATAAAGCTTATGGAATCTAAGAAGGTAGAAAAACTTCCTATAGTTAATGATGATAACATCCTAAAGGGCCTAATCACTATCAAGGATATAGAAAAATCTAGACAATATCCAAACTCTGCCAGAGATTCTGAAAACCGTCTTTTGGTAGGAGCTGCAGTAGGAATCACTAACGATATGATGGAGAGGATAGCTGCCCTAGTTAAGGCTAAGGTTGATGTAATAACTGTAGATACAGCCCATGGCCATTCTAGAAATGTAATCAAAGCTATCAAACAAATAAAAAGCAAGTACCCAGACCTTCAAGTTATAGCAGGTAATGTAGCAACAGCTGAAGCCACTAGAGATTTGATAGAAGCTGGTGCTGATTGTATTAAGGTAGGTATAGGACCTGGATCTATTTGTACAACTAGGGTTGTAACTGGTATAGGGGTTCCTCAAATAACAGCCATCATTGACTGTGTAGAAGAAGCCAACAAGCACGATATCCCAATAATAGCAGATGGTGGTATCAAGTATTCAGGAGATATAACCAAGGCCCTTGCCTGTGGAGCAAGTACAGTAATGGCAGGCTCTCTCTTTGCAGGAACTGAAGAATCCCCTGGAGATACAATCCTCTACGAAGGTAAACAATATAAGGAATACCGTGGTATGGGTTCTCTTGCTGCCATGAAGGCAGGATCAGGAGATAGGTACTTCCAATCAAATACCAAAAAATATGTACCAGAAGGTGTAGAAGGACGAGTAGCCTATAAGGGACCTGTTGGAGAAGTAATTTACCAACTTATGGGTGGACTTAAATCTGGTATGGGCTATGTGGGTAGTGCCAACCTTGAAGAACTCTATGAAAAATCTAAGTTCATAAAGATTAGTAGCGCAAGCCTTATCGAAAACCATCCACACAACATAACCATAACCCGTGAATCACCAAACTATTCTAAAAACTAGGAGGAAAAAATGACAGATGTTAAAGTAATAATGGGATCTGCATCAGATATAGATATTGCAAAGAAAGTAACCAAGACCCTAAAGGAATTTGACCTAAGCTATGAGGTTGAAGTTATATCAGCCCACAGGGCCCTTGATGTCTTAAAAGAATCAATCGAAAAAGACGATGCAGAAGTTTATATAGGCATAGCCGGCATGGCAGCCCACCTTGCAGGAGTTATGGCTGGTATGACTATAAAACCAGTTATAGGAGTTCCTGTAGCAGGCTCTAAGACAGGAGGATTTGATGCCCTCTTGTCTATGGTACAAATGCCTAAGGGAGTGCCTGTTGCAACGGTTGCCCTAAATGGTGGAGAAAATGCAGCAATACTAGCAGCTCAAATCCTAGCCTTATCTAATGAAAAACTTAAAGAAAAGTTAGTCAACTACAAGAAGGAAATGAGAGAAAAAGTTCTAGCAGATGATAAAAATCTTGAGGAAATCTAATGGCTGGACTAACTTATAAAGACGCTGGAGTAGACAAGGAAAAGGGCTACGAAGAAGTTAAGCTAATAAAAAACCTTGTAAAGAAGACCTATAGCAAAAATGTCCTCACCGACCTTGGGGGCTTTGCTGGTCTCTTTCAACTAGACCTAAGTGATATCAAAGAACCAGTCCTCATAAGTGGAACTGATGGGGTAGGAACTAAGATCAAACTTGCTATGGAGATGGACAAGCACGATACAGTTGGAATAGACTGTGTAGCTATGTGTGTCAATGATATAATTTGCCAAGGAGCAAGACCTCTATTTTTCTTAGATTATATAGCAACTGGAGAGCTTGAACCTGCTAAGATGAAAAGCCTAGTAAGTGGAGTAGTAGATGGCTGTATGGACGCATCCTGTGCCTTGATAGGTGGAGAAACTGCAGAAATGCCAGGCATCTACGGTAAGGATGACTATGACCTAGCAGGCTTTGCAGTGGGCCTTGCTGACAAGGCAAGAATCATAACATCAAAGGACCTAGAAGTAGGTGATGTAGCCATAGCTATCAAGTCATCAGGTCTACATTCCAACGGATTCTCCCTTGTTAGAAAGGCCATGGAAGTCGCAGGAGTTTCACTTGATGATAAGTTTGATGAAAATAGTTCAATAGGAGAAAAATTATTAACTCCTACTAAGATATATGTCAAAGAAATTCAAAATTTGATGGGCCAAGTTAACTTAAAGGCTGTATCAAATATAACAGGAGGCGGTTTGTACGAAAATATACCTAGGGTACTAAAGGATGATATGGACTGCGAATTTGTCCTAGAAAGGGATGATGTAGATCCTATCTTTAAGAAAATCCAAGAATGGGGAGATATATCAACCGATGAGATGTATTCAACCTTCAATATGGGCCTAGGTATGGTAGTGTTTGTTGGAAAAGAAGATGAAGCAAAGGTCCTTGAGATCCTAGGAGATCAAGGCAAGACAGTTGGTCAAGTTACTAAAGGAAATAAGGAAGTAAAAATAGAATTAAGGTAGGTAATAATATGAAAAAAATATATACAGGAAAAACAAAAGACGTTTATGAAATCAATGACAAGGAAGTTCTATTAAAATTTAAGGATGATGTAACAGGAGAAGATGGAGTATTTGATCCAGGTGCTAACCATGTAGGATTAA
This sequence comes from Anaerococcus sp. AGMB09787, assembly GCF_022808955.1. Taxonomy (GTDB): domain Bacteria; phylum Bacillota; class Clostridia; order Tissierellales; family Peptoniphilaceae; genus Anaerococcus. The sequence continues at coordinate 37,659 of NZ_JAKZEY010000051.1, forward strand.
CCATAGAAGGAGTTGGCCACCAAGCTGTTTCAATGACCAAATATTTCTATGAACTCCTAAACGAAAAGGGACTATCAACCCACTTTATCTCAGCTGACCTTGATAAAAATGAAGCAGTAGTTAAAAAAGCTGAAGTCTTTGGTAAGGGAGTTGAAGTTATAGTTCGTTACTATGCGGTAGGATCCTTTATCAGACGTTATGGAAGCTACATTGAAGAAGGAACCAAGATTAATCCTTATGTAGAAATTACCCTAAAGGATGATGATAGGAATGACCCACTAATAACAGAAGATGCCCTAGACCTTCTTAACATAATGAACCACGAAGAATATGAAACTCTAAAACAATTAGCTCTTGATATAGGACAAATTGTAAGAGAAGAACTAGCTAAAAAAGATCTAGAACTCTATGATATAAAATTCGAATTTGGTAGAATAGAAGATGGAAAGATTGCCCTAATCGATGAAATCTCTGGTGGAAACATGAGAGCCTACAAGGATGGCCAATATATTGAACCACTTGAACTAGAAAAAATCTTCTTAGGAAAATAATAAAATGGAAAGTCAAGCTCCATATCATTACTAGGTAGGGGGCTTTTTAAAAAGGAGGGACTATGAAAACAGATATTGAAATAGCAAGAGAAACTAAGATGAAGGATATAGGCGAGATTGCCGAAAATCTTGGCATCAAAAATTACGAAAAATATGGTAACTACAAGGCAAAAATCTCCCTAGATGAGCTAGATGATAGCAAAAAAGATTCTAAGCTAGTCCTTGTTACATCAATCAACCCTACACCTTTTGGGGAGGGAAAGACTACAGTCAACATCGGCCTATCAATGGCCCTTAATAAAATCAACCAATCAGCTATCTCAATCCTTAGAGAGCCATCCCTAGGACCTTGCTTTGGTATAAAGGGGGGAGCAGCGGGAGGTGGCTACAGCCAAGTATTGCCAATGGAAGATATCAACCTCCACTTTACGGGAGACTTCCACGCTATAACTACTTCCGTTAACCTAGTAGCAGCCATGCTAGATAACCACATCTACCAAGGCAATGAAAAAAATATAGACACCAACAAGATTGTATGGAAGAGATGTCTTGACCTAAATGATAGGGTGCTAAGAGATGTAGTAGTGGCTCTTGGCAAGAAGACTAACGGGGTTGTAAGGGAAGATGGCTTTGATATAACAGTAGCTACAGAGATGATGGCAGTATTCTGCCTATCAAATAATCTAGAAGACTTTAGGGAAAAAGTTTCAAAAATGATAGTGGCCTACGACTTCGAAGATAATCCTGTTACAGTAGATGACATAGGAGCCACAGGATCTGTAGTAGTACTTATGAAAGATGCACTAAAGGCAAACCTAGTTCAAACAACAGAAAACACCCCTGCCATAATCCACGGTGGACCATTTGCCAATATAGCCCATGGGTGTAACTCAATTATAGCTACCAAAACAGGCCTTAGCCTAGCTGACTATGTAGTAACAGAAGCAGGCTTCGGGGCAGACCTAGGAGCTGAGAAATTTAATGATATAAAATGTAGACTAGCAGGACTAGAACCAGATTGCACAGTTATAGTTGCTACAATCAGGGCCCTCAAATACCACTCTGGTATGAAGATGGATGATATAGAAAATGAAAACCTTGACTACTTAAAAACAGGCTTTGTCAACCTACAAACCCATATAGAAAATATGAAAAAATATGGCAAGAACCTAGTTGTAGCCATAAATATCTTCCCATCTGATACAGAAAAAGAAATAGCCTTACTCAAAGAACTAACAGAAGAGCTTGGAGTTAGGGCAATAGAAACAAGAGTCTTCTCTGATGGAGGAGAAGGGGCAATAGATTTAGCTAAGGAAGTAGTAGAGCTTTGTAAGAAGGATAATGACTTCTCTATGCTTTACCCAGATGAGCTTGGTATAAAAGAAAAAATTGAAACTATAGCTAGAGAAATATATAGGGCAAGTGGAGTAGAATTTTCTAATAAGGCTAGCAAAGAAATCGAAAAAATCGAAAAATTGGGCTATAGTTCATATCCAGTTTGCATAGCCAAGACCCAATACTCCTTAACAGATGACCCTAAAAACCTAAATCCAACAGAATCCTACAAGATAAATATAAGCGATATAAGACTTAATGCAGGAGCAGGCTTTGTAGTAGCCATCACAGGAAATATTATGACCATGCCAGGCCTACCTAAAAAGCCAGCAGCCTTTGGCATAGACATTGACAAAGAAGGAAATATAGTAGGCTTGTCATAGGCTAGATTAAATTTTATTGATTAAAATATATCTTGTAAGTAAAATAAAATAGAAAATAATTTGTAGCACCCTTACTAAATTTATTTTGGTGGGGGTGTTTTTCAATATTTAAGGGGTGATACTATGTTTACATATTTAGCTAAGACTAACAAAAAATATTTTTTATTAGGCTTTGGACTCTTGATACTTTTTTCCTTAGATAGACCAATCCTTGCTTATCTTATAATGTATGATACAAAACTTGCTGATGGGAGTCTTGACTTTTCCTGGTTTAGCTTGATTTTGCCAAACTTCATCTATCTCTTGTATTATTTTATGACTAATTATTATTCTGAGTTGTTCTTGGATAAGTTTGAAGTCGCATCAAGGCATAAGTTAAATTATGAGTTTTATGCGAGTCTTATAAAAAATCCAAGAAATGCTAGTAATTCTGAGATAGCTACTATTTTTACCAACGACATACCAGTAATAACAAGCTCCTACATATCAGGTATGATGTCTATATTATATCTCGTAATTTCGTTCTTTGGATCAGTTATGATTTTATATTCGATAAATGTAAAAATCCTTATTTACCTTATACTAATATCGGTTATAACCTTTACCTTCAAAGAAGAATCGCTAATGCCCTCCAAGACCAACAAGTGGATTTCAATAAGAAAGTTACTGGGATAATAGGCTCTGTCAATGAAACATTCTCGTCTATAGGTCAGATAAGGATTTATAGGCTTGAGGATAGGCTTATTAAGAAATTCAAAAATAAATCCCAAGAAGCTTGCAAAAATTTATATGACTTGACCTTGTCAGAAGATTTGGTTGAAGTTGTCAATCAATTTTCTGCAACCCTAATAGAGGTCGGTCTCTATGTTTTGGGAGTCCTACTTATATTAAGAAACGAGCTTTCAATCAATGCCCTCTTATCCCTAGTGGTTACTTCATCGACTGTGACCCACCCCCATATATGCCTTTTCCAGAACTGCTGCCAAGTTTTCAAAAACCAAAAAGCTTAGAGAAAAAATTATGGATATTATTAATGAGGATAAGGACGAGGACGAAAAAAGATATAAAATCAATGATATTCAAGATATAAGACTTAATAATTACCAAGGAAGGTATGGGGACAAGCCTGTCAATAAAAAGCTTGACTTTGATATAAGTAAATCCGATAAGGTCCTAATCCAGGGGCAAAATGGGGCAGGCAAGTCGACCTTGATTGATAGTATAATTGGTTTTAATAGGACTTATCTGGGGGACATTTTGTATAATAACAAGGACCTAAGACTTATAGATTTAGCAAGTCTGTGGGAGAGGATATCCTACGTTTCTCAAAAGACCTTAGTTTTTGAGCAGAGTATAAGGAATAATATAATCTTAGATAAAGACTTTGATAACGATAAGTACACTAAAATAATCAAAAGCCTGGGTCTTGATAGGCTTGATGATGGTTTGATAGTTAATGAGAAACAAAATAACCTATCAGGTGGCGAGATTCAAAAAATCCTCATAGGTCGTGCCATCTATAAGGAAAGTGATTTGGTAATAATGGACGAGCCATTTTCTGCCCTTGATAGTGCTAGCATAAAAAGACTAGTATCAAGGGTAAGAGATGATGACAGGACTTATATAATCATAGCCCATAACTTGTCTAAGGAAATAAGGGAGAGTTTCGATGAGGTTATTGAGATAGAAAAATTATAAACACATACTTATTAAATATAGAAATGTTAAAGAGTGTGGCTGCTTATTTTCCTAGGCAAGTCATGCTCTTTTTTGTTGAAAGTTTTTGCTTGGTTTTGGAAAAAACTAGAAGCTTATTGGAAATTATTTGAAGGTGGATTATTTTACTGACTTATCTATAAATTTTCATAAAAAATTTTGAAATCCTGATAAAAAAAGTATAATACTTATATACTTTAAAGGGGTATAGTTTTGAAGTTTAAAGGAGAATTACATGAATAAGTTTAGTTCAAAAATTGGTTTTGTCTTGACGGCAGTTGGTTCGGCTGTTGGTATGGCAAATGTATGGGGCTTTCCTTACAAGTTCCAAGAGGGTGGCTCGGTTTTTTTAATATTTTATTTGATATTTATTGGCTTGTTTTCCTATGTAGGTCTATCAAGTGAGTTTGCCATCGGAAGGTATGCTGGTACTGGAACCCTTGGAGCCTATGAGAAGGCCTTTACTAGTAGGAATAAAAATAGCAAGCTTGGCAAATTTATTGGGTTTATTCCCCTCGCTGGATCGCTTTTGATAGCCATTGGTTATTCTGTTATAGTGGCCTATGTTTGTAAGGCCCTCTTTAATTCCCTCACAGGGGAGCTAATGGAGGTCAATACGACTCAATGGTTTGAGTCATTTTCCAATAATGATTATTCTGTTGTTGCTTTCCACCTTATAGTAATAGTCTTAACCCTTATTACCTGTATAGGAGGAGCTACTACCATAGAGAAGTCTAATAAGATAATGATGCCTATATTTTTTGTTTTATTTTTGGTCTTAGCCATTAGAATTTTGACCTTGGATAATGCCATCGAGGGCTATAAGTATATGTTTAGATTTGATAAGGATGCCCTATCCTTAAAGACGGTAGTTGCTGCCATGGGCCAGGCCTTCTTTTCCCTTTCTGTAACTGGTAGTGGAATGATAGTTTGTGGAGCCTACCTAAGCAAGAAGGAAGATATAGTATCAGCCAGTAAGCTTACAGGCCTCCTTGATACCATAGCCTCCTTGCTATCATCTTGTGTAATAATCCCTGCTATTATGATCTTTAGCATGGACCAAGTTGGTGGACCTGGCTTACTATTTCAAGTCTTACCTACTATCCTTCAAAATATGTTTTTAGGAAGGCTCTTTGCCATAATCCTTTACCTAGCTGTAATAGTAGCTGGCATATCATCCCTCCAAAATATGTTCGAGGTAGTGGCAGAGTCCTTGATGAAGAGATTTCCAAAAATCAAGAGAAACCTAGCCCTACTTCTTATAGGTATTATAGTATTTGGCATAGGTGTAAATATGGAAACTATCAACAAGTGGGGACCTTTTATGGACATAGTATCCATATATATAATCCCAATCGGTGCAAGTATCGGAGCCTTCACATGGTTCTATGTCTTTGCCAAGGATAAACTCCTAAAGGAAATCAACCTATCAGCCAAGAAGACCTACGGAGACACCTGGTATAAGATAGGCAAATTCGCCTACACACCAATCGCCATAATCCTATGTATCTTGGCCTTGGTATTTAAAATTTCTTTCTAAAATAATCCTTTCATATAAAAATAAGGGACTCTCGCAGGTTGATTATTCTTGCAAGAGTCCCTTTTGTAATAGAAAATTAATAAGAAAATTATTGCCAAATAACGTCAGTGAAGGGTTTTAAACTTTTGATAAATTCATCATCTGGTTTTTTGTCTGTAACTATATAATCAAATTGGGTTGGCTTGTAATTAGATACAAAAGATTTTTTATAAAACTTCGAAGAGTCAGCCATAAGTACCTTAACGCTTGAATTTTGTAGCATGATTTTCTTGATCTCAGCAAGGTCATTATCAGCCTCGTAAACATTTAAATTATCTAGGCACTTGCAAGATATAAAGACATAATCAGCATAAAAGGACTTTAAAAAATCATAAACTTGAAGGCCTACTAGGGAATAGCTGTTAAACTTGAGGGTCCCACCTGATAATAGGCACTTAACATTAGAGTTATCGTATAAATTTTTGGCTATTTCTATACTATTGGTCAAGACGACTAATTGCTTATAATTTTTAAAATACTTGGTCAAGTAATTTGTTGTGCTTGAGTCATCTAAATATATTGACAGGTCATCTTTTAAGAAATACTTATCGCACAAGTTAGCTATATATTGTTTCTCATCGACATTCCTATTTTGCCTAATAAAGCTAGAATATTCGCTATTGGTATTGGAAGAAAGGGTAACCCCTCCTCTAATTTTTTTAAGAAAGCCAGCACTTTCCAGGTAATTTATATCCCTCCTTAGGGTTGACTCGGAACTATATATTTTTTTGCTAAGATCTTTTATACTAATTGTTTTTTCTTCAGTTAGAATAGATTTTATTTTTTCGTATCTTTCCTGTGGTATCATACTTAACAATCCTCTTTTGAAAAATTTTGAAAACTTTTGAAATTATTATACTTCAAAAAAAGGTTTTTTTCCATTGTGACTTCTAAATTTGCGATGTTTCTTATAATCTGTTATATTATAGTTAATAGAAGAGTTAATAGGGTTATTAACTGCTTATGAAAATATTTGCATTGGAGGATGAGATGAACAATCATAAAAAGAAAAAGGTCATAAATGATAAAGTTTGGATCTTAATATCAATAGCCATAGCATTTCTTGTATGGTATTTGCTATCAATTGGAGAAGTCACTCAAAGAAGTTTCCCTTTTATAGACAAGGTTGTTAATGCTATTGGCAAAATGGTTGAAAGAGGAGTACTTTTTCAAGATATTAAAAGTTCATTATTATGTGTAGTTGCAGGATTCTCTTTGGGATTTGTAACTTCTTTACCAATTGCTTTCCTAATGGCATGGTATAAGCCAGTTCAAAAAATTCTTGAACCATGGATCAATTTTATTAGAAATATACCAGCACTAGGTTATGCTCCACTACTAGTAATTACTTTTGGTGTTGGTAAGAAACCTGCTATTATACTTATTTGGATTGCTACCTTTATGACTATGAGTATCACTATTTATCAAGGAATTAAAAATATCGATGTAACTTTGATAAAGGCCGCAAGGGTTTTGGGGGCTAGTGACAAGGACATATTCTTCAAAATAATTTGTCCAGCAGTAGTTCCTTTTATAATAACAGCCGTAAGACTTGGACTAAGTGCTGCACTTACTACGTTATTAGCTGCTGAGTCAACAGGCGCACAAGCTGGTATTGGTATGAGAATTAGATCTCTATCAAATTCATTCGAGTCAGATGGTATGCTAATGTACATAATTTTACTTGGTATAATAGGATTGATTTTAGTTAAAATTACAGATTTCATTGAAAGGAGACTAACAGGGTGGCAAGAGAAGATTTAGATGTCAAACTAAAAATTGATAATGTGTATAAGGAATACACTACTAGAAAGGGCAAGGTGATAGCCCTAAATGGTGTAAATTTAGATATCAAAGAAAATGAATTTATTTGTGTAGTTGGGCCATCAGGCTGTGGAAAATCAACCCTACTAAATAATATAGCGGGGCTTGATACACCTACTTCAGGTACTATCTACCTTGATGGTAAACCAATAGAAGGTACTGGTGTAGAAAGGGGAGTTGTCTTCCAACAATATGCACTATTTCCTTGGAGAACAGTTCTAAAGAATGTAATGTTTGGACTAGAGATCAAAAACGTTCCTAAGGATGAAGCTGAGCAAATAGCTAGGAAGTATATAAAATCTGTAGGACTTGAAGGCTTTGAAGATTCTTATCCAAAGGAACTTTCTGGAGGTATGAAGCAAAGGGTAGCTATAGCTAGGGCCTATGCTGTAAATCCAGAAGTCCTATTGATGGATGAGCCATTTGGAGCCTTGGATGCCCAAACCAGAGTCCAACTCCAACAAGAGCTACTTAATACATGGCAAAATGAAAAGAAAACTTGCTTCTTTATAACCCACGATGTAGAAGAAGCTGTTATACTAGCTCAAAGAGTTGTAATAATGAGTGCAAGACCAGGAAGGATAAAGAGAATAGTTGATATAGATATTCCTTATCCTAGAACACAAGAGATAAAGACTTCACCAAGGTTTGTAGAACTTAAAAATGAGATTTGGGATGAAGTATATCAAGAATTTTTGGAAGTAAGAAAATAAAAATATAAAGGAGAAAATTATGAAAAAAATGGTTAAACTTATGGCGATGGCAGCTGCAGTATTTACACTAACTGCATGTGGTGGATCAGGTAACGAGGCTCAAGAAGCTCCTAATGAAGCTAGCACTCCAGAAAATGTTAGCGTAGAAGAAAACGCAGAAGCACCTAGTGGTGAAGAAACTGAAGCAGCTACAGAAGAAAACAAGGAAACAGTGGACTTAAATGTTGCCTACATGCCTAACTATGCATCACTTTGGCACTTGGTAACAGCAGTAGATAAAGGATTCTTTGAAGAAGAAGGACTCAATGTAACATTAACAGAATTTGCTGATGGTCCATCGGAGATAGCAGCTATGGAAGGTGGAAGTGTTGATATAGCATATATAGGCCATGGTGCTCACAAACTAGCAATCGAAGGCAATGCAAATATCATAGTTCCTTCATCAGTTCATAATACTGACAAAATAACAGTCCTTCCTGATAGTGGTATAGAAAAAATTGAAGATATCAAGGGCAAGAAAATAGCTTATACAGCTGGATCATCATCAGAGACAGCCCTAACAAGTGCCTTATCTAAGGCAGGTCTAACTATGGAAGATATTGACCCATACGAAATGGATGCTACAAACATGGTTGCTGCTATGATGAGTGGATCAGTAGATGCTTGTACTGCTTGGAACCCATACGATTCTCAAATATTAGAAAATGTCGAAGGATCAAAACAAATTGAATTTGCGACAGATTCAGTTAACCTATCAAGTTTTATCGCTCTTCCAAAATATGTTGAAGAAAATAGAGACATCGTCCTAAGATTCTCTAGAGCAATATATAAGGCTATGGAATTCTCATCTAAAGAAGAAAATTGGGATTATGCAGTAGGTCTATATGCTAAGCAAACAGCTAAAGACAAAGAGGCTTCTATGGTTGAAACTTCAGATGCTACTTGGTTCTCAGCAGAAGATGTTAAAACAGGCATAGAAGATGGCACAATGAAAGAATACTACGAAAAACAACAAAAAATGTTTATAGACAGTGGTGACGTAGCTGAAGAAAGACCTGTTGAAGAATACGTAGAATTTGATCTAATGAAAGAAGCTTTGGAATAATATTTGAATTTGATCTATAAAGAAATGATGGGAAGATTTTTATAATCTTCCTATTATATTGACAAATAGAAGAAATTAGGAGATAAAATGACATTAGTTAAAGGAAAAGACTTACTCAAAGAGGCTGAAGAGAGGGCCTATGGACAAGCTGCTTTCAATATAAATTTTGTAGATCAGGTTGATTCAGCCATTGAAATCCACGAAATATTGCACGCACCCTTGATACTACAAGTTGCAGATCCGGCCCTTGGATTTTTTGGGGGAGGATATGATTTCAAGAATTCAACCCTAGAGCAAAAGAAGAGGGGAGCCAAGATAATAGCTGACTATGTGAGGGATAAGGCAGAGAAAACTGATATACCAGTAGCCCTCCACCTAGACCATGGAAGAAACTTTGAAACCTGCAAGGCTTGTATAGATGCTGGCTTTACTTCAGTCATGTATGATGGTTCATCCCTACCATTTGAGGAGAACATAGAAAATACAAAAGAAGTAGTAGACTACGCAAAAGAATATGGTGTAAGCGTAGAAGCAGAACTAGGGGTTTTGGCAGGAGTAGAAGATAACGTAGTTGCCAAAAACTCTACATACACTAATCCCTTGGAAGCACTAGAATTTGTAAGGAGAACAGGAGTTGACTACCTAGCAATATCTTACGGTACAAAACATGGCTCCAATAAGGGTAAAGACGTAAACTTGAGTACAGACATAGTAACTGCTATAAAACAATTATTCTTATTTAACGATATAGATTGTCAACTAGTATCTCACGGATCATCCACAGTTCCAAAATATATTGTAAAAGATTTGATGAATTATGGTTTAGACCTATCAGGTAGTGAAGGAATTAAAATATCCCAAATTAAAAAAGCTATAAAGGCTGGTATCAATAAGATAAATATCGATACAGATATAAGGATGGCAACAACTAGAAATATCCTTAGTTTGCTAAAGAAAAATCCTGAATTATTAGAAGATGAAAGATATAAATTTGTAGCTAATTATTTGAAAGATAATCCTAATGATATAGATCCTAGATCATCCCTCAAATATTTTATGAATGAAGTTAGCCAAGGCCTAGGTGAAAAAGATCAGGACCTCAAAAAGGCTATGAAGGATGGGGTCTTTGAGATAATGGGTCAAATTATAGTTTTATTTAACCAAGTAGGCAAGGCTAATTAAAGATGGAGAATAAAATGAAACATATTCATTTAAATTTAAAAAGATTTGATATAAAGAAGGAATATGGTGGGGTAAATACCAATGATGATATAAATCAATGGGCTAGCTCTATAATAAAAGCTAGTGAAGCTGAATTAAAGAAGATAGCTTGCGAAAAAGATGTAGAATTTACAATGTATTTCCCAGAAATTCATCTTCTTAATGCTATAAATGCTAGGCAAGATTCCAAATCTTTTTCAATAGGCTGCCAAGGAGTCTATGAAGAAGACTCTTCAGTAGGTGGAAATTTTGGAGCCTTTACAAGCCATAGGACAGGAAATTCTATGAGGCAAGCGGGAGTTGATTCAGTAATAATAGGACATTTGGAAGAAAGACTTGGTCTAAAGAATGTCCTAAAGGAAGGGTCAGTGATAGACTTCTCTAGTGTAAACAGGATACTAAATAAGAGAGTAAAAAAAGCAGTTGAAAGTGGACTCAAAGTCTTATTTTGCATAGGTGAGACCCTAGAAGAAAGAGATAATTGGAAGGAAGTACTAAAAGAAGCTATTGAAGTCGGACTTTCTGATGTAGGAAGAGAAAATATTATTATAGCTTACGAACCTGCCTGGGCAATAGGACCAGGTAAGGTACCACCTACTAGCCAAGAGATAAAAGAAATTGTAGACTATATTAAAAGCGTTGATAGTAGTTTGGAAGTTCTATATGGTGGAGGACTCAAAAAGGACAATGCCAAGGACTTATCAGAAATAGAATCTCTCGATGGTGGACTAATAGCTTTAACCCGATTTAGTGGAGATATAGGATTTTATACAGACGAATATTTAGAAATTATAAGAGAGTTTTTATATTAAAGGAGCAAAAAATGAAGTTAGAATTTGAATACGGTAATGGTATGATGAGCGCAAATTTACCAGATAATACTGATGTATTTATTCCTGGTGAGACTGTAAAAGATCCTCCTTATATACCTGAAGATAAATTAGAAGAAGCATACTTAGAATCTTTACACAATCCTGAAGGAAATATAAAACCTATAAGTGAATTAGCAAATAAAGATACCAAAGTTACAATAATATTTCCTGATATAGTAAAGGGAGGATTACAAGAAACTTCCCATAGAAAATTATCTATTAAGTTAATATTAGAAGAGCTAAAAGAAGCAGGAGTTAAGAAAGAAAATATCTTATTAATTTGTTCAAATGGTCTACATCCAAAGAATACAAGGGAAGAAATTTATTCAATATTGGGAAAAGAAATTTTTGATGAATTCTGGTACACAAACCAAATTATAAACCATGATAGTGAAGACTATGAGCACATGGTATATCTTGGCAAGACAAAAGAACATGGGGATGATGTTTGGCTAAATAAATATGTTTATGATAGTGACATAGCTATACTAATCGGTCATAGTCAAGGTAACCCTTATGGTGGATATTCAGGAGGCTATAAACATTGTGCTACTGGATTAAACCATTGGACTTCCATAGCTAGCCACCATGTACCTCAAGTTATGCATAGGGATGATTTTACACCAGTAAATAATAATTCCTTGATGAGACATAAATTTGATGAGATTGGTTACCATATGGAAAAATCTATGGGTCATCATTTCTTCTGCTGTGATGCTGTTTTAGACACTTACTCTAGACAAATTGAGATCCATTCAGGTACAGCAGCTGCAGTACAAGAAAGCTGTTGGAAAATGGCAAATAAGAGAACTTATGTTCCTTTTGCTGAGAAAAAATATAATGTAATGGTATTTGGACTACCTCAAAACTTCCACTATGGAAATGGTATGGGAACTAACCCTATTATGCTTATGCAAGCTATATCAGCTCAAGTAGTAAGACATAAGAGGGTTATGGCTGATAATTGTGTAATAATTGCTTCATCAAAATGTGACGGCTTCTTTAATGATATGCGTTGGCCATATCTAAGAGAGTTATATGATATATACCAAGGTAATTATATGCAAACATTGCCTGATCTAAATAGATTAGGAAGATACTTTGCAACAAACGAAGAATATATTAGAAAATATAGGTTTGCTAATGCCTTCCACCCATTCCACGGATTTTCTATGATATCTAGTGCCCACATAGCTGAGAAAAACACAGCTGCTATCTATATAGTAGGAGCACAAGAGCCAGGATATGCAAGGGGTATGGGACTTAAAACAAGAGCTACTTTTGAAGATGCCCTAGAAGATGCTAAAAAAATCGTAGGAGATAATCCTAATATCTTAGCACTTCCAAAAACATTCAAACTATCAGCTGTTCACCTTATGATGAAGGATGATGAGTATCCTACAACACCAGATTATAAGGAATTTAAATAATATGAATTATTTGATAGTTCATGGTGGGGGTCCTACTGCTGTAATAAATGCTTCCTTGTATGGCTTAGTTAAAAGACTAAAAGAAGAAAAATCAACTGAGCATATATATGGAGCAATAGGTGGAATAGAAGCTATATACTTTAAAAATTATGTAGATTTTGCAAAGGTAAATAAATTTGAACTAGAGAGCTTGCTTTATACACCTGCTAGTGCCTTGGGATCCTCCAGATATCCTCTGGATGATGAGGAATATGCTAGATTAGCCAAGGAGCTAAAAGAGCAGGGAATAGATGCCGTTTTCCTAAACGGTGGAAATGGAACTATGAACACTTGTGCTAAACTAAGTGATGCGGTTAAAGCTTATAATATTAAAGTCATGGGTGTACCCAAAACCATAGATAATGACATTGCCATAATTGACCACAGTCCTGGCTATGCATCGGCTGCAAAATTTGTAGCAAATACAATATCTGAAATTTCTGTAGATATTAAATCCCTTCCTATCCACGTATGCATAGTCGAGACTATGGGTAGAAACTCTGGCTGGTTAGCTGCATCTGCATCGCTTGCGAAATCTGAATTCATAGATGGTCCTGATTTCATTTACACACCAGAGAGGGACTTTGATGAAGATACTTTCTTAAATGATGTTTCCAATTTATGGAATAAGAAAAAAGGAATACTTGTAGTAGTGAGCGAAGGTTTAGTAAATAAAAATGGAGATACAATAGTTCCGCCGATCTATAAAACAGGTAGGTCTGTATATTATGGAGATGTAAGCTCATACTTATCCGAATTAGTAATTAAAAATCTTGGCATAAAGGCAAGAAATGAAAAGCCAGGCCTTTTAGGTAGGTGCTCTATCTCAACTAGGTCAAGGGTAGATGTAGAAGAAGCTATAATAGTTGGTAGAAAGGCAGCTGATGCAATAATCGCCAACAAGAGTGGCTATATGGTTGGAATAATGAGGGAAGATGGTGAAAATTATAAAGCTAATTTCCCACTTATACCAATAGAAGAAATTAATGCTCCAGAAAGAAAGATGCCAGATGAATTTATAAATGAATCAGCAAACGGAATTACAGAAGACTTCATTAAGTGGGCTAAGGATATAGTAGACTTTCATCCCTACGATTATGTGTCATATAACAAAAATGAGAGGAGTTTATAAATGTCATATTATGTAAAAGCAAAGAATATAGTTTTGGAAGATAGGCTTCTAAAAGACTCCTATCTAAAAATAAACGATGATGGGACCTTTGGAAGAGTTCTAAAGGAGATACCTAAGGATAGTAGAGTTATAGATTATTCAAATTATACAATAGCACCGGGACTTTTTGATACCCATATCCATGGTTATGGTTCATATGATGTGATGGACAATGACTTTGAAGGTCTAAATTTGATGAGTGAAAAGCTCCTATCATGCGGTGTAACAAGCTTTTTGCCAACAACCCTAACAGATAGTTTTGAAAAAACTACCAGTGTTCTAGAAAATATAGCCAAAAACTACAAAAAGATAGAAGGTGCCAAGATCCAAGGAATTTTCTTGGAAGGACCATTCTTTAGCGAAAAGTTTAAGGGAGCTCAAAATGAAAAATACATGAGTCCCCCATCAATCGATAAATTAGCTAAATGGGATGAGGCTTCTAACCACCTAGTTAGAAAAATTGCCATAGCACCAGAATTAGAGGGAAGTGTTGACTTTATTGATTGGGCAGTAGACCACAATATCTATGTGGCCTTGGGTCATAGCGATGCTACCTTTGAAGAAGCTAAGGAGGCAGTAGATCATGGAGCAAATATCTTCGTCCACACCTTCAATGCTATGAGCAACCTTCTTCATAGACATCCAAGTATGGTCGGTGCAGCCTTCTCACTAGAAGATGTTTATGCAGAATTAATTTGTGATGGCCACCACAACCACCCATACTCTGTAAATGCCTTACTAAGGGCGAGGGGGATTGACCAAACAGTTCTTATAACAGATTGTATGAGAGCCGGTGGAATGGGTGAGGGGGAATCTTCTCTAGGAGATTTTGCTGTAACAATTAAAGATGGAACAGCCAAATTAAAGGGAACAGATACCCTAGCAGGATCAATCCTAGAGCTAATCCTAGCCGTAAAAAATATAGTGAAGTGGGGCTTTGTATCCTTTGATGATGCTCTAAGAATGGCATCCCTATATCCAGCCAAATCAGTTGGGGTAGATGACCTATGTGGTAAGATCGCCTACGGTAGAGATGCTGATTTTATAGTAGTAGATGATGAACTAAACCTTATAGCTACTTATCTTGATGGTGAATTAAGGTATGAAGAAGGTGAGAATAAATAATGAAAAGATTATTAGACAGTGTTGCAAGTGAAATTTTGGCCATGGATAGGGAAGAGCTTTTAGAATCAATAAAATTATCTGAAGGTCGTACCATCTTATCAGAAAATAATGTAGTTATTACCCAATTCCAACCAATGATTACAAATAGTGAGATAGCAAGAGCTTTTGGAGCTGACCTTATCTTATTAAATTGCTTCGATGTTTTTAACCCAAAGATAAAGGCGATTGACCCTGCAATAGAAGAACCAGTTAAATATCTAAAAAAATTATGTGGTAGACCGATAGGACTTAATCTTGAGCCAGTGGATTATAAGGCAGAGATGGGAGAAGATAGGGATGATATTGTTAAAGGTAGGATATGTAGTGAAGAAACTGTAAAAAAAGCCAATGAGCTTGGATTCGATATAGTTTCCCTAACAGGCAATCCTAGTACAGGAGTATCAAATAATTCCATAGAAAAAGCAATTGAATTAACGAGAGCTAACTTTGATGGCATAATCATAGCTGGTAAAATGCATGGGTCAGGTGTTAATGAGCCAATCATAGATGAAGATACAGTTAGGAAATTTATTAAGGCAGGAGCTGATGTAATCCTCCTTCCAGCAGTAGGAACCTTCCCTGGAATTACAGTCAACTTTATAAAAGACCTTGTTGATATAATCCACGCAGATGGAGCACTAGCTATGAGTGCCATAGGAACAAGTCAAGAGGCTTCTTCAGTCGAAACAATTCGTCAAATCGCCCTACTAAATAAGATGACTGGGGTAGATATCCAACATATAGGAGACCATGGCTATTCTGGACTTGCTCCATATAGAAATATTTTAGAATTATCAATAGCTCTAAGGGGAGAATCCCTCACACTAAGAATGATAGGATCATCAGTATTAAGGTAAAAGAAAAGAGGTAAATATGAAAATTTTAGTTACAGATGGCAATCCTAGCGGAAGTAAGATAGCATATCAAATTATAAGAGATGAAGTAGATAAAGGATCAAAAGTCTTTGGCTTTGCAACAGGTATCGCTCCAGAAGAAACATATAGGTTACTTAGAGAATCAGATGTAGACTTTTCTGATAGGATATCCATAAACCTTGATGAATATGTAGGACTTGCTGACGACCATGTTCAAAGTTATCATTACTTTATGAACAAACACCTATTTAATGCAAAACCTTTTGCCAAGTCTTATATACCT
Organism: Anaerococcus sp. AGMB09787; assembly: GCF_022808955.1. Lineage (GTDB taxonomy): Bacteria > Bacillota > Clostridia > Tissierellales > Peptoniphilaceae > Anaerococcus. The sequence continues at coordinate 53,920 of NZ_JAKZEY010000051.1, forward strand.
GATGGACTAGCTGATCCTGAAGTAGAAGTAAAAAGATATGATAAAATTCTTGAAAAAAATCCAATTGACCTTCAAATACTAGGACTAGGTGTTGATGGACATATAGCTTTCAATGAACCAGGTACACCATTTGATAGCACAACCCACGTTTCATATCTAGATGAGTCAACAATAAAGTTTAATAGTCAACTATTTAATTCAATTGATGAAGTTCCTAGATCTGCTATCACTATGGGAATAAAATCAATTATGGATGCTAAGAAAATAATCCTCTTGGCCTTCTATGAATCAAAGGCTGAAGCTATCTATGAGATGGTAATGGGTCCTGTAAGTAAAGACTTGCCAGCAAGTATTTTACAAAACCACCCTGACACAACCCTAATCCTATCAAAAGAATCAGCCAAATTATTACCTGAAGATAAAAAGACCTACATGTAAAAAAAAGACTGCCTTCTAAGCCCCGTTGATCATTGATTGACGGGGTTTATTTTATTGAATACAAAGGATATTTCCGCAAAATTGTTACTAAATACCTTTAAGACCATCGACTGTTTATATATTTTTATATCATATCAAAGATGAAATTAAGTATTATCAAGTTAGGAATATACATTTAATAGGATATAGTGATATAATATTATTGTTTTTTCGATGTAAAATTTTATGTATATATATTTAGAAATTATGCTATAATAAAAATGAAGTATTAGAAATTAAAGAAAGGTTATATATGAATTTAAAAGAATTTGGAGTCTTAGCTTTTGACAAAAAAACAATGAAGGAAAATGTACCCTATCCAGTATATCTAAAACGGAAAGAAGCAGCAAGAAATAATGCTAATCTTGATAAAGAAACAGCTGATTCTATTGCACATGCTATGAAATCATGGGCTATATCAAAAGGAGCTACTTCTTATACTCATTGGTTTCAACCCCTAAATGGAAAAACTGCAAATAAAAAAACAGCCTTTTTAAATAGGGATGATAAGCATAATCCTATAAATAGATTTTCAGGAAATGAACTTATAAAGGGAGAACCAGATGCTTCATCATTTCCATCTGGAGGAATGAGATCTACTTTTGAAGCAAGAGGCTATACATATTGGGATCTTACTGCAAATTCTTTTATAGAAGATAAGGTCTTATATATACCATCGGTTTTTGTATCGTTTTATGGCGAAAAACTTGATAAAAAATTACCCCTAATAGAGTCAATGAATAGGGTGAGTAAAGAAGCAACAAGACTATGCAATTTATTTTTGAAAGATCAAAAAACTTATAGGGTCAAAGCAAAGATAGGATTAGAGCAAGAATTTTATCTAATAGATAAGAAATATTTTGATAGGAGAATAGACTTAGAATATTGTGGAATGACCCTAGTTGGCAGGGACCCTATGGTGGAAAAAGAGCTTGTTTCTCACTATTTGGGCGCAATCCCTCAAAGAGTTAATGACTTTTTTGAGGACGTAAATGAAAAATTATACCAGCTTGGTATATATATGGAGGCAGAGCATAATGAAGTAGGTCCAAACCAATTTGAAATAGCTATAATGTATGAAAATTGTAATATTTCTGTAGATAATAACCAAATTCTTATGCATATTTTAGAAGAAACTGCCTTAAAACATAATCTTGTCTGCCTTTTAAAAGAAAAACCATTCAAAAATATGGCTGGAAGTGGTAAGCATAATAATTATTCCTTAGCTACAAATTATGGGAAAAACTGTTTTTCTCCAGGAAAAGATCCAAAAAATAATATCCTCTTTTTGTTGTTTTTATCAGCTATGATTAAGGTATGTAATGAATATCAGAGCCTTATTAGAATAGCATCATCATCAATAACAAACGATTATAGACTTGGTGGAGATGAAGCGCCACCTTCAATAATTTCGGTTTTTATAGGAAACGACCTAGAAGATATTTTAAAATCTATAGCGGAAGATGACTTTAAGCAAAAGGAAAAAAATAATAAGTTAAAAATTCCCCATCTTGGAGAATTAGAAACTGATTCCTCTGATAGAAATAGAACTTCTCCAATAGCCTTTACTGGTAATAAATTTGAATTTAGGATGCTCGGTTCTTCAAAATCTGCATCAGACTTAAATACTCTAATAAATCTTGCTATGTCTAAGGTGATAAAAGATATTGCAGATAAGTTAGAAAATGTAGATGATAAAGACTTAAAAGAAGAGTCTTACAAAATTGTAAAAGACATATACAATGAAAATAAGAGGATACTTTTCCAAGGGGATGGTTATTCAAAAGAATGGATAGAAGAAGCTAAGAAAAGAGGTCTTCAAAGCCATGAGAGCTTCTTGGAAGCTATCTTATATGCTAAAAAAACAAATGCCTATAAAATTTATGAGGATGAAAAAATATTTTCTCATAAGGAGATATCATCAATTATTAATGTAGAATTTGAGGAAATATGTAAATTTTTCTCATCCCAACTTGAAATATTAAACAATATGATCTACCAAGAAATCCTTCCATCAGCCATGAAGGAAATAAAAAGAATAAATGAATATGTATCATTTGTTGATAACAAAAAATTAAGTCAAAAAGCCATAAGGATAAATGAAAAAATAGAAAAATTATTAGAATATGGGGAAGAGATTCCTAATATATTAAATGAATTTGAAAATATAAATGGTATCGAAGAAAAGGCAATATATATACAAAAAAATACTAGGATAATTTCTGAAAACATAAGGGAAGTATCAGATTCCCTAGAAAATGAAATATCAAGGGAAAATTACTCTATGCCTAGGTATGTTGATATGCTCAAATCTTTATAAATTAGACAAAAAAATATTAGATACAAAAAACACCTTCTGATTTAGTCAAGAAAGACTAGCAGGAGGTATTTGTGTTTAAAAATACCTATACCACAAGTGTAGATGTAGTGATACAATAATTTGTCATAACGGATGTAGACATGTTTGAAGAAAATAGAATAAAAAAGACAAATCTGTCTAAATTCATAAAATTTTTAATAGCTAATTAATAAAAGTATAAAAAAACAATATTTCTAAATAACAAAGCCCTACAAAAGAGCTTCTACTAAGCCGTGGTAAATATATCAGGAAAGTGATTAGTAAATATATATATTAAAAGTATCAACCTTACTCTGATTAGTTTTAGGTTGATACATAAAATTATTTACAGACCCTAGATTTGAATTACTTATCCAACTTATCGATTACTACCTTACCATTCTCATCTAATAAAGGTGTAATCCCTAAAGGAGTAGTACCTACAGTTATTAAATAATTTACACCTGTTTGGGTATCTACTACAATCTGGATGGCTCCCAAACCAAAGTTTTCATCAGATTTTAATTTAAATCTTTTTTCTTTTTTATCAAACATTTACTTTTCTCCACAAATTATTTTATTCAATAACCGATATGTAATCCACAGAATCTATTCTAAAAACACTAATTTTCTTTTCCCTATTTTTATCTAGGTATTCTAGTTTTATCCATTCTTCATCGGTTTCTAATATTAGACCTTCAATTTCTGCTTTGCCTACAAGGGTTAAAGCTTCATCTGTATTTATTAGGCATTTTTTGTTAACTAATCCTTGAATTACCTTAGACATCCCTCTTTCCTCCTGATTTTGTCTAGTTTGTTTCTTCACTAATTTGTTTAGTTTTTCAAATTTTTCATTAAGGGAAAAGTATATTACGACTAGCCCTAATAAAATTATCCAATTCATCATCTTCCTCTATTTTAAAATACACAAAGAGATTTGCTTAGTAGGTCATAGATATGAATATCCAAAGATTAGCTTCTAGTTAAATTTTTTATATTGCCTCATAATCCTAAAAGCAAGATTTGTTTCTATATAAATCACCAAGCGATCGTTTGTTTTATTATAAATATATAGCTCTTATTTTTATTTTGTCAAGGCTATGATTTTCTTGGTAGTATGATCTTATAAAGATTTGGGTTAGGATTTATTCGTTATGGTTATTCTATTTATTAGCTAGGGCAAATTTTCTCAATAGAAAAAGGCCATGGATTTTATCCAAAGCCTCTTTTATTTGTAAGGTTATCTTTATTACTTGCTTTCTTTTTCGATTGCAGCTTGTGCAGCAGCAAGTTTTGCTATTGGAACTCTAAATGGTGAGCATGATACATAGTCAAGTCCTACATTGTATAGGTATTTAACTGTTGATGGTTCACCACCATGTTCACCACAGATTCCTAGGTGAAGTTTGTCGTTTGTATCTCTACCCTTCTTAACAGCAGTTTCTACTAAGAATCCAACACCCTTTTGGTCTAGTACTTGGAATGGATCTCTTTCAAGGATTCCCTTGTCGATGTATGATGGTAGGAATTTACCAGCGTCATCTCTTGATAGACCGAAGGTCATTTGTGTTAGGTCGTTTGTACCGAAGCTGAAGAAGTCAGTGATTTCTGCAATCTCATCAGCTGTTATAGCAGCTCTTGGGATTTCGATCATTGTACCTAGTAGGTAGTCAACTTTATCTCCTGTTTCTTCAAATACTTTTTCAATTTCTTCTACTACTGTATCTTTTACAAGTTTAAGTTCTTTAACTTCACTTGATAGTGGGATCATGATTTCAGGAACTACGTTAATTCCGTCTTTCTTGCAGTGAAGAGCTGCTTGGATTATAGCACGTGCTTGCATCCTAGCTATTTCTGGATAGATAACGGCAAGTCGTAGTCCTCTAAATCCTAGCATTGGGTTAACTTCGCTAAGTTCAGCTATTCTTTCTTTAACAGCTGCTACTTCAAGGTTTAGTTCGCTAGCAAGGTCTGCTATTTCTTTTTCTCCCTTTGGTAGGAATTCGTGTAATGGTGGATCTAGAAGTCTAACTGTTACTGGTCTTTCTTTCATTAGTGAGTAGATTTGATAGAAGTCATCTTCTTGCATTGGAAGGATTTTTTCTAGGGCAGCTTCTCTTGTTTCAAGATCGCTAGCTAGGATCATTTTTCTAACTTGGAAAATTCTGTCTTCTTTAAAGAACATGTGTTCTGTTCTACATAGACCAATACCTTCTGCACCAAATTCTAGAGCTTGTGCAGCATCTCTTGGTGTATCAGCGTTAGTTCTAACCTTCATATCTCTATATTTGTCAACCCATTCCATGAATGTTCCGAAGGCACCCTTGAATTGTGGTGGTTGTGTTTCTAGAGCTGTATCATAGATAGCACCAGTTGATCCGTCGATTGAGATTACATCTTCTTCTCCGTAAACTTTATCTCCAACTTTAACTGTTCTTTCTTCTTCACTTACACGAAGTTCTCCAGCACCTGCTACACAGCATTTACCCATTCCTCTTGCAACTACGGCAGCGTGGCTTGTCATACCTCCACGAGCTGTAAGGATACCGTTAGCAGAAATCATACCTTCTAGGTCTTCTGGTGATGTTTCTTCACGAACGAGGATTACTTCTTCGCCATCTTTTGCTCTTTGAGCAGCTTCTTTAGCTGAGAAGCAGATTTTACCTACTGCAGCTCCAGGGGAAGCAGCTAGTCCCTTAGAAATAGGTTCGTTATCTGCTAGGGCTTTTTCTGTAAATGTAGGGTGGAGAAGACCGTCTAGTTCTTTTGGTTCGATTCTTAGAACAGCTTCTTTTTCATCTATTAAGCCTTCATTTACCATATCAACTGCTACTTGAACAGCAGCTTGGGCAGTTCTCTTACCATTTCTTGTTTGAAGTAGGAATAGTTTACCATCTTGGATAGTAAATTCCATATCTTGCATATCTTTGTAGTGTTCTTCTAGTGTTCTAGCTGTGTTTGCAAATTCCTCATAAACTTCAGGCATCATGTCTTGTAGGGTGTTGATTTCTTTTGGAGTTCTTACACCGGCTACAACGTCTTCACCTTGAGCGTTCATTAGGTATTCACCGAATAGTTTGTTTTCTCCTGTAGCTGGGTTTCTTGAGAAGGCAACACCAGTTCCTGAGCTATCTCCCATGTTTCCGAATACCATTGTTTGAACGTTAACAGCTGTTCCCATTGAATCATCAATTTCGTTGATCTTTCTGTATAGGATAGCTCTTTCGTTGTTCCATGAAGCAAATACTGCGCTAACAGCCTTGTTTAGTTGGTCTCTAGGATCTTGTGGGAAGTCTTCTCCCTTTTCTTCCTTGTATACAACTTTGTATTTTTCTACAACATCTTTTAGATCTTCTTCTGTAAGTTCGTTATCAGTAGATACTCCCTTTTCTTCTTTCTTTGCACTAAGTACTTTTTCAAATTTATTCTTGTCAATTCCCATTGCTACGTCAGAGAACATTTGGATAAATCTTCTGTATGAGTCGTAAGCAAATCTTGGATTTTCAGTTCTCTTAGCAAGGCCAAGTACTGCATCATCATTTAGTCCTAGGTTAAGGATGGTATCCATCATACCAGGCATTGAGATTGGAGCACCAGATCTAACTGAAACTAATAGAGGATCTTCGTTGTTTCCGAAAGTTTTTTCGTTTTTAGCTTCAAGGTCTTTGATATGCTTTGAGATTTCTTCATTTAGTTCATCCCAAAGTTTTTCACCTTCTTCATAGAATCTAGCACATGCTTCTGTAGTTACTGTAAATCCATAAGGAACATTAATTCCCATTGATGACATTTCAGCGAGGTTGGCTCCCTTTCCACCTAGAAGGGATCTCATTGACATATCGCCTTCGTCAAAATTATAAACGTATTTTTCGCTCATCATTCTTTCCTTTCTAACAAATTGTTTTTTTGAAGACTGTTGATAATAATATCAGAAGTTTCCTCTATAGACCTATATGTTACATCAATTATTGTAGCATCTAAATCCTTCATAAGCTCTTCTGCATACTTAAGCTCAGCTTCTATCCTATCCATGGAGGAGTAAATAGAATTGGTAGATAACTTAAGGGTCTTGAGCCTTTCATTTCTTATCTTTTTTAAAACGTCCTTATCTATAGTTAGTCCAAATATCCTTTGAGGATTGATTTCGAAAAGTTCTCGTGGTGGATTACTATCAATTATCAAAGGTACATTTGAAACCTTAAGCCCCTTACTAGCTAGATACATAGATAGGGGAGTCTTAGAAGATCGGGAAACTCCAATTATTGCAATATCGCAAAATTTTAGACCTCTAAAATCAGCACCATCGTCATATTTTAGGGCAAAATCTACTGCTTCTAACCTATTAAAATGATCGCTATTATAGGCGTTGATAAATTTTGCATCCTTCTTAACCTTTTGGTTGAGAATATTACTTAGGGAATTGACAGAAAATCCCATTATATCGATGGCATCGATCTCATAAGTCTTAGTAAAATTATCGATATATGCGCTCATCTTAGAATCTTGAAATGAGTGATAGATTATTATATTTTCTTTAGGTATTCCATTTAGTATACTAGAAAGTGTCTCTAGATCCCTAACTTCGCTTTTGACATGGATATCTACTTCTACATCAAAAAAGTTGAGAGAAAAATTGACAATTTCTGATATAGCAAGTCCCGCTGTATCTGAAATAATATAAATATTCAACTACCTATCACTCCTTATCTTTGATCCTGTTATTATTATAACCTATTTTGAAAAATATTAAACTATGTAGAAGAAAAAGAATAGGATTTTTTAGGAAAATTCTAGTTATTAAATCTAAAAGTATTTTACTAGGACACGTTGACAAAATATATTATAAACCTATAATGATAATATAATTTTAATAGGAAAGCAGTAAAAGAGGAGTAGGAAGCTAGAACTCATAGAGAGAAGATGGTTGGTGGAAATCTTTAGTTGGACCTTTTGAAGGTTGCTTTTACTTATGCTTTATGTTGGCACACATTAGTGCAAAGAGAGTCTTTTTAAGAAAATTAGGTGGTAACGCGATAATTCGTCCTATGTCGTTACCACCTTTTAATTTAAGAAATTTTAAGGAGATAATAATGGATACTAAATATAATCCTAGTCAATTTGAAAAACAAATTTATAAAAAATGGGAAGACAATGGTTACTTTAAGGCGAAAGTTAATAGGAATAAGAAGCCTTTTACAATAGTTATGCCTCCACCAAATGTAACGGGCTACCTTCACCTGGGCCATGCCCTAAATAACACTATCCAAGATATTATCATTCGTTATAAGAGGATGAGGGGATACGAAGCCCTATGGATACCAGGCACAGACCACGCATCTATTTCTACAGAAAGCAAGGTAGTAGAAAAAATTGCCAATGAAGGCAAAACCAAGCAAGACTTGGGTAGGGATGGATTTTTGAAAGAAGCCTGGGACTGGACAGAGAAATACGGTGGTAGAATCAAGGAACAACTTAGAACCATAGGAGTTTCTTGTGATTGGGACCACGATTCCTTCACCATGGATGAGAACCTAACCAAGGCTGTAAGACGTGTCTTCAAGAAAATGTATGATGATGGACTAATTTATAGGGGAGATAGGATAGTAAACTGGGACCCTATGGCAGAAACAGCCATCTCTGATGCAGAAGTATACCACGAAGACCAAAAGGGTAGCCTTTGGTATATAAAATACTTCTTTGAGGATAGTGATGAATATATTACAATAGCAACAACAAGACCTGAGACCATGTTCGGGGACTTGGCAGTAGCAGTTAATCCAGAAGACGAAAGATTTAAGGATAAAATCGGCAAAAACTTGATCTTGCCACTAGTTGGAAGAAAAATCCCACTAATAGAAGATGCCTACGTAGATATGGAATATGGTACTGGACTTGTAAAAATCACTCCATCCCATGACCCTAACGACTTTGAAGTAGGAGCTCGTCATGACCTAGGTCAATGTATAGTTCTAGATTCCAAGGCCCGTATAGTAGAAGGCTATGGTAAATATTCTGGTATGGATAGGTATGAAGCTAGAGAGGAAATTCTAAAGGACCTAGAAGAAGAGGGCTACCTAATTAAAACTGAAGAAATCGAGCATGCTGTAGGATATTCTGAAAGAAGCAAGGTAGTAATCGAGCCAATAATATCCAAGCAATGGTTTGTAAAGATGGAAGACCTTGCTAAGCTTTGTATAGAGGCCCTAGATGATGGCAAGGTAAAACTAATCCCAGAATCCCTATCTAAGACCTACATGAACTGGCTAAATAACATCAGAGACTGGACCATCTCCCGTCAACTATGGTGGGGTCATAGGTTGCCAGTATTCTATACAGATGATGGGGAAGTTATAGTTAGTGAAGATGATCCAGATGAAAATGGTATGCTAAACGGCGTACACGTTACCCAAGACGAGGATACCCTAGATACTTGGTTCTCATCAGCCTTATGGCCTTTTGCAACCCTTGGTTGGCCTGATACAAATGAAGAGCTAGACTACTTCTTCCCAACAGATATCTTGGTAACAGGCTACGACATAATCTTCTTCTGGGTAATAAGGATGATCTTCTCATCAATGTATAACACTGGAGAAGTTCCTTTCCACCATGTCCTCTTTACAGGCCTTATCAGGGACCCTCAAGGAAGAAAGATGAGTAAGTCCTTGGGCAATGGAGTTGACCCAATAGAAGTAGTTGACAAGTATGGTGCAGATGCCCTAAGATTTACCTTGATTACTGGTAACTCACCTGGAAATGATATGCGTTATGACGAAAAGAGAATACTTGCAAGCAGAAACTTTGCTAACAAACTATGGAATGCTTCAAGGTTTGTCTTGATGAATATAGAAGATAGTGATGACTTGACCTTTGATGGGGAAAATCTAGAACTAGAAGATAAGTGGATCCTTAAGAGATTAAATGATGCCATAGCAGAAGTATCTACCAACCTAGAAAAATATGAAATTGGCCTTGCAGCATCAAGGATTGAAGATTTCATTTGGAATGAATACTGCGACTGGTATATAGAATTTGCCAAGATTAGACTATATGGAGATGATGAAGAAAAGAAGGCCAATGTAAAGAAAGTCTTGCTTTATGTACTCAAGAATATGCTCATCCTTCTTCATCCATTTATGCCATTTATAACAGAAGAAATATACTCTGCTATTCCAAACAAGGACGATATGCTAATAGTAGAAGAATGGCCAGAATATAGGGAAGACTTTAACTTTGAAGTAGTAGAGGCCAATGTAAACTCAGTTATTGATGCCATAACAGCTATTAGAAACCAAAGGGCAATCCTAAATGTCCCTGCAAAGAGCAAGCAAAAAGTACAAATCCTAGTGGAAAAGGAAGAAAATATAAAAATCCTAGAAGACTTGAAGGATGAATTTGTAAATCTTGCTAGTGCAAGCCAAGTAGAAGTAATCAAAAATGATGGAGATGACACTAGCGAAGAAGATGGAGTAATCAAGCTTGTCTTCAACGAATTCCTAGTTTACCTATCCCTAGATGAACTAGTTGACTATGAAAAGGAAAGAGCAAGACTAAAAGAAGAAATTAAGAAGCTAGAAAGTGAAATAAAGAGGGCTGAGGGCAAACTATCAAACCAAGGCTTTGTAAGCAAGGCTCCAGAGGCAGTAGTAAACAAAGAGAAAGAAAAACTTGTAAACTACAAGGACCTATTAGAAAAAACAAAACTTTCCCTTGAAGAAATAAAGGATAAATAATGTATGAGGACTTTGCCTATATCTATGACAAACTAAGTTTTGATATAGATTATGAGAAATATGCTCAAAATATCAAGGACCTATGCAAGAAACACCAGGTAGGTAAGGAAAATATGCTGGAGCTAGCAACTGGCTCCGGCATGCTTACCAGGCACTTCTTTGATGACTTTGAAAAAATAGATGCCCTAGATATATCACCAGATATGCTCAAGGTCTTTGCCCAAAAATACGATGCGGACAATGTAAATCTTATCTACTACGATATGGTAAGCTTCATTAATGAAGACATCTACGACCTAATAGTAATCCTCCTTGATAGTGTCAACTATGTAACAGAGAAGGAAGAGCTGATAGAATTATTCGAAAATTCCTACAAGAACTTAAAGGATGATTCCCTCCTAGTTTTTGATATAAATTCCGAATACAAAATCAAGGAAATCTTTGGGTCAAACTGCTATGTCTACGAATACGAAGATATCTTCTATACCTGGGATAACTTCTTTGAGGATGACCTATGTGATATGCACCTAGACTTCTTTATAAGAGAAGAAGGGGATACCTATAGGAGGATTAGGGAATTTCAACAGGAAAGACTATACAAGGTCGAAGAAATAAAAGAAATTTTGGAAAAGATTGGATTTAGCCATATAGAAATCTATGATGAAGATGACATGGGCGATGTCAAGCCTGATACAATGAGAATTTTATTTAGTGCAAAAAAGGAGAAAAATGAGTAAGGGAGAGGTTAAAACTTTTGATAACAAAAGAGGCTTTGGCTTCATAAAATGGGAAGGAGAAGACCTATTTGTCCACTTTTCTGATATAGAATCGGATGAAACTTACAAAACCCTCTATCCTGGCCAAGTCGTAGAATTTGAAAAAATAGAAGGACCCAGGGGGGACCAGGCAGTCCATGTTAGGATAGTAGAAAAATAATTTACCAATAGCAAGGACTAAGGAGTCTAAGATTAAAAAATGAGCCCCTAATGGAGGACTCTTATTTTTCTAATTGTTAATTTTAAGAATTAAGACCTAGCTAGTAAAGATTTTATTTATCAAAAAATATAATATAAATTTAGTCAAAAAAAACTGACCTCATATACCACAAGGGCTACGGGGTCAGTTGTTTTTATCTTCTATTATTTATTCTCTAAATACTTGTCTATATTTTCAGCGGCTTTTTTACCTGCTCCCATGGCAAGGATTACCGTTGCCGCACCACTTACAGCATCTCCTCCGGCAAAGACACCATCTTTTGTAGTCATTGTTGTATCATCTATTATGATGCCACCCCAAGATTCTGTTTCTATATCATCATTGGTTTGTTTGATAAGTGGGTTTGGAGATTGGCCTATGGCGATTATTACAGAATCAAATTCATATTCTTCATATTCGCCTGTAGGGATTGGTTTTCTTCTGCCCGAGCTATCAGCTTCTCCTAGTTCCATTTTTTCAACTTTAACTGCTTTAACCCATCCGTTTTCGCCTTCGATTTCTACAGGATTGTGGAGGTTAAGGAAATTGATTCCTTCTTCTTTAGCGTGGTGACTTTCTTCTATTCTAGCAGGCATTTCTTCGAATGATCTTCTGTAAACTACTGTTACATCTGCACCAAGTCTTTTTGCACTTCTTGCAGCATCCATTGCTACGTTACCACCACCTACTACGCAGACTTTCTTTCCTACATGGACAGGTGTGTCATATTCTGGGAACTTGTAGGCCTTCATTAGGTTCATTCTTGTTAAGAATTCGTTAGCAGAATATACTCCGTTTAGGTTTTCTCCTGGAATGTTTAGGAATTTAGGAAGTCCAGCACCAGTTGATAGGTAAATTGCTTCGTAACCCTCATCAAATAGGTCTTGGAGGGATAGGGTTCTTCCAACTATTGTGTTAGTTTTTAGTTTAACACCTAGGCCTATTACGTTCTTAAGTTCTTTTTGAACTAGGGTTTTAGGAAGTCTAAATTCTGGGATACCATACATAAGTACCCCACCGGCTGCATGGAAGGCATCAAATAAGGTAACCTTGTAACCAAGTTTGGCAAGGTCAGCTGATGCACTAAGTCCTGAAGGGCCTGCTCCTACTACTGCTACCTTTTTGTTCTTGCTTGCTACTTCTACTGGTTTGTGGTAGTCTTTGTTGTTTCTATAGTCTGCTACAAATCTTTCAAGTCTACCTATTGATACAGGCTCGTCCTTGATACCCCTAGTACATTTACCTTCACATTGGTTTTCTTGTGGGCAAACTCTACCACAGATTGCAGGAAGATTGTTGGTTTCTGCTATCTTATCGTAGGCGCTATCTAGGTCGCCAGCAACGATTAGTTTGATAAATTCTGGGATTTGAACTCCTACAGGGCAGCCTGAAACGCAAGGTCTATTTTTACATTGGATACATCTTGTTGCTTCTTCTTGAGCCATTTCCAAACTATAGCCTAGAGTTACCTCTTTGAAGTTTTTATTGCGTTCGTTGGGATCTTGTTCTGGCATTGGAACTTTTGTTTTTGCCATATTAAATTTCGCCATTTCTTACCTCCCCTGTAATTCTACAAATATGTTCTCTTTCCTCTTCTAGGTAGTTTCTTGACCTATTCATAGCTTCATCAAAGTCAACCTTGAATCCGTCAAAGTCAGGACCATCTACACAAGCAAATTGCATTTTGTTATCTACTGTAAGTCTACAGCAACCACACATGCCTGTTCCATCTACCATTATAGAGTTCATACTTACTGTTGTAGGTATGTTGTGAGGTCTAGTTACATTAACAACATTTTTCATCATGATAACTGGTCCAATTGTTAGGACATGATCGTAAGTTTTGCCTTCGTTGATTTCATCTTCTAGGACTTGAGTTACAAAACCTTGTCTACCATATGAACCATCGTCTGTTGTTATGTAGAGGTTATCTGAACATTTTTCTAATTCGTCTTGTAATATAATTAGATCTTTATTTTTAAATCCAACTATTACATCTACATTTGCTCCTATGTCATGTAAGTATTTAGCTTGTGGATAAGCAATTGCTGTACCAAGGCCTCCACCTACAACGCAGACGTTCTTTCCTTTTAGCTCATCAAGCTCGGTTGGCTTTCCTAGTGGACCTACGAAGTCCAAGAAGCCATCTCCAGCCTTTAGATTATTCATTCTCATAGTTGTTCCACCGACAACTTGAACTACTATAGTTACATTTTCATCATCTGTATCTGAAATAGTGAAAGGTACTCTTTCTCCTTTTTCATCAAGTCTTAGTATAATAAATTGTCCAGGTTTAGCTTTTTTAGCGATTTCTGGAGCTTTTACGACAAATTTGATTGTGTTGTCGTTTAAATTTATTTTTTCAATTATTCTAGCCATCTATATCCTCCTATATTTATCCTACTTAAAAAATTTTAAATGACAATTTTTAAACAATAGTAATTTCTATGAAATTAAGTTAAGAAAAAGTAAAATAGTATTTGTAAACTATAAGAAGAGGAGGAGTAATGCAAGAAAAAAGCAAATATTCTAATAAGGAATTGATGAAGAGATTTTTTCCTTATTATAAACCATATAAAAAAGTTTTAATCATAGATTTGATTTCTGCAGCCTTGACCACTGTAAGTCAATTAGTCTTGCCTATGCTACTTTCCTATCTAACGGATTGGGCTCAGCTAGGACTACTTGATCTACCAAGAGTCGTTAAAGTTGCAATTATTTATGCTATTACAAAGCTAATTGAAATAGTAGCGAGATTTATCATGCAATCCTTTGGTCATATCATGGGAGCCTATATAGAAAAAGACATGAGAAGAGATGTCTTTACCCATCTTTTGACCATGGATACGGAGTTTTTTAATGAGACCAAGATTGGTCAACTTATGACAAGGATGACTACTGACCTTAATGAGATTACAGAGTTCTCCCACCACGTACCAGAAGAATTTTTGGTAGGAGCCATCAAGCTTTTCATATCCTTTACGGTTTTGTTGACTATAAATTGGAAGCTAGCCCTAATAATTTATGCCCTAGTTCCAGTTATGTATATAGTATCTCGTAAGTCTAGAAGTAAGTTTAGACAAGCGACTATGGATACCAAAAGGCAAGTTGGCGCTATTAATTCAGGTATAGAAGATACCTTATTAGGAATTTCTGTTGTAAAATCTTTTGCCAATGAAGATGCAGAAAAAAGAAAGTTTGCCAAGGAAAATCAAAAGTTTACTACTATAAAGAAGATTCAATATTTTGCCATGGCATCTTACTTTATGGTGAAGGATACTTTCTCAGGACTAATGTATACCTTGTTGATTCTAGTCGGAGGACTCTTTGTTATAAAATCATATATCAGCCCTGGAGACCTTATAGCCTTTACCATGTATTTGAATATGTTGGTTGCAACAATTGAGAGGTTAATCAACTTTACAGATACCTACGAAAGAGGAGCTACTGGCATCGAGAGATTTGTCGAAATAATGGATCTTGAAAATGAAATCTTTGACCATGAAGAAGCCGAGGAATTATCAGATGTTAAGGGTAAGATAGACTTTGAAAATGTCTACTTCAAGTATCCAGGTACAGGATCTGATGAAGACTATGTATTAGAGGATATGTCCTTCTCAATAGATGTAGGAGAAAATATTGCCCTAGTAGGTCCTTCAGGTGGAGGAAAGACCACAATATCTAAGTTGATTCCTAGATTCTATGATGTCCTTGATGGCTCTATTAAGATCGATGGAGTAGACATAAGAGATTTAACCTTAGAATCACTTAGGGATAATATAGGCATAGTCCAACAAGATGTCTACCTCTTCTCAGGAACTGTTAAGGATAATATCAGATATGGTAAGGAAGATGCAAGTGATGAGGAGATAAGACAAGCCGCTGAGCTTGCAGGAGCTATAGAATTTATTAAGGACTTGCCATATGGCTTCGATACCTATATAGGAGAGAGGGGAGTCAAGCTATCAGGTGGTCAAAAGCAAAGAATTTCTATCGCTAGGGTATTCCTAAAGAACCCACCTATCCTAATCCTTGATGAAGCAACTTCTGCTCTTGATAATAAGTCAGAGGCCATAGTCCAAGCCTCTCTAGAAAAATTAAGCAAGGGAAGGACAACCCTAACTATCGCCCATAGGCTATCAACAATTATAAATGCTGATGAGATTTTAGTTCTAACCTACGATGGCATAGTAGAAAGAGGCAACCACAAGGCTCTTCTTGATAATAAAGGAGTATATTATAACCTCTACAATTCAAATAACACTGACTTGTTTGGTTAAAATTAAGTAATATTAAGAGAAGGCTTCGGCCTTCTTTTTTTGTGAATTTAAGTATCTAAAGTGTATAATCTTTTTATGTGAGGAGTTTATATGGCGAAAATATTTGGTAAATTGTTACACTATCTGGCTAGGGGGCTTTCGAGTGTATTCAATCTTTTGATAAATTTAATGAATGCTATAGTTATGACCTTTGAGGGGATTAGACAACTATTTGTGGCAGTATTTATATTTGGTTGCTCTGCCTTTT
This sequence comes from Anaerococcus sp. AGMB09787, assembly GCF_022808955.1. Classification (GTDB taxonomy): domain Bacteria; phylum Bacillota; class Clostridia; order Tissierellales; family Peptoniphilaceae; genus Anaerococcus. The sequence goes on from NZ_JAKZEY010000051.1 coordinate 69,967, forward strand.
TCTTCTTTCCCTTCCTACTAATAGCCCTACCTATGGAAATATGGATCCTATTATTTGTGGTAATCATCATACCTATCCTAGGACCAAAATTTATTTCCTTTATTAGGTATGCCAACTACACCCTAACCGAGTGGCTCTTTGATAAGAGTGAATCACTTATTAGTGGCAAAAAAGTAGGATATGATTCAATTTCTGATTATTCAAACAAGTACAGGGAAGATGCTGAGAAGGAGCGAATTAGAAAGGCCAAGGAAGAAGCAAGAGCTAGGGAAGAAGAGATGAATAGGCGTTTTGAAGAATTTTTTGGAGGCTTTAGCTTTGGAAACTTTCAAGATGCCAAATGGCAAAATTCCTATGGACAAAATACCTACACCAATATGGCCTATGATGTGGGTTTCAAGGAAAAATTTGAAAAAGCTTGTGATACCTTGGGCCTAGATTATAATACTGACATATATCAGGTAAAGTTAAACTATAGGAAACTTGCAAAGAAATACCATCCTGACATCAATAAGGAAGAGGGGGCCAAGGAGAAGTTCCAAGAAATAAATGATGCTTATGCATTCTTAACGGAAGAAAATATAAATAGGTACAATAAATCTTTTAGGTGATAAAATGGAAGTTGCAAAAAATACAATTCAAAATATGGATGAGGCTGTAGTCCTATCCGAGATAGCCTGCAATGCTGGAGCAATCATTCTACAAAATGGTGCAGAGATCTATAGGGTAGAAGATACAGTTGAGAGGATAATAAAAAGCAAGAAAAACGTAATAGATGTGGATGTCTATTCCACTTCCAATGTAATAATAGTGTCTTTTTCTTACAATGGAGAGATCCATACCAATGTAAGAAGGGTTAAATCTAGAAGAAATAACCTTTATTATATAGACAAGGTAAACACCTTCTCTAGAGAATTTGTTAAGGGGAATATGTCTTTTGAAGAGGCTCTCCTGGAACTTGAAAAAATAAAAAATGACCCAGGCCAACCCTTGCCCTTTCAAATATTTGGCTCTGCCCTATCATCTGGAGCCTTCTTGCTCCTCTTGGGAGGATCCTACCAAGACATGGTAATTTCCTTTTGTGTAGGACTTATGTCCTATGCTATAAGCCATATCTTCGAAAAGCGCAACGTAGGATTTTTTGTGATTAACTTTATAGCAGGTCTTTTGGTAAGCTTTTTGACAATCTTAATCTCAAGATTTGTACCTGGTGTTGAAGTAAACAAGGTAGTTGTTGCATCAATGATGGCTTTTTTGCCAGGAATAATGGTGACCAACTCAATGAGAGATCTTATGAGTGGGGACGTAACCAGTGGAATAACAGGAGCCACCACTGCCTTTCTCATATCCTCTGCCCTAGCAGTTGGAGTAGCTATACCTATCACCCTATCTACCTATTTAATGTAAGGAGGAACTATGTTATTTCAATTTATAGTTTCAATGCTATCAGCTGTAGGCTTTGCTCTAGTCTTCCAAGTACCTAAAAAAGCCCTCTTGGTATCCAGTCTAAATGCAGGGGTTGGTTGGATAATATATAAGATAGTAATCTACTATACTGGATCAAATTATATGGGGACCTTCTTTTCAGCCTTTGTAATTTCATTGATATCAGAAATTTGCGCTAAGCTATTTAGACACCCATCCCTAATATTTATAGTGCCAGGAGTAATTAACCTATGTCCTGGTGAAGCTATATATGATACGATGAAAAATTTTGTAAACAACCAATTCCAGAATGTAATCCTATTATTATTTAAGACCGTGGCTCTTGCAGGGGCTATTGCATTTGGAATAATCCTATCATCAGTCTTTTCATCCAATATGAAAAACTTCAAACTAAGAAAAACTAAGAGAACCAATTACCTTAAAATATATAAAAGGAGGAAAAAATGAAACAAAGAATATACCTAGCAGGGGGGTGCTTTTGGGGAGTAGATGCTTACTTCTCACAAATAGAAGGAGTAGTAGAAACTGAAGTTGGCTATGCAAATGGCAATAGCGATGATACCTTCTATGAAAACCTCAAAAACTCCGACCATGCAGAAACAGTTAAAGTAACATACGATGATGAAATAATTAATTTAGAAAAAATTCTAGAATACTTCTATTATATCGTTGATCCCTTCTCAATAAATAAACAAGGAAACGATAAGGGTCGCCAATACAGGACTGGAATATATTCAAATGATGAAGCAACCCTTGACCAAGTAAAAGAATTTCTAGCAAATAAACAAGAGAAGGAAAGAGAAAAAATTCAAATAGAAGTCGACCCATTACAAAACTATGTAGTAGCAGAAGACTACCACCAATTCTACCTAAAGAAAAACCCTACAGGCTATTGCCACATTGACCTAAGCGATAGGCCAGACTTATAAAATAATAGCTAAAGAGCGAATGACTTAGCTAAGTTCAAACATTCGTTCTTTTTTATTTGATGAATTGCAAATAATATTGCGACACCTAAACCAAACTAAGTTCGTGCATAAATAAATCAAATGGAGTTTGATACCCAAGGCATTTTCTAGGTCTAGTATTAAGCTCCATTAAGTTTCTTATTAGCTCATTAACAGATATTTTGGATAAGTCTGTCTTCTTAGGATAATACTCTCTCAATAAACCATTAGAATTTTCATTGCTTCCTCTTTGCCAAGCTGAATACGCATCGGCAAAGTAAAAGTCTATCCCTTGTTTTTCAACATCTTCATAGCAAGCAAATTCTTTGCCTCTGTCAGATGTAAAGGTCTTTAATGCTTCTAATGGCAAAGAGCTGATTAATTTGTTAATTGATTTTAACATCGAGTTTTTACTTCTATCCGCCATAGGCAAGGCAATATAAAATCTAGTTTTTCTTTCTACAAATGTTGCTAGGCAGCCTTTACTTTTACCTCTGGATAATACAACTGTATCTAATTCCCAATGACCAAAGATATCTCTATTTTTTACTTATTTAGGTCTTTTGCTTATTGATTTACCTATGTTAAACCTACCTCTTGTTTCTTTGGCTTTTCTTGATTTCCCCTTTCTTCTTAGCTTAGAAACATCAAAGTCTATAACTCCTGAGTAAATCCGATTATATATTATTTAAAGTAGACAAGGTCTTTACATATAGTGTTTGCTATTTGTTCGGGAGAGCGCTTCTTATGAAGTTTTCAGATATGGATTTAGTAATATTATCATTCGCTTTTAGTTTCCTGCCTTTAGATGATGATTTTTCAATTTTATCTTTTTGGGCATAGATAGCTTCATACTCATGACCACATCTTT
>NZ_JAKZEY010000052.1 GCF_022808955.1 Anaerococcus sp. AGMB09787
AATCTTACTAAAGTTTTTTAACATAATTTTTTCTCCATTGATTAAACAATCTAAAGTTATAGCAAATATGTAAATAATTTATTAAGATATTAAACCCATTTAAATTGTTATTTTTGTAATAGATTATACCCCCACACATAACTTTTGCGAATGTTTTTTGTATATAATAGATATGAATCACAATCAGATTGGATCGGTTAATTTCTATAGAAATATTATAAATACCCATATTCACTTTATGAAGAGCAATGAAATTTTAAGATTTTAATATTATGTATTTATAAATAATTTAAAATATAAAAATGCACACTTATTTAAAGAATTATCAGATATCAATAATGTTAGAGTTTTATAAAGATATTTAATTTATAAAAAGCCTTTGAGTTTTAGATATATTTCAATAAAGCTAATTAGGTGCGACAAAATTTTAAATAGCTTTTATAACGTATATTATTATAAGTACAGAAATTTATGAATATTTAAATTAGAACATGATGGAGCTCGATTATAGATCTTATAAATGTCTAAATCATCAAGCCCCATTTTAAATATTCATACATTAATTCGTTTTGCATAAACTGGCAAAATATTGTTTATAATTAGTCTTTAGTATCATATAATTATTAACTACAAATTTAGTTAATACAAATTTATGTTTTTATTTTTTGAAAAATCCTCTAGTTTTAATTTATATTGTCTACATTACAAGTAGATTCTTTATCAAAGAATAACAAATTTTTCTTATTTATATAAATATCTATATAATCATTTTGCTTTAATAAGGTTTTCTTATAATCTGTTATTATAATTTCCCTATCTCCCAAGAGTACATATATTATTTGATGATCTCCTAAATTTTCAATTATATTGATTTTGACATTTAAAGGAATTGATTCTTCAAAAGGTGTAAAATGTATCTCTTCTGGTCTTATCGCCATTTTTACTTCTTTATACTTAGCTAAGTTAGGATTTCCCAAAGAAAATTCTTTATCATCTAAAATACCATAAATCTTATTATTTTTATTTATTAAAGATATATCTAAAAAATTAATTTGAGGTGATCCTATAAATCCAGCCACAAAAGTATTCACTGGTTTATGATATAGATTGTATGGAGTATCTACTTGTTGGATAAATCCATCCTTCATTATTACAATTCTATCACCTAGAGTCATTGCTTCTGTTTGATCATGAGTAACATATATAAATGTTGTATTTAGAGACTTATGAAGCTTATTTATCTCTGTTCTCATTTGGCCTCTCAACTTAGCATCTAAGTTTGAAAGTGGTTCATCCATCAAAAATACTTTAGGATTTCTCACGAGTGCTCTACCCAAAGCAACCCTTTGCTTCTGTCCTCCAGATAATTGCTTAGGTTTTCTATCTAAATATTCTTCTATTTGAAGAAGTTTTGCAGCATTGGTAATTTTTTTCTTTATTTCTTCCTTATCAATTTTATCATTTTTTAGGGCATAAGCCATATTATTATAAACTGTCATATGAGGATATAGGGCATAATTTTGAAATACCATAGCTATATCTCTATCTTTTGGAGAAATATCGTTTATCACTTTTCCATCTATCGATATTTCACCCTCTGTTATATCTTCTAGTCCAGCTATCATCCTAAGGGTTGTAGATTTTCCACAACCCGAAGGACCAACAAAAACTATAAATTCATTATCCTTAATTTCTAGGTTAAAATCGGTTACAGCCTTATAGCCATTTTCATAAACTTTGGATAAATTTTTAAATAAAAGGTTACTCATATTAAATTTCTTCCTTAAACTCTACCATCTTCTTATTGAGTCTGCTATCTTCTGCTGCAAAGCACATTAAGTGGCTTAGTACGGATTCTCTTGCTCCACTTAGTACTTCTGCCTTGTCTCCTTTGATTGCCTTGTAGAAGGCATCCATTAGTCCATAGTCTCCTCCACCATGACCATGTTCTGCTTGGACTTTGTAGGTTGTGAAGGTGTCTTCCTTAAATCTTCTGATGGTTATTTCATTTGTGTGGTCATCTGCTATAAGTTCTCCTTTGGTTCCCATTATTTTGATGTTTCTGTGAACTTCATTGGAGAAGGCTGATAGGTTGAATACTACGTTTACTCCATCTTCAAAGTCTATGGCTATGGCTTGGTGATCGCATACGGTGTTATTGCTTTCGTATACGCATATTCCATAAGGTCCTTCTTTTAGGGCTTTTTCTAGACCTTCTTGACTTGGGTCATCTGTTACTACGTTTCTCCAGCCCCTACCTTTGTTTGAGCTATAGAAGTCTTTTGATGAGAATACGCAGGTGTCTTGGTATTTACAATCGAGGCACCTTGAGCTTGCTCCTTCTGGTTGGTTTTCTTTTGTGAAGTAGGAGAGGTGGCCATAGGCTGATAGGCTTAATGGTTTTTTTCCTATGAAGTAGAGGAGGATGTCCATGTCATGGCATGATTTTTGTAGGATTAGTGGTGAGCTTTTTTCTGCGTTTGACCAGTTTCCTCTTACGAAGGAATGGGCAAAGTGGTAGTAGCCTATGTTTTCGTTATGGTTTATGCTCATTATTTTTCCTATTTCTCCCTTATCAAGAAGCTCTTTTATTTTTTTGTATAGTGGAGCGTATCTTAATACATGGCAGATCATAAAGACCCTATCCATGTTTTCGGATTTTTTGGCTATATCTACTACTTCTTTTTTGTTTCCACTAATTGGTTTTTCGAGTAGGACATGGACAGGATAGTCTAATACTTTCATTGTTGTCTTGTAGTGGTCTCTATCATTTGTCGCAATTATTATTGCATCACAGAAGACTTCTTGGTCCATTTTTTTGAAGAAGTCTTCAGTAGATGAGAAGATATATTCTTCATCAAGGTCAACTTCTTTTCTTATTTTTTCTAGTCTTTCTTCATCTATATCGCATACAGAGACTAGTTCCATTTCTTCGTTTTCTCTTATATAAGGATAGTATGCTTCATATCCCCTATTGCCTGCTCCTATTACTGCTACTTTAATCATTTTTTCATCCTTTCGTTCCACTATTTGCTAAACCTTCAATAAATTGTTTTTGGAATAAGGCAAAAGCCAAAATCATTGGCCATACAGCCAAAACAGCACTTGCCATATAAACTGGGTAATTTGTAAAATGTTGACCTGATAAATTTGCTATTCCAACAGATAAAGTATATTTTTGTGGAAGAGTATTAACTATCAATGGCCACATCAGATTGTTCCAGGTAAATAATATACTTGTTATAACTAAGGCTACGATACCTGGTTTTACTAACGGAAGACATATGTCTTTAAAAATTTTAAAAGTACCTGAACCATCAAGCCTTGCCGCTTCTTCCAATTCAATCGGGATTTTTAAGAAAAACTGTCTCATTAAAAATGTACCAAAAGCTGAAAACAAGCTTGGAAGAACCAAAGCACTTATAGTATTTAATAGTCCTAATTTTGTCATTATTTGAAATTGTGGTACCAAGAAAATTTGTGAAGGGACCATCAAAACAGATAATATGATGACAAATATTATATTTCTACCTGGAAAATTTATCCTTGCAAATGCATAGCCAGCCATAGTACACATTATAACCTGACCTATACTTGTAATTATAGTATATAGGATTGTATTAATGTATAGAGTTGGGAAATTCATTATCTCTATAGCTTCACTATAATTTTCAAACATAGGTTTTTCTGGAAAAATTTTAGGTGGTATCATTGTTGACTCAGTTAAGGTCTTTAATGATGTTAAAATCATCCAAATAAAAGGGAAAATTGTAAATATAACCCCTATTATTAAAATTGTGTGGATTAATAATTTTTTTAAACTTTTATTCATTTTATTCATTCCATTTCTTTTGCAATTTTAGTTGTACAAATGTTATTACGAGAATTATAACAAACAAAATACAAGCTATAGCCGCTCCATATCCCTTTTCTCCAAAATCAATAGCATATTGATAGAAAAGATAAACTATGGACATAGTGTTTTTTATAGCTATATTATCTTTCCCTATCATAAGATATACTAAATCAAACATTTGTAGAGAACTAATGAATGATGTAATAAGCACAAATGTTATAGTAGGTGCAAGTGATGGTATTGTAATAGTAAAAAATTGTTTTACTGGGCTTGCTCCATCTAGTGTTGCTGCCTCATAATAAGTCTTTGGTATAGATTGTAATCCAGCCAAAAAATATACTACATTCATTCCTATTCCCATCCACACTCCTACTAGAATCAGTGCAAACATGGCTGTATCAGGGTCCGCTAAAAAACTTCTAGGCTCAACATTGAAAACAGCTAATATTTGATTCAAAAGACCATACTGACCGTTATATATCCATTTCCAAATCATAGCTGTAGCTGCTGGCATAGTTACTGCTGGTAAAAAATACAAGGTTCTATATATTCCTATTCCTTTTATCTTTTGATTTAATAAGTTGGCAATCACCAATGATATAATAACGATTGAAGGAACAGTAAATATAGTATATATAAAAGTATTTTTTAAAGCTATGTATATATCTGGATTTTTCAAAATATCCTTATAATTACTAAGACCTACCAATTCGTAATTTCCAAAGGAATTCAAATTAGTAAAAGAAAAGAAAACATTTTGAAAAAACGGAATTATATAGAATATAGTAAGACCTATAACAACAGGACTTATCATTATAAAACCCCATTTTATGGCCTCTCTATTTAAGTTGCTTCTTACTTTTTTCATCTTATTTCTCCTCTTGAAGTTTTACATTAATTTCCTCAGCCAATTCATTAAGACCTGTATCTACATCTTTTTGTAGAGCAAATATCTCATTTAGATACATTGTTTCCAAGTAATTCCATTTAGAAGTATTCTTACTTATCGGATAAGGCTTAGCATATTCTAATTCATCAATATATGCCTTAAGGTTGATGTCGGGGTAAGCGTTTGTCCAAATTTCTAAAGAAGCTTCGTTGGCTGGTATAACAGCACCACTCTTAGCCCACTTATCATTAACTTCCTTACTTGATAGATATGCTAAAAACTTCTTAGCATTTTCTTTATTCTTACTTTGTGATGATAATGCATAAGAAAGACCATGTATTGTAGCTGCTCTTTCTTTTAGCTTAGGCATAACAACTAAGTCTACTTTATCTTTTATATTCTCACTATTCATATATTCTGGTACATTCCAGCTTGCAGAATATATCATAGCAAGCTTTCCAGCTTTAAATAGCTCTACAGCACTTGTATCAGTTTGAGTTTGTATATCTGGTGATAGACCATCTTTTAATAAATCAATCCATATTTGTGTTGCTTCAATAGCTTCTTTACTATTGTATCCACATTTTTTCGCATCTTCTGAAATTATATATCCACCATTTTGAGGAATTGTGTCGTAGAGTCCTTCTTGAGTAGCCGCTTGAGAAGCTATAGCCCAAATTCCTTCATCTGGATTATTTAATTTTTCAGCAGCATTTTTTAAATCATCCCAAGTCCAGTCATTAGTAGGGTATGGAACTCCAGCATTATCAAAAATTTCCTTATTGTACCAAAGAGCTGTTAAATCCCAATCTTTTGGAAGTCCATAAAGTTTTCCTTCGTAAGTATATAGGTCTATTAAAGCATCTGGTATGTTGGATAAATCGATTTCTTTATTTTCAACTAAATCATCTAAAGGTTCTAATACATTGTTAGATGCAAATTTTTGAAAGTTTGGACCATTCATAAAGAATATATCCGGCATTACAGAACCTGAATATTGTGTTTCTAATTTAGTGAAATGATCTTTAAATGAAGCCATTTCTATTTGAACCTTAATATCAGGATTTTCTTTTTCAAAATCTGCTACAATTTCTTTCATAACCTTTTCTTGGTTGGTATCCCACATAGAAAGCCTTACAGCTTCATCACTATTTTGCTCTTGTTTTGATTGCCCTCCATTGGAAGAACAAGAACAAATCATAGTACACAGGGCTAAACCTAGCAGTACTTTAAAATATTTCATATCTCCTCCTTAATTATAAAATGATATGGTAATTATCTTAGAACAATTATAAAAAAAAAAAAAACGTTTGTCAAATCTTTGCATGTATTTTTTTCGATACCATATAAATTTTTTGACATTTGTTAATTATAATGGGATTGATTTCCTAATACCGATCACTATAGTAAAGCGATTCCTATGGTGTGATTAAGAAAAGCAGACGGAAAATTAAATAGGCAGAAGTATGAAAATTTCGATGTTAAAAAGTTGTTTTCGGTCGTAGAATTGGTCTTTTTCGAGTGAAAACCAAAGCTTTCGCCTTACATCTCCTTGGTACATGGATAGACACAAATTCTTTAGGGAATTTTCAACATAATGTTTATATAAATCAAAACTAAGATAATAAAAATGAGGTCATAGAATATTTAAATAAGAATAGATCTGAGATGCGGAATAAGAATGTTCCTTACAGTCTAGATGAAAATCCTGACACTAATTTAAGGGATTTCTTGTGGGATAATGGATTACTAGCAAGGAAGAATATGTAAATTCTATATCTTTATCAAAGGCTCTAGAAAATATTGCCCTCCAAAGGGCTTTTAAACAAATTCGATTAAGAAATTCTTTAATCAAAGCAAGACCTTATGAATCAAGAATTTTTTGTAGCAAGTCTTCCAGCTCTTTCTAGTAACGATGAGATTCTAGCTGCAAATTCCATACCTATAAGTGCAAATGTTTATTTTGACCGCTCTTATGAAGAACGCCCTTACTTCTTGACACGCGAGGGGTTCATAATAGCGATAATAGAGATATTTCCATATTATTTTGAATCAAGCATACAAGTCTATGCCTTTTTAGCAATTAACTTGGTTAGAGATAATCATAAGTTTACTTATGGTAGTTGAGAGTTTTTTTAGATATTTGGATTATTTGTTATAGTCATAAAGTAAAATCCCGAGCTTATTGCCCGGGATCTTTTACTTGGAAGTATTAGCTGCTAATTCTTTTTCTTCTTTTTTCTTCCTTTCTTTGCTTATGTTTCTAAAAACTAGTCCCTTTTGTCTTACTGATATTCTGATGGTTTCGTCTCTATTTAGTTTGCCATCTAGAATCTCTTCTGCCAGTCTATCGTCTATCATTTTTGTTATATGACGTTCTAGTGGTCTTGCTCCATATTCGCTATCGAAGCCTCCTTCTGCGAGGAGTTTGACTACCTTGTCGTCATAGATTATATCAAGGTCAATGTTATTTAGTCTAGCCTTGGTCTTCTCTAGCATTAGGGCTGATATTTGGTCTATATCTTTTTGGTCTAGTGGCTTAAACATAATGACTTCGTCTAGTCTGTTTAAGAATTCTGGGGCGAAGCTATCTTTTATGGCCTTAGTTATGATTTCACTTGTTCTTTCTTCGTTTATTTTATCGGTGTCACGAGTTTCAAAGCCTATGGTCTTGTTTTCTTTTAGACTCCTTACTCCGACATTTGAGGTCATTATTATGATGGTGTTTTTGAAGTCCACAGTCCTACCTTGCCCATCTGTAAGTCTTCCATCGTCTAGGATTTGGAGGAGGAGGTTAAAGACGTCTGGGTGGGCCTTTTCTATTTCATCAAAGAGAATTACTGAGTAAGGATTGGTTCTTACAGCCTCTGTTAGTTGGCCTCCCTCTTCATAGCCTACATATCCCGGAGGTGATCCGACTAGCCTTGATACTGCAAATTTCTCCATGTATTCACTCATGTCCATCCTTATGAGTTTATCAACTGATCCAAAGAGGGACTTAGCTAGGGACTTGGCTAGGTAGGTCTTACCCACTCCAGTAGGTCCTACAAAGATAAAGGAGCCTATTGGTTTTCTAGGGTCTTTTAATCCGACCCTTGCTCTTTTTATGGATTTTGCTACAGTATCTATGGCCTCGTCTTGACCTATGACGCTTGTTTTTAGGTCTTGGTCTAATCTTGCGTATTTTTGTTTTTCATCTTCTGTAAGTTTTTCTACAGGAACATTGGACCAACTTGCAACTATGGATGCTATGTCATCATAAGATATATATAGTCTTTCTTGGTTGTTTTCTTCTTTTTCCTTGGCTATTTCCATATCAAACTTGGTTTGGTTAATTTTATCCCTTAGTTCTGCTGCCTTCTCGAAGTCTTGGTCCTTAACTGCTTGCTCTTTCCTCTCCTTTAGCTCTTCTAAGTAAGCTTCTGACGATGCTTCTGGGTTTTCCTCTTGGTAGGCCTTGATTCTAATCTTTGATCCTGCTTCATCTATTAGGTCTATGGCCTTATCTGGTAAGTACCTATCTGTTATATACCTATCGGATAGGGTTACTGCTGCATCTACTGCTTCATATGGTACATCTACTCCATGGTGATCTTCGTATTTGTATTTGATTCCTTCTATGATTTGCCTTGCCTCATCTAGGCTTGGCTCTTTAACTAGGATTGGTTGCATACGACGGCTTAGAGCTGGGTCTTTTTCTACGTGTTTTCTGTATTCTTCTACTGTTGTAGCTCCCATAATTTGAATCTCACCCTTGGCAAGGATTGGCTTTAGGATATTGGCCGCATCCATACTGCCCTCAGCAGCTCCAGCTCCTAGGACCATGTGGAATTCATCTATAAATAGGATAATATCATCTCTCTTGCCTAGTTCTTCAAATAGTTTCTTGAGTCTATCTTCAAAGTCTCCCCTGTATTTGGTGCCTGCTATCATTGATGCAAGGTCTAGGCTTAGGATTTGCTTTGAAGATATGATTTTTGGCACTTCATTGTCGACTATTCTTTGGGCGAGTCCCTCTGCTATGGCAGTTTTACCAACACCAGGTTCTCCTATGAGGATAGGGTTGTTCTTGGTCCTCCTCATTAGGATTTGGATAACTCTCTCGATCTCGCTATCCCTACCTATAACCGGGTCTATCTTATTGGCCCTAGCTTCTTCGTTGAGGTTCTTTGAGAACTTGCTAATATTTTCTGAAAAATCAGACTTTGATGGGGAATCCTTGTAGACTCTCTTGAGCATTGCCTCAAGGTTCTTGCCTACCACATCCTTTTCTACTCCTGATAGGAGGAACATTAGGTTGGTAAAGGAATCATCATCCATAAGGATAGCTTTAAGGATATCTTCTTCATTTACTAGGGTTCCCTTCCTATCACTTGCAAGTCTTTTAGCTAGGTCAAAGATTTGCCTTGCTTTCTTAGTGTATTCTGTGGCAGGAGCTGTAGAATTGCCCCTTCCTATATTATTTATTACAATTGATCTAAATAGGTCGTAGTTGGCCCCACTTTGCTCTAGGGCCTTGCTTGCTATAGAGCCTGTTTTCATCAAGGCTAAAAGCAAGTGTTCGCTACCTATATAGTCGTGGTTTAGGGAATAGCTTTCTCGTCTTGCTTGCGATGCAAGTCTTCCTAATCTATTATTCTCCATTATCTTCCCTCCATATATGATCTTAGAAATTGATACCTTTCTTCATCCCTATTGTCCTTGTACTTCTTCTTGCTAAGGTTAAAGATTAGGTAGTCAATTTCATTTGAGCTGAGCTTGGTTTCATAATCAAGGGCCCTATATTTTTTTAGCTCATACAAGGCCTTGAGGATTATATCCAAGTTCTTTAGTAGACCCATAGACAAGTTACTTACTATAAGGTCTATCCTATCTTCTATTTCTTCGTCTTTTATGCCATTTAAGGCCTGATAATCTCTTCTAAACCTTCTCTCATTTCTAACTAGGGTATCTAGGACTTCTTCAAACTTCCTAACATACTTAATAAAGTCTTTCCTGTAATTTCCAATATTTTTTAAAATATATAGACCCTTTATATCATTTTTTATATCTAAGGGACTTTCGCTACCTATATAGATTCCATCGTTTATTAGAGCTTGTTTTAAGCCAAAGTAAGCCTCATATGATCCAACGAGTCCAAAGAGGAAGGTCTCTACAAAAATCTCTAGGCCACTTCCCGTATTTCTAGCATCTGAAGTTAGGTAGCCATACTCAGGGGAGAAGGCAAAGTCAATTATCCTATCGAGGTCCTCTTCGACCTGCCTTGACTTATCGAGGGCCTTCTTCATATCCATATTGAAGTCCATGATATTTATTGCCACATGGTCCCTATCGTTTATGGTCAAGACATAGTCATCCTCTATAACAACTGCCATCTTGATGGACCTATCATCATAGTCTTCGCTTAGGGCAAAGGAAGAGATAAGCTTATTTAGGAAGGTCTCGTCCAAGTCTTCTAGCAAGACTAGCTTTTCCCCATAGATATTTCTAAAGATATCTATGACCCTTTCACTATCTTCTAGTGTCATGGTTGCCGGAAAGTCCAAGCCCTCTATATTTCTTCTAAGAGTAAGGTTAGAATTTAATATAATATCTTTTGTGTACTCTATCAATTTTGCACCTTCGTATTAAGCTCATTTATCTTTTCCTTGATATCCGCTGCCCTCTCATAGTCTTCAGTTTCAACTGATTGGTTGAGTTTTTCTTGCAAGTCCTTGACCTTGATAGCAACTTCTTTAAACTTCCTATAGGCTCTTGGATAGCTTCCCTCATAGGTGGAATAATTGTTATAGGTCTTTAGGATCTTATTAGTAAGCTTCTTATCAAGCTTGTAACAATCACTACAGCCAAAGATTCCTGCCCTTATATTTGATAGGGAATTGCCACAGGATGGACAAGTCTTATCAGAAAGCTTGCTAAGCATATCATAATTATAGTTGTTTTCTCTATATTTAAAATCATAATAAGAATCTATAATCTCATCAAGGCTTGGGACGAATTTTTTCATAAAGTTCATGATTTGTTCACCTTGTTCCTTCCTAGATCCCTTAAAATTACCATCTTCATCGAAGTAAGTTTTTCTTAATTCCATGGCACAATCTCCACACAAGTGGTAGTCATGGTCTACTCCGTTGATTATTGCCTTTACATTCATTACAGCTTCGTTCTTGCCGCATTTATCGCATTTCATAACTAACTCCTTGCCATAAGGCTTAACAAAATATACTTTATAATGTCAGACCTTAGAGCCTTCCTCTTGATCTTATCTTCTACACTCGCAAGGGCCCTATCGCTTGTGGCATACTTGGCCATCAAGTACTCATTTTCACTAAAATATTCTCTCTTATATAGGTCCTTAAATAGGCTCTCAGCATTAGCCTGACTCATTTCCTTCTTAAGGTTTTTAACTAAATAGGGGATATAAGAATCTTCATCGACAATGGTCATAATCTTAATAAAGCCATTGCCACCCCTTTTACTTTCTATGATATACCCATTAAGGGGAGTAAACCTCGTAGAAAGCACATAATTTATTTGACTTGGAGCGCAGTCAAAACGAACCGCTAGCTCATTTCTTCCTATCTCGACCATCCCATCGCTGGTTGCTTCAAGCATGGCCTTAAGGAAGTCTTCTATATCTGATGTAAGAGCCATATTATCACCCATCTTTCTCTTATCTTATTAAGTAATATTTTCTATAAAAAGCTTAGTCAATATATTGACTATCTCTGACCTTTGTTTTATAAAATAAAGAATCAATATGATTCCTAGTAAAATTGTACTATATAAAGCAGCTTTTGCAAGCCACTCTATATATCGACAATATTATCTATCGTCCCTATCCCCAAATAAGAGGAAGAGCCTCAAGAATTGTAGGGCTGTTGATAGGGTTGCAGCGACATAGGTTAAGGCAGCTGCCCTTAGCATAGCCCTTGCGTGGTCTACTTCTTCTCCTACTAGCATCCCACTATCTCTCATAACAGCTATAGCCCTCCTAGAAGCATCAAACTCTACCGGTAGGGTTATTAGCTGAAAGATAAGCATAAAGGAAAATAGTAAAAGTCCTATGTTGATAAATAATTGGTTAGCCATAAACAAGCCCAAGAGTATCAAAGGGAAGGAAAGGGATGATCCAAAGTTAACTACAGGAACTATAAGGGACTTAAGTTTAAGTGGCAAAAATCCTTCCTTATATTGGATAACGTGGCCACACTCATGGCAGGCTACGGCAATAGAGGCAATAGATGTATCCTTCAAAGTGTGATCAGACAAGGCGATTTGCTTGGTAGCAGGGTTAAAATAATCGCTCATAGATCCCCTCACTTTCTTGATTGATATATCATTATAGGAATTGACATCCAAAATATATTTAGCAGCATCTAGGCCTGTTATTGATTTTTTGCTTTTGATTTTGCTATATTTAATAAAAGCACTTTTTACCTTGGCTTGAGCAAACATGGTTATAATTAAGCCCAGCAAGACTAAAAGGTAGGTCTTATCAAAATAAAGACCCCTATACATATATGGTCCGAACATATTAACCTCATTTCTTTTTTTATATTATACTAATAACTTATAATTTAAAAAGTAAGAGGCCGCTATAAACTGCGACCTCTTTCATAGAAAAGAATAAGTTAGTCCTAGTTTTCTAAGGGAAAACTATAAGGAATTAATAATGAAAAACCTAGCTATTTAATAGCTGATTATATTATAGCACCTTTTTTTGATTTATGCAAACTTTTTCTTAAAAATATTTTTCTGATTTTCTTATCCCCATAATAAAAACAAGGATTATTAATTACTTACTAGTCTTCAAAGGCTTTAGCGTTTTCACTGCCGCCTATTATAAAGAGGACATCTCCCTCTTCGATTACAAAATTAGGCCTTAGGTCCATATCCATCTTCTTATCCCTCTTGGCCCCTATGACTGTCATCTTGTACTTGTTTCTAAAGTCAAGCTCTACTAGAGATTTGCCTATCCAGTCTTCGTGGGCCTTTACTTCTATAAGGGAATAGTCGCTTGATATCTCGATTAACTCTAGGAGATTGGATCCTGCTATGGACCTTGCTAGCCTCTCCCCTGTATCAAGCTCAGGAAAGACTATTTGATCTACCCCGATTTTCTTTAGAATCCTAGCGTGGACTAGGCTCTTGGCCTTGGCAATTACCTTCTCTACCCCACTGTCCTTACATATAAGGGTTGCCTCTATGGATGACTCAAGGTCTGTACCTGTAGCTATAATAGCTACATCATAGTTGCTTATACCGAGGGACTTAAGAGCTTGCTCTTCCCTTATATCAGCTTGAACTGCATTTGATACATATGATGCTATCTTTTCTACCTTGTCATAATTCTTATCTACTACTGTTACATAAATACCACTTTCAAATAGTTTTGTAGCCACTTGGCTACCGAACCTTCCTAGTCCTAGGACTATTACATTCTTTTCCATAGCCTTACCTCCTAACCTATACTAATAAAACTTTCTGGATACCTGATCATTCTTTTTTTACTCTTTATTCCAAAGGCAAAGGCCATGGTCATTGGGCCGACTCTACCAAGATACATACATAGGCCAATTAAAATCTTTCCTAGATTGGATAGTCCACCAGTTATTCCTCTACTAGCTCCAACTGTCGCGAGTGCTGATACAGTTTCATAGAGGATATCTACTAGATCAAAGCTCTCGCTAAGAGTCAATATAAAGCTTACCAAAAACACTATAGATATTGATATCATAAATATGCTAAGGGCATTCTTTATAGTTTCTTCTCCTATGTGCCTATTAAATACTACAGGCTCCTTCTCCTTTTTGATAACTGAGATGGTCGCAAGAACTAGGACTACAAAGGTCGTTGTCTTTAAACCTCCGGCAGTAGATCCAGGAGATCCTCCTATAAACATCAAAACCATGAGTAATAATACTGATGAATCCTTAATCCTCGCAAGGTTTACAGAATAAAAGCCAGCAGTTCTAGCAGATACAGATTGAAAGAGGGACTGATAAATGGCCCCCTTTAGTCCTTCTCCTTCAAGTACTCCCCCATCAAAAGACTCTATCATAAAAAATCCAAAAGCCCCAAGGAGTACCAAAATTATGCTCACAAGGATTACAAGCTTAGAGTGGGTAGACAAGTTCTTGAAGGTCCTCTTATAGTATATTTCACTAGTAACAATAAAGCCTAGACCACCGACAATTACAAGAGCCATAAGGGTTATATTTACAAGGCCATTATTCCTTAGAGGATAAATAGAATCTCCCATAATATCAAAACCAGCATTACAAAAGGCAGATATTGAGTGGAAGATAGAAAACCAAATTCCCTTGCCTAACCCATAAGTTGGTACAAAGTTAAAGCTCAACACCAAGGCTCCAAGACCTTCTGTTATCATAGTAAAAGCTAGGACATACTTAAACAACTTCACCATCCCTTCCATACTATTTACATTTAGCTGCTCCTTTAGGATTGCCCTGGACTTGATGCCAATCTTCTTTCCTAAAATAAGAGGAATGATTGATGCCAAGGTCATTATCCCAAGACCTCCTATTTGGATCAAAATCAAAATAACAAGCTTGCCCCAAAAATTCCAATGGACAGCAGTATTTACCGGTGTAAGACCAGTTACACAGGAGGCACTTGCTGCCACAAAGAAAGAATCAATTAGGCCCGTCCTCTCTCCAGTATTTGTAACAAAGGGAGTCGTTAATATTAGTCCCCCTAGGCTAATCAAAAGTAAAAATCCAAGAGCCAAGATAAAGGTAGGATTTTCCTTAGCCTTATTTATTTTCTTTACAATAATATTTTTTTCCATAATTCCTTCTTCATAAGAGTATATAAGAGTATCTTATCAAGTGATAATTTTACATCTAAAAAATACTTTGTCAAAATTTTATTTCTACAAAAATGGGTAAATACTTACTAAGACTATTTATCAAGACTAATAGAAAGGGTAAACGATGAGAACTTATTACTTTAGAGAAAAACTTATTAAAATAACTGATAAATATCCTATCTTGGATGAGGATAAAGATCCTGTTTTTTATGTCGAGCAAAATTTTAGGCTAGTTGGATTCAAAGAAAGGGTCTACGACTTAAATAAAACTGAAATTATCACTATCAAGAGAAAACTTGTATCAATCTTTCCAACCTACAATATCGAATTTGCCAATGGAGAAGAGATGATGGTCAAGGCCAACCTAAGCCTAATCAAAAGGTCGGTAGATGCAGTCATCAAGGGTGGCAAACTAAAAGTAAAGGGTAGTATCTTCGACCATGAGTTTAAGGTAGAATTTGACAATGAGCTAGTAGGTGAAGTTTCAAAGAAATTCTTCTCCCTAAGGGACTCCTATACCCTAAAAGTATATGATGAAAAATATACCCTCCACCTCATAGCCCTCTGCCTATGCCTAAACAATATGCAAGATATAGACGAAAAAAAAGAGGAAGATGATTAAGGAGTAAGTATGGAAGTATCAACAATAACAAATTACATCAAGAACCTAGTAACAACCCCAAGCCCAACAGGATTTACCAAACTTTGCGAAGGATACCTAATCGATGAATTGACAAAACTTGGCTATGACCCTTACCAAAATAACAAGGGTAATGTTATAGTTCCTATAGTAGAAGGAGATGCTAATGGACTCTTGCTATCTGCCCATATAGATACCCTGGGCCTTATGGTAAGAAGCATCAAAGAAAACGGAAGACTAAGGGTTACTAACCTCGGCGGCTATCCCCTAGCCTATGCCGAAGGGGAAAATGTAAAAATCCACACCAGGGATGGCAAGGAATATAGTGGAGTCTTTAGACTAAACGAGCCTGCAGTCCATGGGTCAAGGGCTCCCTATGATGAGAAACGTGATGATACCACTATGGAAGTTGTAATAGATGCTATCACTAAGTCAGATAAGGAAACAAGGGAGCTTGGTATATCCCCAGGAGACTTCATCTCCCTCGATCCTAGATTTAGGATAGACAATGGCTTTGTAAAGTCTAGACACCTTGATGATAAGGCAAGCGCAGGAGTCTTGTTAGCCCTTGCCAAGGAGGTCAAAGAAAAAAATATCGAGATAAACAGACCCCTCTACCTAGAATTTACCATCTACGAAGAAGTAGGTCACGGGGCAGCTTCTGGCCATCCAGGAGGGATAAGGGATATGGTAGCAGTGGATATGGGAGTTGTCTATGATGACTTAACTGCTGATGAAACTATGGTTTCAATTTGTGCAAAGGATAGCTCCGGCCCTTACAATTATGACCTAACAAATGAGTTAATAGGAATAGCCAAGGACCTAGGCATAGACTACGGAGTAGATGTCTATCCTTTCTATGGATCAGATGCCTCTGCAGCAGTCTCTTCAGCCAACGACTTCCGTCACGCCCTCCTTGGAGCAGGAATTGCAGCAAGCCATGGCTATGAAAGAACTCACGAAAAGGCACTAATCTCCCTTTTTGATTTATTGGTAAATTTTATTCAAAAATAATTTTGATAATAGGTGATTTTATTATATAATAAAAGTAGCAAAAGGGAGTAGCCAAATTATTTAATCGTCAGAACGGATTAATCCCGGTTAAATAAACCCTGAGGTGGCAAGACTTTTGGCTTTGTGCCAGAGGTCTTTTTTATATCTTTTTTTGCAAAATTATTATGGAGGATTTATGGACTATAAAGGAAGTATAAAAGAAGTAATCAAAAAACTCGATAGCGATCCAAAACGCGGTCTTACTTCAGAAGATGCAGCCAAGAGATTTGAAAAATATGGCCCAAACAAGATTGAATCGTCTAACAAAAAATCAATGCTCGCTAAAATTGCTGAGCAGTTAGTCGATCCTATGGTAATTCTATTAATAATAGCTGCAATAGTATCTGCTTTTACAGGAGATGTTGTAGAATGTATTATCATAGTGGCCATAGTTGTAATAAATGCAATCATGTCTATCATTCAAGAAGGGAAGGCTGAAGATTCTGTAGAAGCTCTACAAAAGATGAGCTCGCCTGAAGCGACTATTATCCGTGATGGATCCAAAAAAATTATAAAAGCTGAAGAAATAGTTCCTGGAGATATAGTTATCATAGAAACAGGTGATATTATCCCTGCAGATATGAGACTTATCCAATCATCAAACTTAAAAATCGACGAATCATCCCTAACAGGTGAATCAGTAGCCGTAGAAAAAGACTATAGGGCAGAATTTGATTCAGATGTAGGTATAGGTGATAGGGACAACTTTGCCTTCTCTTCATCAATAGTAACCTACGGTCATGGAGTTGGTCTTGTAACTGGAACAGGTGAAGATAGTGAAATTGGAAAGATCGCAACTAGCCTTGATGAGGTAGAAGATAAGGACACACCACTACAAAGTCAACTCAAGAGACTATCCAAACTCTTGGCAATCTTAGTTGTAATTGTTTGCATCCTAGTATTTGCCGTTGGATACTTTAGAAGTGAGATGAACCTATTAGATAACTTCATGGTAGCTGTCTCCCTAGCAGTTGCAGCCATACCAGAAGGTCTAACAGCAGTTGTTACCATAGTTTTATCAATCGGTATGAACCGTATGGCTGAGAGAAAGGCCATAGTTAAGAACCTACTTTCCGTAGAAACCCTAGGTTCAACTACTGCCATCTGCTCAGATAAAACAGGAACTCTTACACAAAACGAAATGACCATCAGAAAGGTCTTTACAGATGGCAAGGAATATGAAGTAGAGGGATCAGGATATGAACCAAAGGGAGAAATCAGAGACTCCAGTGGAGAAGTTGTAAATGATGATAAAACCATCAAGCTCCTTATGAGCATATCTACCCTTTGTAATGATGCCAACCTCCTTAGAGAAGAAGGTCAATACAAGATAACAGGCGATCCTACAGAAGGAGCTATGCTTACCCTTTCTGAAAAATGGAATATAAACCAAGAAGATCTAAACGAAAAATATCCTAGACTAAACGAAATCCCATTTGATTCTGACAGGAAGATGATGACCACCTTCCACGAACTAAAGGGTAAATACTATGCAGCAACCAAGGGTGCTCCTGACGTTGTAATAGGAAGGTCAACCAAGATCCTCCTCAATGGAGAGGTACAAGACTTCACAGAAGAGCTTAAAAACAAGGTCCTAGAAGAAAATACTGCTCTTGCATCAAACGCCCTTCGTGTTATGTCCTTTGCCTTTAAGCCAGTAGATAGCGTAGAGGGAGATTTAACTAGTGAAGAGATCGAAAATGATATGATCTTTGTGGGGCTTGCAGGAATGATAGACCCACCAAGACCAGAAGCCAAAGCAGCCGTAGCAGAGTGCCACAAGTCAGGAATAGATGTCTTCATGATAACAGGAGACTACTTCGAGACAGCCCTTGCCATAGCCAAGGACCTAGGAATAGCATCTTCTCGCGACCAAGCCATCGAAGGAAAAGAGCTTAACAACAAGTCTGATGAAGAAATTCGTGAGATAGTAAAAACCAAGAGAATCTTTGCCAGGGTATCACCACAAAACAAGGTTCAACTTGTAAAGGCCCTCCAAGAAAATGGAGAAATAGTTGCCATGACAGGTGATGGTGTAAATGATGCTCCAGCAATAAAGAATGCCGATATAGGTATATCAATGGGAATCACAGGAACTGATGTTGCCAAGGATACCGCAGGAATGATCCTAGTTGACGATAACTTCGCAACCATAGTAAACGCAGTCGAAGAAGGAAGAGTTATCTTCTCAAACATCAAGAAATTCGTATCCTTCCTCCTTTCTTGTAACATAGCCGAAGTCCTTATAGTATTCCTATCAATCCTATTTGGTCTACCAAGCCCACTTACCCCAATCCAACTCTTATGGCTTAACCTAATAACAGATGCCTTCCCAGCACTTGCCCTAGGTGTAGAGCCAGCAGAACCAGGAATCATGGAAGAAGAACCAAGAGATCCTAGTGAGTCCATCATATCAGGACCTACCAAGTTCTCCCTAATTAGCCAATCTATCTATATAACTCTAGCAGTGCTACTTGCTTATATAATAGGGCTCAAATTCATCTTCCCTGGATCAATCGAGGGTGCTCACACAATGGTATTCGCAACACTTATCACAAGTGAATTACTAAGGGCCTTCTCAGTTAGAAGTACAAGATATACCCTTAAAGAACTAGGACTTACATCAAACAAGTCCCTCATTAAGGCAGTACTTTTATCATTTGCCCTATTAATCATAGTAATGTATGTACCATTCCTAAGGGACCTATTCGAAATAGTATCCCTAACCTGGCAATGGATACCGGTAATAATCCTTGCCCTAATTCCACTAGCCCTAGGTGAGGCTACCAAGGCGATTAGAGAAAAAAAGGATAATTAAAAATTAACAAAATAAATGGATGCAAGCTATATCCGGCAAGCATCCATTTTTCTTTTGCATTTATAGGCCCAAGACAATCCCAAGTAAGGCCCCAGCTCCTATTATATAAATAGGACTTAGCTTCTTAAATTTAAACAAGACAAATAAGAATATCCCAAAGAGGACCAAGGGAAGAAACCTAAACAAGTCAAAAATATTTAGACTCACCCTAAAGCTATCAAAGTCAAACAAACTTATAATAAGGACCTCACTCATAGCTCCAAGGATAAGTCCAGCTGTTGCAGGTCTTAGGGTAGAGAAAATATCCTTAACAGATTTAGAAGTCTTAAACTTATCCATCATCTTGGCTATTATCAAAATAATAATAACAGGTCCTGCCACAAGAGAAAGAGTCGCAGCTATTCCACCCCAAAAACCATGGGCCTTGATTCCTGCAAAGGTCGCCATATTTATCCCTATAGCTCCAGGAGTGGACTCAGATACAGCTATCATATCCAAAAGCTCATTTGAGCTATAAAATCCAAAGCTCTCTCCGATCTCATATAAGAAAGGAATGGTCGCCATCCCTCCACCTACTGCAAATAGACCAGCCTTAAAAAACTCCCACATCAACCTAAGCATTTTTACCCATCCTTCCTAAAACAAAACCTACAAAGCCAACAACAAGTACAACTACTATAGGTGATAGCGAAAATATCCCTATGGCCACAAAGGTCAAGAAGAAAATCAAGAGCTTAAACTTCGTATCGGCATTCTTCCTTAGCATATTTATCACAGAATAAAGGACAAGGGCGCACACCGCAATCCTAATCCCAGCAAAGGCATGTTGAACTAAAGCAAACTCCGAGAAGGTCTCCAAAAACTTAGCAATAAGGGTAATGATTATAATAGATGGGGTTATAAAACCAAGGGAGGCTATGACCCCTCCGAGGTTTCCCCCAACCCTATGGCCACAGAAGGTCGCAGTATTAATGGCAATAATCCCTGGCGTCGATTGACCTATAGCATAATAATCCAAAATCTCATCAGAAGTCGCCCACTTCTTCTTATCAACTACTTCCCTTTCCAAGAGAGGCAGCATGGCATAGCCTCCTCCAAAGGTAAAAAATCCAAGCTTTACAAAAGTTAAATACAATTCTACAAATTTATTCATAACATCTCCTTAGGTCAATTATATAACAAAATCCTTGTTCAATAAAGGAAATTAAAAGAGTATAGTGTATGCAAGAAAACAAAAAGACGACTTAGGAGGAATAATGAAAGCAATATTATTTGACGTAGACGGAACATTACTTGATAGTATGGGAGTATGGAAAAACCTAAACAAAAACTTCCTAGCCAAATATAACTTCACTGTCCCTAAACTAAGCAAGGAAGAAAAGGGCAAGCTAGAAGCCTTGTCCATAACAGATACAGCCATCTTGATAGCAAAAGACATAGCAAAAGATATGACCCATGAAGAAATCTTAGATTATTATAGAAATTCTTTGGATAAGTCATATAGCTATGACGTTTTACCAAAAGAAGGGGTAGAAGACCTATTAAAAAATATCAAGAACCTAGGAATAAAAATGGCAGTCGCATCCTCAACTGACTACACCTACCTAGAAAAAGCCTTTAAGAGACTAGGAATCTTCGACTACTTCGACTTCTTTGCCACACCTGATATAGTTAAGTCCCAAAAATCAAAAAGCGACTTCTGGGCCTATTGCATAGCAAAACTCGGATGCGAACCAGAGGAAATCGCCCTCTTCGATGATGCCCTCTACGCCTTAAAGGCAGCAAAAAAAGAAGGCATAAAGACAGTGGGCATAAAAGACTTCCCCTACAACAAAAGAGAATGGGACGATATACAAAAAGAAGCCGATACAGTCCTAGATAAGGCAAGTGATATAGATATAAAATCAATATAATATACTTTTCCCGAAAAGTTGGATCACAAATCCAACTTTAGGTATTTTATATAGATTAGTAATTTTTGATTATAACTTCATTAATTTTACCACGTTTTTTAGAGTTAGAATTTATCATTCTGTTAGCACCGACAACTATAATATTATCTTTATAATTTTTATACAATTCATAGACTATAGGAGAAGACGAATTGGAAAGCATTACATAAACACCCTTTTTGTCCAACTCTATAAAAGTATCTCTTAATTTCTTTTGATCTTCTAAAGAAAATCCATCTTTAGTATATGAAGTAAAAGAACTACTTTCTGATATCGGGATATAAGGAGGATCAAAATATACGAAATCACCTTTTTTGGCATCAGATACTGCTTCAAAAAATTGTGTACTTAATATTTTGATATTTGTATTATTTAAATATTCACTTATTTCTCTGAGCAAACTTTCATTAACAATTTTTGGATTTTTATATTTACCATAAGGTACATTAAATTGCCCTTTTCTATTAACCCTATACAGTCCGTTAAAATCGACTCTTAGCATGTACATTAGTCTAGCAGCTTTCTCCGTACTGCATAAATTTTTATATGAAATATTTCTGTCAATATCTCGAACCTTTAGATAATATTCTTTGCTATTATTTTCTTCATGTATTTTTAATAGGTATATTAAATTGTCTACATCATTTTTAATAGCCTTATAACAAAGCATTAAATCTTCATTCAAATCATTTATGACTGCATTTTGGGGCATCAAATCAAAAAAAAGTGCACCACCACCTACAAACGGCTCATAATAAGTATTATAATCCACTGGTAGATTGTCATTTAACTCTCTAAGTAGCTGTCTTTTTCCACCAGTCCATTTAGTAAAAGGGATCAATTTTTTTCTATTCAATATATTCCTACCTTAATAATAAATCATTAAGAAAATCATCCTCAATCATTTTAAGATTAAAAATATTTTCTATATTTTCCATAGCTTCTTCTAATGGTATTTTTGAGCTTTTCCATCCTTGACCATCAGTTATCCAAACAAATACGACATCATCATTTGAAGTATTGACTAGGTTATTAAGGGTTTGAAATTCTCCAGATACAGACTTGAGTTTTGAACCCCCTCCTCCATAATAGTTTGTTTCAAATACATAAAGTTTATTTTTTTCTTTATCAAATAAGACTCCGTCAAATCTTCTTTTTGACTTATCGACAGGGACATTTATATTCCATTCTTTTAAAATTTTATCTGAAGTAGCTTGTTCCATGTGTTCAAATTTAAATTTTTCAGATATATCTTCAAGTATTCTTGTTAAGATTTTCTCCATATTAGTACCAGACCTATTTTTTCTAGCATTGGTGTCTAATCCTGTCTCAACACCATAAACATAATCTACCAAGCTTCTCTTAGCGTCTTTCTTCAAAAAATCTAACAAGCCCGATTTTTTTAAAAAGTCAACATATTTTTCAATATTATTTGTATCTATATTATGAAAATTTAAACTTTCTATTTCCATATTCTTCCCTTTTAGAAATAGTATATCTATTTTACTATCCCTACAAGCTATTAATGAAGGGATCGCTTTTAGTAAGTTTGGTTGAGAGGTAAATAAATTAGTAGCTTCTTCTACTATGTTCTCTTTTCCAATTAAATAATTTAATGTATTTAGTTCCACCTCGTATTTTCTTGTATTATTAACAACCTTCTCCCAGTTCACAAAAAAATCAGGTGTTTTATTTGTTACACTTAAAGTATCAATAAAATACTTTATCTTTTCATTAGTTTTTAAATTTTGGTACTCGCTTAAAATCATATTTAATTTCCTCAATTATACTTATTATTTATTGTAAAAATCAGTCTGTTTTTAGCTATATCATAAAATTCTTTTTCTTTCTCAATTCCTATTGCTCTTCTATCTAATTTAATACAAGCTTCTAGGGTAGTTCCAGAGCCCATAAAACAATCAAGTACAAGATCATTTTCAGCAGATGATGCTAATACTATTCTTTCAATTATACTTATAGGTTTTTGAGTTGGATGGTAGCCAAATCTTTTTTCTTTTTTTGAAACTGTAGATGTTGTCCGTACATCTTTCATTTGCTTTCCGTTGTTTAATTCTTTCATTAATTCATAATTAAAATAATGCTTACTTTTAGAACTTTTTTTTGCCCATAAAATAGTTTCTGTTGAATGGGTAAACATCCTACAAGATAAATTAGGTGCTGGATTTGTTTTTTGCCACGTTATATTATTTAGTATCTTGAATTTTAATTTGTTCATAAGATATCCTATATAATAAATATTGTGCATAGTTCCAAACACCCATATACTACCATTTGGTTTTAATATTCTCTTTGATTCTTTTAAAAATTCAAAATAAAACGTCTCTACTGGAATTTTGGCTTTGTCCCAATCGCCTTTATTTACGGATGATACTTTGCCAGATTTACAAGTTATGCCATCATTAGATAAAAAATAAGGAGGATCTGTAACTATAAGATCTATACTATCGCTTTTTATTTTTGGCAATACAGTAAAAGCATCTTGATTAAATATGACTGTTTTTTTATCTAATTTTTCCATTCTAATATGCCCCACCTTATAACTACCTTAAATAATTGGATTTGATATTTATATAATAACAATAATAAAAAATATAGTCAAAAATGAAATTAATTCTTCTAATTCAATTTTAGATAAATCTGTTTTCTTTGGGTAATATTTTCTTAGTACTCCATTCGAATTTTCGTTAATTCCTCTTTGCCATGCTGAATATGGATCAGCAAAGTAAAAGTCAATTCCTAGCTTTTAAGCTTCAACATAACAAGAAATTCTTTACCTCTATCTGAAGTAAAACTCTTCAAAGATTCTTTTGGAAGTGAGTGATATAGTTTTTTTATTGTTTCAAAGATAGAAGACTTACTTCTATCTTACATTGGTAATGCTATATAAAATCTTGTTTTTCTATCAACGAATGTAGCTAAGCATCCTTTACTTTTTCCTCTAGATGATACTCCTGTATCTAATTGCTAGTGTCCAAACTCTACTCTTTTCTTGACTTTGATTGGTCTGTTTCTTATGGATGTTCCAAGGTTAAATCTGCCTCGAGTTTCCTTAGTTTTTCTTGATTTTCCTTTTCTTCTAAGTTTACTTATGTCAAATTGAATTCGTCCTGAATAAAGCCAATTGTATATAGTCTTAAAAGAAACTACACCTTTTAATACAGTAGCAGCAATTTGTTCTGGAGACCACTTACAATTCAATTTCTCAATGATTTTATCTTTTATTTTTTCTGTAACTTTGCTTTTTCTTCCTTTATGTGAAGATTTGGCATCTCTATCTTTGCTTGCTTCTATAGCCGAATAAGTGTTATTGCATCTTTTTAACTCTCTAGAAATAGTCGAGTGATAAAATCCAAGAATTTTTGCTATTGTTCGTAATGATACCCCCTCTTGTTTTAATACCTCTATCTTATTTATACCTCTATCTTATTTCTATCATTTAGGCTAAGATGTATATAACTCATATAAACCTCCGTAAATGTTTTTGTCGTTATTACATTTTATACGAAGTTAGTATGAGTTTTTTCTTACATATACTGTCGCATTTGATTTTACACGTTATAAAACTTATAAAGATTAAATACTTTCGATTGAAATTTGATAATAATATCAACAAATTACAAAACAACTTAAGGATTATTTGTACTTTATTTCCAATATTTTCTTACTCTTTACTTAATAATATTATATTGCCTTTGTTATTAATTTAGGGTCTATAACATATCGTGTTGGTAATGGTTATTGATGATTTGTCACTTTTTATAATTCGATTTTTAAAAAAAGAAGACATATTTAATCATTTACCTTATGATTGAATTAGCTACAACAAAACATTAAATCAGATTAAATATGTCTATTTCTTATTTTTTTACAAATTTGCTAAATGTCAAAGACCCTAATATAGAATTTTAGAATGCTATTGACCATAAGGTTATTAGGAGAGTTAAGTATTCGCTTATTAATGCTAACCAATCATTCTTGTCCTAATTTCTCTTGTAAGACTTTTATTATACTCTTATTATTTACTTGAAGAAATAAAATATGTTTTGCAAGTCTTATGGTCGTTATTTTCTTGTTTCTTCTATTATTGTTGATGAGTATTGTTGTATTTCCAATCAAGTTAAGAGGTCTATTTTATTCGCTCTTACTACGAAGGTTTCTATAAATGATATGGCTTTTGATAATTTTGTTTCCTCCTATACTATTTCCAGGGTTTTAGCTAAGTTTGATAATTGTTTTTTACCAAGACGATTTGACAAAGAGCCTTAATTTATATATTACACCCTATATTTATATGATATAATTTTTTATATTTCTTATTATAAAAAAATATATGAACAAATTACCTAATCCATGGTATAAATCAAAAGGTAAAGAACTTAAATATAAAACACAAAAATTATTCAACCCTGTTAATAACAGACTTTGTAAAATCGTAATAAAAAATCCGTAAACAAAGCCTGATAAAAACATAATAAGAGAAATATAGTAACTATTCTTATTAGCAAATTTATTAAATGTATAAGCAAATATTATCACTACAAAATAAGACAGTATCTGTAAAATAATCCAAAAATCCGGACTTATCAAAAAATCGCTTATTATCAAAACCAATGTACTTATAATATTTGCCTCACACATCTTTCTTTTAATTGCATAATAAACAACCATAGGTGTTAAGATTTGAACATTGGGTAATACTCTAACATATACTCTAAATATTACACAAATAGCTATAATAGCGGCAAGCCTACATATATCTTGTGCTTTTTTCATAAATCCTTATATCTATTGAAAATTCTAGCATTATTACTATATCTCAATAACTTCATCAAATTTCTTGATAATATTATCATCCATTTTGTGGGAGATTATTATTACTGTTGAATCCAAGGAAAGTAGCTCATTCAATATTGTATTTGAATTTACCTGATCTATAGCTGAAGTCGGTTCATCGTATATCATTATAGGATTTACATCGACCAGAGATCTTAATATAGCTATCCTCATCATCTCTCCACCAGATAGACCTTCTTCGGAGCTAACTAAGTTATCTTGATTTTTCTTTAAATTAACTTTTCCCATCAAGGCCTTTATATCCATATTACTTGATCTATAGAATTTTATGTTCTCTTCTACACTTTTATCCAATATAGTAGGCTTTTGATCTACATACAAAATATAATCTCTAAAGTCAAAACTGGATATATCTTGATTATTTAACAAAACTTCACCATTTTTAGGAGATATTTCACCGGCTAGAATTTTGGCAAGGGTAGACTTTCCCTTTCCGCTTTCTCCCCTAATCAAATATTTTTTACCATAGTTAAATTTATAGGAAAAATCTTTTAATATAACTTTATCGTCATAAGAAAAATCAATATTTTTAGCTATTAATTCAATTGGTTTTGATAACTGTACTTTTTCTCTTTCTACTATAGGAGTAACTAGAGAATCTTTTACCTTATCGTATATAGGCTTAGCTTCCTTGTACATATTCATAAGTGATGCCAGAGAAATGACAGGATCAACTAAATAATTCATAAGTTGTACAACTGCCAGTATTGCTCCTATTTCTATCTCTCCCTTAAAAGCCAAATAACCACCTGACAAATATATAAGTAAATAAGATAATGAACCTAAACTTTGTGAACT
The DNA here is from genome assembly GCF_022808955.1 of Anaerococcus sp. AGMB09787. GTDB lineage: Bacteria > Bacillota > Clostridia > Tissierellales > Peptoniphilaceae > Anaerococcus. The sequence goes on from NZ_JAKZEY010000052.1 coordinate 26,717, forward strand.
TATGTTGGATAGGATATTTATAGACTTTAAATCTCTTCTATTTTGTTCATGTTGTGTTTCAATTAGATTTTTTTCTTTTACAACTTCTTCTTCAATCTGATACCTTATAAATTCATTTTTATTTCCTATTCTCTTTGCAATATACTTTTGATAAAAATCATAAAAACTGTTAAAAGCCTTGGATTTTTTCTCGATATTTTTTCCGAAAATTATAGGTCCTACTAGAGGCAAAGCTGAAGCTATTACAGCTATAGGTAGCAATTTGAAATTTACATAAATTATTGAAAGTACAGCAAAAATCATGGTAAAAAATAAATTTATCATATTAAAGATAACCATAAATCTGCTAGAATAAAGTGCCTCCGTATTAGTGGTATAATTGGCTATATTTGCCTCCGATTTACTTCTTATGTCCCTTTTAAAGATTTCATTCTTTAAAAAGGTAAACTCTTCCATACCTAGATTAAATATCATTCTAAAAGCTATGTTTGAAGATGTAAAATTAATAATTACAAGAAGAAGCATAACAAATAAGCTTATATTAAAAGCGTTTAAATCCAAATTTGAAATAGCTGTTACAATTTTTCCTGTGTATATTCCCATCATAGATAAGGTTAAAGCTGTAATAAGCAACAGCAAACTTATTAATATATAATATATTTTCTTTTTCATTATTTCTCCTTTGTCAAGTAATCATTAAGTGATAAAATATAATCAAGATACTTATTATCTGAAAAAAGGTAATAACACAATTCACAAGATGAGGTTACTCTATCAGGGTAAGCTATACCTTTTGATTCAGCTATTTTAATAAAAGGTCTAAATCCTTTATTTCTAAGATATAAAAGTATTAAATGATTCTCAAGATTTTTAAAAATCTTAAATATACTGTCATGATAAATATTTCCCAAATGTAAATCTATATATTTAGCATAAGGTGAACAACAAGGATTAACTGATCCGTCATACTCTATTTCGAAAGAATATCCTTTTCCGCATTTTAAATTATCATACAAATTATAATTAATTATTTCCTCTTTTTGTATTATACTAGCCCTGCCAATCGGATAAACAGGGAAAACTCTGATATTTGATCTTGCTAAATATTTTTTTATAGGGTTTATATTTTCAGATAAGTTACTGCTATTAATAATTGCAATCTGCACTTCACTTTTAATATTTAATTTATTACAAACCTTCAACAAATTTATTAAATTTTGACTTTTGACAAATTTATAATGAAACTCATCTACACTAATTGTTATCATTTTTAAGCCAAGTTTATTTAATTTAATTAGAAGTGAATAAGTAAATTCATAGTTATTAGCCCGTAACCCACTCGTTACTAACGTTAGATACCTACCGGTATTAGCCAATATTTCAAAATACTTGATTAATATATCAGTATTCGAAAAAGGTTCTCCTCCAGTTAGACATATTGCTTTAATTCTATCACATTTACATATTTCATCTATCATTTTTTTGAAATAAGAAAAAGAAATATACTCATAACCATACTTATAATCTTGACAACAATGTGCACATGATAAAATACATTTTTTATTTACTTCAATTGCACAAGAATTATAATTCATTTAACTCTCCAATAGGCTCATAGCCTGATTTAATAAGTATTTTTTCCCTTATTTCATAGTCTTTCTCATTAGTGCAATAAGAAAAATCGAAGTTAAATAAATCCCCATATATCACATATATTCCGGAATTTAATTCAATTTCTTTATTTAAATACAATTTCTTTATATTTACTTTTGAGCATAGAGAAAAAAAGCATTTTTTATTTACAAATAATAATTTATTCAGAATTTTTAACTCTAAAAAATATATATATTTGAAATCTCCAATTAATATCGGCTTAAAATACTCTTCATTAATTAAATTCTTTATTTTGTTTATATATTTATATTCGAAGTCATCATCTATTTCTTCAATTTTAGATATATCTGACTTAATTGACTTTAAATCCTTTTCCATCATTTTATATAATTTCAGCATACCAATTTTTTTGACTGAATTTTCTATAATAATTGGAAAATATATTTTCATAGTCATTAGGATCTCATTCAAAGTTGATATAACAGCGTAATCCTGTCTTATTTCACTATCAAAATCATAAAAAGAGGATGATAATTCTTTGTTATTTTCTACAAATACTTTACAATCTTTGTTCTTTAATATTTTGTACTGATGTAATGGTAAATGTAAAGATTCTTCATTCAAAAATAATTTATCTACTACTTTATTAGTCTCTTCAGTTTTAGGGTACGGTGAAAAGATATGTAATTGTAAATTTATATTATTATATTCAAAAAAATCCTCATAAAAATTGATAGTTTTCTTAAATTCATTTAAAGTTTCATTGGCAAAGCCATATATCAACGAAACAGTTACATCAATTCCTATATTTGCTAAATATTTAATAATTTTTTTTGCATATCCTATATTTAAATTCTTATTTATATCATTTTGTATAACATCAGATGCCGATTCTATACCCATGTAAATGCTTTTTAATCCTGATGATTTCATTAAATCTATTATTTTATTATCTAAAGTATCTGCTCTAGACGAACACGACCATAATATATTTATATTTTTCTCTAATATTTTATTACAGAAATCGGTTATATATATTCTATTAGAAGTAAATAGATCATCAATTATGTTAAAATTATTTATTCTGTATCTCTCTATATAATATTCAATTTCAGAAATCAAATCTTCGACAGGCTTCAATCTCGCTTTTCTTTTCCAAAATATAGATGTTGTACAAAATGAACAATTGTACGGGCAACCCCTGCCACCTTCCAAGTTGACACTTGAATTGTTATCACAAAATTTCATCAAATCTTTAATATAATACTTATGTAAATTTATATTGGCTACTAGTTCAGGTGAACTGGTTTTCATAATCTCATCTTCTTTTCTATAATAGATACCTTTGATTTGTGATAAATCGACATTCTTCTTTATCAAACAATTCAATATATCAGATACAACATATTCTCCCTCACTATAAGCAACAATATCGACATAATCTAGATTAATCAAAATTTCATTTCCCAACAAAGAAGCATGAGGTCCAGCAAATATAATAAAAATACTATCATTCTTACTTTTAATATATTTAGCTAATAAACAGGTCAGTGGAAATGTCTCACATACAGTATATAAGCTTATTATTTTAGGATCTAGTTCAAGAATATGATTTCCTACCTTTTCAATAGACTCTAAAGTATAATAATTTCCTATATCGTTATCATTGTAAAAATCAAAAGTATTAAAGACAAAAGAGTTATACCCTTTATCTTTTAAAATTTGATTTAAAATAAGCTGACCTATATAAGGAGAATTCCCGTTATTATATATAACAAGCTCACCAACAAATATTATATCAAACATTGCTCATCATTTCTCTATATAAAAAGAGCCAATGCTAGCATTATTGTCTATATTCTTATATTCTAATTTATTATTCTTAACAAAGCACATAAACTCTTCATAAGTAATATCTATAAACAAATCATTATCTATGTATAGATCTAAATAAGATTTTTTTCTAAAATCCCCTCTTTCAATGTAATCTTCCAATATCTTTTTCAATTTTTCTTCTAACATTTAAAAACCTCAATTATACATTAAGATACAAAGATCCAATTTTAATGCCACATTGAACATCCGTATTATCTTTTATTAGCGATTTGTCAAGTGGACTTGTATTGTATTGAATTAGATTACAAAAGTCTTCAAAATCAATTAATTCATCAAAATTATTATCAACGTATATATCCAATAACGATTTATCCTGATTTATACTTAAGCTCATCATTTTGTTTATTAAAACTTCTTTTTTATCCAAAGTGACTTCCATATAATGTTTTCCTCCTATATTTTTTCCCATTTTACCAGCATTATTTTCTTTGTCAAGTATTTTTATTAATTAATTTTTTATAACTATGAAATTTATATAAATACTAAGGATTACTATAAATAATGTAAAATATTATCAAGTTAGCTTAAAGATTTTTCTTTTCAACCTCCTTGAATAGACCATCCACTATTGTCAAGATTCTATCCGATATTTTTTTTACAAAATCAAGGTCGTGGCTTACTATTATCACAAGTATGTCTTGTACTTTAAGAATTTTTATTATTTTTATCAAATTTTCTATGGCTTCCTTATCAAGGGCACTAGTCGGCTCGTCCAAACAAAGGATTTTGGGATCTAGCATGCAAGCTCTAGCTATGGCTACTCTTTGGGCTTGACCACCAGAAAGCGTCGAAATTTTTTGATCTTTATAATCTGAAATCTCCAATAAATTTAATAACTTATTTGCTTTTTCTTCCATAGTCTTTATATCCATTTTATGGTATTTAGGCCCTAAGGTTAGATTTTGCCAGACATTCATATTTGCAAATAGGTTATATGATTGGAATACCATGCCGATTTGTCTTTTTTCTTGGTTTTGAGGATTATAAATTTTATCATCTATGAGTATTTGACCTGAGTCAAAGTCTTCTAGTCCGTTTATAACTCTCAAAAAGGTAGTCTTTCCTTCACCACTCCTCCCAAGGATTGAAACAATTTCTCCTGACCTAAGATTACAAGAGAGCTTGTCCCAAATTATTTTTTTATCAAATGATTTTTTTAGATTTCTTATTTTTACTTCCATAGTATTTCCTAAATTGATACTTTTTCTTCTATTTTCTCTAATATTTTTGTTAAGATTGCAACTATCAAGAGGTATATTATACCGATATATAGGTAGGGCAGGATTGATGCCATAGTGTTTGATACTGATTTTGCTGCTTTTAGTATATCGGTAACTCCTAAAATATATATTAATGATGTATCCTTGACCAAGGATATTACTTCATTGGATATAGATGGAAATACCCTGTAAAGGGCTTGGGGAAATATTACCCTAGCAAAGGTATAAGTTTTGGAAAGTCCCAATACCTTAGCACCTTCCCATTGTCCCCTATCTATTGATTGGATGCCTCCCCTATATATCTCTGCAAAGTATGCCGTATAATTTAGTATAAATGCGAGATATATCGACGGGAACCTATCTAGGCTTATGGCTACGCCTGGAAGCATAGGCAAACCGAAAAATATAAACATTAATTGTAGTAGTAGGGGCGTCGCCCTCATTACATATATGTATGTTTTAACTGCGGAGCTTAATAGCTTATTTTTAGAAAGCCTAGCACAAGAGATAGGTATGGCCATAACAATTGAAACCACAAGGGTTATTATAAATACTTTCGATGAATTGTAAAATCCTTCTTTTAGAAGGGGATACAACCTTTGTATAATTTCCATAATTATTCAGCTAACCATTTCTTATATATTTTGTCGTAGCTACCATCTTCTCTTTGCTCTTTTAGAGCCTTATTTACTGCTTCTACCAAATCCTTATCTTCTTTTCTCATCCCAATAGCAAAGTCTTCTTTGTCAAAAGTTTCATCAAGTATTTTAAATTTATCTTCTTTGTTGCTGGTTTTTATATAATAGCGTGCATACAGTTCATCTATTACTATGGCATCGCATCTTTTACTCTCTACATCAGCAAAGCATTCGTTATTAGTAGGATATTCTACTTGTTTTCCAATAGAGTCTACAAATTCTTGGTCCTTGTTCATAGCATCTATGGCTGAAGAGTTTTCTTGAACTGTTATTGTTTTGCCAGCTAGATCCTTTTTGCTATTTATATTAGACTCCTTTAGGGTAACTATAAATTGCCTATCGCTCATATAAGGGTCAGAAAAGGCAACTTTTTCCTTTCTTTCTTCTGTTATAGAGTAACCATTCCAAATCATATCAATATTTCCTTGATTTAGTTCGGTCTCTTTCATTGACCAATCAATAGGTAGAAATTCTATTTCTATATCGAGTTTATTTGCAAGGTCCTTGGCAAGGTCAATATCAAAACCTACAAGCTCTCCCTTTTCATCCCTAAATCCCATAGGAGCAAAGGTATCATCAAGTCCTATTATGTAGGTCTTATCTTCTAGCCCCTTATTATCAGCCGTCTCATCCGAACTAGTACTCGCTTGATTTTCAGTACTATTATTGCCACAAGCTGTAAAAGAACATATAGCTAGCAGGCAAAAAATCTCTCTAATTATCTTTTTCATTTTATCTCCTTTAATTAATTATTGTATTATCAAGATGATTTGATAAAATTATTATAACTTCTTTTTAAATAATTTCAAATTTTTTTGTAAAATATATTGCCTAACCCAAAGTTTATGGCTCAAAAAGCATTTATGCCCTATATTTATATAAACTTTCATCTTGGTTTTTATTTTTTATTTTCCAAATTCTCTTAGCTTCATTAATAAAAATATGCTTAGTCTTATCCTTATATGATTAAGTAATATTATAGACATAATTTGAATAATTCTTATCCTAATACTATAATGAACTTACAAAGAGTAGATAGACGATGTTAGATGGAGTTTATGGGATGTGGAAACTCGCATTAAGGTTAAAAGGCGTCTATCGCTTCCGCTTTGTAAATATGTATTTACTAGGGGAAGTTTCTAAAGGCTTCCCCTTTTCACATCCTTTAGGAGAAAAATGGATAGAGAAAAAATTGAAAAAGCAGTAAGTATGATAATAGATGCGATTGGAGAAAATCCTAATAGAGAGGGGCTAATCGAAACTCCTCAGAGGGTTGCTAGGATGTATGAGGAGATCTTCCAAGGGCTAAACCAAGATCCAAAGGAGCACCTAGCCAAAACCTTTGAACTGGTATCTGAGACTATGGTAGCAGAAAATGATATTCCCTTTTTTTCTATGTGTGAGCACCACTTGCTTCCTTTCTGGGGCAAGTGTTCTATTGCCTATGTCCCAAATGGCAGGGTAGCAGGCCTATCTAAGCTTGCTAGGACTGTGGATGTTTTTGCCAAGAGACCCCAACTCCAAGAGAGGATCACACTCCAAGTAGCAAAGGCTATTATGGATGACCTAGACGCTAAGGGTGTTGTGGTTGTTACTGATGCTGAGCATATGTGTATGAATATGAGGGGTGTCAAAAAGCCTGGCACCTATACAAGGTCTGTGGTGAGTCTGGGTGATATTGACAAGGACGAGGCCTTCAAGATGATGGGTCTATGAAAAACACTAACAAGATTTTCTTTTCAGAAAAATACCAAAGGCTTCTAAAAGAGCTTGTCTTTTTGGAAAGGGATAGGATTTTTTGCAGGCACGACCTAGAGCATTTCTTGTCGGTCGCAAGGATCTCCTATATCCTCACCCTAGAAGCAGAGCTCGATATAAGTAAGGATTTAATTTATACCACTGCCCTCCTCCACGATATAGGGAGGGTGAGCGAGTATAAGACTGGCAGGGAGCACGACCAAGCAAGTTCTGACTTAGCCAAGGATTTTTTGGAAGATAGTGATTTTGATGAAGACCAAAGGGATATGATCCTAGGAGCTATAAGAAGTCATAGGCAGGATAAGGGTGAGGATGACTTCTCTGCTATTTTCTATAAGGCAGATAAGCTCTCAAGGCCCTGCCTAGTATGCCCTGCCCAACAAAAGTGTAATTGGCCTAAGAAAAAAATGAACCTAGAGATAAGCTACTAAGGAGGAAGTATGAAGATTAGAAATACAGAATTTGATTTTGAGAACGAAAAATATATTATGGGCATACTAAACGTTACCCCTGATTCCTTTTCTGATGGAGGACATTTTGATACAGTTGAGAAGGCAGTGAGCCACGCTAGGCAAATGATAGAAGAAGGGGTTGATATAATAGATATAGGTGGCGAATCTACCAGACCTGGTCACACTCCCCTATCTTCCAAGGAAGAGATGGATAGGGTCTTGCCTGTTATAGAAAAAATAAGGGAGTTTTCTGATATTCCTATATCAATAGACACCTACAAAGCTGAGTCTATGGACCTTGCCCTAAGCGCTGGAGCAGACATAGCCAACGATATATGGGGTTTCAAAAAGGATCCCGATATGAAAGATGTTGTCAAAAAACACGATTCCCCAGTTATCCTTATGCACAATAAGGAAGTGGCAGAATATAAGGACTTTAAAATTAACTATGTAGAAGATATCAAGGAGTCCATAAAGCTTGCCAAGGAAGCAGGCATTGGGGACGATAAGATAATCCTCGATCCTGGAGTAGGCTTTGCCAAAAACTACAAGCGGGACCTCCAAGCCATAAAATACCTAGACTCTTATGTAAAACTTGGCTACCCAGTCCTTCTAGCAACTTCTAGGAAAAGATTTATAGGAGCTGCAACCGGAGTAGATAATCCCCTAGATAGATTAGCTGGTACTATCGCGACCACTGTCTATGGAGCGACTCTTGGTGCTTCTATCTTTAGGGTCCATGATGTAAAAGCAAACAAGGAAGCCTTAGCCATGACTACAGAAATTATGGCAGAGGGAAAGAAAAAGAGTTCCTACAATGGATAGGATAGTTGCAAGGGACTTGGTAGTCTTTGCCAACCACGGAGTCTTCCCTGAGGAAAAGACACTGGGTCAAAAGTTTCTCATTGATATAGACCTAGGACTTGATTGCCAAGAGGCAGCTATAAAGGAAGACCTCACAAAGAGCGTTCACTACGGGGATCTAGCCCATGGAGTAAAAAAAGTCTTTACCGACAAGTCCCATGACCTCATAGAAAGTGCTAGCGAAGAAGTCGCCCAATATATCCTAAGGACCTACCCCCTTGTAAATGAAGTAAGGCTAAGGGTCAAAAAACCCTGGGCACCAGTAGGTCTAGATCTAGATACTGTCTATATAGAAATAAAGAGAAAACGACATAGGGCCCTCATCTCCCTAGGATCAAATATGGGAGATAAAAAATCCAACCTCGATAAGGCTATCTCCCTTATAGAAGATGACTACACCAAGATAAAGAAAAAATCTTCCTACTACGAAACCAAGGCCTGGGGCAAGGAAGACCAGGATGACTTCCTAAATGCAGGAGTAGAAATATCCACATTTTACACTCCCCACAACCTCCTTGCTCACCTACAAGGTATAGAAAATACTATGGGTAGGGTAAGAAAAGAAGCTCGGGGGCCTAGAAACATAGACATCGACATAATCCTTATAGATGACCTTGTCATAAACACACAAAGACTAAGTCTCCCCCATCCCTATATGAGAGAAAGGGCTTTCGTCCTAGAACCCCTAAAGGAAATAGCACCCAAATATGTAGATCCCATAAGCCACAAAACCATAGAACAGCTACTAAGGGACCTAAACTCAAATTAAGCCCCAATACAAATAGAGTCTCTACCTTAATTGGTAAAGGCTCTTATTTTAGATTGCTTTTAAATTGCCTATTATACACCCTATGGCAAGGATTATAAATCCTAGGATCTGGTAAGCTATCTTCCTCTTTTTGCTAACTTTTCCCTCAAGAGATAGGGCACGGATATATTATTAGCCCTAGGATAATCACTAGATAATGGTATTTTTCTCTTATTAAATCCATATATTTATTAAACCGATATTTTTTCTCCTTATTATCTTAAAAATAAATCAGATCATTAAATTATCCTTTTATTAAAGACCTTATTTCTAAATACATTACTAAAAATGTGCATACTATTCCCAAAACAAGTCCTAATATATAGGCGAATTTCTTGAATTTATGATCTATTTTCTTATATCTTCTTTCCTTAAAAGCTAGTTTAATAAAAATAATAAAATTAAATAAAGCTAGTAGGAATAAAATAGGATTAGACATGTTATATCTCATAACTTCTATTTTACTTTTAAGAATGCTTCCCTGGCTCTATCGTAATGTTCTAACATAGTACTACCTTCTTTAGTTAAACCAAATACTGCAGAAATAGCTGCTGGCAATGAAAGACCACCAGTGTAAATAGCACTAAGAGCACCAAATCCAATTGTTCCAATTAATGCTAGCTCATCTCCTTTTACATCTTCAACAGCATCTATAAATCTATCAATATTTCCTACATTTTCACCTGTATATGAGGCAGTTTTTGTTACTGTTTTCGTATCAATGACAGCGGTTAAAGTATAAGATTTCCCATCTTTACTATAATCCCATGGAGAAAAGTAAGTGTATAAAATAGGATCACTATTTTTATAAATGTTAGTGCTTATTTTACCATTAGAAATTTTCTTTACTATTAAAAATTTCGCATTTTTATAGTAAATCAATGTAAAATCGACATTTTTTTCTGCATAAGTAACGATCCTAACTTCTTCATTATCCTTTACTACTTTACATCTATCATTTTTGATTGGTACCACATCTTCTTTAGTATTGTTAATAACCATATCTGAAGCAAAAGATGGTGTTAATAAAGTTGGAGTCGTTATTGTAAGTGAAGTTAATAATGCAAGTATTCTAAATTTTGCTTTTTTCATAAACCCTCCTTAAATTATTTGAAACCTTTTCCTTACTTTCTTACCCATTTTTTTGATTTATAACAAATTATTATAATGAAAGACTTGCCGAGCTTTATTTATCTCCCAGCAAGTCTTAGCTTTTAACTTCCAATCTTTCTTAGTTTTTTTACTATAAGAGCCATGGCGAGGCTTCCCTTGAAGATTGAGCTTATGGACATTGATGCCCATACTCCATGGACTCCTATAAAATTCATTAAGATAAGGGCCATAGGTATCCTCAAGAGGTTCATGCTTATGCCTATAAGGGCAGGGGTCATAGTGTCGGATAGACCATTGAAGCATCCTGCAAGACCTATCTCAACTGCCATAAAGAACTGGCTAAATGATAAGATAAAGAGGTAGTCAGCCCCTAGTCTTATAGCTTCCAAGTCTCCTGGAGTAAATAAGGCAAAGAGCCTGTACCTAAAGATAAATAGGACGAGAGATCCCACAAGTCCAATCCCTGCTACTAGGCTAAAGCTTACCTTAACAGAATCCCTTACCCTAGCAAGGTTCTCGGCGCCATAATTCTGCCCTACCAGAGCCTGGATACCGACCTGGATACCCTCGGTTGTATTCCATGAGATAGACTCTATCTGTGAGCCGATAGATGCAACTGCCACAGGTGTCGGCCCAAAGTTTGCCATAAACCTATTTAATATCATAGAAATAGAAGCATGGAAGCCACTTAATAGTCCTGCAGGAAGGCCTAGTTTAAAAATCTCCACCTGCCAATTGTCCCTAAAATCAACCCTAGTTAAGGCCTTTCTTATAAGTCCCTTATCTTTTATAATAGAAATTATAAAGGCAAGGCTTACAAGGACCTGACTTAAAACAGTAGCAAGGGCCGCTCCCCTCACTCCAAGGTAGGCAAAGGGTCCATAGCCAAAAATCATCAAGGGATCAAGGATCATATTTGCCACAAGGCCCAGGGCATTAATCTTAAAGGGGGTCAAACTATCTCCTAGGGCTGTATAAACTTGAGAAAACATCGGATTTATAAAAAAGAATATAAGTCCAAGCCCTATTATAAAAAGATATTCCTTGGCTGCCCTCTCTGCTGGCCCTCCCAAGCTATAAAGCTCTATAAACTTATTTCTGATTAGCAAGACAAAGACTGAAAAGACAAGGCCTATAAAGACTGCCTGGATCATTCCATTATTAATAACCCTGACCGTTTCATCTTCATTACCCTCACCATAAGCCTGAGAAGCAAAGACACCTGTACCGACCTTGGGGATAAGGCCTAGGGAATTTGCTATCCAAAAGACAAAGCCTGCTATGCCGACCCCTGCCACAGCATCAGTTCCAATCCTTGCTATCCAAATAGTATCAACAAAACCATAGGCTATTTGAATAAATGCCGTTAGAGCAAGGGGAATAGAAAGTCTGACAAGGGTTTTAAATATAGGTCCCTTAGTTAAATCTATATTCTTATCCATACACATCTCCTATTTATATTCGCCTTAATATTTAACAATACAAAAGCCAACTTGTCAAAGTATATTTGAATCTTGGTTATACCACAAACAATTGTTTAAAACATTTTCATACGGGTATATAACTATTAACAGGGAATAAATCAAATAATTTAGGAGGATTTTATGAAGAATTTAAAACAATTTAAAATTAAAATTTTTGCAGTGATGATGACTTTTGCTATGGTTTTCCCTTTTGTGGCTCAACCTGTATTAGCATCAAAAGAAAATGTGAATAACGAAACAATAAGTGAGCAAGAATTAGAAAAAGCTACAAAGAGATTAGCTGATGAATTAGAATTATACTTCGATAAAATAGGTTATTTGGATGAAAATGGCTATTACATAATAAAAAACGTTGACTTACTTAAAGAGCAAATTGCCAAAGGCGATAAAGACGCTGAGCAAATCTATGAAATATACTTATCAAGACAAGATAGAAGTGTAAAAGACGGCATAGTTTGTGTAGTTAGTGATCAATATGGTTGGATTGCGGACTTATTTACCGGAGATTTACTACAAGCATTACAAGACTTTATAGCAGACAAAGCTTGGGGAGAAGCTGCTGATTTGATAATATCTGTTGCAGCAAAGGCTCTTGGAAAAAGCGTTGATGACTTAAATCTTATTGTTAAGGGAGCATCTATCGCACTTAGTATATATAATTGTAGAGGTGAATTTTAGATTTGAATAAATTTAAAAAACTACTTATGACCTTAATATATCAAAAAGCTGAAAAGCCTGATGATGCTTTTGGTTATGTCGCTACCCTAATTGGTTGGGCAGTTGTTATTTTCCTAATAGTAGGATTTAATATTGTCTTCGGTGAACTCAATATAAACAAGTATATAATTTTATTTTTAAGGATTTGGGCTACAGTAACAATTCCTTTTGTATTCCCAGCTTGGAGTATAGCTACAAATAAAAAACTACCTGGCACATGGTATTTATTTCGTTTTAAAAGTATAATAGGTATGTTTATAGCACCTATTTATGTTTACAAAAACTTGGATGAAGTTACTTTCTAAGAAAAAACTCTCGCAATATTCCCTGTGGCTTGCGAGAGTTTCTTTTTATATAATTCCTAGGGAGTTTTGAAATGCTCGATGGCGAATCCATGGTCTGTAGGGTTGAACTTTCTACTCTTTGATATTTAACAACACTAGGTGCAACTTGTCAAAGTATAGAAAACAAAATTTGTTTTGATGGGAAAATTTATATTTAAATATTTTCCCTAAGCATAAAAATAAGAAGAATTAATGGAGGGATGGTCTTATGGATGATAATAGAAGAAAAAAATATAAAAAATTAAAGGTTTATGAGATTATATTTCTAATAATGCTTCCTTTAGGTATCTACTTTCACTACCATCAGTCCCTTGTAGGAGAAGTGTTTAATATCCTTGCAAGCTTAGGACTTATAGTAATGGCCTACCTGGAAGATGGCAAAAAATTAAATTTGGATTTTGCTTTAGTCTGCATTATCTGTTCTCTAAATATTATTTTGACAATTATATTATTATTTAGAGATTACCCTATAATCTAAGAATTTTAATTACAGCTTATCTAATAAGCAAAACAATCCTTTATTACAGTTAAAATCACTGACAAAAACATTTTCCTATGATTATATAATAATAACAGGGAAATAAATAAAGTATTGAGGAGGGTTTTATGAAAAATACCGATTTAAAAGTTTATCAGGTTTTATTTGTACTTTTGATACCTTTTGAAATCTATTTTCATTACAATAGCCCATCACCAGCAACGTATATTTTTAATATAGTATCAACGCTAGCCCTTGCTTTGGTAACTTGGCTTGACAAAGATAAAAAGATTAGCATATCCGTTGTACTTATATGGTTATTTTGCTTTTTGTACATTATCACAATAACCAAACCCGACTTTTTTGTAAACCTTTTCGGAAATTAAATTATAGGATAATATAAAGAAAGGAAATATATATGAATAAATTTTAAAAACTCCTTATGACCTTATTATACCAAGGACTCGGTAAGCCGAAAACAGTCCTTGACTATATAGTAATCATAGGTCTTTGGCTAGTTGTTATTTTCCTAATAGTAGGATTTAATATTGTGGTTGGTGAACTCAATATAAACAAGTACCTAGTTTTATTTTTAAGGATTTGGGCTACAATAACAATTCCTTTTTCCTACCCAGCCTATATAATAGCCCATAACAAGAAAAGTTCCTCTAGTTGGCTTTTGTTTTGGTCATATGACATACTTGGCTTGCTAGTAGCACCCTTTTATGTTTATAAAAACTTGGATGAAGTTACTTTCTAAGAAAAAACTCTCGCAATATCCCTTGTGGCTTGCGAGAGTATATTTTTTATACGATTCTTGCTCCTAGGGAGTTTTTGAAATGCTCTAGGGCAAAATCATGGCCTGCCTGGTTGAAGGATGCTACGGCCTTCTCATGGATGACTATGTCATAGCCTAGGTTGTAGGCATCTACTGCTGTGTGGAGGATGCATATATCTGTGCAAACTCCTACTAGGTGGACTTCTTTTATATCTCTTTCCCTTAGTCTTAGGTCAAGGTCAGTCCCTGCAAAGGCTGAGTATCTGGTCTTGTAGTAATAGTGGACATTGTCGTCATTTTCTATTTCCTTGTAGTAGTCAAGGAGTCTTCCGTAGAGGTCTTGGCCCTCTGTCTTGTGGATGTTGTGAGCTGGAAATAGTTTGGTTTCTGGGTGAAACTCATCGCCCGCTTTGTGATCGTCTATGGCAAATACTATATAGTCTCCCTCATCGTGCATTTCTTTTGTGATTTTTACGATTTCTTCTTCAATGTCTTGGGCTGGTTCTCCTGCTGTCAAGGCCCCATCTTCTGCCACAAAGTCATAGGTGTAGTCAACGTTTATTAGTGCTTTCATTGTTTTCCCCTTTTTTGTTTATTATATGGGAATTTAAAAAATAGTCCACAGGAAACCCATGGACTATATTTTAGTCTTCTTTGTCTATATATTTTGCCTTTAGTTTGAGGGCTGAAGGACAAACAGCTATGCCGCCTTCTCCTGTTTCTCTAAGTCTTTCCGGCAAAGAATCTCCTACTCTCTTTAGAGCATCTACCGCCTCATCAAAGCTTACTACCATTTTTACATGGGCCATGGCCATATCGGCACTGGCAAGGGCATTCATGACTCCGTTGGCATTTCTAATATTACAAGGGAATTCTACCATGCCCCCTATAGGGTCACAGACAAGTCCTAGGATGTTGAGAATGGCTGCTGTTGCAGCATTTTCTTGAATGTCTATGTCATAACCCCTGAGGTAGACTACTGCTGCCGCAGCCATAGCTGCTGCTGATCCTGTTTCTGCCTGACATCCTCCCTCAGCACCTGCAAAGGTCGCATTGTCAAAGATTACTTGACCTATAGCACTTGCTACTAGGAGGGCTTTTTTGAGTTCCTCGTCGCTGTAGTGGTACTTGTAGGCCATGGTCATTAGGCTTGCTGGAAGGATACCAGATGATCCTGCAGTTGGTGCTGCAGCTATTATTCCCATGGCAGCATTTATTTCTGATGTTGATAGGGCCATAGCCATAGCTATTGACGGAATTTCTCCAAGTATTGATTCGCCCTTCAAGAAGTAATCGTGCATGGACTTGGCATTGCCCCCAGTCATGCCTGTAACCGATCTTACTTCTGTTTCGAGTGCTGCCTTGGCTGAGTTTCTCATTACATCTAGGGTTCTTTGTAGTCTATCCCAGATTTCTTCTTCACTCCTATCGCCTATGGCAAGCTCGTCTTTTAGGGCAAGCTCCCAAAGTTCGATTCCCTCTTCTCGACATCTTTCTTTTAGTAGTTTCATAGTAGTTTTCATATTAAACTCCTATATATTTGATAAAGGTAAAGTCTTTACCATTTCTAATTGTTTCTAAGGCTTCATCTGTCAATGGTTCATCTAATTCACAGACTAGCATTACATTGTCATTTTCTTTGATGGTTTTCATGGTGTTTATATTATAGCCATTGTCTAGTAGGACTCCAGATACAAAGGCTATAACTCCCTTTTGTTCTCCATAAGACATAAACAAGGTTGGTTTGTTTGCCTTAAATTCTATAGAGTTGCCATTTATCTTTGTAATTACTATGGATCCCCCACCTATGGATGATCCTTGAACGGACAGGGCTGACCTATTTGGATATTTGAAGACAATTTTTACAGTATTTGGATGAACATCTCCAAGGTCTGTTTCAACAAAGCTATATTTTATTCCTGCTTCATCTGCGTAGTCAAAGGAATTTATTATTCTTTCGTCTTCTGGATCAAATCCTAAGACTCCTCCAACCAAGGCCCTATTGGTACCATGACCCTTGTAGGTCTTGGCAAAGGAGCCATGGAGGTAGAATATTACTTCATTAAAGTTCCTATCGACCATCCTTCTTGCTGTATGGGCGATTTTACACGCTCCTGCTGTATGGGAACTCGATGGTCCTACCATATTAGGACCTATTATGTCAAAAAGAGAAACATTTACTGTCATAACTCCTCCTTTTTAATTCTCTTATTTCTTTACAACCTCGCCAGGTGTCCAGTCTTTTTTGCCTAGGATTATTTTATTATAGATCTTATCAACGGCAACTGCAAGAGCTGTATCTCCTGATATATTGGCAGCTGTACCAAATGAATCTTGGGTTAGATATAGGCTTATCAAAAGTGATGCCATAGTTGATTCTGGAGAAATTCCTACTACTGGTAAGAAAGGTAGGGCAGACATAACAGCTCCTCCTGGAGCTCCTGGTGCTGCAACCATTGCTACCCCTAAAATCATTATAAGTCTTAGGATAAGACTAAAAGAGTGATCCATATTATACATAGTTAGGATTGTAAATGTACAAGCTGTAATTGTAATCATAGAGCCAGGCATATGAACTGTTGCTCCCAAAGGTATAACAAATTCTGATATTTCTCTACTTACACCATTACTTTTTGCACACTCTAAATTTACAGGAATTGTAGCCGCAGAAGATTGAGTTCCTACCGCTGTAAAATATCCTCTTACTTGATTTTTAAGCATAGCTAAAGGATTTTTTCCAGTATATGAACCTGCTATTATAAATAAAGCTGATGTATACAATAAATGTAGACCGATAATGCAAATGAAAATCTTCCAGAATATTGAAAGAACTGCAAATACTGATCCTTGGTAAGCCATATTAGCAAAGTTTCCTAAAATAAAAAATGGAAGGAAAGGTACGATAGCTGTGGCTAAAACCTTAGTTATAATTGTATTAAATTCTGTAACAGCCTTATAAAGGATATCTCCTTGGCTTGTTTTTCTAAGCCATGATATACATATACCCATCATAAAGGCAAAGATAATCGCACTTGTTACATCAAAGAATGGTTCTATTGGAACTTCAAAATACGCACTTAACTTATTAGCATCTGAGGTTTTGATAGCTTCAACTTGATCAGGTGAAATAAAGTTTGGGAATATAGCACTTGCCATAAAATAAGACAAGGATCCACCTATTAAAGTTGATAAGTAGGCTAAAAATACTGTTATAGCTAAAAGTCTACCAGCTCCTTCTCCTAAATCTGCTATACCCTTTGTTACAAAAGCTAAAATCATAAGTGGAATTATGAAATTTAGGAAAGAACCAAAAATCTCTGAAAATGTTATAGGTATCCTAACTATACCTTCTGGCAAATATAAGCCAACTAAGATACCTACAACAATACCTAAAATCATTCTTGGTATTAAACCAATTTTCTTAATACTTTTCATATGTACTCCTTTTCATGTAAACCTTTTTCAAGGCGTGAGAGTAGGTCAGATTTATAAGCTAGCAAATGATTTTTTATCTAGCATATCCTATCTCTCGGGACTTTTATTATATAATGTAAAAAGTTTTTTGTCAACGAGTACCGAATTATTTAAAGCCTTTAAATTTATTAGTTTTTAAAAATGTAAATACTTGTGCAAATTTTTATATATTTGCAAAATTTAAATAAAGATTTGCTTAGCTTTTGGCTACCAGTCCATCAACTATAAAATCTAGTACAAGATTTCCCTCTTTATCCTTTGCCTTCATATTAAAAGTAACTATTCCATCTTTGCCAGAAGATCTTAACTTTTTATCTACTATTTCTACACTTATCTTATAGCTTACATCTGGAAGAACTGGACTAAGCCACTTACAAGATTTAACCTCAACTCCTGCTATAATTCCATCCATATCTATACCTGTCCTAACCCAAGATCCCCAAAAGGCCATGGCTGAATATAAGCCAGATGATATTATCGATCCAAAGCGGCTATTTTTTGCAGCTTTCCTATCAATATGAATTGGTCTTGGATCAAATACTCTTGCATTAGCTATAATTTCCTCTTCACTTAAAACTACATCTTCTATTTCCTTATCAAAAACTTGACCTATTTTATAATCTTGATAAAACATATATCCTCCTTACTAATTGATACCCCTTATCAGCTTATAAAAATTATTAAAAATCTTTTTACTAATTTTAAATTATTACTTGACATATTATAACAATTAATGTATGCTTATGCTAACAATAGTTTTATTTATAAAAATTTATGAAAAAACAGTAGGTTTATCTGATAAGCACAGAGAGTTGGGAGTAGGTGAGAGCCAATCTTTAGGATAAAACTGAAGATCATTTTTCTTTTGCAAACCTGAATTATAGTAGGGTCTGTCGCCGTGGTTGGCGTTATCAAAACCCAGCATTGCTAGATGCTAGAGAGCTTATTTTTATAATAAGAATAAAAGGTGGTACCGCGGAATTTTCGTCCTTTGTCTATTTTTAGGCAAGGGACTTTTTTATATATAAAATTATGAAAATTTATTAGGAGGAAGTATGAAAAAATTAAGTAGAAGTGAGTTTTTGCAAATATCAGTTATGTTATTTGGATTGTTTTTTGGAGCTGGAAATTTAATTTTCCCTCCACTTTTGGGAAATCAAGCAGGATCTGCTAGTTTAGTCGCTCTTTTAGGTTTTTCTATTACAGCGGTAATATTTCCTGTTTTAGGATCTATAGTTGTAGGAAAAACAGAAGGTTTAACCAACTTATCTAATAGGGTTGGAGCTATATTTTCTGTAGTATTTACTACAGCAATCTACCTATCCATAGGCCCTGGACTTGGAATACCTAGAGCAGGTTCAGTGCCTTTTGAAATGGCTATTGCCCCTTATGTGCCAGAAGGATTTAATATTAATTTGGCAAGATTTATTTATACCCTTATATTTTTTAGCCTAGCCTTGCTTATATGTTTTAAACCTAATAAATTGGTAAAGAGAGTAGGAAAATATCTAACACCTACCTTGTTAGTTATGATACTTATAATGTTTATAAAGGTTATGAATATGGATAAAAATATAGCCGCACCTACCCAAGGCTATGAACAAAATACTCTACTTAAGGGATTTTTAGCTGGATATGATACTATGGATGCTGTAGCAGCCTTAAACTTTGGTTTTGTAATAGCTCAAGCATTAAAAAGATTTGGCATAAAAGATAAAAACGAGCTTACCAAATACAGTATAAAAGCAGGTGCTCTCGCAGGTTCTGTCTTATTTTTAGTATATGCTATGCTTACAAGTATAGGTGCTATAGGGTCTAGCAAATTTGTTAGAGCAGTAAATGGAGCAGAAATCTTAACAAAGTCAGTCTATGCAGTTTTTGGTAATTTTGGAATAATATTACTTGCGGCTATATTTACTCTAGCTTGTCTTACAACTTGTGTAGGCCTTATAACTAGCGGTGGAGAATACTTTGAAAGTTTATTTAACCATAGACTATCTTATGAGGCTTGGGTATCTATTTGGACTTTATTTTCATTTTTAATGGCAAACTTCGGACTAAATAAGTTATTAGAATTTTCTGTACCATTATTAGGTATAATCTATCCTGTAGCCTTGGTTTTAATAGTGATGGGTATAAGTCATGATTATGTTAAATATCCACCTCTAGCCTACAAATTAGCAGGATTTGTTTCGGTTGTCCTACCTATATTACAAGTTTTATCTAAAAGCTTTAACTTAGGATTTATAAGTAAAGTTATATCAGCCCTTCCTCTTTATGAAGAAGGTCTATACTGGCTATTACCAAGCCTAATAGTTGTAATTATAGCAATCCTTTGTGTAAAGATCTTAGATACTACAAAAGAAAGTGAGAATCTAGAGTCAAAGCAAAAAGCCCTATAATTAAATTTAATTAATCATAAACTTACCCCAAAGCTAGATAAAACTAACTTAGGGGTAAGTTTAATTTAAGTTTGATATTATAACTAAATCTTTATTAACTTTTATTTAGATCATCTAGATATCAATACTATCGCCAACTTTTAAGGGATAGAAACTAGCCTCAACTTCTTTTGATAATTCTTCCATATTTTTTAATTTAAAATTTACACCAAGCTCATTTAATATTAAATCATGTATTGGCAAAACTACTTTCGGCCTATATTCTCTTAAATATTTCTGAATATCGATAGTTTTTGCCCAAGGAGCTGCCAAAGGTAATAGGATCGTGTCAATATTTTTTATCTTTGGGAGACAATCCCCTGGATGAAGCACTTTATCGTCTATAATATATCCTATATTTTCAATAGGAGGATCATTTAAATTTGCTATATCTTGATAATTTTTAATAGCCTGTATTTTAAATCCATCTAGATCAAATATATCTCCACTTTGAGGACTTATTACTGGGAAATCTACCTTATTAGCAAAGGATTTAGTCCCATATATTTTAAGATTTTTATTATTTTCATAACACTT
Organism: Anaerococcus sp. AGMB09787; assembly: GCF_022808955.1. Classification (GTDB taxonomy): domain Bacteria; phylum Bacillota; class Clostridia; order Tissierellales; family Peptoniphilaceae; genus Anaerococcus. The sequence continues at coordinate 47,393 of NZ_JAKZEY010000052.1, forward strand.
CTTAACATCTGAAATACTTACATGGTCAAAATGATCATGTGTTATAAGTATTGCAGATGCTTCTTGTAAGTTATCTGGTAGTCCAAACTCTCCAGGATCTATAAAAATATGCTTTCCATCCTTTACAAATTCTACACAAGCATGAACATGACGAATTAATTTCATAAAATCACCTTCTAATAAAAAATAACAAGAGTAAGATGATAAATTATTTCTATCTGAAAAATTTTCCTCTATATTTTCCTATAGAAATCTAAAGGGCATTATCGATACTATTTATCACCTAAGTCGCTAAGCTTTTAACACCAACAAATATATTCATTAATCTTATACCCAAATACCTATACTACAGTGATTATTAAAATTTATTAGCTCTGATATTTTTAAAAAAATACCACCAAAGTTAGTTTTAGTCTAACTCTGGTTGTATTTCAAACTCTATTGGTAAACCATTAGTTTTATTTTAATATTTAAAACTATATCTTCTATTTTTTAGTTCCAGATTTTTGAGATTTAGCTTTTGCTTTTTCTTCTCTACGTTTCTTCATATTGTCTTTGATTCCTTCAACTATAGCATCAACATCTGCTTCCTTGCTTGGTTTTAAGCTTGATACTATGTCAAGACCTTCTGGAAGGACATCCATAAGTCTCATTTCTTCGTCTAGGAATTTTTCCATTTTTTCTGCAGCTTGTGGAGCCCAGGTACCATTTCCTATGATAGATACTCCCCTATTTTGAACATTTAGGGCAGCCATATCGTTTAGGAAGTCCTTCATCTTTGGATAGATGTTTAGGTTGTAGGTGACTGATGCAAGCACAAGATTTGAATATTTAAAAGTTTCTGCAATTAGAACTGATACATCTGTACTAGATACATCTCTAAGGGATATGTTTGTTATTCCAGCTTGGCATAGTTTATTGGCTAGGGTTTGAGCTGCATATTCTGTATTACCATACATTGATGCATAGGCAATTAGTACCCCTTCTTCTTCAGGTTCGTAGGTTGCCCAGTGGATATATTTATCTAATAAATAACCAATGTCTTCTCTCCATACAAGTCCGTGAAGTGGGCAAATATAGGCAATATCAAGTCCACCAGCTTTTTCTAGGGCCTTTTGAACAAAGGTTCCATACTTACCAACTATGTTTGTATAGTATCTACGAGCTTCGTCTAGGTAGTCCCTGTCCCAATTTACTTCATCAGCAAAGAGTCTTCCGTTATTTGCTATAAAGGATCCGAAGGCATCAGCTGAGAAGAGTACCTTATCTTTTGTATCATAGGTCATAAGAACTTCTGGCCAGTGAACCATAGGTGCTTCAACGAAGGCTAGTGTATGTTTACCAAAGTTCATTGTATCGCCTTCTTTGACTTCTATATACCTATCATCAACATCAAAGCCAAATTGTCTCATGAAGAGAATAGCCTTTTCTGATGCGATTAGGGTAGCATTTGGATACTTGCTTAGCATAAGTCCTATAGCTGCACAGTGGTCAGGTTCCATGTGGTTAATAAGCAAGTAGTCTAGATCTCTTCCATCAAGGACATACTCTACATTGCTCATATATTCTCTAGCTATAGACCAGTCAACTGTATCGATTAGTACTGTTTTTTCATCCATCAATAGGTATGAGTTGTAGGATACCCCTTGAGGAATAGGAAAAATATTTTCAAATAGGGCAAGTCTTCTGTCGTCCCCACCTACATAATATAAATCTTCTGTTATATTTCTAACTGTATACATATAATCCTCCTACTTTCTATCTTCAGGGAATTCTAATTTGATGAATTCTTCTTTAGCTTCACCTGAAACAGGGCTTACCCAAGCATCTGGTAGTTTATCAAATGGTGTTCCAGGTTCGATTCCTTGGCTTGGATCTCCTACTTCTGGGTCATATTCATAACCTGATCCCAAATCCAAATAAACATCTTCTTTAGGTGCCATTTTTCTTGGTTTTGATCTTTTGATTTTTTTCATAGGTGGAGCAGGTTTTTTCTCCTCTCCATTGTCAAGTTCTTCTATTAGTAGAGGTAGGACTTCCTTGAAGTCTCCAACTATACCATAGTCTGCATTGTTAAAGATTGGAGCGTTGGCATTGTTGTTGATGGCAACTATAGTTGATGCATCCTTCATGCCCTTTAAGTGTTGGCCTGCTCCTGATACGCCGACTCCGATGTAGAGGTTACCCTTAAAGCTTTGTCCACTCATTCCAATATACCTATCTAGTGGAATGTATTTTAGGGTTTCAGCTACTGGCCTTGATGATGAAATAGCAGCTCCTGCTTGATAAGCAAGCTCTTCGATATATTTCATATTTTCTTTTTCACCAATACCACGACCTGCTACTACTACCCTTTGAGCATCAGGAATTGGAGTGTTTGGATCGACACCTACTGTGAAGTCGTATCCGTCCTTTTTTAAGTTTTCTACCAACTTTTTTACAGCTTCTTTAGGATCTCCTGTATAGATTTCTCCCTTACGAACTCCAGCTATAGGACCTGCTTGCTTTTTTGATCCAACAGCCTTCATCTTTGGTGCCTTACCTACTGTATTAGATCCAACTACAACTCTCATGATTTCATTGGTACCTTCATATATTTGTGTAATCTTAGCATCTCTGAAGAATCTCTCAACATCAACACCCTTGATATAACCAGAACCACCGTATAATTGGATAGCTTCTGTGGTGATCTTCATTGCAAGGTCAGATGCAACTTGCTTAGCCATAGCAGCCTCTGCACTGTATCTTTCGTGGTGTTCTTTAAGTTCTGCTGCTGAATAAATCATAAGTCTAGCACCTCTTAGATATGTTGCCATATCTGCAAGTTTGAAAGTATTTCTTTGAAGATGGGCAATAGGCATACCGAATTGCTCACGCTCCTTTGCATAAGCGAGGGCTGATTCATAGGCACCTTGACCTATACCTAGGGCTTGAGATGCTATACCAATTCTACCACCATCAAGGGTAGCCATAGCTATCTTAAATCCTTGACCTTCCTTGCCAAGTAGGTTTTCCTTTGGAACCTTAACATTGTCAAAATGAAGTTCCGCTGTTGATGAAGACCTAATACCTAATTTGTCATAATGATCTGAAAAACTAAAGCCCTCAAAATCCTTCTCAACTATAAATGCTGATATACCATGAGTACCAATACCTGGTGTTGTAACTGCCATTACAACGTATGTATCAGCCTTAGGAGCGTTTGTTATAAATATCTTCTTGCCGTTTAGGATGTAGTGGTCGCCATCAAGGACAGCTGTTGTTTCAGTTCCACCTGCATCAGATCCTGCATTTTCTTCTGTAAGACCAAATGCACCAATCTTTTCTCCCTTTGCTAATGGAACAAGGTATTTTTGTTTTTGTTCTTCTGTACCAAAAGCAAATATTGGCCATGAACCAAGTGAAGTGTGGGCTGAACAAATAACTCCGACACCGCCATCAACTCTTGAAAGTTCTTCAACAACGATTGCATAAGAGATAACGTCTAGACCTGCTCCACCATATTCTTTAGGATAAGGTATTCCCATAAAGCCTAGTTCACCCATTTCTTTAACTAAATCATCAGGGAATTCATTATTTTGATCTAAATCAAAGGCTCTTGGTTTAACTTTTTCTTCTGCGAATGCTCTTACTCTTTTACGTAAGGCTTCATGTTCTTCTGTAGTTTTGAAAAGCATATAATCCTCCTTCATTCTTATCTACTAACTAAATTATAAATTAAAAAAAGATTTTTGTCAACAATATTTTATTTTGTAAATATAATTAAAATTTCTAAGTATTTCTAAAATTTTTATGAAATAGCTTTCAGCAGAAATAAAATTTATTTACGTAAACCAAATATTATCTTCTCAGAAAAAAAGCTTTTCTTAATTCTATCTTACCCGAATTTAACCCTAGTCAAAGGCTAAATTTACAAATAAAAGACCCAAACCTCAAATAATTTGAAAATATTTAATCCATCAATTTTCCCCTTTATAATTTTAGAATTAGAAATATAATAAATACTATCAGGTAGAGTAGGACTAAGGCGTTAAGTGCTAGAAAATGGGATGTTGTTTCTAGACGAAGATCTTAGCCCGCATCCGCTATCATAATTTCCTTTGATGGCCATCTACCCGGATAAGGAGGAAATAATATGAAAAGTTTAAAGAACACCCGTACCCTAATTTTGCTATCATTTTTTATAGCATTGTCAATTGTAGTATCCAAATTTTTTTCTATCACTACAGTTTCGAGAAAGATTGGCCTGGGCTTTATCGTAACAGCCGCTATGTGCTCAATCTTTAGCCCATCATTATCGGTTATTGCATCAATAATTATCGACTTTGTATCAAACGGCCTATTCCCAACAGCAGGAGGTTTTTACCTACCCTTTGTAACAACCAAGATATCAGCAGCCCTTATATACACATTCTTCTTGTATAGGAAGGATATAACCAGACCAAATATAATTATGGCTACTATATCCAACTCGCTAATAACGAGCCTATTTTTGAACACCTTGTGGACAAGCCAACTTACAGGCAATCCCTTTATGGCACAATTTGTACTCAGGATACCAACTATGGCCTTTAACTTAGTTTTCCATACCATAGTCTTGGTAATAATCCTTCCTAAGCTAAGTGATCTACTAAGAAAACAAGTCAAAAAACTCGGTGCAGAGCCAATAAATGCACCATATTAATCAAAAGTATGTCCTCCCTTCTAAGTATCGGAGGGTATATTTATTAGACCCACTCATATCTTATTTAAGAATCCCATAAATAAGCTATAAGTAACGGGGATTTTGCTAACAATTGCAAACAAAGAAAAAAACGGAGCCTACTAGCACTTTCGCCTAGGCTCCATTTATATTTGATATTAACTATTTTATTTAATTTTATAGGGTGATAACCTCATCAAACTTATTAGAGAAGTTGATATCGCTAATATGAGATATAACTATAACAGTTGATGGTAGGCTCAAAATTTTCTCAGTTATAGCTTCTGATAATTCATCATTAAGACCAGTTGTTGGCTCATCGAATATCATGACATCCCTAACTTCCAGCAAGGCTCTTGATAAGGCTACTAGGGTTTTTTCTCCACCAGATAGACCTAAGTTTGGCTCAACTATCTTATCCAAGGCTGGCTTCAAATTAACATTATCATGCATATTTTTAACAGCTTCTGGGTCATAGCTACGGTAGAAGTCTATATTGTCAAATAAGCTTCCAGTAAAAATCTTATTTACTTGGTTTTGATAACCTATGTTTGAAGACTTGATATCTTTATTATAAATATCTTGGCCATTAAAGTAGATAGCACCCTCGCTTGGCTTCAATTCTCCAGCTATGATAGATGCAAGGGTTGACTTACCACGACCTGATTGACCTTGGATTAGGTACTTCTTGCCCTTTTCAAACTTCTTGGAGAAACCATCAAACAATTCTTCTCCATCAGGATATGAGAAATGAATATCCTTTAGTTCCAAGTCTCCATCTTCTAGTTTAACAGGGTCCTTAAATTCATACTCTTCACCAAACTTAAAGGAATTAAAGATAGGTCTTGATGACTCATAGGTAGACTTGATATTTGATAATTGAACAATTGGCGCTACTAGGCTTGATGTTAACTGCATAACAGATACTATCATACCAACTGTCAAGATACCACGTGATACCAAGATGCCTGCAAATAAAAGCACTATTAATATAGACAAGGTCCCCAAGCCAGAACTTAAAATTGTAGCAAAGTAGAGGATATTCTCGAATTTAAAACGAGCATCTTCTTGAACTGCACTGTGCTTGCGGTATTTATCATACACCTCATCTTCTACATTATAACGGTTTATCTCATCCTTTATATTCAAATGATCAAAAGAAAATCTTTGGAAGATTTGGGACTTAGCAGCATAGTCCAAGGAATTCTTACGGATCTTACCTTGGGTTAAGATAGGTGATAAGATAGGGATTAAGGCTCCCAAAACACCGATAATAACAGCTCTCCAATCAATACTAAATAAAGTAAATATTGCAAAAAATAAGGTAATTACATTATCAATAGAAGTATAGATTGTAAAATAACGGTTAGCATAAATTATTTCCAAATTAGTACTATAGTCTACATTCTTCCATCCGTCTTTAATAAGGTCTTTCCTAAATAACTTATCCTTAACTTCCAATAACTTATCACAACAAATTCTAAAAATTAACCTATAAGCTAAAGTCTGGGCCAAAAAACGAACAACAACCAAAATAAGACTTATAAGGATAAACATAAAAAATTTATCAATCAAGCCCTTTTCAGCTGAATCAATTGCCATCCCCATCAAAAGACTTATGATGGACATAATAAAAGCGTGAACCATAAGCATGAGAACAATGACGGCATTGCTCATAATAACTTTGCTCTTACCAGGTCCTTTTTTCTCATTTTCCATAAATACTCCTCATATTCATTTTTATATTATGCAATAATATAAATTATTATTATCGTACATTAGTTACAAACAATGTCAACCTTTAAGGGAAATATAAGCTAAACTCTAAAAAAACAATACTCCCATCAATCATACAATTTAATCATTTTTGGTAACAATTGGTGATTCTTCCAAGACCTTTTCTACCACTTTGTCAAACTCAACCTTAAATACCATAGTGCTGTCTGTAGCCCTAGCTATTAGTTCAGATAACTCATCACTAAAGAAATATTTTTCCATAGCTCCTTCTATATTGCTTGACCACATCTTGTAGAAATCATTAAAGGACATGGACTCTACTTCGCCATTTTTAAGCTTTTCAAAGTAGTCTTCAAAAATCTCTTGAGACCTTGAGAAGGCAACTCCCATACTATCAGCCAAGAAATCTGACATGGCTATCATCATATCGACCATGGCATCTACTGCCCTATTATTTTGCTCTACAATCTCCTTAGAAGCTTCCACTACAGGACTCTTTACCAAGAGAGCGAAGGTCTTGTTATAGGTATCCTTCCAGATCCTAATAGAATAAGAGAACTTCATAGAGTCAGTTAGTATAGCCTCCATATCACGATAACCTTGCCTCATAGACCTAATAAGTCGCTTATAGTATTTAGGTAAGTATTAAAACAAGAATTGGTAATCTTAGGAATCCTTGAACTTCTACTGTCATTAGAGGAATATAGTTCTCCATGAACATCTTATTATAAAAATCTACATGCTTATTTAATTCTACTTCATAATTCTCGGTAAATGGTTTAGCTATATTTTTATTAAAAGCCTCCCAGTTCTGATACAAGGAATTATAGAGATTACCTCCATTAAACATCTTCATAAAAAACTGATAGTTACTTGGATCCATAAAGTTCATAGCTTAGTAAGGGTTAAAATTATTAAAGTAATTTGTCCAGATACCGTAAGAGTTCTTCATTGTATCAAAATAATCTCCTCCATTAAAGGTGCCCTTCTTACTTCCTTCAAAATTCATTCACTTAATGGCCATTTCATTCCAATTTTCAAAAAAAGTCTTTTGATAATTTACGAAATCTTCAGAGTATGAATTTTCTTTCTTAGCATCACTTCCCTTATCAGGATTTGGAATAAAACTCTTCCAAGCCTCCATCATTTCTCGATTAGCCTTAAACATATTTTCGAATGGTTTAAAATTCATATTCATATTTCCTCCTAATTGAGAATCATAATATAATTGCCCAGATATTAGAGTATCCTCTTATATTCATAACACTTAAGAAAACGATTATGTCGATAGTTCTATATAGATATTTTTACAAACATTTCCTTTTATGTGTTGTATTTTGTTGGCTAAGGTTTGGTATCGGACTTTAAAAATTCACTTATCTGTGTATAAGTTTTTAAGATATAAAAACGATTTTGATTACGAAGGCAAACTAGGTCTTATTTTTTTAAACTTAAGGCTCCCTTACCTACTTATCCCTTGTCTCTTTGCTATGGTGTCTTGATATTAAATTATTTTGGCTTAAGGTTTTTTTAGGTAATTGGAGTCTTTTGGGAAAGTTGAATTTTCAGAACTCATACAAGATTTTATTATATTTATTCAAGTGCCATAAATTTTTGGGGACAAAAAAACCGGGGATTTATCTTTCCCCGGCAACATTTTTTTATTATTCTTCGATTTTATCAAATACTGAGCAAGCTGTTTCTTTTAGTACAGCGTTTAGGTTTTCGATATTCTCTTTTCCTTGTGTCTTTAGCCATTCAATAGCTTCTTCTTCGCTCTTACCGTAGATATCTACGCTATCTTTCCATGTTGCTCTACCACATAGAACGCCGTTGAAGTTTGATCCTGCTTCTTTGGCAAGTTTTAGGGTTTCTTGGAAGATTTCTGCTGTTACTCCACCTGATAAGAAGATGAATGGTAGGTTGGTTGCTTCTGCTTGTTCTTTGAAGTATTTTTTAGCTTCTTCTCTTGAGTAAACTGGTTCTTCTGTTCCAATTCCTTCTACAAAGTTCATGTTGGTTGGTGTTTCTACCTTTAGTACGTCTACCTTGTATCTTGGATCTGAGAATACTCTAATTGCTTCGTTTACCTTTCTTGGTCTAACTTTTGCATATTCAGCACCTTTTTCGCTATCGATGTTTCTATCGTAGGTTACAAGTTCTAGGAAGTGTGGTAGGCCTAGGGCTTCACATTCGTAGCTTACTCTTTCTACCCAGCTTTTTTTGATGTCGTTGATTTCTTCTTCATCATCGCAGTCGTAATAAAGTAGGGTCTTGATTGCATTAGCTCCCATTTCTTTAGCTTTAAGTCCACTCATAAAGTTGATTAGTCTAGGTAGTCTTCCTTCATCATATTCATCATAACCTGTTTGTTCATATGATAGGATAAGTCCAGCTCCCTCATCTCTTGCTCCTATTCCTTCTTTTCCGTATATTGGGTCAAGGAGGATAGATGATGCGAATGGTGTTAGTTCTTTAGATACTAGTTCTTTGTATCTTGAGATTCCTTCAACGTTACTTAGGTCAGGATTAGCCTTGGTCATCATTTTTTCCATTGACCCTCTTTGGTCAATGGCTAGTGCTGCGATTGCTCCGTCTTCGTTAATTAGCTTCTTTAGGTTTTCTAGTTTTTCTTGTGAGATTTTCATATTATAGCTCCTTTACTTGTATTTGTTGGTAGTATTCATCGAATTTTTCTATTTCTATATGGGCTATTTCTTCTGTTAGTACATTGAGTAGGCCACATGTCATAGATGTTTTTATTATGTCTTGGTCGTCTTTGCCTTGCTCTATTGCGTATAGGGCTCCTGCGAGGGATGAGTCCCCACTGCCGACAGGGTTTATTGCCAAGACCTTTGGAACGCTTGCGTTATAGATCTTATCTCCAGCCTTTACCAAGGCTCCATCCTTGCCCATAGATACTATTATATATTTTATATCTTTAAATGGTTCTTGGACTAGGACATCTTTTAGCTCTTCTTTACCTATTACCCTACCCAAGACTTGGGCAATCTCTGTTTCGTTTGGCTTGATTAGGTCAGGTTTTACTTCTGCACCTATGATATCTTTTAGGGTTTGTCCTGATGTATCAACTGATACAAAAATGTTATTTGCCTTGGCATATTTTATAATTTCCTTATAAAAATCACTTGTTAGTCCCTTTGGTAGGGAGCCAGACATATTTATTACTTGGCATCCTTCAGCAATTTTTCCGATGTTGTCGAGGAAGTTTTTGGCTTCCTCTTCGCTTATGCTTGGACCTTGTTCTAGGATTTCTGTTTGGTTTCCTTCGTGGAGGATTGCTATACAGTTACGGGTAGGGGAGGATATTTTTACAAATCTTGAATCTTGACCTTTTTTGCCAAGTTCTTCTTCTATATATTCTCCAAGTTTTCCTCCGACAAAACCTGAGTGGATTACATCAGCTCCTAGTTCTTTTAGGACAAAGCCTACGTGGATTCCCTTACCACCTGCATCCTTTGATGCATGCTCAGTCCTTGTTACATCGTCTATGTTGAATTTGTCTAGTCTATAGGAAATATCAACTGAAGGATTGGCTGTTATTGTTAAAATCATCCATATACCCTTTCACCATTTAGGTAGGTTGCTTGTAGGTCTAGATTTTCATCTAGGATTATAAAGTCTGCATCATAACCTACGTGTAGTTTACCACATACATCGTCTATATCGACTGATTTGGCAGGTACTAGGCTTGCCATTTGGATAGCTTCAAATACATCTGCTATTTGCCAGTCTACTACGTTCTTTACAGCTTCCTTTAGTCTTAGGATTGAGCCTGCTAATGAGCCACCATCTTTAAGTCTAGCTGTTCCATCTTTTACAATTACTGGGAATTCTCCTAGTTTGTAGTCTCCTTCAGGCATACCACCTGCTGACATACAATCTGTGATTAGGGCAACCTTATCTCTTCCCTTTTGGTCCATTAGGATCTCTGCAGCCTTAGGTGATACATGGTGGCCATCGCAGATTAATTCCCCATAAGAATCAGTAGTCATAGCTGCTCCTACCATACCAGGATTTCTGTGGTGGAGTCCACTCATACCATTATATACGTGAACAAAGATATTTGCTCCTGCATCAACTGCTTCTACTGCCCTATCATAGCTTGCATCTGAGTGACCAAGGGCGACCTTCACTCCCATAGCATTGGCTTCTTTGATAAATTCTATAGAACCATCTCTTTCTGGTGCTATAGCAATCTTATTTACTAGGCCATCAGAAAGGTCCTTCCACCTCTTTAGCTTATCAATAGCTGGGTCAGACATATATCCAGGATTTTGGGCTCCTTTATATTTTTCTGTAAAGAATGGGCCTTCTAGGAAGACTCCCCTTACCTTAGCTCCCTCTACACCTTCATGTTCTTTTCCAATAATCTCACAAGCCTTATCTAACTTTTCTACAGTATCTGTAAGAGTTGTAGGTAAAAAGCTTGTTACACCACATTCTAGGATTCCCTTGGATATTTCATTTAAGTATCCTGGTTCACAATCCATGATATCCTTTCCACCGTAACCGTGGATGTGAGTATCAACCAACCCTGGTGCCATTATTTCTCCAAGGTCTTCATAGTCCTCAGGCTCTTTTTTTGAAAAAGCTTTTATCTTGCCATTTTCAACTTCCATATAGGCATCTTCCAAGATCCTATCTTCAAGTACGATATATTTTGCTTTGTAAAACATATACCCTCCTTTGCTCCTAAAGCGAAACACTCAATATATCATTCTAAGTCCATTATACTTAAATTTAATAATTATAATAGTAAAATTTTAAATCCTCATATAATGGTAACTACCATTATTATATAATATTTTTATAAATTTCGCTAGTTAATTAGTCTGGCAAATTTCCTAATAAGGTCAGCATTCTTGTCTGATATGTCCTTATCCGATATTACTGTGCAAGCTTCTATATTATAAAAAGAATAAAAATCCTTGCGGCCGATCTTAGATGAGTCAGCTATTATATATGATTTTTGGGCATTATCCAAGATCCTAGCCTGGAGGAGGCCCTCATCTACGCTATAGGTATAGGCTCTGCCTTGGTCAATCCCATTGACCCCTATAAAGGCCTTGGTAAAGGATACATCCTTGGCAAAGTCTATAGCTAGACTTCCTACAAAGGCCCCAGTAATTTCCCTAAACTCTCCACCTATCAAATACAACTTGATACCCTTGATCTTATTAAGCTTCTTAAAGAGATAGAGGGAGTTGGTATAGATAGTACATTTTTTGTTGGCAAGATATTCGCTGACATACTCAATAGTAGTTCCTGCCCCCAAAAATACAATCTCATCCTCATTGATGTTACTGGCAATAATTTGAGCTATATACTCCTTCTTATCCTTATTCTTTAGCATCTTCTCATCATTAGAAAACTCACGGCCTAGGGTTTTATTAAGGGACTTGGCTCCCCCGTGGACCCTGACCAAAAGATTCTTATCCTCAAGTTCCTGGAGGTCCCTCCTTACTGTCATATCAGTAACACCAAGGAGGTCCTTCAACTTGCTAACCTGGATAAAGCCATAATCTTCTATCCAGTCTAATATAAGTTCATGACGCTTTTCTCTTAACATCTTTACTTCCTATGATGCTTAATCGTGGTATTCTCCTCGGTCCCATTTTTCCAAGAACTCATTAAAGAATTCCCTATTTTGAACTTGAGAGTCCCTATCGTCCTTGTAGGATTCTTCTATAGCCATAAGTTTCTCAATCATCTTTTCCTTCTCAGGACTTGCTTCATATTCTGTATCAATAAAATTATCTATAATCTCAAAGGCCAAGTCCCTTCCTACAATCATACCACCAAAGGCTATAACATTGGCATTGAGATCGCTCTTTGCATAACGAGCAGTAGCGCAGTCCCTTACCAAGGCACACCTTGTACCAAAAGCCTTATTTACAGCTGTAGAAATTCCAACGCCTGTACCGCAAAGAACAACTCCTAGGTCGCACTCTCCACTTGCCACAAGCTCTCCCACCAACTTTCCAAAAATAGGGTAGTGGGTTCTAGTATTGTCATAAGTTCCTACATCTACAACTTCAAAACCCCTAGATTTTAAATGATCGCTAACTTCCATCTTTAAACTTGTAACTATATGGTCACATCCTAATGCTATCTTCATTCCTACCTCCTACATCATCTTATTAAGCATATCTATTCTGATTTGGTGACGGCCTCCATCATAGCCATGACTTAGGAAACTTCTAAGACAAGACTTAGCAAGCTCTTCACCAACAATTCCACTACCCATAACCAAAATCCTGGCTCCGTTGTGTCTCTTAGTCATAAGGGCGCTTCTCTCCTCAGTTACTTCAGCTGCAACCATTCCCTTATGTTTGCTACAAGCCATATAGCTTCCTGCACCATATTTATCAATAACGACACCTACACTTGCATCATCAGATCCTGTAGTCAAAACTCCGTCCACTTCCAAAAGCTTCTCACAAACAGCCTTAGAAGAATCGACAAAGTCAAAATCCTCCTCTGTCAAATCCTCATAATCATAATCCAATCTTTCCAATTCCTCTATTAAGGCGTCCTTTAAACTAAGACCATCCATATCTGAAGAAATATAAACTTTCATAAGTCCTCCTTGTTTATAATTGTTCATTTATTTCTTGTTTTGTTTACTAATTTCATAGTAGTATAATTTTTCTTAAATGTCAAGCATTTTCAGTGCTTTAAATATCTTAATAAAAATCTATCCTTTTATTAAAGTTTACCCACTATCTTATTAATTTACACACAAAAAGCCAAGCTTATAGCAGTTAAATTAATCTTAACTAAACTATTAGCCTGACTTATAATATTACTTGACTAACTATTAAATTTTATCGAAAATAATTTTTCCTCCCTTAATTCTAATTATCTTATCAGCAATTTCATCTAGATCATCCGAATGCATTATAGCAAGGATAGTTTTATTTCCTTTAATCGATTTTAAATACTCATTTAGCCTATCTTGAGTAAACCTATCTAGATTACTATAAGGCTCATCTAAGATCAAAACATCCTTATCCTTTGACAAAACCCTAAGTAAATTAATCTTTTGTTGCTCTCCAAAACTTAAGTTTATAGGATTTTCTATTATTTGCTTATCTTTAAAATTGATATTTAAAATATCTAGGAGACTTTCATCCATCTTTTCACCAAACATATTTTCAGATAAATCCCCATTTACTACAATTAAAGGATATGTTTGGTAGGCCACATCCCTAAATTTTGCATCTATTTTAAAAGATCCATCTGCACTCTTACTTTCAGAAAATCCAGTTAAATAATTTACTAATAAACTCTTACCGCTACCATTATCTCCCTTTATAACTACAAAATTTCCCTTATCTATCTCTAAGCTATCAATATCAAAAAGTTTCCTCTCTCTTTTATCGCTTGTATATAAGCTTACATTTTTTAAAATAACAGCCTTATCAGCATTTTCTATATAATTATCTTCAAAACCTGACTTAGCCTTAGAAAGCTCATCAAAATCTTCAATTCTTTCTATATGAGGTTTTTGCATTTGCCTATAAGTCAAAACTTCTACACAATCATAGACAGGCTCTTTAAGAACTGATGAAAGTTGATAGACCATAATAACCGTTCCTATAGTTATCGATCCATTCTTAATTAAATTAACAGAAACTGCCAATAAAATTACTTGAAAAAAGGCAGTAAATATTTGTGGAGCATTGGTTGATAAAGTTTCATAAAATCTTAAGCTTTTAATAAAATTAAGATAAGAATATATACTTTCCCTAAACTTTTCAAAAAAATAATTATCAGCCTTAGCTATATTTATCTCTCTTTTTATCTCGACAATCTTCTTAGTTTGATTTAAAAACTTATCTTGGGTCTCAAGACCTTTTCTTTGATAATCGGATATCTTTTCGGCAGGTTTTCTAGTAATTAGCCAACATAAAGGAATAAAAAGCAAAAAGGCAATCCCAAAATAAATATTCACATACATTGCTACACCAACTAGTATAATAGCAGAAATCAAATTTCCTATAAAGATAACCAGAAATTGAGTATACAAGTCTCCATATGTAAAAGCTGACGATGTCAACAAATTCATATAATAACCCTTTTCGCGATCATTATAAACTTTTTGACTAGAATTAAGTAAATCCTTAGTTATAATCTCTTGTACCTCTATTGCAGCATCACAACCTAGGCCCACAGGATAATATTGCTTCAAAACTGCATTAAAAAGTCCAGAAATAACAACAACTGCTGCTAGCAAAATAAAAGTAGCATAATTTAACTTACTTATATCATTAGAAATATTATCAATAACTCTAGAAGTTAATAAACTAGCTAAAATAGAAAATACAGTAGCTAAAACAATACCAAATATCCCTAAAAGATATTGCTTTTTAAAAGTTAATAATTTTTGTTTCATATTCACTCCTTTTTGTTAATGTCAAAATTAATATATCCATTTTTCTCTATTTTCTAAAAAGTATATTACCATTTGATTTATTTTAAATTTTTCTGTAGGACATCCTCTTTGATTTTTTTCTAAATACCTACATGCATTTAAACACAAAGGCAAAATTTCACAATTAATACATTCCCTAGTCAAATGTAAACTTCTATTAATTTTATTAAATTTACTAATTAATTTTTCGAAATCATCATTTTCGTCAAAAGAAGATGTGCAATAATATGATTTTAAACTAGGACCAGTACATATCGCTAATTTATAGGGAAATTTACAAGGAGTTTTTAATCTTTTAGGGAAACTTAATTTAATTCCGTATTCAGTCAAAATTTTTCTTAAATCCCAATCAATATCACTGAATTCTTCAGGACTAAGCTCAGTAAAAGAATTAGTATTTGTCAAATTTCTCAATGGGCTGAAATAAAAATTGAGTCTTTTTAAATCTTTATGGTATACTTCCAATATGTTTTTCAATACTTTTTCAAAATATAGCTTATTTTCTTTAGATATATTAAATCTAATTCTAACAAAACTATCAGATTCCTTTAGTATTAGATTTATTTTTTAAAAAGATCCTCATATCCAAAGTTATTAGATACTTTAAACTTTTCATGGATTTCTTTATCGCCATCAAAAGTTAATTGTATTTTATCAAAATTAATATTATTGAGTAATTTTTTATTTAATAATGATCCATTAGTTGTTATATGACTATGATATGTAATATTATATTTTTGAGATAGATCTAGAAAATTTTTGTGTAAATAATATAATTCACCTAAATTCAGGGCTGGTTCCCCACCAAAATAATGTACATTTATTATCTTAATACCATCATTTATAAGCTTCTCTATATTATTTATTATTAACTTACTTTCATCTCTACTTAGAAAAGTATCTTTTTTATCTTGATAACAATACACGCATCTAAAATTACATGTATTTGTTAATATTATTGTAATATCAAGTTGATAAGATTTTTTATTCATAGTTTCATTAATATTATTGACTAGGAATTTTATTTCATCATCTTTTTCGTTTACTAAAAATCTTTTTTTATATAGATAATCAGCATATTTAGTATTTTCCAATTCATCAATATTATTTATATTCTCATCTAACTGGATAATCCCCCTATTATAAGAATTATATATAATCTTCCTTCCATCAAAAAACAATGTAGTCATATTTCTATACATCAATTATAAAATGTTGAAAAACCAGTATTTTTAAATAATTTAAGAAATTCTGTTATCACAAAATATCATAAAATATTATAGTTTTTGTGACGGATTTGTGACGGGTACAAACAGAAATAGATTTAATATGTAAGAATATAAATATTGAAATCAAGGGGATCGTTAATTCCGAAATGACCTCAATTTTTCACGCAATTGGAAAAGGTCCCCGAACCCGTTCATATATCAACGTTTGTGAGAATTGCAAAGGGGGCGGGGGTATTTTATTTTTATACTGGTATATGCATAATTATAAATATTTATTTTTAAGGATTTTACAGGGTGATCAAAAAAAAAATAAAAAAAAATAAAAAATTTTAAAAAAAAAATAAAAAAATAAAATTAATTAAAATAATATTAATATAATATATATTTATATAGATATACAAATATACGATTATATATTAATATACTTTATACTTATATATTACTATAACAACGGCATACACTTATCCACCAAACCACCAACCCCCTTGCCTCTTGTCTTTGCTCTCATGCTCTCGTGGTCGTGGTATCTTTTATATACTTATATCTATATACTTATATCTTTATATCCTCATACATGCACCACATCAACAGGTTAAGCCCCTACAGCCATACACCCTACCACCTAGGATCCTTATACTGTATAACCTATATATAACTTTATGTATACACATATCTTTTATATACTACATACCTACACCCCTATACCCTTATACATACTCTTGCCCTATACCCTAGTACCCCTATACCCTACATATATCTACCCTAACCCCTATACCCTCATATACCCTATATACACCCTATAGAAGACGATAAAAGCATAAGAGTATAAAGACTATAAGACTATACTATACAGGCTATAAGTACCCCCCTATAAAGCGATAGGCTTTATATAAGACCATAAAGACTATAAAGACGATAAGGCTATAACCCTACCATATATAAGGGCTTATATATATACCTTATGAGGTGATACCCTGTATCCTTTACCTATAAGCCCGATACCTAATATCTTTTACTTATGAGCCAAAAAGTATATAAACTTTAATCCCTACTATATATAAGAGCTTTTTTTGTGCGAGCCAATAAAAAATAAATAAAATTTTTAATTAATTTTTTAAATTATTTTTGAGCAGGAAAAGGATAATAAGTGTAAAAGCATTGATATATAGTAATTTATTATACATAAAGGAAAATAAAATTAAGGCTTGACATCTATGTGTACAATGTAGTATAATGTAATCACAAGATAAGAAAAACATATCTTGAGTATAAGCAAGAGAGAGGAGAAAACATGGAACAAATGGGAATGACTGACAAGCAATTCAATGGGTTTTTGAGGCAACTTATTAAAAATTTAGAAAATGCCATATCAAAACAAGATGAAGAAGAAAAAATAAAAGAAGTAAAAGAAATCATTAAAGAATTACAGCAAACCATAGAGGATTAACCACCTCTAAAAAACCAAAAAGGTGTAAAAGATTCTTGCTTGTCTTTTACACCACTGTATAAAATTAATCTACCACATAAGCAAGAAAATTCAAGGAGGTAAATTATAGATAGCCAAAAAATAACACGATTACAAGTAAGGTTGACAGAAAAAGAAAAGAAAAAGCTTGATAAAATAAGCGAAAAAAGTTATTTAAATTACTCGCAAATTGTTCGCCGTGGTATAGATAAGCAATATCAAGAATTTTTCAGCGAGGAAAAAGGGGTACAAAATGGATTATAATAAATTGATGGAGGAATTACAAGAAATGAACGCTAACGAACTGATTGAAAAATTAGCAAAAAGTGAGATTAAAAAAGAAATATTAATCAAAATATTTGAACTTAAAGAAGAAGGCAAATCAAGCGATGAAATCATCGAGGTGTTAAAAAAATATTTATCAGAAAATTAAAAAAAGAGTGCAAGAGCGGCAACTCTTACACTCAAACAATATAAAGTACTTTGGACTGCACTTTATAAACTATAAGGTCTTTTTACGTACCTCTATAGCTATATCTATATAGTACCAGCAAAATACTTTAAAATCAAATTTTTAAAGGAGATTATAAAAAATGAAATTAAACGAATTAAAAAGAATATTAAAAGATATAAAAGAAATTAAGAATATAAACCAAGTAGGCAATAGGTACATTATAAACATCGAGCCATACAAAGAAGATCAAGGGCAATTAATCATCGAACTTACACTAGTATATACAGATATTAAAGACAAAAATAGTTTACCTTATTTATGGTATAAAAACGGATATACTAAAGAAATAATAAACAATTATATAAGTCTAGACACTTGCTACACTGATAACCTACACCGTTCATTCCACTATTACAATCCAACCACAAAAAAGGTTGCTAATAAAACTGTTATATACTTTGATTACATCCTACCTATTAACAATACAAACGTTAAAAAAATAATCCTTGACACATTAGATATGTACCACAAGGATATTAAAGCCAAATAATAAAACAACAAAACAAGCGAGGTAATAAAACAATGAAAAAATACACATTTGAAGATATATCAGAATTAAGAAAAGGACTAAATAGTATAATAACATTTGAAGGCGACTATGTACAAAAAGAAGGCACTTTAAACGATTACGAAATATATTATATAGACCACGAGGATAAACGATCCAAACCAAACGAATATATAATGATAATTCCTGAATATATGAATTGTTGGCAAGACAAATTCAATGTATGGCTATTTGACGACACCAACGAGGAAATACAAGAAGCGTCAGAAGCCCAAACAGTTTTCAGCTTTGATGAAATAAAATACATGTATACAGAAGAAGAAGCTTATTAAACAAGGGGAAACGAACCTCCCCCTTGTACCACAAGCCAAAACAAAAAAATTTAAAGGAGATAAAAATGAAAAAAACTACAACATTTGCAAAATTACTACAAGCCAACAAAAAAGCACAAAACGAAATTTTAAGTTATGTAAAAGATGGTCTTGATTGTCACGCTATAGTAGACAAGTACGGAAATATAGATATTTATGAGGGCTATGATCCTTATAATAACTTACCTAACCCTGACGATATTTTTTCAACAAATTTTGAAGTTTATGACTATCAAGAGTGTTCCGATCGTATACCAAATAACCCAAACGCCAAAGTAGTTCGTGAAGGATTCATCGAGCGGATCCTAGACGGTGGAAGTTATATTGAATTAACAATTGAAAAATAAGTAAACCACAAGCCAACCACGAGGGGACACATTCCCCTCTTTTTTTTATATAATCTTACCCTGTAAACACGTATCAATAAACGACTATAATACCAAACCAATCCGATTTACTTTTAACCAATCTTAACCAAACCCACCAATCTAAGATATAAGTGAACCCTTAATCGCCGACTTATCCACAAGCCAACTAACAATCCGTCAGTTATCCCCACCAACCAACCAGAAAACCCACTTGTTAATAAAATAACCACAAGCCCATAAAAAGCCCCACACTAGACCAAAAACCAGCCATATATTTATATTAAAACAAAAATAAAAACCCTTATACGCCAAATTATGAAGAGGTATTTTTTGTAATTTTACTAAAAGTTATGTAAATATTGTTTGTATGTAGTTATGATACGACTAAACCTCACTTACTTATATTCATAAGCCAATCAAACTATAATTATAATTAGAAGCGAACTAACTATCGGTTAGATATATTAATAAACACTAACTTATGGTTAGAGACACTCACAAGCCACCAACCAAAGGTTGGAGACACACACAATCAAAACTACCAGCTAAGCTGGTAGTTTGCACAGCGCCTATAAGGCGCAAATACCGGCACGCCCCTGTTGGGGCTGTCGAATATTTTTTCACATGCACCACTATCCCAACTACTGCTAAAGCAGTTTTTTTATTTGTTTTTGTTTACTGACTCACCCGTAAACGGGTCATAGTATTCTTTTATACTTATTTGATCTGTGTAATAATCTTCTTTTAATTGATTTTGTATATATTCTTTTATTTTCTTTTCATTTCTTCCTACTGTGTCTACGTAGTATCCTCTGCACCAAAAATGTCTGTTTCCGTATTTGTATTTCAAGTTGGCATGTCTATCAAAGATTATTAATGAGCTTTTTCCTTTTAAGTATCCCATTATTTCTGATACTGAGTATTTCGGTGGTATCTCTACCAACATATGGACATGGTCTGGACATAATTCCGCTTCTATTATGTTTATTCCTTTCCTTGAACATAATTCTCTAAGTATACTTCCTATATCTTTTCGTAGTTGTCTGTATATTAATTGCCTTCTGTATTTTGGTGCAAATACTATATGGTATTTGCATCTCCAGCTTGTATGTTATAAAGTATTTTTATCCATGAATGTCTCCTTTTTTAATTGTGCATGTGATTATCACAATTATACTTTAAGGAGGCTTTCTTGGTGCTTGAAGCTAAAGCTAATTTCCTCCACCTGCATAGCAGGTGGTTTTTTGTTTCGCTCTCTTTCGTTCGCTCAACTCACTTAAGTGAATTAAAAAAAAGACCTAAGCCAAAGCCTAGGTCATTTTACAAAAACATACATTGTGGAATCAATTATATTATACCCTACTTCTTACTTTCCCACACTTTACTCTCAATCGCTTGATTCAAAAACTTGTCTGTATTAGCAAATTCTTGTTCCAAAATTTTCTTTGTTTCTTCATCTAACATCTCAAGTACAGCAACTTTTGTAGCGTTATAAGCTTCCTCAGCTTCTTGACTACCAAAGCTACCTGCGTCTTTAAGTTCTTTAACAAAAGTTTGGTTGGTTGTATTTACAGCAAGGGTTACTATATCCAAAGCCTTATTGATTCCATTTTTAACTCTTTCATTTTCTACATTAGCCTCTACATATTCTCTTACTTCATCAACTACATATTTTACTAAGCCAACAAGTGCTAGAGTAATTACTATCAAAATTATATTATGAATTACATCCATTAACATATTAACTCCTTTATAAATTACTTATAAGCCAAATACTAACTAAAAGTTAGTTATAAGCCAAACATTGGTCAAAAGTTAGACACCAAAAAAGCGACTATCAAATTATAATCGCTTGTGATTCATTCTATTAATCTATATCAAATTCTCTTTCCAAAGCTTCTGTTAAAAGCTTAGAGAAGTTAATTTTACTACTTATACCCATCTCGTTAAGATAAGACGGTATAGTTACATTCTTCTTGACTGTTCTGTTTTCGTGTTTTTTTACATAGTCTGTTATATCAAGACCAACATAAGACTTAAAACTTCCCTCTAAAGAAAAATACTCTTCTTCACCCTCATCTATACTGTCTTTTATATCAATTTCTTCTAATAAAGAAGACTTTGGGAAATCCTCTAATTTAGAATAATCATCGAATAAAAAAGTTCCCAAGGCATCACTAGCCATGTATATGGCATTTTTAACACCATCACCACAGGATATACAGCCTGGTAAATCTGGGAATAGAATTGTATAGGTATTACTTTCTATATCTTTTAAAAATACAGCTGGATAAGATACAAACATAAAAACACTCCTTTAATTTTAGTAAGGAGGGGCTATTTTAGCCCCGCTTGTTTTAGGATTTTTTGCTCCGTACCCTTTGGCAAATCTTTACTGCCATGGTATGGAACAATTGTTACCCTACCGTTCTTGAAATTCTTGTACTTTCTATGAGAACCATCTCCCGATGGTACATAGGTAAAGCCATTTTTTTCAAGGAACTTAATCATTTGCTTAGACGTCATTGGCATAATGATTACCTCCTTACATCATTATTATACGTACTAGTGCGTATAAAGTCAAGAGGTTTTAAAACATATTTACTTCCTAAAAAACAATCCATTGGTCACTAGGGTTAGCCAAAGACCTATAAGCCACATATCTCCTTGCTCCACTATAAGAGATATAAGAAATCCACCTATAGCCATCACCTTCCCATACTTGGTCATAATTAATCCTTTGTTGTGGTCTATATTGGGCTACAATAGCTGCGTCAGTAGAAGGAGCAGTCCTTACATTACATACAGCTTGAGTTATACCGTGCCAATTTTCATTTTTTATCTTCTTAGCCTTACTTTCGCTTGCTTTAGGTTTATTTATCTTATTTTTATTTCCACCATATCTAGGTCTA
>NZ_JAKZEY010000053.1 GCF_022808955.1 Anaerococcus sp. AGMB09787
TTCTCTTATCTTATCCATTCCCTCAATATTCTGATGTTTCTCCCAATTAGCTATACTTATAAGCCCGTCTTGGCTAAGATTTATCATTTCGAATTTCTCAAAGGTTTGGAGAGCAAACCTGACAGTATTCAAAGGCTGATTGCATATGGTCGATATCATCTCATCTGTGTAGTTCATATGTTGACCTATATAAACTGCTCCGCCGTCATTAGTCTTGCCAGCTAGGCAAAGAAGCTGGATCCAAATTAAGATTATTGCATCACCTTCTGGCATTGACTTTATAAGTTTTATTTTTTCGTCATCAAAAATATTTACTGATAATTTTATCCAACTTATCCCTGCCAACTAGTAACCTCCTAACCTTCAACTGGCTTAAAGTCATCTCCGAAAAAATCATCTTGAGCAACCTCGGTTTTGTCCTTGATCTCTCCTGTTTCCTTGTCTACATTATCAGGTATATCTTTTTCATTTGAGGATACTTCCTCCGCTTCTACCTCATAGTCGACATCAAAAGTGATTGAGCCGTCATTAGTCTTGTTATACTTATTCATGCTTGTACCATCATAGCTGGTCGCTTGGACTAGGCTCTGACTCTCTGTCGCCTTTGGTGCATACTTCAAAACTTGGATTAAAGCCGACTTCTTTGCCATGGCATCAAAATTTGTTTGCCAAGGCTCATCATTAAAGGTTTTTGAGTAAGTTTGCCCATACTTGTAAGCATCTTCCTTAGACATATAAAAGACGTCTTGACCCCCGTCTTTGGTCTGATAAGTTGCATAGTAGCCTATTACATCTCCACTATCGCCACTTAGACAAGGCTCATGGTCGATCTCTCCAGTACCATAATTTATATGGAACTTCTCATTTTCCCTTACTTCCCTAGCGGTGATTCTTTTAAAAGCCCCTGTGTTATAAGCAAGCTTCAGTAAACCCTGATATCCGATTTGGAAGTTGACCTTGTTCTTGTAAGGGATTAGGTAGGACTCACCCAGAGGAGTGTTAAATTCCAATCCTAGCTGTGCAGAGTTCATTATCGCTGCTAACAATGATTCCCTAGTGCAGTTAAGCAACTTAGGTGTAGTATTTATCGCCGTTAGAGCAGTTCTTACAAACTTATCTACAGGCATATAAGCAGGTAGGGCATTCTCAATTTCTCCTTTCATAGCCATAAGCACTCCCCTTGCTGTATCGACTCTCTTTCTTTCTGGTGAAAGATTTCCTCTTGCTTTTTTCTTTAGTGCGTTTTTTGCATCAGTCATTTGCTACCTCCTTGATGACTAGTCTTCTGTACTCACTTTCATTGCTATATTCTTTGAATAGGTCTGGCTTTTCCTTCTTCAACCTCTTTGAATCAATTCTCCTAGATACTACAGGCTTATATGATACTGACATATATGGAGTCAACCCGTAGTCATTATCTCCTAGTTGTAACTTGATCCCTTGCTCAAATTCCTTATTTTGCTTCTCTAGGCTCTCTATAAGCTTCTTGGTCTCTAGATATGTCCTGTAGCTATCCTCTTCTACTTCAAGGCTTATCTCTTCTTCAATTCCACCCTTGTATCTCTCCTTTAAGGCACTATCAAATTCTTTTGTCCCATCTGGAGCAGGCATCTGACCCGCTAGGACGTAATTCTCCCAAAAATCTATCTCTTGGTCTTTGAGCATTTGGATAACTTCCTCATCTCTTGGAATTTCCCTTACTATAAATTCATTTGAAAAAATCAAGCAGGCTATATAGCACTTTTCAGCTCCAGTTACCATCATATAGTGGTGGCATTGCAACTCATAATTAACAGGAATCGCTCCATTCGCCCACTTATCTTTTGCAAAAGGGCTAGTAGTCTTACACTCAAGAATGGCATTTTCTCCTACGACATCTCTATCAATGTCAGCTAGCAGATAAGGGTATTCCTCATCAACCATCATAAAGTTATTACGTCTTACTTTCTTGCCAGTTTCTTCTGTAAACCTCCTAGCTACATAATCTTCTAAATCTCTTCCCTGCCTCAAAACTTCACTATCTTCATCTTTTGCAAGCTGCCCCGTCTTTTCAAAATACAGGCCTGCCCTACTCTTCCATGGATTAAGACCACAGGCTGCTGCTGCATCTGATCCTCCTATGCCCTTTTGCCTAAGTTTGAGCCAATCTTCCCTGCTGTACTTGCTGATATTAATCTTTTTCAAAATAACCCCCTATAATATTCACTTTTCAAAATCTCATCATCTAGCCTTGCCATCTCATCTAGTCTTTCTTGATAGGCTATATCTTCTGCATCTAGTTCTCCTTCTTCTATATCTTCAATCTCAACATTATCATCAGCATTTTCATTTAAAGCCTTTAAAGCTATATCAAGATCACCATCACAAGCCCTCTCTATCCACCTTAAAGGTATATCAGCCTCACAGTTGTACATAACTCTTGTATATTTTATCTTCATAGCCTTGTCATCCTTACTTTTCTTCTTTCTCTGCCCTCTATCTCAATTTCTATAAGCCTAAGCTTATCTTCCCTATCTGCTTCAGTTTGATTTGCATCTATCCACTTATCTATCAGATAAAGTTGGTCTAGAGTCAAACTTTGTAGATTATCAACAAATTTTTGTTGTCTTTCTATTTTCATTCCTCAATTCTCCTGGTATAATATAAACATAAAAAATATGTTTAATTCGTATAGTCGTTGCTAGTCGCAACGACTAAATTTTTTTATACATGTGCAAGTTCGTTGCCAGTTTCTACTACAAACTTCATAAATTCTTGCTTCTTCCTCTCCTTTTTTAACCTCTCCCAATCTTCGCTCCTCCTAGCGCAAGCCTCGCAAATTACCACTGGTCTAACCCTTTTACTTCTCCTATTTTTCTTATTTCTCATTTCTTCCTCCTAATTAAAAAGTTTCATTGCTCCATCTGACTCCAAAATTCTTTTAAGCCTTGCCTCGTCCACCCAGTAAGTCCACTGACTACTACCCTCTCTTTTAAAAGCTGTTATAAAATCAATTCTGCCATACCTAGCAGCATATCTAAGACTTTGAGCATCCCTGCCTATCAATTTCGCTGCCGTTTCTACATTCATTAACTCCTCCTACACTCCTAAAAATTTATTAACAAAGTAAATCTGACATTCTATTCATCTTTAGCATAAACATAAATTACATCATCATCTTCAATAGTCCCTACACCTTTTATATCTAAAGCATAGTCAGATCCATCAATTATTGCCATGCATATAACTTCATCATTTTCGTTATATTGTTCTAAAAGGCTTATTAAATCTTTAATTTGCATTATTCATCTCCTCTTTTTCTTTTTGAATTTGTTTGTATCTTGCATCAACCTCAGCCTTTGAAATATCTAAGGTACCGCTATCTAAAGCTTCTAGTATAGGTTCATATTGTCTTAACTTTGTAGAACAACCTGACCCATAACCAAAGTTGGCAAGATTTCTATAAGTCCAACTATAAGCAATGTGCATCTTGCTTCTATTTTTGTAATCTTCGCCTAATTCCTTCTTGATCATCTTAGCAACTTTTTTCTTAATAATGTTATCTTGCCAAGACTCTATCCTTTCGTTAAGCTTAGCCTCTTCATCTCTTTTCAAAAGATAGGCTATATTCCTGTCATGCTTAGATAAGCTTATTGCTTGTCTTTGCGACTCCAGGGCAATTTGATTTACCGTTTGAGCTGTACTATTTACAGTTATTGCCATCACCCTAACCAAATCTTCAGTCTTCATTACGTTAATGTCTTTGTCCATCATTGGATTATTTACTAGATTATTTGTTCTTTTTAATTCAGTCATTTTTTAAATCTCCTTTAAATGTTCTTCTATATTTTTATATAATTGTTCGCTAAACTCTCTTAAATACTTTGCTGAATCTAAAAATAGTTTTTTGTTATCTTTAGGTATATCATCTAAATATTCAGTCAAATATAAGAGGCCACCTACTTCTTGTATAAAACCCGCTATCTTATAATGAAAACCTGATACATCTTCAACGATTTTCTTATTAGCCTGTTCACTCTCAAGTTTGCTCATAGCAAGCTTTTCTTTTTCCTTAAGGCTCTGATTAATATCCATAAGCCTTGCTAATTTCTTATTTGCGTTTTCAAGCTGCACCTTTGTAAGTTCATAATCATCTGGCACAACCTCTTTTATCACTTCCTTTTCTATAATCTCAGGTTCGACTTTATTCATTTTTGCTAGTTCCAACTCAGCAGATAGCCTGTTTTTTTCTGTAGAGTATTTTTCTATCTGTCCGTCTTTAAACTCGAGTCCTGCCTTAGCAGCTTCTAACTCGTTTTCTGTTTCTTCCAAGCTCCTTTTATATTTTTTAATCTCAGCTTGAAGTTTCCTTGTAGTCATATCTTCTACATCGTGCTTTTCTATAAAGTCTTGGCGTTCTTCTTCATCTTTTATAGAAGTTAGGGCTAGGGCTTTTGTGAATGTTAAATTCCACAACGTTGTGGAATTTGGAAATTCATCATATATTTTTATTAGTTTTCTAGCTGTTTCTTGACTGTATCCTAAATTATCATCAATCCATGATTTCCACTCTCCATGCTCCACTTGTTCTTTAGCTTGACTTAGCCTTTTTCCAATCTCCCAATAAGAAACCACCGCTTGATTTTCAAAAAACCTAATCTCAGAAACAATCTGATTAAGACTTACTAATTCATTCATTCTTCCTCCTTAAAACTTTTAGTTTCTTTAATAAATTTATAACAACTTTAAGTGTTATTTATAGCTAAAAAAATATCTCATCTACTGTCTTATCAAATAACATTGAATATTTTGCTTTTACCTCATCACTAGGAGTTCTTCGTCCTTGCTCATACATTCCTATAGCTGAAATTGTAATTCCAAACATATCTGCTAATTGCTTTCTGGTCATTCCTCCTGATATTCGCATTCTTTTTAGTTTATTTCCTAATTTTTTATTAACCTTCTCAATAACAACCACCTCCTCTAATCTTCATACAACAACCACCAATCAAATTTGAAATACTCCCCTAACTTCTTAGCCTTATCAACTGGCAAGGCCCTAATCCCTCTTTCATAATTGCCTATAGCTCTATCATTAACCCCTATAATTTTGCCCATCTCTTTCTGACTTAATTTATGCTTATTTCTCAATTCTTTTAGTTTTTCCATGCTATATATAGTGCCCCCTCTTTTTATAACCACAACATGTGGTATAATGTTCAAAATATAGAAAGGAGGTAACTATGTCTGGGAAAAACCAACATATTGTTCCTAACAACGGTAAATGGCAAGTTAAAGGTGCTGGGAACAAGAAAGCTACAAAAACTTTTGACACTCAGAGAGAGGCCGAAAATTTTGGTAGACAAATAGCTAAGAATCAGCATTCGGAATTAATTACCCATAATAGACAAGGTCGTATTAGATCTAAAGACAGCTATGGGAATGACCCTAATCCACCAAAAGATAAAGAAAATTAATTTTCACTAAATTTAACTCTGACCCTATAACCTTCGCTAGGGCATAGAATTTCATTTATTCTAGCGATAACCTTAGGGTCTTTTTCATCAGTTTCAACAATTATTTCTTTAATATCATCTTTTAAATATCCAATTTCCTTATTATCAATATCTTTCTTCATTCCCCCTCCTTTCTTTCTAAATTCAAGGAATTTTTTAATATCTTTTGCTTTCATACAACAACCACCAGTCAAACTTGAAATACTTCCCTAACTTCTTAGCGTGCCTTACAGGCAGTTCCAACATTTCATACTCATACCTTTGATACGAATTAATCCTAATTCCTAAAACCTCCGCCATTTCTCTTTGCGTCTTTCCATTTATCAATCTAAGCTTCCTCAAACCACTACATATAGTGCTTTTCATTTTATAACCTCCAATATATGGTATAATATTAATATAGCTAAAAGAAAGGAGGTCTTTTTTTATGGATATCGATCTTAACCCAACATTTAAACGATCCGTTATGAAACTAGCCAATACTTATCGACCAGGCTTTTCTTTAGATAACAATAATTTTGAAAATGAAGAAGAATTATCTAAAGAATTTGCAAAACTAGTTTGCGATGATTTTTCCAAACAACTTTGTGCAATCTTTGAAAAAGATTTAGTTGAGCTCATTCGTCAAGAGTATTTATCTTCGCATTAAAACTATTTTCACCGAGCTTAAGACTCACCCTCTTAGGCTCTTTTTCCTTAATATCAAGACCAAAACTATCTTCTATCCTCTCCAATCGTTCAAAACCATTATCAAAAACTGCACTATCATTAACCTCTACAATCGAAAAGCCGTCCTCCACGTCCTTAATCCTCTTCTCCAAATCCTCTAAATAATCTCCATCTTCCAACTTATCCAACCTTGCAGATATGAAACTACAATAAGTTTCCAAATCACCTACATTATTTTCTAACTCAACTATTCTCTCTCTTAAAGTCTTTTCTTCCATCTTTCTCTCCTCCTTATCTAAACACCCCTACCAAACTAACCAATATCCCTACAATAGATAGACCCATTATAGTTTTAAGAGCAAGCTCGATTTTCTTCCTATCATCTTTCATATTTTCTTATGATGAGTATAGTTATGATATAGTAGGGCTAAGCCCTAACTATATCTATGATTTTGATGACTAACTCTATTAGTTTTTCTACCAAGCTGATTACCGCAGTTACTAGAGCTAACTTAATGAGTTGGTCATCTTTTTTATTGTCTTCACTCATCATTTCCTCCTTTCTTGTTTTGTTAATCATATTATAACACTTTAAGTGTTTAAGTCAAGTATATTTTTAATTTTTTTATTAAATAATTACTAATCGTTGTTTTTGGTATCTTTTAATCTACACAAAATGTGCTATAATAAAATAAAACAACACTTATTGTGTATCTATACTAAGAAAGGAGAACTGTATGAGTGTAGGTGTTAGATTGAAGCAGCTTAGAAAAAGTTCTGGAAAAACTCAAAGAGATTTAGCAAAATTATTGTATGTTACTGCTTCTAGTATAGGAATGTATGAAAGAGATGAAAGGACACCTAGTCCTGATGTGTTAAAAAAATATGCGGAAATTTTTGATGTCAGTACAGATTACATATTAGGAAATTCAAGGAATTTAAAGAAAGGAGAAGACTATGCAACAATCAACGTCTATGGCTCAATCCCTGCTGGCATCCCCATAGAAGCAATAGAAGACATATCCGATACAGAAGATATATCCTTTAAAGAGTACGACAGAAGCAAAGAATATCTAGGATTAAAAGTAGAGGGAGATTCCATGTATCCCAAATACCTAGATGGCGATACCGTAATTATAGAAAAAACCCCCGACTGCGAAAGTGGTACAGACGCCGCAGTCTACGTCAACGGCTACGAAGCAACCTTAAAAACAGTTATAAAAAACAATAATGGATCAATAACCCTAAAACCAATCAACCCAGAATACCCACCAAAAACATATGGACCAGATGATGAACCTATAAAAATATTAGGAATTGTAAAAGAAATTAGGAGAAAAATATAATACTTCTAACATGTTATTACATTAGTATAGGGAGACTAACTTTAATATAAAATGTAAAAATAAAAAGGAGAAAACAAATGGGAGTATTTGATTTTTTAAATGCAAAAAAATATAAGAAAGATGCAGAAGAGCTACAAAAAGAAATAGAAAGCATAAAAGAAGAATTGAAAGATGTTGATAAAAAAACATCTATAGAATTAAAGCAACATATTTTAGAGAAAGAAAAAGAGATTGAAGAATTAGATAAAAAAATTGAGCTAAAAAATCTTGAACTAAAAAATAAAGATGAAGATATTGAAAAAATTAAAAAAGTTATAAAAGAGAAAAGTAAAGAAATTTTATCTATAGATGAAACTATAGAGCTTCAGACTTATGGCATCTATACACCAAGATATAATCTTGTATCTTCAGAAGAGTATAAAAAAAGACTTGATAAGTTAAGAGATGCCCAAAAAAAACAAATAAAGGATAAAACAGCTGTTAACTTTTTTGACAAACGGACTGTTGACGGTTCTAAAGCTAAAGGTCGAAAAATGACAAATGATAATATTAAGCAAATACTTAGATCTTTTAACAATGAGTGTGAGGCTGCTATCAATAAGGTAAAAGTTAGCAATATAGAAACTGTAGAAAAAAGAATAAGAAATTCTTTTACACAACTCAATAAACTTAATGAATCTAATAGAGTATCTATAAAAACACAATATCTAAATCTAAAAATAGAAGAACTTTATTTATCTTTTGAATATGAGAAAAAAAAGGCAGAAGAAAAAGAAATTCTTAGGGAACAAAGAGAAAAAGAAAAAGAAGAAAAGAAATTACAAAAAGAAATACAAGATAAGAAAAAAATTATTGATAAAGATATTAAGCACTATAAAAATATGATTGATGAACTTAATGAAAAATTAAAATCTATGGAAGGTGAATTAGAAAGAAAAGATATAAATAATCAAATCCTAGATTTAAATACGAAAGTTCAAGAAAAAGAAGAAGAAAAGGAAGAAATGGACTATAGGTCTGCAAATGCGACTGCAGGTTATGTATATATAATTTCAAATGTAGGTTCATTTGGTGATGATGTCGTAAAAATTGGAGTAACAAGACGACTAGATCCGTATGAACGTATAGCAGAACTTTCTAGTGCCTCTGTACCATTTAGATTTGACATCCATGCTTTAATTTTTAGCTATCAAGCTTATGAGTTAGAAACGGCTTTGCATAACAAATTTAATAACAGAAGAGTTAATGCAATTAATCACAGAAAAGAATTTTTCAAAATACCAATAGAAGAAATAAAAGAAGCTTTAAATGAGTATAAAGATTTAACTATAGATTTTACCGAAGTTCCAGATGCAGAAGAATATAGACAAACTCTAAAACTTTATGAAAAAAATTAGAAGAATATTATGTATAAAATAAAATACCCGCAACCTCAAGACTAGATGACTTTATAAAAGGTATTCAGGCACAAGGCTTAATGTATAAAACAAAATAAGGAGGAAGCAAAAATGAAGTGTCCAAAATGTGGAAGTCAAAACGTAGAAAGCCAAATAGTAACAGGCGATGTATTTGAAAAAGAAAAAAACATGGCATAATCTGGTGGATTTTTATAGGATGGTGGTGGACTTTAATTAAATTATTTTTATTTGGCATTTGGTACATCGTCTACTGGATTTTAAAAAAGATTTTTAAACAACCTAAAAAAACAGGAATCTTCACCCAAGGAGCCCACATGTGCAAAGACTGCGGATATACATGGACAACTCCTGCAAAATAACCAAAAAAAAGCACTGGGAAACTCGACAATCCCAGTGCTAAAAAAATACTGTAGACTAGACATTAAACATTGAACAAAATAACTAGTCTACTATAAATGTACCATAGTTAAAAGAAAGGAGCAACAAATGGCAAAAAGAAGAAAATTACCCAACGGGTCTGGCTCCATAGAAAAAGTAGAAAAGAACTCAAATGGTAAAACTAGAGTCCTAAAGTATAGGGCAAGACTACCAGCTACTTATGATGAGTACGGGAAAAAACATCAAAAAGATATAGGCTTTTTTAAGACCTACAACGAAGCTAGGGAAGCTCTACTAAACTATAAAGAGCCTGAACCAGAGGTTACTTTTAAACAACTTTTTGAAAAATACCAAGAATCCAACGCATATAAAAAGCTTACGCCAAGCACTAAAAATAGATATAAGACATCTTTTACTTTCTTTGCACCACTACACAATAAAGATATCCATGATATAAAATACACCGACCTACAATATATCATAGATAAAGTAGAGGCAGATGGATATGACAAAACTTTAAGAAACGGCGAAGTTAAGCACATGACCTATAGCAAGTCCTCAATGGAAAGATTAAAGCATGTGGTAAGTAAAATTTATAGTATAGGAATCAAAAACAACCTTGTAAGCCTAGACTTATCAAAGTACCTAGAAGTAGGAGGCGACCCTATAAGACGTAAGAAAGAAATCTTTACAAGTGATGAAATAAAAGCCTTAGAAAAATCAATCCCTCATAATCCTAATGCTAGGCATATACTGATACTAATCTTTACAGTTATGAGGACAGGAGAGTATCTAAACCCTCTCGTGTCAAGGGTATGATAAATATTTTAATGATTTTTGATTTAAAAATTAAATTGTATTATATAATTGAATCTTTATATTATGCTATAAGTTCAGATTCAATTTTTTCGGTTAAGCTAGCTAGCTTATTAATAATATATGAGTAATCTTCACTGGTCCTTTTAATAAGATATATTGGTGGAGTTTTCATATTAAATTCTTGACCTAAAACTCCTGTTACATTAGGTGAATTTCTATGAGTCATTTGATTCCTGTAATCAGATAAATATCGATGATTGCCCTTCCAAGTTTCATCTACCCAGTTATTCTTATAAGATAAGGTACTCCTTGACAGATACATGGAATAAAGCACCTTAGCATCTATTGATAGGCTTTTAAACGTTTCATCTTCAATAAGAACTATAGGTAAGCGGATAAACCTAAAGCTTTCAGCGTCTCTCCCATAGAAATAATCAAAATCCATTCACTTCACCTCATCTCAATAAAAAAAGACATCTAAAACTTCTCTTAATTAGGCTGATCTTATTGCAATAACGGATGCCTACTTTTAAAACAACCGATTTATTAATAAATATTGAAAATTTTTAGGAAGAATAAAGCGTTCTCTTGTGAAATTAGAGAACGCTTTATTACTTTAATTTACTGAAACAATTTGTAACTATTAAAAATTGAGATAAATTGTTCAATGGAATAATCAGTCAAATTTGTAAGCTTAGCATATTGCTTTGCTCTTCTGAATTGATTATTCGTAAATAAAGATTTGTATTCTTTATTTACCCATTTATACACAAATTTTTTATAGAGCGGATAATCTTTTTTAGCAATTAAAGGGTGATGACGTTTCAAAACAATTAACACAGAATCGACCTTTGGCTTAGGATGAAAGTAGCTTCGTGGTAGATTTTTAATGATCTTAATATCCAATTCAACAGCCAGTAATAATCCTAAAGCACGTTGTAAATTTTTCAGTCGCTTGGCGAACCCTTTTTCAACGATTAAATAACTATATTTTGCATTACTTTCAAAAGCAATCTTCCATACAATATCTGTACTGATATTGTATGGTATATTTCCAAATATTTTATAGTCAGTGTTTTTCGGAAAATCGAACTGCAAGAAATCCATCGTCAATACTTTAGAATTATTTGATGTTTCAATCTTTTGTTGAGAAATCCTTGCTAACTTTTCATCAATTTCAATCGCTAAAACAGATTGACTGATTAAGTCCAATTCTCTAGTGAAATGACCTTTACCTGCTCCAATCTCAATGATTTTGTCCTGTCCTGTAATGTTCGTATTTTTTAGTATATTTTTGACATGATTTTTAGATGTAATAAAATTTTGAGTGTCCTTTGGGTTTTTCTGGTTCATTATAACCTTCTCCTTGCCATTTTTTTCATTATGAATGAGATAAAGTAATATCTACTACTGCGATACTAGTGCACATACTTGAAACCTCCTTACGTAACTGATTATATCATTTCTGTTTACTTTTTAGAATAAAGCTCTATATGTAATTTTTGCACTTTCACCTTAAACTTATTTAAAATATCCCTTGTTGAATTTCTCTTATTTTCTTTCTTTTCATATCTTTCTATAGCTTTTTTAAAGGCTAGATCCATAGCCTTAGTATCTTTTGCCTGGAAGAATACAGAGTATAGTCCTGCCTCCTTATTCTTCATTACAGAAAACCTTACTCCATATCGGTTAAGTTGTTTTTTAAGTTCCTTGACTTCACCTTTTTGTAGTTCAATATTTTCAAGCTGACCTTTTTTAACCATATCCTTAAGTCTCCTTGAATTAGTCTTCCTTTTCTCACTAAGATAGTCAGCAAGTGGTTGGCTTTTTTCAGCTGCATCTTCCATAATCTTTTTAATTGCCTTAAAGATTGCTTTTGCTGAATACTCTGCAACCTTAATCTCAATATTTATAGCCTTATTATTGACTTCGTCATTTACCATGCAGGTAACCTCCTTTCTAGGGAAATAAAAAAAACGGCCCAGACTTTTATATCTGAACCACTAAGATTTATTAAAAGATTTCATGTATTGTTATAATATTAATTATTAACTAGCTCCTCTTTAAATATTTTTGTTAAATGATTTAATGAGTAGTTTACACGATTTGGTTTAAGCCAATCATCTAAAAACATAATAAGCTCTTCCTAAGATCTTAAAGCATCCTCTGCTATAGCATATATATAAAACCTTATTTAGTATCCATAGTTATATACTACCACCATTTCTTGTTTTACGTATTGATGTTTATCCCATGGTTCATTTTTTTGTACATATGGTGAAAACCTTTATAGATATAGGTTTTATCCATATTTAACTGATAATTGCACTTAAGCTCCTTTCAAATTTCACTTTGTTTCTGAAATAAATATCTCAGTCCTTCTTTGCTACTATCATTATCATTATTTCTAATATCATTAGTTATAGACTCACCATTATATATATCATAACCATAAGGCTCAGTAATAAAAATACCTTTCCCATTTGAGTAGGAAAGCAATTCTGCTTGATATGACTTCGATGTATCAACAGGTATCTTTCCACTTAAAGTTGTCTCCTCTCCCTTGGCTATTATATCTTCAATAGAAGCCCTCATCTTTCTAAGATCACTCATAACCCTTCCGCAGAAATCATTTGGAACTTGAACTGTATATTTTAAATAAGGTTCTAATATTTCAGTTCCTGCTTTTCGAAGAGCTTCCCAAAATACATATGGTGTTAAATTCCTAAAGTCAGAGGGGGTACTTACCGGGCTATAGTATAATCCGTAGTCAAAAGTTACCTTTAAGTCTGTAACTTCCCATCCATAAAGCCCTTCTTTACAAGCCTTCTCTACAGCATCTTTTACTGCATTTTGAAATGAATTATTTAAATATCCATAGGACACCTCTGTCTTATATAATAATCCTGACCCTATTGGTAGTGGTTCTATTGACAGTCCAATAGATGCCCAATAAGGATTTGGTGGAACCTCTATATGGATTACTGCTTTAGAGTTTCTCTTAGGTCGTTCTTTATATATTGTTTTCAATTCACCAAATCTAGCATCTATTTTGTATCGGCTTTTAAGTAGTGATTCTATTACTTCCATTTGAATATTTCCAAATAGCTTCAATATGATTTCTCCAGTATCTCCGTTAATTTCACAATCGAGAAATGGGTCTTCTTCAGTTAATTCAAATAGTGCTTCTATCAGTTTGCTTCTTTTGCTTAAATCACAAGGTTTAATTGATGCTCTCAATGCCGGTTGGGCTATCTTTATATCTAAAATCCCGTCATATTTCTTACCAATATAATCACCTATCTTCAGAGAATTAGCATTAGAAATAATAGCAATATCCCCACTATTAACCTGATCTACCTTCACAATTTCACCATTCATAATTGATTCCAGACTTTTTATCTTGAAAGTTTCTTCTGTGCCATTTATATAAACATCTTGACGTGTCCTTATATTCCCACTGAATACTCTTAAGAAAGTCATCTTTCTAGATTTTTCATCCCTATCAATCTTATAAACATACGCTGATAAAAGGTCTTCAGTATTATAGCTCTTGGTAGGAAGATATTTAGTAATGGCAAATAATAGCTCGTCAATTCCAATATTTTTTAAAGCCGAACCATGAAATACAGGATAAAGATTGCAGTTATTAATCTCATCCAAAAATACATCATTATATTCTTTTTCTGCAATGACATCGCCATTTATATATTTTTCTGCTAGATAATCATTTATATCCAGTAACTTCTCTATTATTTGACTTTGAATTACTTTATCATCCCTTACATTTGTCAATTCAAAATCACCTTTATCTTTTATTTTAACTGATTGCATTATTGCAAGATTAGAAGTTAATTTCTCCTGTATTTGAGTGTATATCTCATCCAAACATACTCCCTTTCGATCTATTTTATTCACAAATATAAGTGTTGGTATATTTAATTTCACTAAAGTATTAAAAATCACTTTAGTTTGGACTTGAATTCCTTCTTTTGCTGAAATTACTAAAATAGCTCCATCTAACACTTTCAGAGTTCGCTCAACTTCGGCTATGAAATCCATGTGCCCAGGTGTATCTATGATATTTACCTTTGTATCATTGTAATTAAATGAAACTGTAGACGCCCGTATAGTTATTCCCCTATCTCTTTCAAGTTCCATCGAATCCGTTGTCGTTGTAGCATTATCAACTCTTCCAATTTTATTAATCGCCCCACTTTTATATAATAAACCTTCTGTAACAGTTGTTTTACCTGCATCAACATGTGCTAATATTCCTATATTAATAATTTTCATTTTATACCTCCATAATTATATAAAAAATCCCCTGTGATAAAATACTCTCTTCACAGGGGAACTTATTTTTTATATAACTGCTTAAAGTAAATATGACATATACAATTCGATATAGCATAATCGTGCTATATCTTTAATCTGGTCAATGCCTTATAATACATAAAAATATAAATTTATTATTATGAGAATATTTTTAAATAAAAGTACAATTAACAAGCCATACAAATATTAACTAGTATGGAAAATGTACTTGTTCTATTTTATTAATAGTTATTTAAAAATACTATGCCTCATATGATAAAACTCCTTTAATTAATACTACATATTATAATATTTGTTTTTATTATATTTGTCAAGGAAGATTTGATCCCTGATAGTGTCAAGTTTTTGTTGGTGAAGGAATCCCTTTAATTTATAGACTTTTTAAAAAGTCTGTGTTTAACCACTGTTTCAACCATTTACCTGAACTTTTGTTTAATATTTCTATGTTTGTTCCACCATAATTATTATTATATGATGATTTCTTTGGTTTTGATACTTTTTCGTCTAGTTTTATTATTCTTGTTTCTTTATGTTTTTCTTTTCTTTTTTTCAGGTAGTATTTTTCTAAGTCGCCTCCGTTGTCTTGATATACTCGCATTCTTGACATTTTGTCCATGCCTTCTTCGCTCCATCCTAAGGGGCGTGAGCTTAGTCTACTGGATAGTATATGACTTACTTGGCCTTCTGCACTTATTTTTATTTCTGGATTTTTTATTTTATTTTTTATTCCTTGCCATTGATTTCTTAGGTATTTGTATGCGTTTGTTAGCTGAAGTGTAGTTTCTGTTGATTATTCCATATTTTTAAGTGCTTCTTTATATTGATGGTGATTTGTTGTCTTTATTGCTTCTTCTAATTTTTCTATTTCTAAGATATCTCCTGTTTCTAATAGATATCTATCTGTTATTAGTTTTATATATTTTGATAGGTGGTAGCTGTCTATTATATATTTGCTTTTGGGTATTATTTTTATTCCTGTTTTTATCCAGCTTGCT
Organism: Anaerococcus sp. AGMB09787; assembly: GCF_022808955.1. GTDB lineage: Bacteria > Bacillota > Clostridia > Tissierellales > Peptoniphilaceae > Anaerococcus. The sequence goes on from NZ_JAKZEY010000053.1 coordinate 15,459, forward strand.
CCGTCTCCACCTATATAGATGGTTTTTACTTTGTCTATATCATAAGCCTGGTCCAGGTAGTCTAATACGTCATACCATATTTCTTCGGGATCCATTGTTCCTGTAAAGCTTCTTTTTTTTATTGTTTTTCTTCGTTTTTTTGATTCTTTTTCTTTTCCTTCATAGACGCTGATTAGTTTAATTTCTTTATTGCCTTTTGTTTGGGTGGCTACGTGATCTTCGTCTGCTTCTATGTAGACTTCTTCTATTTCTTTTCTTTCTGGAATTTCTAGTTCTAGGTTGTCTATCTTTTCTGTTTCTTTTATTATATTTAGTACTGATTGTCTACTTATTTTGCCGTCTGTCAAGATGTTTACTGCTTCTTGGTAACTCATTTTAGTTGAGTTTTTGTAAAGTTTTGATCTTAAGTTTGTTTCTATTCTTTGGCCTTTTTCTATATCTAAGAGATTGTCTAAAAGATAGATGTAGCTACCGTCTAATTTGTTTTTGTAGTAGGTTCTTTCATATTCTAGCTCCCCAAAACTACACAATATTTTTCTAGAAACTGCTCGTTTATGAATTGTATATTTTTCTCTTATTTCTGCTGATTCTCTTATTGTTTCTTCTAGTTCTTCTAATACATAATTTAGCATATTGCTTGTTACTTGTTTGCCTGTTATTGTTAGTTCTTCAACTATATCAGAAAAATCATATTTGTTGTTTAAGCTATTTATTAGTACTTTTTCTAATTTTTTTGCAATATTTGTTGTTATTTGTTGTATAATGTTATTCATAGGGACTCTCCTTTTAATGTTTTACTTGCTGTATGTGTTCTTAAAAACAGTATAACACATTGGGGATTCCCTATTTTTTATTTTCTTTTTTTACCAACAAATATTTTACACTAACACAAAAAATAATCCTAATAAAATATTTAATATAGGTATTTCTAATACAGAAAAAGAGAGCAACTATTAAGTCACCCTCTAAGTAATGAATTATTAATTTATTCATCATTTCTTTTTACTCTTAACCTATACACATATATTGATGGAATTAAACCAGATATAAATATTATTCCACTTGATATTAATGCATCTACAATGTCATAAGAATTGGTGTTACAGATAAAATATCCAATTACTACCGCTATAACTCCTAGAATTATTAAAGAAACAGCTAATCGATTCTTTGGGTTTTTTGTACTGTTTTCGTGATCAACGCTAATAGTCAAGTTTAAATATTGATTTACAATTCCAGTAATTAAGAATACTAACCATAGTGGATCACTTATAACTTTATCAAAACCAAATCTTATAAATTCATAGCCTAATATTGCTAGTATTCCAAGTGTTTGAACCATAAATACAATACGTAGGTTTTGTAAATTTTGCAATTTCAATCTTTCATCTTTAATTTTCTTCATTTTTACCTCTCTCCTTATCTATCCAAAATAGGTCATCTAATGATTTATTGACTGCATAACATATCTCTAAGCATAGATTAAGTGATGGATTATACTCACCTTTTTCTATTAAGCTAATAGTTTGACGTGTTACTTCTGCTTTATCAGCCAATTCTTGTTGAGTCATACCAGCCTCTAGTCGAGCTAATTTAACACTATTTATCATTTGTTTGCCTCCTTAGAATTATCGTAATATATATCTTCCATTTTGTCAAATATATATTACATTTTGAGGAGAGAGTTAGATACATTTATAATAAAAGAGGGAAACTAACTAGTCACCCTCCCTTTGCTACTTCCATATTATGTTCAACACTTCGTTTCCTTCACAGAATACTGAGTCTATATATTTTTCCATCAATTCTCTGGTAAGTTTAGTGTTGTCTATTACTTCTTTTTCTTCTTTTGCTTTTAGTATTTTTTCTTTTATTGCTTGTATCTCTTCATCTATCGAATTTTTAGAGTCAATGAATTTTTGTCTATTCATCTTGCCTAATTTATACTTTTCAAAATTTTGCATTTTTTTAGCTTCTAGATTTTCGATAGATTTTTCCATAGGTTTAACTTTTACTTTTTCATCCTTGATTGGATCTTCTAGACCATATTTTTCTTTTATTGCTTCAAATACCTGCTCTTCAAGGCTTCCTGCTCTTGAGTTCTTATGTTTTACATTATTACACTTACATATCCTACAAGTAAAATATGTGTGAACTCTTATGCTTCCATCTTTTCGTTTTCTTTTTGATTGAACACATCCTAAAATGTGATTGCAAGTTGGACATTTTGCAAAACCTTGTAGTGGAGATTTCTTTCTCCATTCATAATCGGTATTTTTACCTTTCATAAATAGGTTCTTCTCTTTAATCTTCTGAACTTTTTCAAAGTCTTCTCTAGAAATAATAGCTTCATGATTATTCTCAACTCTTCCCCATTCTTCTTTTGGTTTGAATTTAAAAGAAGATGGATTCAATACTGACTTATCTTGCATATTGAAAGTATAAGTTCCAGTGTAATTTTCATTCGCTAATACATCTATTACATTGCCATTAGTCCAAGTTGGTCTAGGCTTTTTCGCAGTTCTAATAATTGAATACTCAAAATCAAGATTGGTTAGTTCGCTCTTTCTTTTTGATGGTGTCGGAATTTTTTCCTCATTTAATATCTTAGCTATATTTCTTGAAGATATACCATCAAGTGCAAGTTTGAAAATCTTCTTTACTATCCAAGCTGTTTCTTCATCAACTATGATTTTGTGTCTATCATTAGGATCTTTCATGTATCCTAAAGGTGGACTCCAAGCTAAAAATTTTCCTTGTTTTTTAAGTGTAGTCATAGATGACTTTACCTTTTCAGAAATATCTTTTGTGTAGAAATCATATAATAGTCCCTTGAATTGAATATCTAAATCTGTTCCATTTCCTTTTTCTTTGTCACTATCATAGCCATCATTTATGGCGATAAATCTTACTCCTAGGAATGGAAATATATTTTCAAGATAATCTCCAAGTGTTATATAATCTCTCATAAATCTGGACAAATCTTTTACAATTATCGTCTGAATATTATTTTTCTTTACATCTTCCAGCATTCTTTGAAAGGCTGGTCTATTTTCATTTGTTCCAGAATATCCGTCATCAACATATTCTTCTCTTGTGAAGTTTTTAAATTCTTCATTCTTGTCGAGATAATCATTTAGATATGCTCTTTGATTTATGATACTTTCACTTTCATCAGTCTTTATCATATCTTCAACGGATAATCTAATATAAAGAGCAATCTTACTCATCGTCTGTTCCTCCTACCAAATTATCTATATTGAATTTAAAGACTATTTCAAATTCGTGTTTATCATAAACTATTATTTTTTCAATCAAGCTATGGATTAAATCACCTGGTAGCTTTTTCAAATTCTTTGAAGCATATAAATCATTTATCCATTTTATTGATTTTAATCTTTCTTTTTTGAGCTTTGATATATTAACTTCAATTGCTGAAATCTCGTTATCAAATGTAGACATATGACTTTGAGCAATCTCTCTTCTTAATAGATACTCATCTCTATCAACCTTACCTAAACTGTATTCTTCATAGGCTCTTTGAATGATATTTTCTTCATTTAGATTTTTTCTTTTAAGATTTTCAATGTCTTTCTTAAAAGTATCTATTGCGGTATTAAATCTAGCTTTAATTCGATTAACAAATTTTGTCTTGCTAGTTGCCTTCATAATAAACTCAGAAATCTTATCACTAATAGCCTGATCCAAATCTCTTTCCATAATGAATACTGATTTTTCGGGTTTTATACTTCCACTAAATCTCTCATTCTGAAATGAATAGTAAAGTCTATCTTTATTTTTACCATAGATACGAGTTCTTCTATTAAGTTCTTTGCCAGTATTATTGTTGATTACAAGACCTTTAAATCTGTTCTCATAGTCCCTATTTTCAAAATTGTGCATTGGCGAACTGAAAACATGATTTTTCTTTCTCTCTTGTCTTTCTCGTAAGATTCTTTCGTGAACTTCCTTAGAAATGATTGCTTCATGTGCATTCTCACAAATTATATACTGACTTTCGTCTACAAAATGTTGTTTAATTCCTTTTGCAAGATTTTGTTGCTTAACTCCTTGTACTAAAGTCCCCGTATAAGCTGGGTTTGTAAGCATTTTAGAAATTGTCCCTTTATTCCATTCAGGATCATCATCTTGTCTATAAACTCTCCCAGTTTTATAGTAAATCATTCCAGGAGCATAGCCTTTTTCATTAAAATGCTTTGCAACTTCATATTGGCTTTTGCCTTGAAGAGTTAAATCAAACATCTCTTCAACTATAAATCTAACATTTTCATCAATTACAAGCTTTTGACCTTCTTTAGATTTTTTAATCTTGTACCCGTAAGGTGGAACAGATCCAATAAAGTATCCGTTTCTTGCTCTATTGTGTTTTGAAGTCTTTATCTTAACTGAAATATCCTTAGCATACATATCGTTGATAATATTTTTAAGAGTAACCTCAAAAGATTTCTTTGAATCTGTTTCTTTGACTGTGTCCAATTTATCATTAACAGAAATAAATCTAACACCTAGAAATGGAAATACTTTATCAATCAATCTGCCCATTTCGAGATATTCTCTTCCAAGTCTTGATAAATCTCTGATAATGATGCAATTGATTCTTCTATCTCTAATGTCTTGCATCATATTCTGAAATGATGGTCTTTCAAAGTTTGTTCCACTATATTCATAGTCAGTATAAACTTCTAAAACATCTATATTTTCTTTTAATGCATATTCTTTACAAGACAGTATTTGAGTTTCTATTGAGTATGATTTTTCTCTCCACTCTTCTGTTCTTTCGTTAGATAGTCTTGTATAAATTCCGGCCTTAAAGACTTTTCTTTCTGTCTTTTCAATTTTCTTTTCAATATATCTTTTGGAAGTTCTTGCCATTACAAAACACCTCCAGCTAATTGCATTGGAGTCTTATTTTCAAGAGCATTTCCAAATACCTTATTTATTGAAATCAAATTTTTCTTTACTTCGGATTTACTTTCACTTTCTTCTTTTATAAGGTTCTTCAGTAAGTTAACTGTTTCCAAATTATTAAAGACAAAATTAATCTCATTATTTTCTCCGATTTCAATTCTATCTATAAATGATACAATTGTTAGTCTATTTAGACTGCTTAAATCAGTGGGAACAATTTCGGAAACCAAACTGTCCTTGTTTTTCATCTTTTCTTGCAAGTTGGCAAGTATATTTTTCTTTGTAGCAATTTGTTTCTCTATTTCCCTGATTTTAATAAGATAATTTTTTCTAAATCTTTCAAACTCTTCAGAAGTTATAAGCTCATCTTCTAAGTCCATATATAAAGATTGTCTAAGTCTTTCATACTTTCTCTTTTCTGAGTTTAAGCTTTCAAAGTCAATATTAAATGTAACTTTTGATACATCTAACTTATTAACTTGACTTAGTAATTCATTGTATTTTTTTAAATAATCTTTAAGTGCAAAAAGAGTCATATCAAGTAGATAGTCTTCTTTTATACTATGTCTTGTGCAATCTCCTTTGTTATTATAGTGAGAACAAATATAAAAAATATTATATCCATTCTTGGACTTAACCTTTCTTCTAACCATTGAAGATCCACAATCTTTGCAATAAAGCATTCCTGATAAAATATGTGGTATATCTGCTGATTGTTTTACATCTCGGAGCATCATCTTATTAGCCAAAGCATAAATGCTTTTTGAAATAATAGGCTTATGAGAGTCGTTTATTACAATCCAATCTTCTTCATTTACTTCTACTTCTCTCTTAGACTTGTAATTTAGTTTTCTAGTTTTTCCTTGTTCAAGCACTCCTATATAGACCTTATTTGTAATAATCCTATTGACCATTTTTGCGTCCCATTTAGAGTCTTTAACAATAAAACCAGTAGTATGATTATCGCCAGAATTTTCTTTATGCTTAGATGGTGTTACACAACCTATGCTATTTAAAAAATCTGCAATAGCCTTAGACGAATAACCGTCTATCTTCATATTGAAGATTCTTTCAATTATGTGCGAAACTTCTGTATCAACGACTAACTTATGTTTGTTTTTGCTATCCTTCTTATAACCAAAAGGAGCAAATGCACCAATAAATTCACCATTCTTTCTTTTAATTTCTTTTGAAGATTTAACCTTCATAGAAATATCCCTACAATAAGAATCATTAATAAAGTTTCTTATCGGAAGAATTAAGTGTGTATCGCTTACATCTGCATTTTCACTGTCATAGTTATCGTTTACGGATATAAATCTTATACCTTTTTCTGGAAATATCTTTTGAAGATATTTTCCTGATTCGATATAATCTCTCCCGAAACGGGATAAGTCCTTCACAATAATTGTTTTGAACTTCTTTTCTTTAAGATCTTGAATCATCTTCTTGAATTTTGGTCTGTCAAAATTAGATCCTGAAAAGCCATCATCTACATATTCAGCAACAACTTTAAAATCATTGTCCCTTGCATATGATTTGATAATCTGTCTTTGATTTGAAATAGAATTACTTTCTGTGCTATCTCCATCCTCTCTCGATAAACGAAGATACATACAAGCAAATTTTTCCATCACAAAACCTCCTTAATTTGTATTTGGGCAAATAGTCATTAAGGAGTTCTTCTACCACTTATATTTTACCGCACCCAAGTTTTTAAGTCAGCACCCCAGCTTATAGTCTTATACAAGCTCTACATAAATAAAGTTCTACAATATCTAGTAAGTCGAGTGACTCTTTATCACTTTGAGTGTAAGTAATTTTTTTAGAATAATCTTCTTTTGATATTTGCTCTTTAGGTTTACATTTCTTCTTTTCTTTTGTATTCATAGGTTTTACCTCACAATATAAAATTAAAGTTTTTTGACATTGACAAGTGCCTTGGATTAGCAACATAGGAATCTCACCTCCGCCTCTATTCAGGATGAGCCGGCTTCAACCTTAGAAGTATCATTATCCTCACTTTCTTCATAGCGAATAGGGTATCCCTCCCTATATTCAAACTCTTACTTATCGCTCCCTTTCTTCTTCCCTTGCTTTTAGCTTAGCAGTACTTGTTTTGCCGAATTATTCAGCAGAAAGATCTTGGCGGATAGGTTATTACGCTCCAAAAATGATTAATGTCTTGTCTTGGTCTATTCAATTGTTAAGGTTCAAAATTTATCGAGAGCTATTAATCTTTTTAAAATTTGACCATCAGAAAATACTTATCTTGATGAAACAAAATTGTTTAAAATTACCCTCTTATACTTAACAGTGAAAAGAAGTCTTTCTTGGTAACCAATTTTCAAAAATAAATTTGGTTAAATAAAAAGGTCCAATTCCCACTGCATAAATAACAGTGAAAATTAGACCCGTTTGGTAACTGCCATCTAAAAGTCTTCTAATATTTCCTTTAGTTTCTCTAAGACTTTATTACGCCTTTTAATAACGGCTGGATGAGAAATATTCAGTTTAGCAGCTACTTCTCTAATTGTTTCTTCTTTATAAAAAAGACTTTCTATCAAATCCCTTTCAACAGGGTTGAGTTTAGAAATAGCTCTTCTTACTTCTTCAATCATTTCCTTTGTTTCGATAATTTTTTCAACATCAAATTCCAGATCTTCTAAATTTTCTTCAAAATTACCATCATGATTATAGGAACAAAAAAAGAAACAGTTATTTAACCTGTCTCTTCTCATTTGATATTTTTCTTTATTCAATTCACTATGATAAGCAAGATATACTTCCTTGCTAACAACTACTTTCTTTCCTTCTACAAATAAATAATATTCTTTGTCCATTAATTTTTCCTCCTTGTTGACATGAATTTCTTTTGTTTGAAAATAAAATTCACACAAGGAGGGCTTCTAATTCTATGCATATATTCTCCTGGGCATAAAAAAAGACCGAAAGAAAATAAATTCTTTCAGTCAATAAATGCCAATATTAAATTTAGGTGCAGATCACCCATCATGGATATTATATATGCACTTAAGTACACATGAAATTCGTATATGGTACTTTTTTCATTCGGAAATAGTACGCAATAAGTTCGTATTAAATTAATTTATTATATGTTCATTATTTCTTCAATGCTACGACCGTCTTCAAGCTGGTTAATAGCAGTCGGTAAAGTATATCCCCAAATTATTACACCAACCAATGCAATTGCTTCCTTCTTTCTTTGATAATAAACTGTTCTCTCTAAAGATACACTTCTCATACAAGCTTCATCAGTAATCTTTTTTTCAGAAATGTAGTAGTTATAAATAATCTTATGATAGATTTCTCCATACTCTGGATAAACTTTTAGCCTAACACAGGCATCATAAATTATTAAAAGCATAAGCTTACTATCCATTACATTGGAAACTCTATTATTAAACTTTTCTTCAACTTTTTCTGGAGCAAATGTAGAAAGATACAAGTAAGCAGATTCTGAAGTTGATCCATAGTTTTCTTTACTCTCAAACATCATAAAATTTGCCCTGCTATCTACTGCCCAGGTAACTTGTCTATATAAACTTAAAATAAGTTTTGCAGCTGAACTAATTTCTTCAAATTTCAAGTTGCTATCTGCATACATGTTCATTATATTCTTTAAAGTTTTACTTATTCTCAATCTAATCACCCCAATACAACTTATTTACAAGCCTGAATGTTTGTGCTATAATATGAATATAAGTTCAGTTTGTATTATATCTCAAATTGAAGAATAATTCAAGCACTATTGTTCGTGTTAAAAGTTATAAATGCACATTAGTACAGGAGGTTAAAGTTATGGCTTTTGCGGATAGATTAAAGGATTTTCGTGAAAAAGAAAAGTTAAGTCAAGCAGATTTTGCAAAAATGATAGGAATAAGTACAAGAACTCTTGTACATTATGAAGACGGAGAAAGATACCCAAGAGATGTCGAGGTTTACAAAAAAATAGCTGAAGTTATGGACTGTGATTACAATTATCTTCTAGAAGAAAATGATGAGTTTTTAAATAGAGTTTATAACATGGGTGGCAAAAGAGAATTAGAAAAAGCTAGAGCATTAACAGAAGGTCTAAGTTCTTTATTTGCAGGTGGAGAAATATCTGATGAAGATAAAGATGCTGCTTTTGAAGCTATTACTCGTGCTTATTGGGAGGCTAAAAGAGAAAACAAGAAATACGGTCGTAAGAAAAAAGATTAGGTGATTTTATGAGCATGAATCGCTATATATATGATAAGGTTAATCGACTTATAAAAAAATATAAGACACGAGATCCTATCGAATTAATAGAAGCTTTGAATATTAACCTGGTATATCTACCTGAAACAAAAATACTTTTAGGAATGTACCATTATATTCAAAGGAACAGATTTATTTTTATCAGTAGCAACACAAATTTTAATAGAAAAACTATATTAGCACATGAATTAGGTCACGATCAACTTCACAGAGATTATTGTATGAGTGGCGGAGCTTTTCATGACCAAACAGTGCTAAACCCTACAAATAAATTTGAAACTGAAGCTAATATTTTTGCAGCTCATTTATTAATTAGTGATGAAGATGTCTTCGATAATATCAATGATCAAGTTTGTGATTATGAAATCGCTGGAAAGTTAGGTGTAGATATAAATTTACTAAATCTAAAAATTTCTGAGTTAGCAAAAATGGGCAAGTTTAATAAGCCAGTTAATGTTAATATACCTCAGGGAGATTTTCTTAAAAACTATCGCCCTGAACATGATGATTATTATTAGGAGACTCCATGGGAATTTTTATTGCAGGATATATTTTATTAATCCTTTCTGGAGTAGTTTTCTACTATCTCATCTCTACCTACTCTGTAAAAATCTCAGCATTTTTGATTGATTTTATAGTTGTAGGTTTAGGATTTTATATATCCATAAAAGATAAACTAGATAACAAATTGGCTATTCCCCTTTCAATTACAGTAGTAATAATTTATGGAATATTGCTAGTTCTAATAAATCAAAAGCTACCAAAAATCAGTAAGCTTTTAAACTATATAATTGCTTTCATAGGATCATCAGTCGCCCTATGGTTGGCACTTGATTTTATAACAAGCACTCTAGCCGCTTTTAAAATAATAAGTCAAACTTATCATCAATTACCAATCACAAAAAGTATGATGATAAATTCCTTTATACATTATGTAATTGTATTCTTGATTAGTATTCCAGTGTTTAAAGGTAGAATGAAATTTATACTTGGAGGAAATTATGAGTAAAGAAATGGATAAAAACAAAGACGAAAATCATGATAAAAAAGAACTTCAAATTAGATCATCTGCTGCTGAATACTTGACTTTTATTGCAGCTAACGGTGATGACAAGGAAGCTATTGAAATTAGATATGAAGATGAAAATATTTGGTTAACTCAAAAGATGATGGCAGCTCTTTATGATGTCAGTACTGCAGCAATAAATCAGCACTTAAAAAAAATATTTGATGACAATGAATTACAAGAAGAAGCAACTATTAAGAATTTCTTAATAGTTCAAAAAGAAGGTTCTAGAAATGTTTCAAGAGAAACAAAACACTATAATCTGCAAGCAATTATTGCAGTAGGGTTTAAAGTAAATAACGAACGTGCCGTCCAATTTAGAAAGTGGGCAAACCAAATTGTAAAAGATTTTACAATTAAAGGTTGGGCAATGGATGATGAAAGATTAAAAAATTCTGGCACAAAACTTACCAAAGATTATTTCGAAAAATTACTTGTAAAAATTCGTGAAATTAGATTATCTGAGAGAAGATTCTATCAAAAAATCACAGATATTTATGCTACATCTTTAGACTATGATCCATCTGCAAAAGCAACAAAAAGGTTTTTTGCAGCTATTCAAAATAAATTGCACTATGCAATTCATGGAAAAACTGCAGCCGAATTAATTGTAGATAGAGCCAACCACAAAACTAAAAATATGGGACTTACAACTTGGGAAGGATCCCCAGATTCAAAAATTCATAAATATGATGTAGTCGTTGCAAAAAATTATCTAAACGAAGAAGAATTAAATCAAATGCAAAGAATTGTTTCATCATATTTGGATATGGCAGAAATGCAAGCAGAAAGACATATTCCTATGACAATGGAAGATTGGGAAAAAAGATTAAATGGCTTTTTACAATTATGGGATAAAGAGATCTTAAACGATGCAGGAAAAGTGTCTGCAGCTCTTGCAAAAAAGCACGCAGAAAGTGAATTTGAAAAATACAGAATTATACAAGATAGACTCTACAAAAGTGATTTTGATAAGTTCCTAGAACTCGAGGATAATACTAAAGATTTAGAAGAATAACTTAATACACGCTTAACGCTTATAACTTTAATAGCTTTAATAGCAAGCACAGTAAGTGTACGGACACTTACGAAAAAATTAATGGAGCTAACCTTTATGGAATGCTCCATTTTTTAATTTTTACCTTGTTAGGGAGAACCCTAAGACCCCGAAATATATTTTATAAAGGAGAATAAAATGGCAAATAGATTTAGAAATGAAAGAATAGAAATAAAGCTAACTAAAGAAGAAAAGGAAATTTTCGAAAAGAAAATGAAACTTGCTAATTGTAAAACTATGTCCCACTTTCTTAGAAAGTGCGTATTAGAAAAAGAAATTTATGTAGTAGATTTAGAACCATTTAGAAACCTACAATGGTTACTTTCAAATGCTACGAATAATATAAACCAGATTGCAAAAGCTACTAATACAACTGGTGTTATTTACAAGAATGAAATTGAATCAATGAATAAACAGATAGAAAAATTATCAAAAGAAATATGGCAGATCCATTCCCTACTTCTTAATAAATCAAAAGAAAGTTCTGGTGATTAGTATGGCAATTACAAAAATACATCCTATAAAATCAACTCTAAATTTGGCAATAGATTACATTACTAAGAGTGAAAAAACTGATGAAAAAGTCTTGGTATCTTCATTTAAATGTCATCCATCTACTGCCCATATTCAATTTATAAAAACACGAGAAGATAATGATACTAAAGGTACAGTTTTGGCTAGACATTTAATCCAATCTTTTCTACCAGGAGAGGTTGATCATATAAAAGCTCACGAAATTGGAATGGAATTATGTAAGAAAATTTTAAAAGAAGATTATGAATTTGTTATTGCAACTCATATAGATAGAGGGCATATCCATAACCATATTATTTTTAATAATGTTAATTACAAGACTGGTAAATGCTACCAGTCTAACAAAAAAACTTACCATAAAATCAGGTATCAAAGTGACGAATTATGTAAAGAAAATAATCTTTCAGTCATTGATGAATATTATGAAGCTTACAAAAGAAAATATAAAACTGCTGGTAAATCCTGGTATGAATATGACCAAAACAAGAAAGGCAATTCTTGGAAGTCTAAACTACAATTTGATATAGATAGAGTGATTAATAAGTCTAACTCGTGGGAAGAATTTTTAGAAAATATGGAATCTCTTGATTATGAAATTAAGTTTGGTAAACACATTGCTTTTCGTCATAAAGATAAGCAAAGATTTACAAGAACTAAGACTATCGGGGAAGATTATACCGAAGAAAAAATCAAAGAAAGAATAGATTTAGCTATTAAAAATAAAGCTAATCCTATTAAAAAAAGAGTAGGAAATGTTATTGATATATCTACTAATAAAAAAGCTCAATCCTATAAAGGCTACGAAGTCTGGGCAAGAAAACATAATATCAAAACAATGGCTGACTCGATAATTAAGCTTAGAGAGCAAGGAATTAATTCAATCAACCAACTCGATGACTTAATCAAAAAATCTGCTGATGATAGACAAGATTTATTAGATAAAATAAAGAAAATTGTAACTGAAATGAAGAGTTTATCCCAGGATATGGAAAATATAAATATCATAAATAAGTATCGTGAAATCTATAAATACCACAAGAAAAATCCTAATGATAAGCAATTTTCAGAAGAATATTATAGTGAGCTTTCCATCTACAAAATAGCTGCTAAAGAAATCTTAGAAAACTATAAAAAACTACCAAACACAAAAGAAATACTATCAAACCTCGATAAATTGCAAGAAAAAAAGAACACCCTTATGCAAGAGTATTCTTTGAATAAAGAACAATTTTCTGACCTAGTTCAGTATAGGAAAAACTATGAAAATTACTATGGAAAGGAAGTGGAGAGGTAACATCTTCACTTCTTGTTCTTATATCTTTTTACTATTTTCGATTTCTCTAAAAGAATCCCAAAAATATCTAATCAATGTTATGCTAGCACCCACAGAAAGTTCTACATGCTTTTTACTCAAAGCTTTAAAATTCATTTCTCTTCCATGTCCACTTCCATAATGATTTCTAAGATCGTTAATTCCTGAAGCAAGTCCATTTAAACTCCCTATAATTTGCCTTACTATTTTGTCTTCAGTTTCATCAATTATCATGCTTTCATTTGGAATTTTTAAACATCTAAAGGTTTCTTTAACTAATTGTGTTAATTTTAAGTTATCTTTTTTATTCTCTCCTAAATTATTACAAATTTCCTTACAACAACTTTCAAGTAATTCCTTTGATTTTCCTATTGCTTCTGTGGGTTTTAAAACTAAATATAAAACTAATGGAAAATCATATAAAGGATATATGGAATTTAAAAAAGGGACATCTTGTAAATATAGACTTCAAATATCTATTGATCTTGCTATTCAAAAGTCTAATAGCTATGATAATTTTTTAAAAACTATGGAAGAATATGGATACGAAATCAAATTAGGCAAGTACCTATCTTTTCGTCATAAAGAGCAAGGAGAAAAAGGACGATTTATTCGTGCTAAAGAAACTACTCTTGGAAAAGATTATACCAATGAAAAGATCAAGGAAAGAATCAAGAATAATATAAATAAAAAGTTCGTAAAAATTGATTTTGATTCTTCTACGAAAGCATACAAAAAAGTTGACAATCTAATAGACTTAAAAATAATAAAAAGATACAATCTTCTAAAGCTTATGAAATATGGGCAAAGAAGCACAATATGAATACTATGGCTGACACTTTAAATCAACTCAGAAAGTATGGGCTGACATATAATATAGGTCTAGAAAATAAAATTCAAAAAGAAGCCATTAGAAGACATAAAACTTTATATAAAATTAAGGATATAGAAAAAGATTTGAACGAAATCTATACTGTAATTGAAGCTTTAAACACTTTTAATGTGAATAAATCTATTTACGAGATCTATAAATCAAACTCTAAAGCTAAAGAATTTTATGATGAATATAAAAGTAAAAAAGATGTCCTTATGGTAGAATATTTCAATAAGAACATCTTGATATATGACTTGACCAAATTAAGGAAAAATACTAATAAATATATTGATAATGAATTGAATTATTGGGGTGGAGAGTTTTCTATCTGCATCCATAAAGAATTTTCATAATTTTGCAACAGCACCTTTTACTTCAAGTCCTGTCTTCTAAATATGATTTTTGATAATAATAAGAAAAAAAATAATAGCATTATGCCACTCACAAAAGATATAATTTCATTAAATCCATTCATATCAGCATATAGAATATCCCTTATTTGTTGAATTGGAATATAGTTTAATATAAAAATCTTATCAAATAATCCCATAGGCTTTCCATATGCTATTAATAATGCAAATGAAAAAATATATACTATAGATAATGATAATGATCTTGCGATATCTTTAAAAACAAATATAAAGAATACGCAAACTGAATACATTGCACTATTTAATATTATTGAAAAGAATGCTATTTTAACAATATGTACAATATTCAAGTATAAATTTAAATCATATCCAAGACTTAACCCCATTCTAATACATCCAGCTATAGGATATACCAATATCATTAGGTTATAAGCAAACATATAAACAATTATTTTGCTCCAGAAAATACTACTTCTGGAGTTTCCTATATAAACATCATTATTAACCGTTCTATTTTTAAATTCTGCTCCCATAATTGATGTAATAATTATTGTAACTAAAATTACAATTACAGTTGAATCATAAACCATTGCATCTATCACGACACCATTCTTAATACAACAAACTTTTTAGAGTGAATACAATTTAACATATATAATAAGAAAAGTTTTGTAAGTGAATAGGATTTAAAGGCACAAAAATAAGAGCCTTTCGGCTCCTATTATCTTTACCCTATAAATTGTAATTTGTTGCCCTCTTTATAATTTTGATATCCAATTATTTTGTCATCAAATGTTAGAAATGTTTTATCTTTGATATTTTTCTTTTTGTCTTATAACATAATTACTAATATTTTTATCATAATCTGGATATAAATAATTTAAACATTGTGCCACTTCTTTTGATACCATTCTAAAAATTCCCATACATAATTCTAAAGATTTCCACATTTCTGTATATGACCCCATATTATATGTAGCAAGAATTTTCTTCCATAATTCAGGTGAAATATATCGTTCTAAAAATTTATAGTTTTTTCCTAGACTAAAACTATAACCTTGCTCTATTCCAACCTTCCATGAAATCATTCGCAGTAATTCCATACGCACAATATTATTTAAATGGTCGATTGCAAATAAAATTTCCTTTCGACATAATCCTTTCACTACATATGTTACAGTATTCCAAAATTCATTACAGCAATCATCAAAAGAACGTGCTGTCGGATGTTCTATATAATAATCTTCATCTGTAGGTACTGGTATATTAGTAACACGATTATCCTTATCTAATAATAATTTTACTAATTTATCCCAAGTAAAATATTCATCTAAAACTTCTAATGGCAATAATGTCAAATCTATTTTAACTCCGTCCCAAAATAACATAAGATATGAATACCCTTTTTCTTCTTTTGGAAACAATTCCATATCCTCGGGTTTTTGCATAATAAGTCTCTCTCCAAAAACATTAAGCCACTCATCACTATTAATAAAACTCTGCATGTCTGTGACAAAAAAAGTAATATCATAATCTTGAAAATCATCTGGTATAATATTAATATTTGTTCTTGAACCTTCTAAAGTAACCACCCTAATTCTATCATCTGCTTTAGCAAAATTAAGTATAGTATCATATATTTGTTTCTCTGTTCTCATTTTCATATCAACTCACTTTTAAAATTATTATTACTTATATTATAACAGAAAAAAGTAAATTTTCTATTGCCTTAGATTTACCTTAAACATAAAATTATTCTTTAAATTTAACCTTGTATCTATTTTATATTTTTTCCTTTTTGGATTTCCATCAATCCTATAAATGCTATTATTTTTAATATCATAGCTTACAGACCAAATTGTATTAGCATCCTTTCTCTATCATAATCACATCTAAACAGTACAAAAATCTTTTTGATTTCTAAATACTTATCCATATCATCAACTACTTAACAAATTGTAATTTAGCGAATAGTAACTTAATTTTCTTTTTTATTAAACATATGGCGTACTTTATCTATTCGATTATTTGGTCTACGTGATTGAATAACTGGTTCACAAGTAGCAATTTGATAATCTTTTAATTCTGTCAAAAAAACTGCTTGCCCATTTGTATATAGAGTTAAAGTATTACGATATTCATTAATACAACGTACAGGAATATGTCCTGTAAAAATAATTTCATCATTTTTTGATTGACTAGTTTCAATTATTGCACAATGTTTTTGTGCATCATTATATGCACGAGAAAGGTATCCCTGTGGTGTAAAAAGTATAAACGAAAGATATGGCTCTAATAATTGCGTTCCCGCTTTTTTCAATGTTTGTTCAAGTACAATTGGGGCAAGAAAACGAAAATCCGAGGGAGTACTAACAGGGCTATAATAAACACCATATTCAAAACATATTTTACAATCTGTTACTTCCCAGCCATACAAACCTTGCTCCAGTCCATAATTAATACCTTCTCTTACTGCATTTTGGAAACTTTGATTTAAATAACCGAGTGAAACTTTGCTTTCGTACTGTATTCCACTGCCAATTGGAAGTGGAGTTATTGATAATCCAATTGATGCCCAAAATGGATTTGGTGGTACTTCAATATGAATAGTATAATCTGCCTTTTGTAATGGCTTTTCCAAATAAATTACGGTTGGATCTTCGATTCTTATGTTTATGTGATATTTTTCAATCAACAGAGAACAGATAACTTCTAACTGCACTGTTCCTAAAAAAGAAATGACGATTTCATGTGTTATCGTATCAACACAATAACGTAAAAGAGGATCAGTATCTGCAATTTCTGTAAGAGCATCCAATAATTTTTCTCTCTCTTCTATTTTTATCGGTTCAATTCTTGTTCGTAGTATTGGTGCAGTATTGTCATTCCATACATTGCATGGCAAAATCTTTTCATTTCCTATAATATCGTTCAATCTTAATGTATTGTTAGGTATAATAAAAATATCTCCAGAACAAACTATTTTTGTCTGTATCATTTCCCCATTTGAAGGAATATATATTTCTGTAAGTTTCACTTTCTTTTTTTCTGGCAATATAATTGTATCTCGTAAGTGTAATGTTCCACTGTAAAGACGCAAATAAACTAATCTTTGCTTATGGTCTGTATATTCAATTTTAAAAACTCTTCCACATAGTTCTGAACCATTCTCATTCATTTCAGAACAAAAAAGATTTGAAATAGCTTCAATGAGTTGTTGAGTCCCTATATTATTTCTAGCACTTCCATGGTATATAGGAAACAACGAACCTTTTTTAACACACCTATATTCTTCATACGTTAATTCCTGTATAGTCAATTTTTCTCCTGCAATATATTTTTTTAAAAGTTTATCATTTCTGGAAATTACAGGATCCCAATCATCTAAATCAATAATATTTTTAATTGATATTTCTGGAGTTAATGTTACATTTTGCATAACAATAATATCATTTGAAAGTTTTTCTTTGATATTTTGATAAATATTATTTAAGTTAATTCCATCCTGATCTATTTTATTTATAAAAATAATTGTTGGTATATTCATTTTTTGAAGTGCATGGAATAGTATTCGAGTTTGTGCTTGTACACCATCTTTAGCAGAAATTACTAAAATAGCTCCATCAAGAACAGATAAGGAACGATACACTTCTGTTATAAAATCTGTATGTCCAGGAGTATCTACAATATTGATTTTGTAGTCATTCCAATTAAAAGAAGTAACTGCTGCCTGAATTGTGATTCCACGCTGACGTTCTAAAAACATAGTATCTGTCCTTGTTGTTCCCTTATCTACACTGCCTAATTCTAAAATCGCTCCACTTGTATAAAGTAGACTTTCCGTTAAGGTCGTCTTTCCTGCATCTACATGAGCAAGAATACCAATGTTGATTATTTTCATGGAACTTCCCTCCCTACAAATTTATCTTTTAACTTAAAATCAATATTTGCTAATTTTTTTCTTTTAAACTATTCTCAAAATCAATTATCCACTTTTCTAATGTTTCTACTAATGCTAATTGTTGTTTGAACATTTGTTTTCCAACATTAGGAATATGTTGTCTATGAGATTGTCTTTCATTTAGTAATTCTTTTAATTCTAATATCTTTGATTTTATATTAGAAACAAGAATCTGTTTTTGTTCATCATCTACTAAATCTAAATTCGTAATAATAATATTAAAATCCAAATATAGACTAACATCATAATTTGAAATATCATTCATAAGTCTATTAAAATAATCATTACCTTTGTCAGTAATAGTATATACTGCTTTATCTGGCATATTTACCTCTTTCTCTTTATGGCTAACAATATATTCTTTTGATTCTAATTGTAATACTTTCTTATAAATAGACTGTTCACTAATTCTTACCCATCTTGGTATATTACGATATTCTATATTTTTTTAATATCATAAGCACTTTGTGATTTTTGTTTAATAAGTCCTAATAATACCAAATCTATATTTGACATAATCTCTACTCCTTACTTAATATAATCTGTAACGCCAAGTCTATTTCCAAATGGATCTTCAAACTCGACTGCATTACCAGTTCCAATTTTAAAAGGCTCACTCAAAAATTTTATACCATTATTCAACATTTCTTTATAGAAGATTGCAACATCTTCTACTTCAAACCATATTGTAGGCTTTAAATTCTCAAATTTATTTTTGTCTTTTAAAATTATTGCAGGTTCTTCATTTCCAATATTATAAGCAACCATTCCCTTATCAGAAAAATCAAATTTCTTTTTTAACCCCAATATTTCCTCATAATATCTTTTTGCTTCTTCCATATTATCTACAGCTGGAACTTCTATTTTAAATTCTACAAATGATTCATCTAGTTCATTTTGATTATTGTAAAAATCAAAATCAAATTTTCCACCATATTCTTTTAAATTCGATCTTAGAATTTTCAAACCTATATTTCCTTCTAACAATTTTTCTTCGTTTTCTAAATAATCTCCATAATTTTTTATTGTAAGATGAATTTTATCGTTTACCATTTTAAGAGTAATGTCCGTACTATAACCTTTTGAATGTTTTAGTGCATTTATTAATAATTCATTGATACATTTGTAAATCAATTCAGCATAAGGACTGGGTAAATCTATATTTCTATCACATTCAAATTCTATAAGCATTTCATTATCTAAATACATATTTTCTATATCAACTATAAGTCTGCTATATGCGTCATATAAAGAGTTATAATCATTTAACATTGGATTAAATGAATTTATTTCATGACGAATCAAGTCGTTTAACTTATCCAGATTTTCTATAATGTATTTTTTGCCAGATCCTGAAAGATTATCTTCTATCCACCTTCTTATAGCTATTATAATCTGTAGAATGTCATCATGTAAAAATGTCTGTATCCTTAGAGTATTTAGTTTTTCAATTTCTAAATTTCTATGTTTTTCAACATAATAGTTATCCAACATCTCCTCAAAAGTTATATGATTGGATTTTTTATGTTTTTCGAACAAGCTAAATTCCACTAAAAACATAAAAAAACTTAAAGAAAATAGTATCACTCCTGAAAAAGATAATAATATAAAATAGAGCATCAAAGACAAAATTATAAATTCAGGAAATATTTTTTTCAAAGAACGGGAGAAAAATAATAAACCGCTTTTGATTTTTGTCTTACCGATTCTGTACAGCAATATAGATTCTATGAAGATACATGTAAACAGCTGATACTCACTTATAGAAAGAAGACCCTCAGCTTCATACTTCTTGTATATGAAAAAAGCTGTTATAAATAAAGTTTGCAATATTATAATTGTCTTACTTTCATATTTTCGAATATTTTTATCCTTTGAATATAATATGATTGGAGTCAATAATAAAATAATCACAACATAATTAAATATTGAAGATGCCAAATAAGTATTAAAGTTCATCATTATTATTGATATGATAATCCCCATCGTTGTAATTAATGGGATAAACTTATTTCTACTCGATGAGCTTAAAAGATTGAAACTTGCAAATAGTATCAAGCTATAGATTAATAGTTCGATATACTTTCCTATCGAAAGATTTCTTAATATTAAATCTTGTAAAAACATGAAAATAATAAATAATTCAACTACTAAGCTATGAGTCAATATATAATTTTTTTCAGAATTTAACACATATACAATATAAGCTATAAAATTTATAATACTTAGTAAAAATACTATTACAATTCCCATATCTAATGAATACTGATATCTTATGAATGGTGCTATGGGAATAAACAGAACAGCTTGCAGTAAAATATGGATAATTAAAATTAAATTTTGTTTTTTCATCCTGCCCTCCTTTTAAAATTTAAACCAGATAATCTTTATCTATATACAGTTTCATTTTCTTAACTCCTAAAAAGATCCATTAAAATTATACATGAGATTCTGGTATTAATTATAAATTTTAATATATTGTGAATATTTTGTTTTTCTATTTTAACTTCAGCTTTTAATACTATTATAGACGTATTAAGATATATTTACAGCTAACTTTTGCGTATCATAACCAGCGAAATTATATGACGTCATTATACAATCTGTTTCAATATGACAAAAAAATAAAGGCAGTCCGAAGACTGCCGATATTTACCTCTCTGCACCTTTGCTATGGTCTTTCGTATTAGATTTAGTTTTATCGTCTGTCTTAAAGCTTTTTATTTGCCCTAATATGGACTTTTTATCTTTATCTTGACTCTTTACTTGTTCTTTTGCTTTTAAGAGCTTAGAAGATAAAATACGGACATTTTTATGTTCTTTCCCGTTGTTGTCAATGCTTGTTTTTACTTGTCCAAATATTTTAACAAAATCTCCTTGCTTTAAGTTCTCTAAATCTTTTGTCTTATCTCCATAGGCTGAACAATTGGTATAAACTTTATTACCATCGTCATCTTTACAAACAAGAGAAAAGTTGCTTACCTTGAACTTTTCCCCATTTGCATTTTCTCTTTCAAGATTTTCTACTTTGCCAGCTATATTACCCACGAGATTTATGAGGTCATCTTTTTCTTCAAGTTCATTGGTATTTTCAATGAGTTTTCCTTGTTCTTTCATATCATCAATCATATAGTCAAAGTCATCACTTAGTAGACCTGTTGTATCATTGTTCATATATAAGACATAGACTTCTTCAAGTGCCTTTTCATCAGTAACACCCTTTTCTATGTTTACAAGTGCTTTTATAAAATCCTTGTAGTTATTATTCATCATTTCTTCTAAGTTTTCTCTAATATCTTTGTATTCCATAATTTCCTCCTTGCAATGAATAAGGAGAGCCTTTCGCCCTCCTCTACCTTTCTTGTCCTTTTTCACTTTTTTCTTGGTTTTTATCTTTTTCTTCTTCTGATTTGTATTTGGATATTTGTCCCAATATCGATGGTTTCTCTTCTCTTGCGTGAAGATTATTCTCTACATCATAAGTTGATTCAAAGTAATCACTATCTTTAAAATCATTGTCATACCTATCTGGTATTCCATCATTATCAAGATCTTTTGCTAGCGGGTCATAGAAGTTTCCGTCATCATCTATTTCTAGTCCTAGAGCTTGTTTCAAATCTTCTTCATCTACTGATACCAGATCATCAAAACTTGACATCTTTATGGCTTCGGTCATATCTTTAATAGCTTGTGAGTTAGATATATCTTCCTCTACAAAAGATTCTGTTCTAATAGCTACATTATCTACATACTGAGTCCATGTTTTTTCTTCCAAATTTACCTCATATTGAATAGAGTGCTTCCCATCTGGTGTCTCTGTATAGGCAAGTCCTATATGACTTAAATCGGGGTATAATTTGTCAAAGTCTTCATAGCTATTAGATTCTGAAAACTCATAGTTAGAATAATCAACTATCGCCCTCTTTAAATCTTCTAATAATGGTGATTGATTTTCTAATTCCTCTACTTCTCCCATATCTAAAAGTTTATTAATTTCAGCTAGTCTTAGTGTCTTATCCCTTAACTCATCTGCTTTTTCAAATGGTTTAGTTAATTCTACTTTTGCATTTTCTAAAGATTCTTTATAATTTTCAAGGTTTTGATTTAACCTTTCAAGTCTTGAAGGCATTTTTTCAATTGCATTATCAAGCCTTGTTATATTGCCATCAGTAGAGTTTGAAAACTCCCCGAAATATTCTGCTTTTCCTAGAAGTTTAAAGGTATGAGTATTAGTCATAAAGTTATATGAAACTTGTAAGTCTAAATTTCTATATTTACCAATGACCTTGCTATCATTTATCTTTACTTTTTTTATTTCTTCTAATAGCTTCTCTCCAGCTTCTTTCTTATCTAAAATTTTATTTGTCCCAAGACTGATTGAAGTGAATTTGCTATCTCCTTCTCCTAATTTCTCAACACTTGCAATATCTTCTTTAACTGCTTGTATTTCCATTTCAGTTTTTAAAATACTTTGAGGATAAATTTTATTTACCTTATCTTCAAGTTTGTATTTATTAGACTTGTAGTTTGCTTCCAGCATTTTTAGTTTTGTAACTTCATTATCTAAATCCATTTTTTCTTTAATTAAAGGATTTCCAGTAGCTAAAGCCTTAATTTCTGAATAAGATAGGCTTGCCTCATCAACATCTTCTGCAACTCTTACTGGAGTTTTTGAAGTCATAATTTGAGAAATGAATTTTTGCTTATTCTCTATTGTCTGCCACAAATAGGCATCGAAGGTATTTTCTGTTACATATCTAAAGATATTTACCTTATCATTTTCATTACCTTGACGAACAATTCTACCACTTCTTTGCTCTAGGTCAGACGGTCTCCAAGGGACGTCTAAATCATGTAAGGCTATTAGTTTATTTTGTACATTAGTACCTGCTCCCATTTTTAATAATACTCTTACTTCCCCTCTTCTTACCTTAGAGAATAATTCATCTTTTTGTTTGTCTGTATCTGCTTCGTGGATAAAGGCTATTTCTTCTTTAGGTATTCCCATATTCACTAGCTTATTTCTAATATCATCATAGATATTAAATTCTCCATCTCCTTTTGGTGTGGACATATCTGAAAACACTAATTGAGTCGACGAATTTTCTTTTGTCTTATCCCAGATCGAAAAGATATTTTTTACACATACATTTACCTTTGAATTAGGATCATCTGGAAGTAGTGGATTTATTAATCTTTGATCAAGGGCAAGTTTTTTACCATCATTTGTAATCTTTAGCATATTATCTTCTGTTGGTTCTACTTGGTTATTTCTAACTGCGTCTGCTCTTTCTGAAATAGCTTCTAATATTTCTTTTTGTTCCTCGGTAGGTTTTGTTTTAATAACTTCAAAATTTGCTTCTGGTACTGGCAAATTTAACATGTCTGATGTCTTTATATCTGCTACTTCTTTAAACATAGACATCAATTCTGGCAAGTTATAAAACTTTGAAAATCTTGTCTTTTGCCTATATCCAGTGCCTTCTGGGGATAATTCAAATGTGTTTTCTGTTTCTCCAAAAGTAGAAGCCCAGGCATCAAAATGTTCTAATCCTCTTGCCT
This sequence comes from Anaerococcus sp. AGMB09787, assembly GCF_022808955.1. Lineage (GTDB taxonomy): Bacteria > Bacillota > Clostridia > Tissierellales > Peptoniphilaceae > Anaerococcus. The sequence goes on from NZ_JAKZEY010000053.1 coordinate 39,388, forward strand.
TTAAATCGTCATATTGAAGGTATCTTTGCATAGTATAAAGCTCTGTCATTGAATTTGATATTGGTGTACCAGTAGCAAAAACAACTCCCTTTCCATCTGTCATTTCATCCATATACCTACATTTCATATACATATCCGAAGACTTAAAGGCTTCACTTTGACCGATACCCGCAACATTTCTCATCTTTGTATGCAAAAATAAGTTTTTGTAATTATGAGCTTCGTCTATAAATAACTTATCTACTCCTAGTTCTTCAAAGGTTATTACATCATCTTTTTTAAAGTCATCATTTAGTTTTTCAAGTCTTACCAGGAGTTTCTTCTTTGTCTTTTCTAGTTGTTTTACTGTGAAATTTTCTCCTCTATTTCTTTTATTCTCATCAATAAAGGAAACTATATCATCTATTTGGTCTTGTATATGTCTTACCTGGTATTCCTTAGACATTGGTATTTTTTCAAATTGAGAGTGTCCTATGATGACTGCATCATATTCTCCTGTTGCAATCCTACCAATAAATCTTTTTCTATTTTTTGGTTGAAAGTCTTTTTTATCGGCCACCATAATATTTGCTGACGGATATAATTGCATGAACTCTCTACCAATTTGAGTAGTTAGATGGTTAGGAACTACAAATAATGACTTACTTGCAAGTCCTAACTTTTTAGATTCCATAGCAGAAGCTACCATTTCAAAAGTTTTTCCTGCTCCTACTACATGGGCAAGTAGTGTATTTCCACCATAAAGAGTCCTTGCTATGACGTTTTTCTGATGTTCTCGAAGTCTGATTTCAGTATTCATTCCATCAAAAGTTAAGTTAGAGCCATCAAATTCTCTATTTCTAATTGAATTGAATTTTTCATTATAAATCTTTTCTAGCCTATATCTTCTATCAGGATCTTCAAATATCCAATTCTTAAATTCTTCTTTAATCAGTTCTTGCTTTTGACTTGCAAGCATGGTTTCTTTTTTGTTTAATACAGATGTCTTAGAACCATCATCATTTATTACTTGGTCAAATACCTTTGTATCTTTTAGATTAAGAGCATTTTCAATTAGCTTATAGGCATTTACTCTACTTGTACCATAAGTCATGTTAGCAAGGTCATTAGTTGAGTCAACACTTTTACCTTCAATATTCCATTCACTTGTGCGTGGCGAGAACCTAACATTTATATTCCACCTATCATAACCAGGTGTTTTTAAAAGATTAAAGGTAAAATCTTCTATATCTTTTTGAGGTATCCAAGTTGCTCCTAACCTTACATTTATATCAGAGGCAGTTAGTTCTTCAGGCATAACTTCTTGTAATTTCTCTCTTTGGTATTTGAGTTTTCCTAACTCGTTTAATAATGTGTCTTTCTTTTCAGAAGGTGCTAAATCTATTACATTTTCAATTTCTCCAATATATGAATTGAGATAGCCAATCTTTTCTCTAATGTTTCCACTTAAATACTCGTCTGCCGATACATATGAAAAATGAAATGAATCGTCATTGTCAAAGTTTTCAAATGGCATTCTGTTATTTATTAAGTCTGTGTCCTTAATGTCTAAAAATATCTCGCCCTCAAGTTCAACAATTAAGGTGTTCCTATCTTTACTTGTGATAGATTCCATATATTCAAAATCTACATATCCTTTTTGTGAAACAGATAAGACTAAGGCTTCAAGGGAAGTATCCACATGGTCTACTACTTTTGCCTTTGTTATTGTTCTTTTTGAAAATATATCACTCTTAGCTTTGAAATTATCCTCATCATCAAGTATTTCTATTGATGAAACCAGTGGAAAGTTTGAGTCTTCCTTTAAGGCTCTAGTATTTGATAAGGAGTTAATAAAGCCATGTTTCTTTGAAAAGTTATCATAGACTTCATTTAACTTTGCTTGTGATTCTTTTATTTCTTCATCAGAAAAATCGTCCTTTTGTTTTTCTATTACATCTTTTAAAGCATTCATTACATCAAGATAATCTTTTATCTTTTCTTTGTTTTTATCTGATATATTCTGCTTAATTAAGACTGAGTTTTCTCTTAGGTAGACTTCTTCATCAATAATAGTGTAGGAAAAATTTTTAACATCATCTGTTGCTGGAAGACTTAATTCTTCATCTTCCAATAGTTCGACCTCTTCATATTTTGAATTTGAAGATATTTCCTTACTTGCAAGATCCATTAAGTCTTTTAACTTTTCATCTTCTTTTTCATCACAAGTAATAGTATTGCCAAATCTTCCAGATACTTCTTTCATATCCCCTAATACCATTTGAGGATTATCTACAAAGTATTTATTATAAGTCAAACCCTTTTTATCAGTTGCTAGATGAATCCAATCATCATCTCTTTCTATAACTGAATCTCTCTTTTTTAAGAAAATAATATCTGAAGTAACTTCTGTACCAGCAAGTCCTTTAAATGTTGTATTAGGTAGCCTCATAGCTCCTAAAAATTCACACCTTGCATTAATATATTTTCTAACAGATTCATCTTTTTTATCCATAGTTCCAGATGAGGTTATGAAGGCAACAATTCCTCCATTTCTTACCTTATCTATTGACTTTGCAAAAAAATAATCGTGAATCAGAAAGTTATTTCTGTTATATTCACGATCGTTTACTTTAAAATCTCCAAAGGGAACATTTCCTATTACCAAGTCAAAGAAATTATTTGAGAAGTTTGTTTCTTCAAAACCTTTAATTTGAATATTAGCTTCAGGATAAAGCTCTCTTGCTATTCTTCCACTAAGGCTATCTTTTTCTACTCCATATACTTTAGAGCCTTGTATTTCACTTGGCATATTACCAATGAAGTTACCAACTCCTGCAGATGGTTCAAGGATATTCCCAGTCTTAAAACCCATATCTGTTAGGGTCTTATATATCCCATCCATTACCTCTCTAGGTGTATAAAACGATGTTAAAGTAGACTCTTTAGCATTCAAATACTCTTCATTCGTTAAATTTTCTTTTAAAATATTTCTTGCTTCAAGCCATTGTCCTCCTTTTTCTTCATCGAAGACATCGGAAAGACCTCCCCAACCCAGATAATCAGCAAGATAAGCTTGTTCATACTCTCTTGGACTCCTATTTTCATTTTCAAGTCTTTTTAGCATTTTAATAGCTTTGATATTTTTATCTAGCTTTTCTGAGGGTGTTAGGTATTCTGAGTAAATATGATTTTTCAAGTCATAATTTCTAGCAAAACTTAGTCTCTCTTTATTAGGTTCATAGCCTAGATCCTTTAAATCTTCTTTACCTCTCAATAAGTTTTCGGCTGATTGTCTTGGTACATTATACCTATCCATCATTTGGTCAATTTCAGGATTGTAGTTATCAATAAAGCTTTCTTGCTCTACTTGTCTTTCAATTTGATTTTCATGCTCAGATAACTTGTATATTTCATAATCTCCACTATCTAAAAGGTCATCAATCTTTCTACTTTCTTCAAATGTTTCACCCTTATATAAAGGAAATTCTTCTCCATTAACTTCTACCTTAGTTCCTGTTTCAATTAAGTTAATTCCATCAAAGGTATTTTCATCTTCTAAAATAAATTCCTTACCAACCTTTACTGCTAGTTTTTCTGATGTTTGACTTAGATTTTCAAATATTTCTTCAAGGTATGAATCGTTTCTATATGGAATTACTTCCGAACCCCTAATCATACCTCCCATATATTCCATATTATCTCTAATGGTTACAGTTTTAAGTCCTCCACTTAGTTCATCAAAATCTGTAATGGTGAAGTCCTTATCTTTATATCTAACCTGATCACCTATCTTAAATTTAGGTTCTATCTTTTTCTTAATTTCTTCTTGTAATGATTTTTCCTCACTTAGTGCAACTTGTTCTTCTAAATATGAAAATTCACGCTCATTTACTTCTTCACCATCACCAAGGTAAATCCTATAATGTTCGACAACTTCGCCGTCTACATAGTGGTCAAAATAAAATTTGAAATATCCGATATAATCATCAGTCATTTCTCCAAATTCATTTTCTCCAAGAGTTTGATTATGGTCTTTAACATCAATATCCTTTTGTCTTAGGACATTTATTAATTCTTTAGTTACTATCTGCCCACTATAATCGGGAACTAATTCATGGTTTTCATTAAATTCTACAATCCAGTAATCTTTTCTATTTTCATTGTTTTTGTCATCAAAAAAAGAAGCTTCATCAGCTTCCTTTTCTTGACTTATTTCATTTTCTAAGCTTCCACGTATTCCTTGATTGCCATTCTCTTCACTGTTGCCATCAAGTTGTTCATCTGTCCTTGGTATTCCTCTGGATTCTCTCTTTTCATCTTCTCTGTCAATCCTTGTGCTTTCATCATCTTGACTTTCTCTCTCTTGATAAAGTCCACTGCCTGATTCTGAATTCCCTTCAGATGGTTCAAAAGTGTTTTCTCCTCGTACATTTTCTGAAGTTTCTTCCAGTTCTCCATGTCCTCGCTCCCTACTAGGTAAGACAGTCTTAGAACTGCGTATGTTGGATTCGGAAATCTCTCCATAAATTCCAGATCCTTCTCCATCATATCCAAGGTTTTCTCTTCGATCTTCATCGCTATTTCCTCTGTCGCTTCCATCTGTGAAAACTCGTCCATCTCTACTTCTTGACCTATCATCTCGTCTATATAAATCATCTTGACCTCCTCTATCTTCATTTATATTTTCTGTATCTCTATTATAGTCGGCAGCGGACCTTTCTGTCAGCAGCCTAGCTCGATCCATTTCCTTAGATTTTTCTATTGTTCTATCTATAATATCTTCGCTAACCCTTGATATTACAAGACCTATCTGTTCTAAAGAAATTGTATTAATCCTAGAAAAATTATTTTTTAAATTTTCCATATCCATAGGATAGACTGTATTAAACCTATTAGCTACCGCATAGGATATTGAGTCTCTCATAAACTTTTCAAAACTCAGTCTATCCTCTATATCTATTCTCAAATCAGCAAGAGCCAAGCTAATATATTCATCTCCATAAATTCGACTTAAAGAAAATATATTTTCATTAAGTGAATCACTAGCTTCAAATGAAGAAGCATTTATTATTTCTTTTAAAGCCTCTTTATGATTTTTGTGATCAAACTGCCATAAGCTAACCTCATTAATATTCCTATCCATTGATGTGGTCTGGCTAATATCAAAAATATATGACACTCTTTGATTTATATCACTTCCAACTAAAATTGGAGTACCCTTTTGACCTCTCATAACAACTCGACCAAAATATTTTTTCCACATATCAAAGGTTGCACAAGCTCTAGCTTCGGGTTCCTTGTTATATATACTTAATTGGCTTGAAAAATCATATTTCTGATTATTGCCTATAACTTTTAAGAGTTTTAAATATTCTTTTTCATCTTGCAAAACTTCATACTTAATTGCTTCTTGTATATTCTTAAAATCATTTACTTGCATTTCCTACCTCCATTCTATGAATTTCTTTTATAATAGCCATTAAAATATCGACCACAATAGAATTGCCGGCCTGCTTATATAGTTTACTTGAAGTGCAATTTTTTCTTCTTGGATGTACTTTCTCTAATTTGTCAATATCACTATCATCAAAACCCATGAGTCTTAGGCATTCTCTTTCTGTTAAATACCTGTAATGACCATTTCCAATATCTATTATTCCAGAATTTGGTACTCTCACCTGTTTTGTAGAAATAGTATAAGAAAAATCTTTAATCACTTTTAGTCGCCCTCTAAAACTGTTATCTATGCCTTTATTTAAAAATTTCAGCATATAAGGTTGGGTCATTGTATAAAGTTCACTTACATCCTTTTCTAAAAATTCACTTAGTGGTCTTGTTTCTTTCCTCTCCAATTTATTAAAAGAAAAGTTATTTGCTCCAAAACATGAAACAACAAATATCCTTTCTCTTTTTTGAGGTATCCCAAAGTCCATTGCATTTAATATTTCATACTTGCTTTCATATCCAAGGTCTTCTAACTCCTTTAGATAAATAAAAAAGGAGTCCCTCATATTTCTATCAAGGACTCCCTTTACATTTTCCCAAATTATCCATTTAGGTTTTTCTTTCATTTCTTTAATTATTCTAATTGTTTCAAATACTAAGCTTGATCTAGTTCCTGAATTCTTTACTCCTCCCTGTTTTTTCCCAATTCTTGAAAAGTCTTGGCAAGGACTTCCATGCATAACTAAGTCTATCTTCTCATGAGGTGCTTTATATCCTAATACTGATTTCTCTTTATAATCTTCTCCATAAAGTGCGTTGTACGATTTAACACAAGCCTTATCTATTTCTACATAATCAACTACTTCATAAGGTATCTTTAAATTAATAAAAGCCTTTCTAATAGCACCTATGCCACCGAAAAGCTCTAATATTTTTACCTTATTCATTTAGATTATTCTTGTACCTATCTACAAGCTCCCTTATACTATCTTCTATTTCTCTTAAAAAGTCTTCTTTATCTACTTCGCCAGAGCTAATCTTTGCAAGTTTCATTTCCCATTCAGATGTTGTTTCTGCTGATTTAAACTTATCCTCTACAATCGATACAAGTCTATTTCCTTTTTCTGTTACAAGTAAATTTTTCTTATCTCTTCTTATAAGGTCCTTATGGATAAGATTTTCAATAATTCCTGCTCTTGTAGCTGGTGTTCCTAAGCCTTTTCTTTCTACTTCTATGTCTTTATCCAGTGATTCAATCCCTGCATTCTCCATAGCCTTTAAAAGTGTATCTTCATTATAATGACTTGTAGCTTTGGTGAATTTCTGAGATATATTTTTAGAAGTTAGTTTAATTTTATCTCCAGTCTTTATATCTGGTAATTCATTTTCTTGTTTTTCTTTTCCATAGCTCTTTAGATACTTTGTATAACCCTCATCGATTACGGTCTTGCCACTTGCATTAAAGTTAAACTTGTCATATTCATATCTGATTTTTCTACTAGATTCCCTTAAGTTATCCGAACATGAAGCAAGTAATTTATTCTTAATTAGATTATAGATTTTGCTTTCTTTATCAGATAAATCTTTGGCTTTTCCAATGCCTGATATAGTAGGAATAATTGCATAGTGGTCTGTAACTTTAGATGAATTAAAAATAGACTTAAAGTTTGATTCATTGATTTTGAAATCTTCTTCAAGTCCTTCTAATAATTCTTTCATAGTACTAACCATATCATCGGTTAAATACCTGCTATCTGTTCTTGGATATGTGATTAGCTTTTTTTCATACAGACCTTGTGCCAGATTTAAAGTGTCATTTGCTGAATATCCAAAATATTTATTTGCTTCTCTTTGTAAGGTAGTTAGATCATAAGGCTTATCTGGTTTTGTGCTTATTTCTTTATCTTCTACCTCTGTAATAACTATTTCATCTTCTAACAGATTTAATAGTTGTTCTGCAACTTCAATTTTATCAATCCTATCTGATACAAGTTTTAATCCTTCATAAGATAGGTCAACTGTATAATATTTTTGCTTCTTAAATAGGTTTATTTCACTATCCCTTTTAGCTATTAAATATAGAGTTGGTGTTTGTACTCTACCAACTGAATATGTTTCCTTGTAAATGCAAGAATAAAGCCTACTTAAATTCATTCCCACCAGCCAATCCGCAATTGCTCTTGCACTTGCTGATCTATATAAGTCTTCAAAATTTTCTCCGTTTTTAAGATTTCTAAAGCCATCTTCAATAGCTTTGTTTTCCATTGAAGATATCCAAAGTCTTTGAATCTTCTTCTTACATTTAGCTTGATTATATACAAGCCTAAAAATAAGTTCTCCCTCTCTTCCAGCATCACAAGCATTTATAACTGTGTCGATATTCTTATCGTTTAAAAGTTTCTTTAAAACTCCATATTGTTTCTTAGTACTTTTAGATACTTCATAAATATATTCTTCTGGAATTATAGGAAGAGTGTCTATCGTCCATTTCTTCCATTTTTCATCTATCTTATCTGGTCTTGCCATTTGAATTAAATGACCTACACACCAAGAAACAATGTATCCATTCCCCTCATAATATCCGTTTTTTATTGTTCTTGCGTGGGTTACTTTTGCAATTGTAACCGCTACACTTGGCTTTTCTGCTATTACTAATTTCATTAATACCTCCATAAATAAAAAAAGAGCGAAAGATTTCTCTCTCGCTCAAAGTTTTTCTCCCGAATATTGTATTATTTTCGGGAGAATTCTACTTATTAATTTCTTTTTCTAGTTCTTTAAGAACTTTTATAATCTCTTCAAATTTTGGATAGTCTCCATAAATCATTTCTGACATAGCCTTATAATCTTTTTCTATTTCAGAAAATCGGTATTTTCTTGGGACTAATTTTAATCTACCATCTAATGCTTCTTCATACCTTGCCCACTTCCTAGGATAAAACTTCATTTTGAATTCAGTTACTTTCTTTAATAACTCCTTATCCTCTAAGGCTCTGTCTTTGAAATCTGAATTTGCTATTTTATATAAGTCATAAAAGTGTCTTGCATACCTATGTGGCATAGGAGAAGATTCTGGTCTATTTGCTTCGTGATGAAGTATTGTTGCCTTTTCCCAAAAAGTTCTCTCTACTGATACTGTTCTTATATTAGTTTTTTCTTTAAAAACATTTGGATAGGCTTCTCCAATTATTGGCAGGATTTCCACTTCAATTGCAGGTGTCCATGCTGCAAGACTTCCTATTTCAAGCCTTATATTTTGTGTTAAATAATTAGATTCAAAAATTTTAGGATATTTACATAAAATTGTTTGTGGATCAAGACTATCAACCCAAAACTCAAAGTCCATGTCATTTAAATCTTCTTCTAAAATTTTTACAAATTCATCTCTTAAAAATTCTTCTGTCTTTTCATTAACTGCTTTGTTGAATTTATCTTGCTTGGTATTTGATCTTTCTATCCATGGTTCTTTTTCTTCGTAACCTAATACTCGCCAATCTAAGATTAAATCTATATCTTCAGAAAATCTTTCAATGAGTCCAAAACATTTTGAAAGTGATGTTCCACCTTTAAAGGTTAAATAACCTTTCCATTTGTTTTCATTAAATAGATAGTCTAAGATAAAAGTAACCCAATAGTCTTTTTCAATTACTGCTTCAGATATATTTTTCTTTCTGGCTGTATTTACTATTAAAACTCTTAAATCGTCCTTGTTCCCTATATAAAACTTATTCATTTTCACCCTCACAAATTTCCCTTATTACTTCATATATCCATGATGGAACTGATTTTGATTCGTTCGCTAGATCTATTCTTTCTTTTTCAGTTAAATTTTCTCTTATCTTTTGTATAACTTCATTAGTTATATTTTCTTTACCTAAAGACTTAATTGCTTGAATAACTGTTGCAGTCTTTAAGGACATATTGGCAATTTCTCCTGGATTTACTTTTTTAAATTCTAAAATGGTATCTCCAATTTTATATTCTTTGTATCTTCCACTAGATATATATTTATAGTGAGTTGGTACTTGTGTTGAAAGTCCTAATAAGTTTAAGGCTGTACTATTATATGGTGCAATATTCCAATTGTATTTTCTTGCTATAGCAAGTGCTAATTCGTGAATTGATACTTCTTCGTACTCTCCAATTAATTCACTATATCTTGGATTGTAATAAAAGCCATCAATGACACGCTTGATTTTATCTTCATCTGATAATCTTTTTAATATTTGTCTAACCGTAGCATTAGATGCAATATCTAAAAAGTCATTTGCAAAAAATACTTTATGTGAGTCAAAATCATTTATTTTATCTGATATTATTTCCATGTATGAACTCATTACAATTCTCCTTTGTCACGGATACTATATCATATTCGTGACAAAAATTCAATTGTACTTAAATTTAATATCCTTATAATAATTTATCGTCTTCATCTAAAGATTCTTCGTGACTTTCTTCATTGTCAGATTCATCTTCTGACTCACTAATATAATCCTCATCATCTTCTTCAAAGTCTTCCAACATTTTATCTTCCTTAGCTTTGACTACCTTAAAATAATATCCTGCTCCTACAACTCCTCCAATTACAAGTGCAACAATTAGAAATGAACCTATTCCGCTTTTCTTTTCTTCTTTTACTGGAACAGTCTTAGGTTCTTCTTTTTTTACTTCCTCTTTCTTAGGTTCTTCAACCTTTATAGTATTTTTGTCTTCTGATTCAATCATATTAAGTAGGTCTTGCTCTCCTACTTCTGTTAATAGCCTTACATTATCTTGATTTGATGAGTGATCCACTATTAGGTGCATAGTTTTTCCACTTTTAGTTTGAAATGTTAAAAATTGTCTTACATCTACTGGATTTTCTTTATCTTTTTCTGTGTCTCCACTTGGTGTAATATCTTTTCCATTCCTATCTACATTTTCAATTACTGAACCTCTTGCCTTATTTTCCTGTGTTGCTAGACTATTTACTGCCTTTGTATTACCACCTTTTACAAGTGGTGTTTTCTTAGGAGGATTATTTGAAGGCATGTTTGATTCACTTGTATTTCCTGGTATTCTTGGAACATCTTGATAAGGAATTTCTTCTTTTGATGGTGTAAAAACATCATCTTTCAACATTTTTTCAAATTCTTCTTTTTGTGGTTCATAGATTGATTCGTTTTGACTTTCAATCTGTCCTTCATTTGTCATCGCAAATGTAGCTTTTGGTACTGTAAATGTAAAAAGGAGTAACGCTATGGCTACTCCTCGTTTAATGCTCTTATTCATTTTTCTATCCTTTCTTATTTTACATTTTTAAATACATAGACTGCTTTTCTAGTATTGTCCCATTCTATTGTTTGGTTTTTACCATCTTTGATATCTCCATGACTTGCTCCAAAAGCTTTGGCAATATTTGAAATTGAAGCATGAATTCTTCCATTTATAATCACTGGCTTAACATCTGAATTGTAGACCTTTCCATCTGAATCTTTCATAACACCAGTATCAATATTTAGTCTTAATGTCTTTTTAGCTAAGATATTATTCTCTTTATTTGAGAAAATGGCTTCACGAGTAGAGTTGTCATACTCAACATTAAAACCTAGAGTATAAGCAATATATCTTACTGGAATCATAGTTCTTCCTTGGTCTACATAAGTTTTTACATCCATATAGACTGTTGTCTTACCATCTTTGTTAATAATGTTATAGAAGTTTTTGTCTACTTGGAAAACTGCGAATTCTTTTTCATCTTTAACTTGTTTTTTGCCTTGTTGTTCCTCTTGCTTTTCCATCTTGCTAAGATCAAATTGATTTAGGATATTCTTGTCATCAGCTTTCAAAAGTTTATCCCACTTCTTATCTTGAGATTTCTTATCTTCTTTCTTTTCTTTGTTTTCTTTTTGGAGTTTTAGAAGTTCATCTAATTTTTTAGATAGGTCCTGGTTTAGATTTTTATCTTTTTCATCTTTGGCTTGTTTCTCAAGTTCTTCTTTTGCTTTTTTATTTGCTTCCTCGATTAACTTCTTTGCTTCTTCAATTTTTTTATCTAATTCTTCTTTTAACTTTTTAATTTCTTCTTCAGAAGATTTTTGTTTTTCTTCTAATTCTTTAATCTTCTCTTCTAATTCTTTTTTTGTATTTTCAGAAGTTTCTTTTAAACTATCAATAGCCTTTTGAAGCTCTTCAATTTTCTTGCAACATTCTGACTTAGAATTTTCTGTTTCTTTCTTTTTAGACTCTAGGTCTTTTATCTTAGTATCTTTTTCATCAAGAGCTTTTTCCAAACCTTTAATTTTATTATCTTTATCCTCAATTTCTTTAGTCTTTTTTGCAAGTTCTCCTTTTAAAGACTCGAGTTTTTCTTGAATTTCTTTGATTTTATTTTCGTTTTTATCGGTCTTTTCTTTCTCAGCTTCTAACTCCCATTTTGTAGATGAATAATCTTCTTTTAGTTTTGCATTTTCATCTTGCAATCTTTTTAATTCATCTTTAAGCTGAGTAATTTCTGCTATTAGTTCATCATTATTAGAACTTTTAAGATTCTCAATTTCTTTATTCAATTGAGCAATCTTATTGTCTTTTTCTCTAATCTCTTCTTCTAACTTAGCTTTTTCTTGTTTTAGTTTCTCTCCATTATCTTTGCAAGATTCTAGCTTTTCCTTTAATTCATCTATCTTTGATTGGTCTTCTTGTTTCTTTTCATTTAAGTCTTTGATTTGATCTTCTAAATCACTAATTTTACTTATAGAACTTTCTATCACTTTTTTACTACCATCTGTATCATCTGCTTTAGCTAGTACATTAGTAGTTGAAGTTGATGTTAAAACTAATAAAAGAGCCATAAAAAAGGCTCTTAGTCTGTTCGTATTAAATTTCTTCATTATGAATGTTCTCCTTTTCTTTTAATTTTTCTTCTCTTTTTCTATCATTGATTTTCTCCATTAATTCTTCCAAGCTAATATTGTTCCTCCTTAGAGTTACAATTATTTCTTCATTTTCAACTTGTATTTCTTCGTCGCAAATTTCCTTGTATTTTGCATTTAAATCTTTTAATTTCTCTTCTATTTTTTTCTTTTTGTTTCTAATACTAATAAGTTTTCTGTTCACATAATATCTCCCTTCTATCTTGGTCTTCCAAAACCATAAAAGTGTGATTTCCAATATTTTGAATTTATTGATGTGTATTGAATTGGATCTCCTGCGTGAATCATCATTCCGTTACCTGCGTATATTCCTACATGAGATATTGGAGTTCCACTGTTATATGTTGAGTGGAAAAATATAATATCTCCAGGTTGAGCTTCACTTGGACTTACTGGATTACAATAGTCTTTGTATATTCTCCATGCAGTTGTTCTTGGCATTCTCTTTACACCAGACTTTGTAAATGACCAACATACAAATCCTGAGCAGTCAAAGTTAGATGGTCCACTTGCTCCAAACACATATCTTTTGCCTATATGTTTTTCTGCTTCATTAAATAAGGCTTTGGCAGTGGCTGAATCAAAAGCAAGACCAGGATTTCCAAAGTTTGGATTATCTACTATTTCTCCTAAGTCCCCATTACCTGCTCCAAAAACATCTCCCATATTTCCCCTAGCTTCAAGAAGAGCTTCATAATGAACTACATTGTCTGGATAATCTTTAAATATTTCCCTAACAACTTCATCCATTTCTTTTTTCTTTAAAGTTACAATTAACTTTTTATATTCATACTCTTCTTTTTCATAGGAAGTATAAGGATTGCCACGACTATCATATCTAGTTCTTGCTACTGTTCTTGTTCTAATTTCAATTTCTTCTTTAAAATCAAGCTTATACATCTTGTCTAAAAGCTCTTTTAAAATTCCTTTTACTTCAGTTGCTGACTTTACTTCTCCACATCTTGAAGTAATATAGGATAAAAGTTCATGGGTATTATGACCAATTTCTCCTTCTTTGTTTATGATATATTCGTCATATCCAGGATGACTTGTTTTTACACTTTCGATTTGTGATTGTAGGTCATATTCCATTGATGAAAATTCTTGATTTACTTCACTTAGAACTGTGTCTTGTGATAGGTATGTTGTTGTCATTACTGAGTTTACTGAATTGCTTAGTCCACTCATACCAACACTTCCACCACCAATCATGATTAATAGCATAAGACCTAGTCCTATTACTACAAATAGAACCATCTTACTTTTTCTTACGATTAGCTCTTTAGAAGCCTTACCTAAACTTAAAATAGCTTTTTTAACTCTATCTACCAGTCTTGTTTCGTGCTTTTTAGCTATCATGCTCTTCATTTGTTTTCTCTGGTAAAACTTCTTAAATCTATTTTTCTTTATATAAGCGTCTGACTCTTTTAAATCTTCCAAGCCACTTTTAAACTCCAACTTGCTTTTTCTCTTTTTTATTTTCTTATCAAGTTTAGATAGCTTTTTTAAGGACTTTTTCTTTTTGTCTAGCTTATACTTCCTTATTCCATGCTGGAGTTTAGAGCTTACATTAGCGGCCTTTTCTCCAGATTCTACACCAGTATTGTCAGATCCTGAACTTAAATAATCTCTCACTAACTCTGATGACTTAGCTCCAGATAATAAGACCCCAGAGGATAGACTTCCTTTAGTTTTATTCTTTAAGATATTATCCTTTAGCTTACTTTTAGACTTTTCAAGCTCTCCAATCTTTTTGTCTGAGATAAAATCTTTAACATCTTGTAATTTCTTAGAATCTTTCGTTGTAACTTTCTTAGCTTCATTTTTTAAGTCATCGATTTTCTTTCGAGTGAATTTATCACTTTCATAATTTTTTCTCTTATAGTAAGTCTTCTTTTTATTAACTTTCTTTTGTTCTGAAGTTTTAAGGCTTGTTTCCTTTTCATCCTTTATAAATTCTTGATTATTGTCATTAAGATCAGGATTATCAAAAGTTTTTTCTGTATCAATTTCGCTTAGCTTATTTTCTTTATCTATTTCATTAGAAATTTTTTCCTTATCTCTAAACTTCTTTTCTTGATAAAGTTTCTGCTTTTGCTTTTTATCGATATTAGTATTACTTTCGTTCTTACTTACTTCATCTTTAACAAGATTATCTTTTCTATATATTCTCTTACTCTTCTTTGCTTCGATAGATTTATCTTCACTTGTCTGGATTCGCTTAGACTCTTTCTCGTTGATTTTGTCTTGGAATTTATCCTTACTATGGATAAGTTTATCCTCATAATTTTTAAGAACTTGTCTTTTACTTGATGCCTTCTTATTGCTTATTGGTTGAGCCTTAGCTGAAATATCATCTGTTGTTAGTTTATTAGAATTAATATTTCTACTGTTATCACTATCAAAATTTACCTTTTTGAAGTCTACATCTAAGTCTTCATCAAGTTTAAAGCTTTCATCTGCCCTTATTTCAAGATTAGCTTGTTTTGTTTCTTCAGCCTTATCCTTATTTTCTAAAACTTCTTTTCTAATTCTTTCCTTGTTTTTAGACTTCTGAAAATCTTTTAGTTTATCTTGTTTTTGATCTTTAGCTAATACATTCTCATGAATAAGTTTAGATTCTTTTTCTGAAATTTTATCTCCGAACCTATCCTTAGTCTTAATTATCTTATTGGTATAATCATCTGAATGAACAAGTTTACTATCCATATTTTTTTCAGGAGCGTCCCTATTTCGTATAATTTTCTTTTGAAAATCTTTTTTTAGTTTTTTATCCATATCACACCTACTTAGCTTCTTCTGGTTTTGTTGTCATTAGCTTATATAACATGGTGTCTTTAGGGAATTTATCTATAAATGGAACAATAGTATTTCCAAAGAATAATAGTCCCTCACCTGCATTTGAATTAGTAATATAGTTTAACTGATAAGGCGATATTTTTAATTTCTTAGCAAGAATATCCCTATCTCCAGATGCTTGATTTAACATTAGAACAAAGTCTGTATTATCAAAGATATTTTCAATTTCCTGACTTGTTAAAAGGTCTTTTACGTTTTGAGTTATGCCTGTTGGAATACCTCCCCATTTTCTAAATCTTTTCCAGATTTCTACTGAATATGAAGCAGTTTGTGGGTCTTTTAATAAAAGGTGGAACTCATCTATATAGTATCTTGTAGACTTGCTTCCTCTATTTAGGGAAACCTTGTTCCAAACTTGGTCTTGAATTACAAGCATACCTATTTTTTTTAGTTGTGTTCCTAGCTCTTTTATATCAAAACAAAGCAGTTGCCTATTTAGATCAACATTTGACCTATTATTAAATACATTAAGACTTCCCTTAACATAAATTTCCATTTCTGTTGCGAGCTTCCTACCAACTCCCTCTTCTTGAGATAGGAGCATATCGTATAAATCTCCTAATATAGGCATATTTTCTGGTTTTGGGTCTTCAAAATACTTTTGATATATCTTTGGTAAACACCTATCTATAACAGATTTTTCTGCAGCAGTAAGACCAGATCCTCCTACTACAAGCTCAAGCATAGACATTATGAAGTTTGCCTTATCCTTTAAAGGTGCGTCCCCATCTCCATAGTTCATATTAATATCTAGTGGATTTAGGTAGTCCTTTGACTTTGCCGAAACTTTAATAACTTCTCCATTAAATTGTTTTACAAGGTTTGAATACTCGCCTTCAGGATCACAAATAATTACATCATCATCTGTTACAAGAATTGCATTTGCCATCTCTCTCTTTGCTGAGAAAGATTTACCAGAACCTGGTGTACCTAATATTAATCCGTTAGGGTTCTTTAGTTTCTTCCTATCTGCCATTATCAAGTTTTGACTAAGGGCATTTAAGCCATAGTACAAAGAATTTGCCGAATCAATAAATAGCTCTTCTGTTGTAAAAGGCATAAATACTGCCGTTGATGATGAAGTTAAAAATCTTTTTATTTCGACTTGGTTAACTCCTAGAGGTAAGACAGAAACAAGTCCTTGTTCTTGTTGATGAGATAATCTTTTTACCTGACAATTATGTCTGTTTGCAATTGATGATATTTGAGCAATAGTGTTTTCTAATTTTTGATTAGTCCTAGCAAAATTCATCATTACTATGGTAACTACAAAGAGCCTTTCATCTCTATTTTGTAAGTCAGATAACATGGACTTAACATCAGCCCCAAAAGTATTTATATCTGAAGGAATAATATCCATATCATATCCTGCACGAACTGCTTTCTTTTGTTCTTCAATTTTCATTCTGTCTAGGTCTGTGTTCTTTCTCTTAATGAGTTTAATTGCTTCTGCTTGTTCAACTACATCTATATGAAAAGCTACATAAATATTGTCATCAATATCTAAAAACTCAGATAACATTCTGTCTGATAACTCGCTTGCAAGTATTTGAAAATGACTTACTGCCCCAATGTATTTGCCAAATTTAAAATTATTTGCTGGTGCAAAATTAAAGATATTGGGAGTTATATGTGATTTTGTAGACTCTTTCTTCTTCAAATCTTTATATGAAAAATCAAAGTTTTTGTCTGGATTTAACATATCGTGAACAAGTCTTAACCTTTCTTCGCCATCAAGACTTTCTGCTCTTACTCCCATAGATTTAAAGTTAGATAAAATATCTACTTCAAGTCTATTTAACTTTGCTCTTGCTTGCTCTAGGTTATCGGCTTCTATTGTAAAGGTTATATACTTCATCTTTTTAAGTCCGTTATTCCCCTTTGCAAGTTGAAGCTTTAACATTTCCCTAAACTCTTTTCTTACATCGTCATAGAAGTCTCCCTTATCAGCAATTTTAATTGCGTCTTGTAGGTCTATATTTCTTCCTAATTGATTTACATATGAAAGTTCAATGTGGACACTTGGATCAAAAGAATTTAAAAAGTTGGCAAACTGGTTAAAGATTAAATCTCTATCTTCTTCCAATGCCAACTGGTAATTTATATCTTGAAATGAAATTGTCTTTGAATAATTTTTTTCATCTAACTGGCAAATGCCCTCTGGTAACATTCTTATATATGGAATTGTATCCTCAACAGTAAATCTCTTTTTCTCTTTCTTTAAAAGTACACTTAGAAGACTATTTGTTGAATCTTTCTTTGTTTTTTGGTTTCTTACTTCCTTTCGGTCTTTTTTTAATTGTTTTTCCCTTAGATTTAAGTCGCTGATTTGCTTTTTTCTTTGCTTCAAGGTATGCCTCCTTTCTTATTCTCTTAGTTGGTTGATAAAACTTATGAAGATAGAAAAATCTAAAATACTTTTCAAAAGTTAAAGTGTCTTTTTCATATAAGGTTATAAAAAAGATTGGCAGGGTTACTATTAGCATTACAATAATTGAAACATCATTAGGTAGATATTTCTTCATAAATAAATAGGTTGGTATGCCAATTAGTCCTGCCACAGAAAAACCTATAAGTTGTCTTTTGGTTAAGTTAAAGGCAACCTTTGTTTTAATCTTGTCCAAATCTTTTGGTATTGGTACATATGCCATTTTAATCTCCCTCTACTTCTTCTTTGGAAAGTTCAAGTATATGGTCATAATTAGATGTTGTTTCTTCTTCTAGGTAGCTAATTCTTTCTTCTAATTCTTCTTGTTTTTCTTCATTTCTGTCATTGTATTCTCCTTGATACATAACAAATTCATTGTGACATCTTCCGAGCATATTTATTCTCCTCTTTAAGTTTCTAATCTCTTCATTTTTTTTCTTCTCTTTTAAGATTTCATAAGTTCCTCCCAATAAAATTCCAATTCCCAATAAAGCACAATTTTTCTTTTTTAACATTTATTCCTCCTAGTGCGTATTCATAATACTTTTTGCAACTGTTCCACTCTTAAACATCATAAGTCCAAGTAATAGAGCATATCCTAATATACTAAACAAGCTTGCGTGGATATCTGTAACCTGTACCGTTCTTATTAAAACGGTATAGATACCTAAACATATCATCAAAAACAAACCTTGTAATCCCAAGGCAAAAAGTCCCTTGATATAATTTGTTCCAATCTGACCCCATTCTTTATTTCCCATAGTCGCAAATGGTATGGATGATACTGATGAGTAGACATATATTTCAAACATACGCCCATATACTATTAAGGTAATAGTTAAAGATATACATTGAATTGCAATCCTAACAAGGCTAGTTTCGACTAATATCATTATTAATGCACCAACATCTTTTTCTTTTAATGTATCAACCATTGCAACTATTTGATCTCCTGAAACAGTGGCAGAAGTAGTGATTACCCCTGCCGCTTTGTTTACAAGATTTTGTGCCACATCAAAGACTGCCATTGAAAATTCAAAGGCATGGCTTGCAAGGTAGACTGCTATAAACATCTTTATAATGTATTTGAAAAACTCAAAAGTATCTGTATCGTGCATATTATTCTTCTGCATAACCATATTTATGAGTTCAATACATAAAACTGCTGTTATAATAAGACCTGCTATTGGAACAATCACATTATCATTAATGTTTTTTATGAAGTTATATACTTCTCCATTCCAACCCATTGGTGTTTTCCCAACATCAGTTGCAATAACTCCTACCTTGTCGTTTATATCTAAGAACATGGACTCAAGATTTGCTTTGATACCTCCGAGTAGCATATCCTTAAAAAATTCAGTTAGCTTGTCAAAGATACCAAACATAGACTTTCTCCTAATTTAAAACATTTGCAAGTAGTGGAATTAATTTAATACCGATTAGTACAATTCCCCCACCAGCCATAAGCTGCTTAATACCTTGAGATTTAGCACCAGGGTTATCATTACCATAACCTTCCATCAAGTTAATAACTCCCCATGCTCCTAAACCTGCACCAATTGCAGTTACAAGTGTCTTTAAAACTCCAACTCCAGCTGTAAAAAATTCCATATTATTCCTCCTCGTTTTCTTTCTTATTTTCTATTTTGTTTAGTGATTTAACTATAAAGTTCTTGTAGACCTTATCTCCTTTTTTGTTTTCTTTGAAATATCCAAAGACATGGATCAGATCTCCTTTTTCAAATTCTTTTACAATTTCTACCTTTTCTCCATATACTGAGCAATTTGTATATTCTTTGCCCTTTCCATAATTTTTAACAAGAGCAAAATTTGCTACTTGAACATTTTCTCCATCTTTTTCAAATTCTGAAAATTTAGCTTCCTTAACTAAATTTGCATTAATATTTATCATTTCTCTATCCATTAATTTCTTCTCCTTAATCTAAAAATTTCAATTAAAAAAGCGACTGAACTTATATTTCAATCGCTAAATGTCTTATATATTAAATTGTTTTAAGTGGGGCTTCTTATCCTTACCATTTAAACCTCCTAATTTTGAGTATAAAAAAAGACGATAGAGTTTAATTATCTATCATCTCTTGCGTTTCTATTTAATTATTTGGCTCGACAAACTGGGATTGTCTAAAATAGTAAAGCCGTACCGCTTACTATTTTTTCTTTTACTGCTGAAACAGTATCTTTGATTGAATGCGTAGTTGTATCTATAACATTTAATTCATAGATTCCTAAATTGGAAAATTGCTTCCACATTGTTTCAACTAATTCAATATTTGTTTCTCTGTCTAACTTTGAGCGTTCGATAGCTCGCTTCATAGTTTCTTCTTTACTTGCCCTTAAAACGATATAGTGTACTTCATAATGCTCTTGAACAATGTTGAGCCACGGCTCTAAAAACCACGGTCCTACAATGCCATCTACAATTACATCATATCCACCACGAGCATATCGCTTCGCAGCTTCTAAAAACGCTTCAATGACAATCAAATTTTGCTCATTTGATTCTGGCAAATGCGGTGGTATTGCCCCTTTACTCAAATAATGATAAAAGTCATCTGTGTGCATATGCACAGACTTTTCCAAATCTGATTCTTTTGCAACAGCAGATGCCGTTGTAGTTTTTCCTGTCCCCGGCGCACCTGTGATTACAATAATTCTACCTTGATTCATCTATATTTTACCTCCACAACTTCCGATTCTATTATATCACATAGTCTACTATTTTAAAATAGCCCCTCGCCCATGTAAACTCTTACAGTAATTATTACAATCTTGTTATCACTGTATTACCATTTATCTTAGCTTTACCCTTTCGTGTAATATACTTTTCAATATCAAAACCATTTCTCCCATCATAATCTTCCAACAACTTATAATTCTTATGCTTTGTAATATCAAATTTATCAGATAAGAAAGGTCTTACTCCTCTTAGTTGGTATATGCACTTTCCACCATCCATTACAGTTATTTCATCTTGGCTCATAAGTTCCTTACCAGTTTTTTGGTAATTTAGACCAAAAGATTTTTGATTTGACCTTGTTTCTGATGTGTTATATAGGTCTATGGTTTCTTTTCCTAAGGTTTCTGATAACTCTTTTACTGTTGTTTTTTCTTTTCCTCCTAGAAAGAGTGTTGAGTCACAGTTACCAACTATTGTATCTGCATGGTCTTTGTAAATTGCTTTTAATTGAGATTGTGCTTGCAGTATTATACTTGCTGATATTTCTCTTGAACGAATTGTTGCAATCAATTTTTCAAATTTTGGAATTAAGCCTATATTGGCAAACTCATCAAGTAGACATCTTACATGAACAGGAAGTCTTCCACCATAAACATCATCTGCCTTATCACATAGTAGATTAAATAATTGGGAATACATTATTGACACTACAAAGTTAAAGGTATCATCAGTATCTGATATTATTACGAATAATGCAGTTTTTCTATCTCCAATTTTATCGAGTTCTAATTCATCTTCGCTCATTAGTTCTCTAAGCTCTCTTATATCAAAAGGTGCAAGCCTTGCTCCACATGATATGAGAATTGACTTAGCAGTTTTTCCTGCTGCCAGCTTATATTTTTTGTATTGCTTAACCGCAAAATGATTTGGCTCTTTCTTTTCAAGAGCTTCAAAGAGCCTATCAATTGGGTTCATATAGGTTTCGTCATCTTCTCTGACTTCACTTGCGTCAATCATATCCAAAAGAGTCTTAAAGTTCTTTTCTTCTTCTGGTGCTTCATAATAGATATAACCGATGAGAGCAGTGTAATATAGCTTTTCAGCCTTTACCCAGAAATCTTCTCCTGCCTTTTCTCCATCTCCCTTGGTGTTAGCAATAATTGTTTGGACAAGCTTTAAAATATCTTTTTCACTTCTCAAATAGGCAAATGGATTGTATTTCATAGATTTTTTAAAGTTTATTGTGTTTAATATCTTTATCTCGTATCCATTTTCATAAAGCATTTTCCCGCACTCTAACACAAGCGTGCCTTTAGGGTCTGTTACTACATAGGAAGAGTGCATTTGCATTAGATTTGGCTTTACATAAAATCTTGTTTTACCTGATCCAGAGCCACCTATTACTAATACATTTTTATTTCTAGCATATTTAGGGTTTTTAGGTCTTGAGTTCATTGTTAGTCTTTCAGTATTAGTTATTAGAACATTATTTTCAAACTTAGGGTCAATATATGGAGCAATATCCTTGCTTTCTCCCCATCTTGCAGATCCATACTCTTTACCTTGCCTATATTTCTTTTTGTTTTTACCTTTACTATAAACAATTAACTTGAGCATGGCAGCAACTGAAATACCTACTAACAAGTCCCTTGGATTAAGGCTTGGTATATAAGATAAAGTTCCTATATCAGAAATTCCCACCATTATTCTATCAATAATATCTCCTCCTACATAAGAATTGATGTGCTTAGAAAAGATATTTCCAATGTAGCAAAATGATAAATAAGGAATGTTTGATAATATAAATTTCTTTGGGTTGTCTATTTTAATTAAGTTTTTAATATCAGAAAGAATGGCTTCTAATACATTATTCATCGTAGAAACCTTCACTATCTAATAAAATTAGTAGGTAGTGTCTTCCCTTTGGTGTTATAAATGTTTGTATTCCTACAAGTGTACCTAGTGGATCAACCCATTCCTTTACTTCAAAATATCCCTTATTCTTATCTGCATAAGGTAAGAGTTTCTTTTTCTTATCTCTATAAATTAATCCCTTATCCATTAAAAAGCTTATAAATTGATTTTGTGGTATCCCTAACTCTTTGGCAGTATTTCTAAAGTTTGTAAGTAGGTTATAATCTACTAATTTGTCATAATAATCTGCCTTTGGTCTTAATTCTCCAATTTCTTCTTCTCTTTCAGCAATAATTCTATTGGCTACAAGAATTGCATCTGCAAGTAGCTCTTCGTTAGTTTTCTTTTCTTGACCAGCTATATATCCTCCATTCTTTCTAATACTTGGTAAGACTTCTCTAGTTACCCAAGCTTTGAATATTTTTGCTTGTGGTAGTTTTGATGAAAGGATAAGTGAATACAATCCTGATTCGTTAATTATTGAAATATTCTGTATTCCTCCAGGGGTGTTCCATTTCGTTACACCCTTATCTTCTTCATCTACATGGTCATAAATAGCTTTTCTTGGATTGACATATCCTAGCATAGTTGCTACTTCATTTGCTATAAAGAAAAACTCACCGCCTTTTTCTATAACAGTGAGTTTCCCAAAATTCTTATTTTCAAATGTTTTTAAATTACTTATCATAAGCTTTGCTCCTTATGTTTATTTTTAACTTTATCTTTAGTAATGGTGTCCTTAGCCATATCTTTAAACTTATTTATTGTCTTCGTTATTGAATCTTTTCTATCGGCCTTTCTTTCAGAAGCCTTAACTGCTTTTTTAAAGGCGTGTTCCATTACCTTTATATCCTTAGATTGAAAAAACACAGAGTGATTACCAGTTTCCTTATCTTTCATAACAGAAAACTTCACTCCGTGTTTATTTAAAATTTTCCTTAATTCTTTTAACTCAGGATCTTTTAGATTAATTTCTTCTAACTGTCCCTTTTTAACCATATCTTTTAGTTTTACTTCTTCTCCGTTATTTTTTATTACATTTTTCAAGCCTCCTTGTTCTTCTATTTGCTTGTGTACTTTCTTTAAGGCATCAAGAATTGCTTTACTTGTTGCTTTTGCAAGCCTTACTTCAAGATTAAGACTTGACCTGGATACTTCTTCATTAATCATCTATTCCACCTCCATATAAAAGTAACTCTTTGTATTTTCTTAACTTCTCCTGATGGATTTTTCTTCTATGTTTTTCATTTTCTGTGTTCCTCTCTTTCTATTTTTGAGCAAAGAAAAAACAGTAAACCATTTTTGATTTACTGTTACTCTGTTAATTTTTATTTAGTTGTTAATCTGGCAAACTGGGATTTATAATTCTACATAAATTCCAAAACACCTAAAAGAATGCTTGAAGCTGCTAATAATAAAACTCCAATAACTTCAAGTGTATTTTCAATGTTTTTGTCTTTTTTATATTGCTTGATAAATTTAGGAGACATAAAACCTAAACCTATACCAAATAATAGATAACCAATTCCTTTTAACATTTCGTTCCTCCAAATTGTCAAATTCTGATTTTATAAAAACATCTAATCTCTATTTCTTCTTTTCTATTAGTTTTCTGATTTCATTTAATACTCTATAACAATCTTCTTCATTTGGATGTCCTTTTGCAATTCCACCAATCTTTTTTAGGAAACCATATGTATCATATCCTCTACAATAACAGCTTCCCATATATTTAGCATCTTTATTATTCAACTTGATACCAAATGAATTAACATAATCTTTATACCTAATTCCACAAGTATAACAAAGAATTATTTTTTTGCCTGATAAATCGGTATCGTTGATGTATTCAATAATTGATTTGTGCATAGTTCCAGAATAAATTCCAGAAGCAAAAATGATATATTCGCTTTTTGATAAGTCATAATATTTATTTTGGGTAATATCTATTACGTCCATTTCATATCCAAAATTTCTTTCAATATAATCAACAACTTTTTTGGTATTCTTATGATGAACAGACGCATATAGCAATGTTACTTTACTCATTCTCAGCCTCCTATTGAATAGGAATTTTATAATAATTATTTACTATTATACCATTTTTAAGCCATTTTTTCTATATCGGCTTTCTACAGCACTTGACAGTTACCTATAAAGTTAAAGTACACATCAACTTGTTGTTTTCGGTCTTTGCCTTTTCTTCCCCCCTGTTGCTTCATGGACTACAACTTTTTCTATATATTCATTTATCATTGGTACTGTCAGTTCTTCAATATCGGTATATTTTTCTATCATCTTTAGGAATTTATCGGTGTCAACTTTTCTCTGATGGTAGCTTTCTATTTCTTGTTCAAAATACTGTATTTGCTTTTCTAAGTCTTGTTGCTCCGTATCATATATATTAAATAATCTATCAAAGTGTTTTACGGGAATTTTTCCAAGTGCATGGTCTTCATATAGTTTTGTAATAAGGGTTGTCAATTCTTCATTTCTTGATGACAGTTTTTCTAACTTTTCTTTATCTCCTTGATATTTTTCTTCTCTTTTTTCATCGGATAACTTGTTCATCACCTTTAGAAATTCTTGCTTTTCTTCTTTCGCAAAATCGGTTATTTCTTTGATTGATTTTAGGAGAATTTCATTGACTGTTTTTACTTTGATGTAGTGCATACTGCAAGTGCCTTTTCTATTTTCAAACCTCCTTGTTCTTCTATTTGCTTGTGTACTTTCTTTAAGGCATCAAGAATTGCTTTACTTGTTGCTTTTGCAAGTCTTACTTCAAGATTAAGACTCGACCTAGATACTTCTTCATTAATCATCTATTCCACCTCCATATAAAAGTAACTCTTTGTATTTTCTTAACTTCTCTTGTTGGATTTTTCTTCTAAAATCTTCTCCCGTAACTTTAACTGGTATTGTCATTTCAAGTATCCTTGAATATATCCTCTGATACTCAAGGTCAATGTTTGGATTTTGAATAATTTCCAATGATAAGTTTGTAGTAAAAATTGTCGGCTTACCCTTTAAGTATCTTGAGTTTATAATGTTATATACTTGTTCTCTTGCATAAGATGTATCCCTTTCAATTCCAAGGTCGTCTAATATTAACAACGGAATATTAGAGAGGTTATTGATAATTTCATTTGAATCTAGCTTAAATGCTGATTTTTGTATTTGGTTTATAACCTGAGATAAATTCATAATCTTAACTTTAACTTGCTTTCTTTCGATTAATTCATTTGCAATTGAACAAGCAAGATAAGTCTTCCCACTACCAACATCTCCATAAAATAAAAGTCCAACATTATCTTTTTTCATTTGTTCAAAGCTTTTGGCATAATTATAGGCAACCTTATAGGCTTGTCCCTTTTCATTTAGGAATTTCTCAAAAGTATATTTGTGTTGAAGCGGCGATGAAAAACAATCTCTTTTCAATAACGATATTTTCATCAGTCTTTCTTTTTCTTCATTTTCCTTATCTCTTTTTATTTCACACTCACATTTAATTCTGGGAATAAACTTTGTAAATCCAAGGTCAACTAATTCTCCATCGACTCTTTTACCACATAATTTACAATAAATATGACAATTTCTTTCAATATCATTTTCTCTTAATACAAAATATTTTAATCTTTTCATAAACTCTCTCCTATATCGTAATTCATTTTTCTTGTTGAGCTTTCATTAATATTTTTTGCCTGATCATTAAGATACCAATTGATTATCGTAGCCTTGTGATCTTGATAAACTCTGTCGTTTGCTTTCATATATGACGAGAGCCTATCAATGTATTCATCAATTCTGCTACCTAACTCATTTGTTAAGTCCTTGTATTCTTCATCAGTCAAAAATATGTTTTTATATATTCCATAAGGCTTTTGCCCTTTACTAAAATCATTCTTTCTTAACTCATTATTACTAATATTGTTATAGTTACCTTCCGATTTTCGAAAATCTTGACTTTCGATATTCGAATCTCTTGAATTTCGATTATCGAACTTCTGGAATTTTGTTTTTCGAACTTCTTGATTTTTTAATTCCATATTATTAAATATGCTCATAAAGTCTTTAACATAAATTCTGTTAGGCTTTCCCAGTCCTTGTCTTTTCTTTTCAATCAGTCCTATTCCTGATTTAATATCAAGCTCAGCTATTAATTTATTCGCTTTTTCACTTGCACAATTAAATTGATCTTTTATACTTTCTATTGTATAGTAAATAAAGACTTTTCCATCTTCATCTATCCAGCCATTTTTATATGAAAGCCCCATTCGATTAAGCATATATGAATACAAAACTTTAGCTTCAATAGAAATGCTCTCAAAAATCTCATCTTCCATTAATACCATAGGTAACCTAATGAAGTTATACATCTCAGATTGCCTATTATAAAAATAATCAAAATTCATTCCTGCCTCCTTTCTTTGAAATAAAAAAAGACGACAGAATTACTGCTTTCTATCGTCTAAGATTTGCACATTAAATTTTCATCACAAAATAAGACTCTTTAAAGAATCCTTAGTTTTATTGGTATGCTATTTACAATACCCATTATTAAAATGGATACTCTAAGCAGCACACCAACTATTTATTTTTTGAGTTTTAAACTTTGGTAGAAGTCTTGAACTCCTTATATTTACATAACTATTTGCCTCTATCACTATTATGACACGAAACCCTAAAAAGAAATCAAATAAACTTTCAAAAAAATCTTATAGAAAACTTTGGAGAAAAGACAGAGGCAGGAAAAGCTAGAAAAATGTTTATCCACCCATATATAAAAGATATACTTATGGACTTAGCTATTGAAAGCAAGACTGGTTATATCATAGAGTACGAAGAAAAACCTATATCCTATGATAAAATCTTCTATGATAAAATTTACTACCCAGCCTTAGAAAAAGCAGGAATATCTAGAAAGATACCTTATACTTGTAGATACACCTTCGCTACTATCGCCCATCAATCTGGAGTAGATGATAAGGCTCTGCAAAAACTTATGGGACATACCAACTTTAACATAACGGCGAATTCTTATATCCAAGATTTAGATGAGTTTATATACTCCGAACTAGTAAAAATTAAATGATGTTACCCACTGGTTACCCACTAATTAAAAAAGGAACGTTGAAACATCAACATTCCTCAAGTAAATCTGGCGCGTCATTGAAGATTCGAACTCCAGGCCTTCTGGTCCGTAGCCAGACGCTCTATCCAGCTGAGCTAATGACGCAAATGGAGCGGGTGAAGGGAATCGGACCCTCGCAACCAGCTTGGAAGGCTGGGGCTCTACCACTGAGCTACACCCGCATATATAAGATATGTAATTTTATAAAAACTTTTGGAGCGGATGACGAGATTCGAACTCGCGACCCTCGCCTTGGCAAGGCGATGCTCTACCCCTGAGCCACATCCGCATATAATATTATTTTGGAGCTGATGATAGGACTTGAACCTACAACCTATTGATTACAAATCAATTGCTCTGCCAATTGAGCTACATCAGCAATGTCTTATTAATTATTGGCGACTTGGATGGGATTCGAACCCACGACCTCCGCCGTGACAGGGCGGCATTCTAACCAACTGAACTACCAAGCCAGACAGGGCATATGTATATCGACACCCTAATTTTTATTTTGATTTGTAATAAATTGGTGGAAGTAACAGGGCTCGAACCTGTGACCCCCTGCTTGTAAGGCAGATGCTCTCCCAACTGAGCTATACTTCCATATGGTGACCCTACCGAGATTTGAACTCGGGATACCACCGTGAAAGGGTGGTGTCTTAACCGCTTGACCATAGGGCCTAATTTAAAAATAGATGGTGACTCCAATGGGATTTGAACCCATGATACAGCCTTGAGAGGGCTGTGTCTTAACCACTTGACCATGGAGCCAAATATCTAGCCTAAGCTAGATAAAAATATTGGTAGCGAAGAAGAGACTTGAACTCTTGACACTCCGGGTATGAACCGAATGCTCTAGCCAACTGAGCTACTTCGCCATATGGTTGCGGGAGTAGGATTTGAACCTACGACCTTCGGGTTATGAGCCCGACGAGCTACCAAACTGCTCCACCCCGCGACAATTATTGGCGCTCAGGGTGGGACTCGAACCCACAACCTACCGGTTAACAGCCGGGTGCTCCACCATTGAGCTACCTAAGCATAATATAAAGTCCCTCACTAGGGAAATTATACAAATTATTTTGTTTAGCGGCGTCCTACTCTCCCGGGAGGTTTCCCTCCGAGTACCATCGGCGCTCATAGGCTTAACTTCTGTGTTCGGTATGGGAACAGGTGTATCCCTATTGCTATCGCCACTATATAGCCCTATCCAATTCACGAAGTGAATTTTGGAAGATCTTACTTAGCGTAAGCTAAGTTCCTTTTTTTGAACCCTTTCTAAATAGACAAATATATTTCCAGTCAAGCTTTCGAGTTTTAGTATCCCTTAGCTTAATACATTACTGCACTTGCACCTTGGACCTATCTAGGGAATTTTCTTTTCCCACTCTG
>NZ_JAKZEY010000006.1 GCF_022808955.1 Anaerococcus sp. AGMB09787
TATTTTCCTATAAATATTTATATATTATTTAATTTATTTTGTAGGTGTCAATGTAAGGATTATTCATCTCTTTTTTGATTCAGGTAAATTTTTGACATATAATTTCCTATGCAATATAATTAAATTAAATATAAGTTAGGAGATTGTAATGAAAAAAAGTAAAAAATTAATATTTATTTTAGCCCTATTTATGACTATAACAGGTCCATTAGCTACAAGGGTTTTGGCTGAGGAGGAAGGCACAGATACTGGTGTAAATCAAGAATTAAATATAGACGAAGATAAGAAAGATACTAATGAAGAAGTTAAGAAGAGCGAGTTAACCCTTGAAGAGCTTGATAGTATGGATAAGAAGTTAAGGGAGAATAGGGTATATCTTATAGCTACAGATAGCGAGATAAAGACCTATGAGGATGCCTTGGCTGCCTTAAAATCAGCTCTAGACCAAGGGAGAGAAGCTAACACAGAAGAGCTAAGGGCAAATCTTGAGAAGGCTAAGGGAGATCTAGGCTATACTACCTACAAGGGTCTACACCTTAGAAGCAAGATAAGGGAAGATCTTGTTCATCTTTCTAAGATAGATACAAATGAAGACTATACTAGCTTAAAGGATGAAGCAGATAAGGCTGTGGCTAACCACAATACTAGTATAGATGTTTTAAGGAGTCTATCAGATAGGCTAGATGCTATACTCACAAATGAGGACCTAGGAGAGCTTACTGATGAAGATTTAAGAGATTTAGAAGTTAAGAGGGGCTATCCTGATGATTTGTTGAATTTTAATAATGGTAATATGGACAAGGAAGAATCCTTCCTCATAGCTAGGGTTTTCTTGGAGGAAGTGCCTAGTATAAAGGAATCTGAAAGATATGCTGCCTTGTCTGCTAAGGATAAGCAAGCCCTTGATCTAAAGATTGGTGAAGTTAAGGATGCCTATGATGCTAAGAGCGATTATGTGATGGATGTTTTAAATGAAGCATATAAATTAAGCGATAGTATTCTTAAGAAGAATAAAGCTAATGAAAAGGCAACCGCAGATCCATCAAAAGATGACCAAAAGGAAGATCCTAGTAAGGAAGAAGACCAAACCAAGGAAGACGAAGAATTTGACAAGGCATCTAAGGAGCTTGCTAAGAAGATAGATGAGGCTACAAGTGATAAGATATCTACGGATAGTCTTGATAAGTTGAAGCTAGACTACAAGGCTAAGTTAAGCGATCTTCTAGTAGCTGAAGGTGTGAAGCTTGAGGACTTAAAGAATTTAGAGAAGGAATTTGACTTAAAGCTTAATCCTAGGGTTAATGTAAATATGTCTCAAACAGAGGTGAGTGATTCCAAGGAAGATGGCAAAGACCAAGCTGAGAAAAAAGAAGATAAGCAACAAGAGTCTAATAAAGAAAATAAAAATAAGACTATTCAAAAGAAAAAACTAGTCAAAGTTGACAAGAAGAAGGATAATAATACAAAAGACACTAAATTAAAAAAGGGTAAGGGTCAATCTAAGGATGTCAAGACAGGTGTAAGAAGAATCCTACCTGTAGTAGGAACTGTAGCTGTAGTGGCTGTTGTAGTTTTGATTTTCTTATCTAGGAAGAATAAAAATAAGTAGGGGGATATAGATGAAGTTAAATAGAAAATTCGTGCCTGTACTTCTTATGGCATTAACACTTACAGCTTGTAATAATATGCCTGGCAATACTAACAATGAAGAGGCTGCTCCTAACTCTACAGAGGTCACAGAATCTGTAGAAAAAGAAGAAGGCAAGGATGCTAATAAAGCTTCAAGTGAAAAAGCTAAGGACCAAGCATCTACTGAATCATCAACAGAGGATCAAGCAGAAGAAGCTTCTAGTCAAGCAGACACTACATCAAGTGAAGAAGAAGCTACATCTGATGAGGATCTAGATAGTCAAAGTGACAAGGAAGCCTTAGAACAAGCTATCTTTGATAATAGGGTTCAAGCTAGGGCAGCAGAGATCTTGTTAGAAGAATCTCCATCTACTATAGAAGCTATAGCTAGTGACCTAGAGGAATTGGTTAGTGAATCTCAAACTTTAGTAGAAGAAGGAAGGGTTTTATTAGATTCACTAGAAAATTAGTTGAGGATTAGGACAGGCAGGGCTTATGGCTTTGCCTGTTTTATGATACAATCTTTTAGTCTTATTGATTTTTTAGAGATTTTATATGATAATTATAGTAAAGGAGAGATTATGATAGGCTATGAATTTTTGCTAAGTATAGTGTTTATCCTGGCACTTGTGTCTCTTATATCAGTCCTTTTTTCTGAAAAGAAGTTGATCTTTGGAATCCTTGCCATAGGTCTAATGGCTGGCTTTTATTTCTTAAGTCAAAGGTTTGATACGGTAGAGGCCATCCCTCTTTTAGCCTTTATTATGGGGATTACCCTAATAAGCCTCGAGGTCTATATACCATCCTTTGGTCTTATAGGGATTAGTGGATTTATTATAGGTGGCTATGGACTATTTAAGATACTTGATGCAGGTGGGGATACTATTAGCTTGATGGTGCTAGCTGGTATAACTATTGTGGCAACGGAAATTGTTTATGTAAGGAGTGGTTTTAGGATGAATATTTTTGATAAGCAAATTCTTAATGATCCTAATTCTTCTGAGAGAGGGTTTAATTCTAAGGAGGACTTTTCTTCCTTGGTAGGCAAGGTTGGGGTAGCGAATACTGCCCTCAGACCATCAGGTCGTGTCGAGATAGAGGAAGATTATTATGATGCCCTAAGCCGAAGTGAATTTATCAAGAAGGGCTCAAGTATCGAAGTTGTTGGAGTCAAGGATAGAAATATTATTGTAAAGGAGATATAAATGGGAAAATATTTTGTTGCTGGACTAGTTGTTGTTTTTTTGATAGTGTTTTTTACTATGGTGCCTATAGGCCTTTGGGTTACTGCAAAGTTTTCTGGGGTCAATATATCTATGGCATCCTTGGTTGCGATGAGGTTTAGGAGACTTTCTCCATCAAAGATTGTAAATGCCATGATTAAGTCCCACCAGGCTGGTCTTGATATTTCAAATAATAACCTAGAGTCTCACTACCTATCAGGTGGAGATATCAACCAAGTGGTAGATGCTCTTATAGCAGCTGAGAGGGCAAATATTGACTTATCTTTTGAACAAGCTGCAGCCATTGACCTTGCTGGTCGTAATGTATTTGAGGCTGTCCAAGTTTCTGTAACCCCTAAGGTTATCAATACCCCAGTTATAGCTGCCGTTGCCAAGAATGGTATCGAGGTCAAGGTAATAGCCAAGGTAACAGTAAGGGCCAACATCGAAAGACTTGTCGGTGGTGCAGGAGAAGAAACCATCATAGCTAGGGTCGGAGAGGGTATCGTAACTACTGTTGGTTCATCAGAATCTCATTCAGAAGTCTTGGAAAATCCAGATAATATCTCAGAAACTGTTCTTAGCAAGGGACTTGATTCTGGAACAGCCTTCGAGATCCTATCTATAGATATAGCTGATGTCGACGTAGGTAGAAATGTCGGGGCAGAACTACAAAGAGATCAAGCAGAAGCTGACAAGAACATAGCTCAAGCCAAGGCAGAAGAGAGGAGGGCTCAAGCCATAGCCTTAGAACAAGAAAATAGAGCAAAGGTAGTAGAGGCAGAATCAAGAATCCCTATAGCCATAGCCAAGGCCTTCGAAGAGGGCAATCTCGGTATTATGGACTACTATAATATGGAAAACATTAAGAGTGATACCAAGATGCGTGAGTCTATATCAGGAGATATAGGGGATGATATAGATGGCTAAGAAAAAGTATAAGGATAAGAAGGTTCCCAAATTTGACCAGTGGATCAAGACAGCCTATGAAAAGCTAGAAGAATTTGCAGCAGAATTAGAAGAAGAGGAAGAAGGTCAAAAGTCAAAGAAAGTAGAAGCCAAGTACCTAGAAAAACTTCCCAAATACGGCAAAAAGCTAAAGAAAGCCAAGGATATTGGCCAAGACAAGAAGGTAGAAGATAGAAAGAAAGTAGCTCAGGAGAGAGCCTTTGATTTTAACAAAAATGGAGATTTTGAGGGAGATCTCACTAGAAGTATCGAGCACAAGGTAAAGGATGAGGCTGAGCGTAATATAAGGAAACTTAACAAGCAGGGCAGGGCTTTGAAGAAAATTGGACTTAAACGTGCCTTTGTGTATGCAGAGATTTTGGATAAGCCCCTTGCTTTGAGGAAGAGAAAATAGAAGCCATAGGAGGGTTTGTATTAGAGATTTAATAGAGATAGAAAATCAAGACACCATCATGACCTTGTTTGGTAGTTTTGATAAGAATAGGAAGTATATAGAAGATAGGTTCGGGGTCAAGATTAACCTCCTAGATGAAAATATTGAGGTCAGGGGAGAAAAGGCCAACCAGACTCTAGCCACCAAGCTTATTAAGGAGCTTGTTATAGAGATTGAGAAGAATAAGGACCTAGATTTTCAGAAGATAAAATACTTTGCTGATATGCTAGAGAGGGAAAATAAGGAAGTGGTCAAGGCCATGATAGGTGAGAGCATAGTAACCAGGGCTGATGGTAAGCCAATCAAGGCCAAAACTCTGGGTCAAAGGGCCTACATTGACAAGATTCTTGCTAATGACATAGTCTTTGGTATAGGACCTGCCGGTACTGGTAAGACCTATCTAGCAGTAGCCATGGCAGTCAGGGCCTTCAAGAACAACGAAGTAGATAGGATTATCCTAACAAGACCTGCAGTAGAGGCTGGAGAGAGCCTGGGATTTTTGCCAGGAGACCTCCAAGACAAGGTAGATCCCTACCTAAGGCCCCTCTATGATGGACTTTTTGAAATCCTGGGAGTGGATACCTACCAAAACCTCCTAGAAAAGGGTCTAATTGAAGTAGCACCCCTTGCCTATATGAGGGGTAGGACACTCGACTCATCCTTTGTAATCCTAGATGAGGCTCAAAACACAACCCATGAGCAGATGAAGATGTTTTTGACCAGGATAGGCTTTGGCTCCAAGGCCATTATTACAGGAGATAAGACCCAAATCGACCTACCTAGGGGCAAGAATTCTGGTATCAAGTCTGCTGAATATATACTTAGAGATGTAGAGGGCATAGCATTCCAAGACTTCTCATCCATAGATGTAGTAAGACACCCCTTAGTCCAAAGGATTATCGATGCCTACGACAAGGAAGATGAGAAAAGGACTAAGCTAAGAGATGAAAAGTCCAAGAAGGAAAACGACCATGAATCTGTTGATAAGGAATGAAACAAGCGAAGAAATAAATTTTGATGAGGACTTAGAAGCCGTAGTGAGGGAAGTCCTCCTTAGCGAGGGGTTAGACCTTGACTATGAGATATCTATTAGCTTTGTAGGTAGGGATAAAATCCATGAACTAAATAGAAACTATAGGGGAGTAGATAGGCCAACTGATGTCCTATCTTTTCCTTTAGATGATGAATTTATTTTAGAAGGTCAAAATCCTATGCTAGGGGATATTGTAATCTGCATGGATGTGGCAAGAGACCAGGCGAAAGAATATGGCCATTCTCTAAGGAGAGAGGTCATGTATCTCACCTGCCATTCTACCCTCCACCTACTAGGCTATGACCACATAGAAGAAGATGAAAAGAAAGAAATGCGTGCCAGGGAAAAGGAAGTAATGAAGAGGCTTGGAGTTTTCAAAAATGACTCAGACTATGATGACTTCCCTAGTGGGTATGGCCATGATGTGGATAAGGATGAGCTAGGTATCGAGGATGAAACTTCCTTTGATGAAGAGAAGAAAAATTTTGATATAGAACAAATTAGGGCAGACCTTAAGGAAGAAATCAAGGAAGAGCTAAGGAAAGAGTACAAGAGGGAAGATAAGTCCTATGATAAGATTTACAACAAGGAGGAGCTTTCCAGTGGACAGAAATTCCTCAAGGGCTTTGACTATGCCTACGAGGGTCTAGTTTATGCTATAAACCACGAAAAGAATATGAAGTTTCACTTCTTGGCAGCAGCCCTAGTTATCCTCGCGAGTCTATTTTTTAATATATCTAGGCTAGAGATGATGTTTTTGGTCTTTTCCATATCGGCAGTTATTGCCTTCGAGCTAATTAATACTGCCATAGAATATGCAGTTGACCTAGCAAGTGGGGGCAGGTGGCTTAGCCTTGCCAAGGCAGCCAAGGATGTATCGGCAGCTGCGACCTTTATCACAGCCCTCAATGCAGTTTTTGTGGCCTACCTGGTATTTTTTGACAAATTTTCAAACTTCTACAATTCTGTTATTATAAGGATAGGCAAGAGGCCTTCCCACCTGGCCCTCATTACCATTTCATTAATCATTATTATAACTATCTTAATCAAGGGGATTTTTTATGAAGGCCATGGGACAGCCTTTAGGGGTGGATTTGTGAGTGGACATACCTCTGTAGCATCAGGCCTTGCCACTATTGGGATACTACTCACTGACAATAACCTTATAGTGGGTGTTATGATATTACTAGCCCTTATTGTGGCAGAATCAAGATATGAGGCAAATATACATTCAGTTAAGGAGATAATTAGGGGAGCTATCCTGGGAATTGGTATGGCTCTTGCAATATTTGGGATATTTTCATGATAGATTTAAAAGAATTAATAAGACAAACAATAGCAAACAAGGAAAATGCTTATGCACCTTATTCACACTTTAGGGTTAGCGTAAGCCTAGTTACAAAATCAGGCAAGGTTTACAAGGGGGTCAATATCGAAAATGCCTCCTTCTCACCAACTATTTGTGGGGAAAGATCTGCCATAGCATCAGCAGTTTCTGATGGAGAAAAGGACTTTGATATCATAATTATAGCTGGCGATAGCGACTACACCTATCCATGTGGAGTATGTAGGCAGGTAATGGCAGAGTTTTTTGATGAGGATACTAAGATTATTATTGCCAAGAGTGAAGACGACTACAAGTTCTATAGCCTAGCTGACCTCTTGCCATATGGATTTGGAAAGGATGACCTTCATGTTTAAGTCAGGTTTTGTATCAGTAGTAGGAAGGGCCAATGTCGGTAAGTCTACCCTAATGGAAAAGATTATAGGGGAGAAGGTCTCTATCATATCCAACAAGGCCCAAACAACTAGGGATAAGATTCAGATTATCTACAATGACGAAGAAAGTCAGATAATCTTTATCGATACACCTGGAATACAGACCCCAAGAAACAAGCTCCAAGAACAACTCCTCACTTTCTCAGAAGAATCTCTAGGAGAAAGCGACATAGTTACCTTTGTGGTTGATAATTCCTTGGAGATAGGAAGGATTGATAAGGAAATCCTAGCCATGCTAGAAAATGTAAGAAGGCCCAAAATTTTACTCATCAATAAGTCCGACCTTATGACAGATGAAGAGCTAAGCGAGATAAGGGCTAAGTTTAGGGAATATGATTTTGAGAGGATTATTCCAATATCTGCCTTAGAGGGGAGAAATATTGATATATATATAGAAAGTATAAAGGACCTCTTGGAAGAAGGGCCAGCCTTCTATGATAGGGATATGATAACTGATAAGACCGAGAGGTTTGTAGTAGGGGAGATAGTAAGAGAGAAGGCCCTCCGTAACCTATCCGAAGAAGTCCCTCATGGCATAGCTGTAAGGATTGATGACTTCAAGGAAAGGACCAACAAGGATTTGATAGACATAAGGGCTACCATCATAGTCGAGAGAGAATCCCACAAGGAGATAGTCATAGGGAAAAAAGGCTCTATGATAAAGAAAATCGGCATGGAAGCCAGAGCTGATATAGAAAACTTCCTAGGGACTAAGGTCAATCTTAAACTCTGGGTTAAGGTCGAAAAGAACTGGAGGAAGAAGGAAAAATTGGTGAAACGCTTTGGTTACAAATGAGCTAAATGATATAACGGGATTTGTCCTAAGGGAATTTGCCTATAAGGAAACCAGCAAGATTATAGAAGTCTTTACTGATAAGATTGGTAGGATCTCTATAATTGCCAAGGGTGTCCTAAAGAAAAATTCTCAGAACCTAGCCATTACCAATAGGTTTATGAAGGTCAATTACTCCCTCTATAAGTCTGGTAAGGACTTCTATGGGATAAGGGAAGGTAGTGTCATCGAATCTTACAAACAATCCCAGCGAAAATTTGATATAATATTATATAAATCGGCAATCTGTGATTTACTCCTAAAAACTATAGATGAGGACCAAGTTGATGAAGTCTATAACTTGCTTGATAAGGCTTTTGACGCCTTTGAAGAGGCAGATGATGGGCAGATAAATATCTATCTTGGATTTTTGATAAAATATTTATCCTTCTCTGGCTTTAAGCCAAACTTTTATCCAAGGGCTATAAGAGGTAAAATCATAGGAGATGGAAGATTTTATTTTTCAATAGAGGAAGCCTCACTCGTGAGGTCAGATGACAAGGTAGAAGACAAGGTCTACCTAAGTCATGAAGATCTTAATTATTTTTTGGGCCTTTTGTATACGCCATCAGATAAGCTAGCTGATCTAAGACAATCACC
The DNA here is from genome assembly GCF_022808955.1 of Anaerococcus sp. AGMB09787. GTDB lineage: Bacteria > Bacillota > Clostridia > Tissierellales > Peptoniphilaceae > Anaerococcus. Next base: position 8,499 of record NZ_JAKZEY010000006.1, read on the forward strand.
AGGCTATCAGAAGGTGGGGAGGCTTATAATAGATTATTGCTTAAGTAAGCTTGACCTAAAGAAGTTTTCTTCTATGGATTGGGTTTACAAACAATTAAGCGAAAGGAATACAAATGTACTTTGAAGATTTAATTTTTAAATTAGAAGATTTTTGGAAGAGTAAGGGATGTTCAGTACTCCTACCCTATGATATAGAAAAGGGAGCAGGAACTATGAACCCTCATACCTTTCTAAGAGCCCTAGGCCCAGAGCCTTGGAGAGTTTGCTATGTAGAACCATCTAGACGTCCTGCTGATGGTAGGTATGGAGATAACCCAAATAGGCTCTACCAACACCACCAAATGCAAATTCTTCTAAAACCAACTCCAGATAATATCCAAGAGTTATACCTAGAATGTCTAGAAACTATTGGTATCAATCCACGTGAACATGACATAAGGTTTGTAGAAGACAACTGGGAATCACCAACTATGGGTGCTTGGGGATTAGGCTGGGAAGTCTGGCTTGATGGAATGGAAATTACTCAGTTTACATATTTCCAACAAGTAGGAGGTATAAACTGTGAGATCGAATCTGGTGAGATTACCATAGGTCTTGAGAGAATATTTATGTATATCGAAGATGTTGACAATGTCTACGATATAAGGTGGAGTGAGGACCTAATGTATAGGGACCTCTTCTTGAGGGCTGAGTACGAAAACTCCAAGTATTCTTTTGAGGATGCAGACAACGACCTATTATTTAAATTATTTGATATTTATGAAAGTGAGGCCAATAGGCTAATAGACCTAGACTTGATATTGCCAGCCTATGATAATGTCCTCAAGTCATCCCATACCTTCAACCTCTTAGATGCCAAGGGAGCTATATCAGTTTCCGAGAGAGCCCACTTCATAAGAAGGGTTAGAGAAGTGTCATCTAAAGTTGCAGCAAAATTTATTGAGCAAAGAAAAGAGCTTGACTACCCTCTTTTAAGAAAGGATCAAGATGAGTAATTACTTGTTAGAAATTGGCGTAGAGGAGATACCTGCAGCCTATGTCAAGGGAACCAAAATACAATTAGAAGATAAATTTAGAAAATTAGTTAAAGAAAACAACCTAGAAGTGGGAGCTATAGAGGTAGAATCTACTCCTAGGAGATATGCAATCTTGCTAAGGGATATAGTAGCTGATACTAGCGAAAAAACTGTATCAGTCAAGGGACCTTCTGTAAAAATCGCCTACGATGCAGATGGCAATGCCCAAAAACCCCTCCTTGGATTCTTGAAGGGTCAAGGGGCAAGCATTGATGATGTTATCATCCGTGAAGTCAAGGGAGTTGACTATATCTTTGTAGAAAAGAAGGAAGTTTCTAAACCTCTTAGCGAAATCCTTAGGGAAAATGTCTACGATATAGTCAAATCTATCACCTTCCCAAGGTCTATGAGATGGGCAGGTAAGTCCATTAGATGGGCTAGACCTATAAGATGGTTTGTCTCCCTCCTAGACGATGAAGTCCTAGAATTTGATGCTGAAGGAATAGAAGTATCCAATGTGACCAAGGGTCACAGGGTTCTAGGATCAAGCCACCTAGTGATTGACAAAATCGAAAATTATGAAAAGCTCCTCAAGGAAAATTATGTAATCCTAAGATATAAGGATAGGAAGGACATCATTGTTAAGGGCCTCAATAGACTATCTAGCGAAGTTGGTGGAGAGTATCTCGAAGATGAGGACCTCCTTGATGAAGTTATAAATATAGTAGAATACCCTACAGTCCTCCTAGGTGATATTAACAAGGACTATTTGTCTTTACCTAAGGAAGTAATCACAACTCCAATGAAGGACCACCAAAGGTATTTCCCTATTATAGATGAGAACAAGAACCTTATGCCTTACTTCCTCTTGGTAAGAAATGGAGACTTGGAATTTGGAGATGTGGTTGTAACTGGTAACAAGAAGGTCTTGGTAGCAAGACTAGAAGATGCCAAGTTCTTCTACGAAAAAGACCTCCAAAAGCCTCTAGAAGCTTATGTAGATGACCTCGACAAACTAACTTTCTTCGAAGGTCTTGGCACTATGAAGCAAAAAACTGAGAGACTAGTTGAGTTAGCTCAAAGATATATGGAAAGTCTATCAGCTGCAGATGATATGAAGGAGCCAGTTAAACGAGCTGCCTACCTAGCTAAGGCTGACCTAGTTACCAATATGGTAGTAGAATTTACAGAACTCCAAGGAATTATGGGTTCGATTTATGCCCTAGAATCAGGGGAAGAGCAAAGGGTGGCTACAGCTATTAGGGAATCCTATATGCCAAGATCTGCCAATGACGAACTTCCTTCAACTATGACAGGCATTATCCTATCCATAGCTGACAAGATGGACACCATAGCAGGCCTATATGCTATCGAAAAATATGTAACAGGAAGTCAAGACCCTAACGGTTTGAGGAGGGCTTGCTTGGGTATAATAAATATCTTTATAGAAAATTCTATAGATGCGGACCTCAAGAAACTTGCTAATGACGCCCTCTTGGCCTATACAGAAAAGAACGAACTATCCTTTGACTACGAAGTCACCATGGATAAGATCCTAGGCTTCTTCGAAGACAGACTAAAGCATAAGCTAATTGATGATGGCTATAGGTATGATGTGGTAAATGCAGTTCTAAAACTTGATAGCACCAATATCCTAAGAGCCTACAAGAAGGTCAAGGCCCTAGATAAGTTCCTAGAAGAAGATGAAGACCTAATCTCCTACTTCATAAGGATAGTAAACCTAGCCTATGACTCGGCAGATGCAATTGACGAAGACCTCTTCGAGACAGACCTAGAGAAAGACTTCTATGAGACTATCAAAAATCTAGTAGAATTTAGTAAGTCAAATACCGACTATGCTAATGAACTATTAAGCCTAAAAGCAACAGCAGAGCTTGGTAACAAGTACCTAGATGAAACTATGATCAATGTAGAAGATAGTAGACTAAGAAACAACAGGACTACCATGCTAAACATCCTAGCCCAAAGGATAAATAACATCTTCGATGTGAAAGAGATAGTAAGATAGATATGAATGATTTAACAATAGCTATAATAAGCGATTCAACTGGAGAAACAGCCCTCAACTACATGAAGTCAGTCGTAAGCCAATTCCCTGACCTAGAGATTAATGTCATAAGAAAGTCTGACATTAAGGAAAATAAGGAAATTGACGAATTGATAGAGACCCTACCAGCTGGATCCCTTATTATAGAAACCATAGCAGACAAAAAATTTTCCGATTATCTAGAAGCTAGGGCCAGCGAAAACCAAATCGAAGTTTTGGACATTCTAAACATAGGCATCAAAAAGATCGAAGAGATTACTGGCCACAAGGCCCTAAGGGAAGTAGGCCTTATTAGGACCCTATCAGAAGACTACTTCCATATGATCGAGGCCATAGAATTTGCTATCAAATACGATGATGGCAAGGATCCTAGGGGATTTCCTCTATCAGATATAGTCCTAGTTGGAGTATCTAGGACTTCCAAAACCCCTACTACCATGAACCTAGCTACCAAGAACTTCAAGGTATCCAACCTACCCCTAGTCCCAGAGATTAGACTTCCCCAAGAGATCTTCGAAGTCGATCCTAGGAGGATAATAGGACTTGTAATAGATCCGGACAAACTATCATCTATCAGAGAAGTAAGGTCCAAGGTCCTAGGATTGGGAGATGACTCAGCATATTTTGATGATGAGAGAATAAAACAAGAACTCGAATATGCCAAGGAAGTCTTCAAGGACCTTGACTGCAAGGTAATAGACGTAACCGAGAATACAATCGATCAAACTGCAACAGAGATAGTCCAATACTACTTTGAAAACTTCCCCGATGAAAGATCATCACACCTATCATAAGGAGGGACAATGAAAAAAAATAAAATTATAGTACTGAACTTCGGTGGTCAATACGACCAACTTATAGTAAGAAGAGTCAGAGAAATGGGTGTATACGCAGAACTACTGGACTGCACTACACCAGTTGGAGAAATGGAGCTAGAAAACACAGCAGGCCTTATCCTAACAGGAGGTCCACAAAGCGTAAATGACGAAAACAGCCTAAGCGCAGACGATGCCATCTTTGACCTAGGACTACCTATACTAGGAATTTGCTATGGACTCCAATACATAAACCATAGATTTGGTGGAAGTATCGAAACACCAGATAAGGGAGAATATGGAAAAACTCCCCTTAATGTAGATAGCTCATCTGAGCTCTTCCAAGGCATCCCAGAAGAATCAATCATCTGGATGAACCACAGGGACAGGATCAAAGACCTAGCTGATGGTTTTAGTACCATAGCCCACACAGCCAATGCGCCAGTAGCGGCCATTGAAAACCCAGACAAAGAAATCTATGCAGTCCAATTCCACCCAGAAGTAGTCCACAGCCAATATGGCCAACAAATCCTAGAAAACTTCGTCCTAAAGATTACCAAGGCAGAAAAAGACTGGTCTATGGAAGACTTTGCCCAAGAAAAAATTAGCCAAATCAAAGAAAAATATGAGGGCGAAAAAATGATTTGTGGCCTATCAGGAGGAGTTGACTCAACGGTTGCAGCAACCCTAGTATCAAGAGCCATAGGAGACAAACTCCAATGCATCTTCGTTGACCATGGCCTCCTTAGAAAAGACGAAGCAAACTCAGTAATGGAAACCTACAAACAACTAGGACTAAATGTCAAACTAGTTGACAAATCAGAAGAATTCCTTGACTTACTAAAGGGAGTAACAGACCCAGAAGAAAAAAGAAAAATCATAGGCAACCACTTCGTAGAAGTCTTCGAAGAAGAAGCCAAAAAAATCGGTGGCGCCAAATACCTAGTCCAAGGTACCATCTACCCTGACGTAATAGAATCAGGCAAGGACAAGGCATCAGTCATCAAGTCCCACCACAACGTAGGGGGACTACCAGAAAACATGGACTTCGTTGGCCTAGTAGAACCCCTTAGAGAACTATTCAAAGACGAAGTAAGAAAAGTAGGAAGCTCACTAGGAATCCCTGAAGACATGGTCCAAAGACAACCCTTCCCAGGACCAGGACTTGGTATCAGAGTTATAGGAGAAGTCACAGAAGACAAACTAAGAATAGTAAGAGAAACTGACGCTATCCTAAGAGAAGAAATTAAAAACTACGGCCTAAACAGAGACATCTGGCAATACTTCACAGTATGGACTCCAATCAAAACAGTAGGAGTCAAGGGAGATAAAAGATCCTACGACAACGTAATAGCCATCCGTGCAGTAACCTCAATAGACGCCATGACAGTAGAAGCAGCTGAACTCCCATACGACCTCCTCCAAACCCTCTCATCCAGAATGATAAACGAAGTAGAAGGAGTAGGAAGAGTAGTATACGACATAACCAGCAAACCACCAGGAACTATTGAGTGGGAATAATCGCAAAATTTTCTAAAATGGTTTAATTACAAGCTATAGAGAGGATAAAAAATGGCTACTGCTACTCAAATGGTACTGGAAGTAAAAAAGAATAAATTGAATAATAGTTCCAAATGGTTTGCATGAGGACAAAAATTAGACCGTAGTTTGAAGCTGCGGCCTTATTTTTTAGAATTACAATAATAATAAATAAAGAAAATCCAGCCCTAGCGGCTGGATTTTAAAATGCTTATTTACCAATTGCTTATTAGTGACGCCAACACATGACGCTTACCTAGATAACGGCACATATATAAGACTTACTGTTGGTACTATTATGATATCACTAATTCTATCTATTGTCAATACTCAGGAGGAAATACAAAAATAAATTTTAATATATCGTTATCTTTTAATAATTGAATTTCATCATTATAAGCACCTGTAAGTAAGTGTGAATAGAATAGGTTAGAAAAAACATCAGCCACTTGTATAAATTTATTGTTAGAGGAATCGAAATAATTAACAGTAAATTTACCTCTTGTGGTACCACCTAAAGCTAATTCTGTGTTGAGATAATTTTCTAAAAAGTGCTTGGTTTCAGTTTTTTCATTTCTTTCATCGAGTTGGAGATAGAAATCCTCTTGTTCAAGAAAATTGTTCTTTATAAGATATTGTAATGCCAAGCACATCACGTAGTTAAATACTCTTGCAGTATTTTTACAAAAATCATCTGATAATTTGCAGTTTTTAATTCGAATGTAATAAATTTCAAAATGTTTTTTCTTAGATAAGTTGTAAAATTAAATGCGACACTATAATCGAATATAAAACTCATACTAACTTCGTGTAAAATGTTAATAACGACAAAAACACACACGGAGGTTAATATGAGTTTTAAACATCTTACCATAAATGAGAGAAATAAGATAGAGGTACTAAGTAAAGAGGGCTATTCTTCTATAAGAATAGCAAAAATTTTAGGTTTTCATCACTCCACAATATCTAGAGAATTAAAAAGGTGTGATAATGATTATGAAGCTGTCTATGCCCAAAAAGATAAGATTGAAAAATCATCATCTAAAGGCAGAAAGGCAAAAGCTGATAACAATATCATAAAATCCATATCTGAAAAACTCCATAAGAAGTGCTCTCCTGAGCAAATAGAAAACACTATATGTAAAGATGTAGTCTGTTTTAAAACAATATATAATTGGATTTACTCAGCAATTATAGACTTTGATATTTCTAAGCTAAGAAGAAAAGGAAAATCAAGGAAAGTCAAAGAAACAAGAGGTAAGTTTAATATTGGTAAATCAATAAACAAAAGAGCTAAAGAAGTTAATAAAAGGAATACTTTTGATCATTGGGAATTAGATACAGTTGTGTCATCCAGCGCTAAAAGTAAAGCTTGCCTAGCAACGTTTGTAGAAAGAAAAACTAGATTTTACCTAGCCTTACCTATGTAAAAATTCTATGCTAAAAGCAATTGATAAACTAATTAAATCTTTAACATTAGAAGCTTTAAAGACTTTCACATCTGATAGAGGTAAAGAATTTGCTTGTTATGAAGATGTTGAAAAACAAGGGATAAATTTTTATTTTGCTGATGCATATTCAGCATGGCAAAGAGGCAGTAATGAAAATTCTAATGGTTTGTTAAGAGAATATTATCCTAAGAAGACAGATTTATCTAAAATATCTATTAATGAGTTGATTAAAAACTTAATGGAGCTTAATACCAGACCTAGAAAATGTCTAGAATATAAAACTCCATTTGATTTATTTATGCACGAACTTAGTTTGGTTTAGGTGTCGTAATATTATTTGCAATTCATCATTTACATAAAATTTATAATATAAGAAAAAATAATAATTCTCCATGTATTATAAAAATAACGCAAAATTTCAAAGTATGTTATACTATATAGTAAATAAAAATATGCAGATTAAAAGATTTTTATAAATCGTCTGCAATAAAAATTTTAAAATTATGGGGTTATTATGAAAATGAAAATGATGACGGAAAAATTCAAGCCAACTTATGCAACTGAAGGCAGTGCAGGTTTTGATTTATATTGCAATAATCCAGAGCCAGTAACTGTTGGTCCAAATGAAGTTGTAAAAATTCCTACAGGTATAAGAGTTTCAATTCCTAAAGGATATTTTGGGGCAGTATATCCTAGGTCTTCTACGGGAATTAAGCATAGAATTACACTTGCAAATACTACTGGTATAATAGACTCTGATTATAGGGGAGATATACAAATCTTTTTTGTAAACAATTCTAACAAAGACTATACAATACATAATGGCGATAGACTTGCTCAAATGGTTATTCAATCATATGTTAGAGTTGATATTGAAATCGTAGATAGACTTGATGAAACCGAAATAGGAGAAGGTGGTATAGGTTCTACGGGAAGATAAATATTATAGAATATTTTAGATAAAGATAACACTAGAAAATATTAATAAATATCTAGTAAATTTTTTAATAAAATAGTATAATATATTTTATTAAATTTACTGGAGTTTTGTATGAAGAATATAACAAACATATTTAAGAATAATCCCGTTTTTACTACCAGCTTTATTTTAGCTGGTATTTCAATTTTATTTGGAAATTTAAATTTAGAATTTATAAAATTTAACATAATATTCACACTTTTTGGAATGATGCTAGTTTTAATTTATTTTGAAAATTCTATGATATTAAATAAGTTAGCTACATTATTTATAGTAAAATCAAAAAATACAAGGAATATGGTTCAAAAAGTTTTGATATTTTCATTTATAAGTTCATTTTTCTTATCAAATGATGTGACAGTACTTACCATACTTCCTATTTACCTTAAAATGATATCAATGATTGACAATTTTAAAGGTAGAATTGTAGGAGCTGCACTTATACCCGTAGCTTCAAATATGGGAGGAATATTTTTTCCATTTAGTAATCCACAAAATTTGATTATATTTGACTCATTTGAAATAGGATTATTAGATTTTATTTCTGTAACTGGTCCAATAATGGTACTAGGTTTTGTTTTGATAATTTTAATGACATTTGCATTTGTTGAAAAAAAGAAAACAAAATTGAAAGAAAAACATTATGAAATAGATAAGAGTTTAGTACTACAAGGTTCAATAGGACTTACACTTATGATACTTTGTGTATTTTCTATACTTCCCGTATATTCTGTAGTTGTAATAATCTCAATATATACACTACTTAGATATAGTAAATTCTTCAAATCAGTTGATTATACATTGTTACTCACATTTGTATTTTTCTTTATTATTGTAAATAACATAAGTAGCATAAAAATAGTTAAAGATTTTATAGAAAATAATCTTTCCACTGCAAAAAGTACTATGATTGGGTCAATTACATTAAGTCAAGTAATGTCTAATGTACCAACTACTATACTGATGATACCATATATAAGTTCACCAAAAGCACTACTTTTTGGTGTGAATATAGGTGGACTTGGAACAATACTTGCATCACTAACTAACTTAATTGGTTTTGATTTATTTGCTCAAAAAATGCCATATTCAAAAAATAAATTTTTATTATTTTTTACAATAGCTAATTTTGCTATGATATTGATATTTGTATTTGTCTTTATATGGTTTGTGTGATACAACAAAATAAAAAGGAGTTTATAATGAGTTTTAAATATAAATTGGTAGATTCTAATTTGTTATATACAGATATAACAGATGAAAAATTTAAAAATATAAAAGAAAAAAATGATTATCAGATGTGGAAAAATGATTTTACACTTATTCAAATACTTGTAATAAGTGAAGAAGATGATGTGTTTGAACTTGAAGTTGAACAAATAAAAGACTTTGAATTTGAAATATATAATTTTAAGAAAAATTTAGCATATATTGGAAAAACTTTTGAACCGATTGAACTTTATACAAAAGAAAATAGAACAATTGCTACAGATTTATTATTAAAAGAAAATAAAATTAAACTATCAAGAGGAGAAACTAATTCATTTATTATTTCAGTAAAAACTAACAAGGAAATATCTCCTACAAAACATCAAATACATTTCAAATTAAATTCTCTGAATAATAGAAATGAAAAATTTGAAAATAAATTTACGATAGAAGTTAAAGATAAAAAAGTAGAGAAGTTGCAAAGTTTTGATTTACAACTATGGCAATATCCATATTCGGTTTCAGAATATTATGGATTAAAACCTTTTTCAGAAGAACATATTGATATATTAAAAAATCATCTATCTATTTATAAAAAACTAGGCGCAGATGCTATAGTTGCATCTATATGTGAAGATGCTTGGGATGGTCAAACTTATAGTAAAAATGAAATCCATTATCCATCAATGATTAAATGGTCAATGAATAATGGAAAAATGAACTATTCATACGAAGATTTTGATAAGTGGATAAAATTAAATGAAGAAATAAGTTTCAATTCCAGTAAAACTATATTATGAAAAGAAAACAGAAAACGAAACTGACTTTATAGAAGTTGACAAGAATTTATTGCCAGAAGAATGGAAAAAAGAAAATCAATTAGAAATAGATACTGCAAATCAAGTAAAGATACAAATGTAACTTTGTAACCTATAACCTACCGTTATAAATCTTCTTAAATTAGGATTACATAAATTAATGGCTTGATAATATGGGGTTGTCACAGACTCTTAAAACAAGCTCGCCTAATTTTGGAAGTTTTTATTTTATAAGTTACAGTTACACTTATTAATTCCTATTTATAAAATTATGGGAAATTAAATTAAAGACTTGTTAGTAGTAGCAAGCACAGTAAGTGAGTACCCACTTACGAAAAAATCAAAAAATCAATAGCTTATAAGGCTATATAATTTTACTATTTTTACCTTGTTAGGGAGAACACTAAGACCCCAAAAGATAATTGCTAAGGAGAAATATATGGATAATAGAACAAGAAAAAATCAACTTAAAATATATTTAACAGATGAAGAAAAAGAAATTTATATTGTAGACCTAGAACCATTTAGAGATCTCCAATGGCTACTTTCAAATGCAACAAATAACATAAACCAGATTGCAAAAGCAACTAATACAACGGGTGTTATTTATAAGAAAGACATTGATTATATTAGAGAAAAAATAGAAAAATTGGCAAAAGAAATATGGCAGATCCACTCCCTGTTATTAAACAGAACTAAATAGAATTACTTCCTTAAAATATCTTAGACCTGTAAGAAGTTTTAAAAACATGATATAATATATTCAAATGAAATACCGATTTTTAAAATAATAAGGGAGAGAAATCTATGCAAAACTTTGGAAAGATTATTTTTAAGATAGACCAAGTTTTAGAAGAAAAAAATATAAGTAAAAATAAATTAGAAAAAGAAGCAAACCTACAAAGGACACAACTTAATTCTTATTGTAATAATAAAGTTAAAAGGATAGATTTAGAAACTATAGCAAAGATTTGCTATGTGCTAGAATGTGATATTAATGACATAGTTGAATATTGTAGGTGATTAATTATGTATAAATCAATAGACTTATTCGCTGGAATAGGTGGAATTAGGCTTGGTTTTGATCAAGCGTTTGGTAATGATATAGAAACAGTTTTTGTATCTGAATGGGATAAGAAAGCTCAAGAAACATATATAGCTAATTTTGGAGAAAAACCTAAAATTTATGGAGATATAACAAAAATCAATGAAATTGACATACCTATCCATGATATTTTATTAGCTGGATTTCCTTGTCAAGCATTTTCCCTAGCTGGTCAAAAAAAAGGTTTTGAAGATACCAGAGGTACTTTATTTTTTGATGTCGCTAGAATAGTGGAATTTCATAAACCTAAAGTTCTTTTTTGTGAAAATGTAAAAAATTTGGTTAATCATGACAGAGGTAAAACATTTAAAATTATTAAAAAAACATTAAATGATTTGGGTTACAGAGTTTTTTATAAAGTTATTAATAGCAAAGATTTTGGAGTTCCACAAAATAGAGAAAGAATATATATAGTTGCATTTAGGGAAGATATATCCCCTAATAAATTTATATTCCCAGAAAAAACTGACGATACTAAAGTTATAGCTGATATTATGGAAGAAAAAGAGACTTCTCCTAAATATTATTTATCTGATGTTTATCTGGAATCTTTAAGGAAACATAAGCAAAGACACCAAGCAAAGGGAAATGGTTTTGGATATGAAATCAGAGATGTAAATTCTATTGCTGGAGCTATTGTATGTGGAGGAATGGGAAGAGAAAGAAATTTAATAATCGATAGAAGATTAACTGATTTTACTCCTGTAACTCATATAAAAGGAAAAATAAATAGAGAATATATTAGGAAAATGACACCAAGGGAGTGGGCAAGACTACAAGGTTTCCCAGATGATTTTAAATTAGTTGTTGCTGATACTCACCTTTATAAACAATTCGGAAATTCTGTAACTGTTCCAGTTATAAAGGCAATAGCAGAAAATATTAAAAAACAATTAGAAGGCGATGTAATTGAAGATGTATTTCAAGATAAAGAATATTATGAGCAATTAGAGTTTGCTTGGAGGTAGAAAGTGATAAGTGGAAACAAGGGAGAATGGTCTGAAATATATGTTTTATTTAAGCTATTAGCTGATGGAAAAATATATGCCGCTGATAGTGAGTTAAATAAACTACATGATATTTATTTTCCTATAATAAAGATTATTAGAGAAGAAATATCTGGAGAATTAAAAGAATATACAACAGGCAAACTAATAGATATTTATATTAATGGTAAAAAAATAAAATCAGTTGATAAAAGTGAGTTTGAAAAGGAATCAGCACAACTACTAGAAGAAATTTGTAATGCAAAGGGATCTTCATTTCAAATAGAAAAAACTGAAAACTTTATGAAAGGAATATCCTGTTATAAATTATCTGCACCTGCAAGAGATAAAAGTGATATTACTATGAAAATAGTTGATATAAATACAGGATATTCTCCAATAGTTGGATTTTCAATTAAATCAGAATTAGGTTCTTCGCCCACTTTATTAAATGCAGGAAAAACAACAAATTTTATTTATAAAATTATTCATAATAATCCCTTATTGGTGAAAGAAACTAATGAAATATACAAAGTATCAAAAAGAAAAAAACATACTGATGTTAGGGGAAGAATTAAAAGAATAATTGAAGAGAACGGACAACTCGAATATATCGGTATGCAAAATCAAACTTTTTCAGATAATTTAGTGCTGATTGATAGCTCAATGGATAATATTATTGCAGAAACTATTTTATATTTTTATAGGGATGGGGTTAGTAATTGCATAGATATGGTAAAGAAGCTGGAAGTTGAAAATCCAATGAATTATGGAAATGTTAATGCCTATAGGTATAAATTTAAAAAGTTTTTAACAGCAGTGGCGCTAGGTATGAAACCAGCAACAATTTGGGATGGTATTGATGAAGCTAATGGTGGATATATAATTGTGACAAAACAAGGGGATGTATTAGCATATCATATTTATAATCGAAATTATTTTGAAGAATATCTGCTTAAAAATACAAAATATGAAACAGCATCTACATCAAGACATGATTTTGGAAAAGTTTATAGTGAGGGTGGTGGAGATTTTATTAAGTTAAATCTTCAAATTAGGTTTAGATAGCAGTTGATTTTATTTTAGAGGATGAATATATGATTAAGATAACAAAATATAATACTGATGTAGTAAAAGAAATAAGAATGTGTGCGTTAGAAAAACGACTCAATATATTAATAGGATCAGGCTGCTCTTCGGAAGCGATGCCACTTATGTCAAAATATAGTGATATTGATTTGAAAGATAGAAATGAAAAGATGATTAAAGATATTATCCATCTTAGCAAAATATCAATTTTTAAATCTAAATTTTTAACGAAACATAAGAGCCTGGATATAGTAGAAAAAATAATTTATACACAAAATTCATATAAAAATTTTATTTACTCTATAATAAATATACTTAATCTTTCTAACTCTAGACAAGTTCCAAGGACAACTAATATTTTTACAACTAATTATGATTTGTTTATAGAAAATGCTGTTAATAATTTACAGAGTCACAGTAGATTCGTTTTTAATGATGGTGCTAGTGGTTATTTCGAAAGAATTCTTAATTCAAGTAATTATAATCAAGTAGTTGCATATAAAGGAATAAACGATAATTATATCATGGAGATACCGTCAATAAATTTGATAAAATCTCATGGATCAGTTAATTGGAAACGTGAAGGTGATAAGGTCATAGTATCTAATATGGTTTATGATAATCCCATGATTGTTCCTCCAACTGGATATGAAGAACAAGAAACTTTTATTAATAACTACTTTCATGATATGCTTAGAATATTTCAAATAGAACTAGATAAACCACAAAGTGTTTTAATAATTGTTGGATTTTCTTTTCAAGATAAACATATAGCCAAAATGGTTAAAAGAGCCCTACGAAATAGAGAGCTGATAGTTTATATATTTGTTTACGAAGGTGATGGAAAAAATATAATTGATAATTTAGAAGTAACAGATATACCACCAAATTTAAAATTAATACTGACAGATAATATATTTTCTACGGAATATATTAAATCAGAAAATGATATTAAATTAACTTTAGATAATCTGTCAGAATTATTATCTAATCCCGATATTCAAATAAATATTGAAGATGAAAAGGATGAGAATTAAATGGAAAGTAGTAAGGGAAAATTATTAGGTGTAATAGTTGGAGTAGAAGGTGATGAGGCAGAAGTAGCTATGTATAGCATGTCTAATGATACTACTTTCTTATGGGATGGAGATATTTTAATAGGTCCCAAAATAGGTGCTCTTTTAACTATATATCAAGATGATATAAAAATAATTGCAAGTGTATCGAAAGAAAAAGTAATGGACAATAAAAATACTGTTAATAGCATAGAGTTTGACAATAGATATAGTAAAGATTCTATTAATAGAATTCTTTTACTAAAAGTAAAAGGTATAATTGAAAATAAACAATTCTTAGTGACCAGCAAATATGTTCCTATGATAGGAAACGAGGTATCAATAACGAGTAAATATGATTTAAATACTGTGTATGGATTAAGTATCGAAGAACCTTACATAAATATAGGAAGATCAATTTTAGAAGACATGCCTATAAAATTATCAATAAATAAATTTTTTGCATCTCATATTGGTATATTCGGTAATACAGGAAGTGGAAAATCTAATACATTACATAAGCTTTATCTTGAATTATTTAGGACTGATTATATGAATTTTATTTCAAGAAAATCAAAGTTTTTTGTAATAGATTTTAATGGTGAGTATTCATCAGAGAATATGTTTGGTGTTGATGAAGAAAATAGGAGGATTTTTGATATAAATACAAGGATTGGGATGGATAAGAAGTTCCCAGTTACTAAAGAGTATTTATTTGACCCAGATGTATTAGCACTTTTATTTGATGCGCGTCCTGCAACACAAGTACCTTTCTTAAGAACTTCAATTAATATTTATAAAAAAGATATAAAAGATGAATCGGATTTTGCGAAAATGGAAATTGGGTTATTAATAAAAATATTGGAGACTTTTAGAACGAGTGGCATAGAAGCTGTTAATAATTGGGTAGATGCATGTGAGAAGACTACTGTTGATAAAAATTTATTGAGTGGATTAAAAAGTTTTCAAAGTAGGTTAGACTATGGAAATGCTAAATTTGAGAGTGAGAATGGGCGAATATTAATTTCAAATAATAAATTAACTGAGTTTGGAAAAGAGTATTTTAAGATAGAAGAGTTGGAAGAAGGATTACAACAATTTTATGGAAATTCAAACTTTTTAACGAGATTAAGGTCATTTTTAGAATTTCAAAAAGTTTATGTAACCTCATGGAAGTCGACTAATATTGAATATATTAATCCTCTATTCAAAAGAATAGAGTCTGCATTTAACGCTTTGGATAAGGTGATTATAGTAAAAGATAATATAAATGATGAGTTTAAAACTTTAAATATTATTTCTCTATTAAATGCAAATGTAGAAATAACTAGATTAATACCAATGCTATTATCAAAAATGATTTATGATCAGCATAAGTACATCCAAAATAATAAAAAAAGAGAAAATACAGTACATTTAATAATTGATGAAGCACATAATATATTAAATGATTCTATAAAAAACTTGGGTGATGATTGGCAAGACTATCGACTATCCATTTTTGAAGAAATAATAAAAGAGGGACGAAAATTTGGATTTTTCGTAACTATAGCTAGTCAAAGACCTGCTGATATATCACAAACCATCACTTCTCAATTGCATAATTTTTTTATTCATAGGTTAGTAAACGAAAAAGACTTAAGGATGCTAGAAAATACTATGCCTACTCTTGATAAAAGTTCTTATAAAAAGATTCCTATGTTAGGAAAAGGAGAAGCTGTAATAACGGGAAATGCACTAAGTATACCATTGTTTATAAAAGTTGATAAAGAGGAGACTATAAGACCCAATAGTGATGACATAATACTTACAGACATATGGAAATAAATAATTATAATTTTTTCTGCACTCGGACTTGGGTTGGACTAAGAATCTGATAATTTCCTATAACTAGGTGGATTTAGTGATTCAAGAAAAATTATAATGTAGTATTTTGAATGGTTTTGTAAAAATCGGAAATTTGAAAAGTAAGAACTGCAAAAGATATACTTTGCTTTATGTATTTACTTAATGACATGCATGTAATCGCACATCTTGGTAATATTAGAGAAGAATTGAACAAATGGTGTGATGAAATAAAGAATGAGTATTTTTTATAAAATTCTGGAACTGGAACTGGGAAAATTTTTCAAAAATACACTTAAATGGAATGAATTTTCTATCACGAGATAAACTGAAAACCTGTATTTTGGATGTTTTTGAATACAGCGAACATTATAAAAAGAAAGAGGGAGTAGGACTAGTAAATAGAAGAAAGTTAGTAAAAAATTATTACTAGTATTTTTATAAAATTGATGTAAATGAAGAGAATAGGAGGATAAAGTTTGAATGTGTATGAACCTTGTGAATGTATGATTTGTAAAAATAATAAAAATTTTGATATGCCTGAAGAGATTATTGAGTCCGTTTTGAAAAACAATTTAGTTCTTTTTTGTGGTACAGGTATAAGCACAGAGTCAAAATCTGTTTTCCCTGAATCATTTTACACAAGTGTTTTACGTGAAATAGAAGAAAAGACAAATAATAAAGTTGATTTAGAAACCAGTTTTTCTATGCTAATGAGTTTATATATTGATACATTTCCCAATGGTCGTAGGAAATTGCTAAATAAAATCAAAGAAAAATTTGATTTCATAGATTCTTTTCCTCAATTATTAAAAGCAGCTACTAGTTTTCATAGAGAAGTTGCTGCAAATCCTTTCATTGAAACGATAATTACAACAAATTGGGATACATATTTTGAAGATTATTGTGATTGTACTCCCGTAATTAATGATACTGATGTTACTTTGTGGAATGTATTTAAAAAAAGAGTATTTAAAATACATGGATCAATTAATAATGTTGGGTCAATAGTAGCTACCGAAAAGGATTATGAGGAATCGTATAGTAGACTCTCTAGCGAATTAATAGGAGATAGGCTAAAAACTATTCTGGCAAGTAGTACTGTTGTCTTTATTGGTTTTTCCTTTGGAGATGAGGATCTTAATAGGTTGTTAGATATATTATCCGAAAAGATGGGGGATTTTAGCAATCAATTTTATTTAGTCACAATTGATGAAAAATGGAAAGTAAATGTAGACTCAAGAGTAATCCCAATTATTACTGATGGAACATATTTTATTCACCAATTAAACAATATATTAATAGCAGAAGGGCGACTTGTTTCAAGTGATATTTATGATTATGCAGAAGAGCTTTTGTATTTCATTAAAAAAGAGCATGTAAAGCTTTTTGAATCAAATACTTATCGAGACGAGATTAAAGATTTTCCTGAATTACTATTATCAATAGCTTATCAAGATGCATTTATTCATGCTTTAGAGAGATGTGTTGCGCATAGAAGTGATGGAGAATATTTGATTCCTGGTTACTTTCAGCCTAAAATTCAATCATACGAGAGTTATTATGAAAAGCGTATATCAGAAGAAAATTACGATCAAGCGTTCTATAATATGGGATATTGTGATGGTTTGCTATCGCTATTATTATTTGTTAACAATCCAGAAGAAGCAAAGATACCTCCATTATTTATATATGAAGAGAACTACTTTGAAACAAAAGATGATCTTTTTAAATATATATCAGAGAATAGAAATAAAAAACACTTTGAATATTGTTCAGAAAAAGTACAAAACATGAATGATTTAGTTCCTCATTTTATGCCTTGGTTTATTTAACTGAAGATCATTTCAGTCATTCCATTCACATCTAAAGGGTATTGTTGGCATATTAGTGGGGTAAGAATTTTCCCTGGTACTGGGACTGGGACGGGACTAAAAATCTGAAAACGTCCTATAATTATATGGATTTGGTGATACTCTAAAAAATAGAGCCTAGTATTTTGAATGGTTTGGGATATATCGGACGTTTGGAAAAGAAGAATGGGAGTAGTTAAGTAGGCTTTAAAGTCTTATAAATATCCATTTTACAACTTCTATGCTTCTAAATTTAATTATTGTATATTAAAAACGCTAATCGGTTTATAGACTGGCTAGCGTTTTAATTTGTCCACTTTATGGAGTTGGGCTAATGAAAGAGAACGAAACATTAAATCATTTACTATTAACTGACAGTTTTAGTCAGATTTTTAGTTTAACTTTTTGGACTCAGTTCATTTGTATATAGAGGATTTTTTATTACAAAGAAAGTTATATATTTTTTTGAAAATTATTTATTGTAAAGTATAATTATAAAAAACATAAACAAAGAGGCGTTTAAAATGACAAATAGAATTTTTTATCAACAAGATTGTGATTTACAAAAACTTAGCGAGAAAAAGGTTGCTATAATAGGATACGGTTCTCAAGGACATGCTCATGCACTTAATTTAAGAGATAGTGGAGTTGATGTTGTAATAGGACTATATGAAGGTTCTAAAAGTTGGCAAAAAGCTGAGAAACAAGGCTTCAAAGTTATGACTTCAGATGAAGCTGCAAAAATTGCTGATATAATAATGATTCTTATAAATGATGAAAAACAAGCAAAACTTTATAAAGAATCCATAGAGCCTAATTTAAGTGAAGGAAAGACTTTAGCCTTTGCACATGGATTTAATATTCACTATGGTTGTATTAAACCACCTAAAGATGTAAATGTTATAATGATTGCTCCAAAAGGCCCAGGTCATACAGTTAGAAGTGAATATGAAGCAGGAAAGGGAGTGCCTTGTCTTATAGCGGTGGAACAAGATGCGACAGGGGATGCTTTAGATATAGGTCTTGCTTATTCTCTAGCGATAGGTGGAGCGAGAGCAGGAGTTCTTGAGACAAGCTTTAGAACAGAAACAGAAACAGATCTTTTCGGAGAACAAGCAGTTCTTTGTGGTGGAATATGTGCATTAATGCAAGCAGGATATGAAACTTTAGTAGAGGCAGGTTATGATTCTAGAAATGCATATTTTGAATGTATTCATGAGATGAAGCTTATAGTCGATCTTATATATCAAAGTGGCTTCTCTGGAATGAGATATTCTATATCTAATACTGCTGAATATGGAGATTATATTACAGGACCTAAATTAATAACCGAAGATACAAAAAAGACAATGAAAGAAATATTAAAGAATATTCAAGATGGTAGTTTTGCAAAAGACTTCTTATTAGATATGTCTGATTCGGGATCTCAAGTACACTTCAACGCTATGAGAAAAAAAGCACTTGAACACCCAAGCGAAATTGTAGGAGAAGAAATCAGAAAACTTTATAGTTGGAGTGATGAAGATAAACTTATAAATAACTAGAGAGGATATTATGAAAAAAGAAAATGTAGTAGAAGGAGTTAAAAACGCTCCTCATCGTAGCTTATTTCACGCTTTAGGTCTTACAGAAGAAGAACAAAATAGACCTCTTATAGGAATAGTAAGTTCCTACAATGAAATTGTTCCTGGGCATATGAATATAGATAAAATAGTAGAAGCAGTTAAATTAGGAGTAGCTATGGCCGGAGGAACACCAATAGTTTTTCCAGCCATAGCGGTTTGCGATGGAATTGCTATGGGACATATAGGTATGAAATATTCCTTGGTTACTCGTGATTTAATAGCTGATTCTACTGAAGCTATGGCCTTGGCACATGGTTTCGATGGACTTGTTATGGTTCCTAATTGTGATAAAAATGTACCTGGTCTCTTGATGGCAGCGGCTAGAGTTAATATACCTAGTGTATTTGTAAGTGGTGGACCTATGCTTGCTGGAAGGGTTGATGGAAAGAAAACAAGTCTATCAAGTATGTTTGAAGCAGTAGGATCCTATAATGCTGGTAAAATTACTTACGAAAAACTAGATGAATTTGAAAAAAAAGCATGCCCAACTTGTGGATCTTGTAGTGGAATGTATACAGCAAACTCTATGAATTGTTTAACAGAAGTTCTAGGTATGGGTTTAAAGGGTAATGGTACAATTCCTGCTGTATATTCTAGAAGGATAGAGCTTGCTAAACATGCTGGTATGGCCGTTATGGATATGGTCGAAAAAAATATTTGTCCTAGAGATATCATAACAAAAGAATCTTTGATCAATGCCCTAACTGTCGATATGGCTTTGGGATGCTCTACAAATACTATGTTACATCTGCCAGCTATTGCACATGAATGTGGTATAGATTTGAACTTAGATATAGCAAATGAAATAAGCAAAAAAACACCTAACCTTTGTCACTTAGCACCTTCTGGACATGCATATATGGAAGATCTTGAAGAAGCTGGTGGAATATATGCTGTTATGAATGAACTTTCAAAAAAGGATTTAATAAATAAATCTTGTATTACAGTAACTGGAAAAACAGTAGGGGAAAATATTGCATCTTGTAAAAATCTTAACACTAATATAATAAGACCTATTGACAATCCTTATAGTCAAACAGGTGGCATAGCAGTACTAAAAGGAAACTTAGCTAGTGAAGGTTCGGTTGTTAAACGTGCAGCAGTTGATGAAAAAATGCTTGTTCACCAAGGACCTGCTCGTGTCTTTGACTGCGAAGAGGATGCCCAAGAAGCTATTAATGCTGGAAAGATAAATAAAGGTGATGTTGTTGTAATAAGATATGAGGGCCCAAAGGGTGGTCCTGGTATGCGTGAGATGCTAAATCCTACATCTTCCATAATGGGAATGGGATTAGGAGATAGTGTAGCTCTTATAACAGACGGAAGATTTAGTGGAGCTACTCGTGGAGCTTGCGTGGGACATATAACACCAGAAGCTGCAGCAGGTGGTTTGATAGGACTTGTAGAAGAGGGCGACATAATTAGTATAAATATTAAAGAGAACAAAATTGAACTTAAAGTAGATGAAGAAATAATTAATGAAAGAAAGAAGAATTTTGTTCCAAAAGAAAAGGAACTTAGTGGTTATCTAAAAAGATATGCTAAATTGGTATCTGGTGGTGCATCAGGGGCAATCTTGAATTAAAATGAATGATTTAAAAATAAAATTAGAAAATATTTGTATATTCAGAGATATATTAAATGATGACGTTATAAAAAGTCTTATAAAATATTTAGAAGCACCAAGTACAAGCTCATATACAGAATTTGTAAGCAAATTATATAATACTTCATTGGGAGACTTGGGTAAACATATAGAAAATATTTGTAATAAGAGCGAAAATATATATGTAAAATCTTTAGCCTCAGGTGAAAGCATACCTATATTTATGAAAGACTGCTTATGTTGGGAATTAGATCTTTTAAAAGAATTAGCAGACCTAAATAAAAAAGAACTTTTGAAATTAATTGATTTCGAGGGCTTTCTCCCTGACTTCCAAAGTAAAAAGACTAATATAAAAGATAATTATATAGATAGATGTAAAAATATAAGTAAATATGGATATGGCATATATGCTAATAATAGAATGTTTTGTATAGATGAAAACAACAAGATAGTTCCAGTATTAAATCCAGATAAAATAGAACTTACAGATCTTATCGGATATGAAAGAGAAAGAAATATTATAATAAATAATACAAAGGCTTTACTGAAAAACAAACCAGCATCCAATATTCTTCTTACAGGAGATTCTGGAACAGGTAAATCTTCTACTGTAAAGGCTGTGGCAAACTTCCTATGGGAAGATGGATTAAGAATAATAGAAGTTAGAAAAGATCAACTTAATTCTATACCTAAAATTTTAGGAGATTTATCAAACAATCCTCTTAAATTTATATTGTTTATTGATGATTTGTCATTTTTTAAAGATGATGATAGCTTTAATATTCTTAAAGCTGTGCTTGAAGGATCTCTTAATGGAAAATCTAAAAATGTAGTAATCTATGCTACAAGTAATAGAAGGCACATTATAAAAGAAAACTTTTCAGATAGGCAAGGGGATGATATTCATATAAATGATACTATCGAGGAGCTTGTTTCACTTTCACAAAGATTTGGAATACAAGTGAATTTTTCAAAACCTAATAAAAAAACATATATAGATATAGTTAATTATTTAGTCGAAAAATCTAAGATTGATATGCCTAAGGATGAACTCAATCTTTTAGCAGAAAGATTTGCTTTGGAAAGAGGGTCAAGATCTCCTAGAATAGCAAGACAATTTGTTGATACATTACTTGCAAGTCAATGATTAATACCATTAGAATTTAAATGTAAGTATAATAAAAAATAGCTTGACATTTATTTTCAAATGTATTATTATGTATATAAAATTATAAATTATAAAATAATAGAAAAAACTAGTAGGACTTATTAGGATTTAAGAGAGTAGACGATTGGTGAAAGTCTATATCCTATATGTGTTGAATATCATTTTTCTCATGTAAATCTGAAATAATAGTAAGATTTGCCGCTATGGTAGGCGTTATCTAGAACCGGCATTTAATTGATGCTTGAGAGCTTATTATAATAAGAAAAAAAGGTGGTAACGCGGTAAATTCGTCCTTTGTCGAAAGACAAAGGATTTTTTAATATAAAAATGCAAAAATTTATGGAAATAAAAAAGAATTATATTATCAATGTATAGTATTAAATTATAGGAGAATAATTTATGAAGATGAAGGGTGCAGAAATAATAATAAATACACTTATAGATGAAGGAGTTGATACAATATTTGGATATCCTGGAGGATCAGTAATTCAACTTTTTGATTGTTTGTATGACTACAAGGATAAAATCAGATTAATAAGAACAAGTCACGAGCAAGGAGCAACCCATGCTGCAGATGGATATGCAAGATCAAGCGGAAAAGCAGGAGTAGTTGTAGCTACATCTGGTCCTGGAGCTACAAATACCGTTACAGGACTTGCTACAGCATTTATGGATTCAATTCCTTTAGTATGTATAACTGGAAATGCAAGTAGAAAATTAATTGGCAAAGACTCTTTTCAAGAAATTGATGTAATGGATTTAACTATGCCTATAACTAAACATAATTTTATGGTTAGAGATGTAAATGATCTACAAGATACCGTAAGACGTGCTTTTATGATTGCAAATACTGGAAGAAAAGGGCCAGTATTAATAGATATACCATCTGATCTTATGGGAGATTTTGCAGAATACTATAAAAAAGAAAACTTAGAAGAAGACAAAGATTTATCTATTAATGAAGAAGAAATTAAGAAAATTGCAAAATGTATAAATTCTTCAAAAAGACCTATTATATATTCTGGAGGTGGAGTAACTGCTTCGGATAGCTTTATGGAACTAAGAAAACTTATTAATATATCTAACATACCTGCTTGTAACACTATTATGGGAATCGGTGTATTAGGTTATGAAGATGATTTAAATTTAGGTATGCTTGGTATGCATGGTAAATATTCTACTAACAGTGCAATTAAAGAGTGTGATTTACTTATAGCTTGTGGAGTTAGATTTTCTGATAGGGTAGCTCTAAATACAAAAAAATTCGCACCAAATGCAAAAATAATCCACATAGATATAGATAAATCTGAGATTGATAAAAATATACACGCTAATTATAAGCTAGTAGGAGATATAAAAATCGTATTAAATAAACTTCTTCCATATATAAAGAAAAGAGATAGAAAAGACTGGATAAGTAGAATAAATGAATTAAGAAAAGGAGATTACCTACCAGAAGATTCCAAAGACAAATTAAATCCTAATCAAGTCATTAAATACATATCAAAAAAGTTGGGTGAAAATTTAATATTTGTAACCGATGTTGGACAACATCAAATGTGGACAGCTCAGTATTGTGGAAGAACAAAACCAAGATCATTTCTTACAAGCGGAGGTTTAGGAACTATGGGATTTGGTTATGGTGCTGCCATAGGAGCTAAAATAGCAAACCCAAATCGAAATGTAGTTTTAATAACTGGAGATGGTTCCTTCAATATGAACTTTAATGAAATAATCACAGCAGTAAATAACAATATAAAAATAATAACAGTTGTTATGAATAATTCTAGCCTTGGAATGGTTAGACAATGGCAACATTTGCTTTACAATGATAGATTTTCTGCAACTAAAATTAAAAGCAGTCTAAACTACGTTAAACTTGCAGAAGCAATGGGAGCAAATGGATTTTCCTGTAAAACCTATGATGAATTTAAAAATTCATTTGAAAAATCATTAACTATGGAAGGACCATCAGTAATAGAAGTAAAAATAGATGAAAATGAACTAGTTCTACCTATGATACCAGCGGGTGGAACAGTAGATGATGTAATAATGGAGTAAAATATGAAAAAAATTAGTACAATTAATATATTAGTTGAAAATAATGCAGGAATATTAACTAGAATTTCTTCTATATTCTCAAGAAGAGGCTTTAATATTGAAAGCATAAATGCAGCTGTGAGTGGAGGAGGAAACAAAACAAGAATAATAGCTACAATTTCAGAAGAAGAGGATGTTATTAGGCAAGTAGTAAATCAGATAGAAAAACTTGAAGATGTAATAAATCTTGAAATTATGGGAAATGAGAATTTCATATCACGAGAAATGCTAATAGTAAGACTAGAAGTTAGAAATGAAGACTATTTAGAGCTAAATGCCCTTACTAATTTATATAATGCAAATATTATAGACTATTCATCTGAAGACTTGTACTTAGAACTTACAGGAGATAGAAAAAAACTAAATGACTTCCTAAAAATAATTTCAAAATATAAAATAAAAGATTTTACAAGAACAGGAATAACAGGAATAAAGAAAAAATAAACCTAGATAAGTTCTATAATTTTCAATTCTCTTATAAAGAGAAGATATAATAAATAGGAAAAATAAAAACTAAATAGATAAAAAGAAATTTGTATAAGAGCAGTCAAATAAAGTCAAAGATCCTGTTAATATGTATTAAGAATAGTAGAAACAACCAAACAATAAGGAATTATTGAGTGAGAATAATCGCAAAATTTTGTGAAATGTCTCAGTATTAATCTAGAAAATATATACAAGTTACTTTTACTCAAATGGTTCTCATAGAAAAATATAATAAACTAAATAATAGTTCCAGGTGGTTTACATTTGGACAAAAAATTAGACCGTAGTCTTAGCCTGCGGTCTTTTCGAGTTTAGATAAAAAAATTTGCGGAACTATTAATTTTTCTTGCAAAATAAGTTAGCTATAAATTGAGCTATTATTGAATTTATTCCGTACAATAATCTATAAATAGATGCACTCTCGTTGTAATAGATAAATATGGTAGGAACAAAAATATCAATATAATGAAAATTGAAAAGAACCAATTAAATGAATTCTTGATTCAATAAGCAATTGATATTATAAGACAAATTATTGGAATCACAATAAATAGAATCAATATAGCACTGCCAGTATCTTGAATAAGTAAAGGCAACATATAAAATTCAAAAAATATTATAAGCCAATAAAGTAATATTTTTATGATTTTTCTATATCTAATATCTCCCTAACTCAAACTTTCCTAGTAATAAGCATACAATTATTTCCTTTTTATGTGCAGTAATCTTTCTTTATGTGTTCTATTATAAATCTTGATTTTTTTAGGAAAGAGGAACTTCTAACATTATAACTTTTTGTTAATTATTTCATTTTTATAAAGTTTTTTATTACTCAAACATCTCCAGGTAGTCCCCATACCCTTCTTCTTCCATTTTATCCTTTGGGACAAATCTTAGGCTAGCGCCGTTTATGCAGTATCTTAGGCCGCCTTTTTCTTTTGGACCGTCTGTGAAGACGTGGCCTAGGTGGCTGTCGGCTTGTTTGCTTCTTACTTCCATTCTGATCATGCCGTGGGACTTGTCTAGTTTTTCTTCTAGGACATCTCCTATTGGCCTTGTGAATGATGGCCAGCCACAGCCTGCATCGTACTTGTCCCTTGATGAGAAGAGAGCTTCTCCACTTACTATGTCAACATATATTCCTTCTTCATAGAAGTTATCGTATTCGGAAGAAAATGGCCTCTCGGTTGCGTTTTCTTGGGTAACACGATAGGATATATCGCTTAATTTTTTTTAATTTTTCTTCTTTATTCATAATTCACCTCATTTTATTTATAACCATTTTTACTTTATTAAAACTTAGTTAAGGATATCTTTGATTTTTGGAGAAGAGGTATGACAGTTAATGATTAAAAATTCAGGTTTTTAATTATTTTTCAAGAGTTTTTTTATTATCAAAGTAAAATTGGCATTGAAATCACAAAAATTTGTGATATAATTACAAGCAAAGGAGATAAAGATGTTCTTAAGTATTAATTTTAAAAATGCATACTTTTATTATTACTTTACTAGCATATTTAGTAAGGCTATTTCTGGTGTGCAAAATACTTAAAGAATTTATCTTTTAGTTTTAGCTTCCTGGATTAGCCAGGGAGCTTTTTTATTACCATTGAACTTTAGCGGTTAAAAGCGATAAATTATTTAGGAGGATTTATGATTGTTAAGTTAAGAAAAGATGTAAGTGAAGAAAGTTTATCTAAGTTTATTAAGACTATCAAGGATTTGGGGCTTAGCCCATCTGATTTGTCTTCTGGCAATAGTGAGAAGTTGATAGGTCTAATAGGGGATACTGCCAAGTTAGATATTAATAATTTTAGGAAGATTGATATTGTAGAGGATGTTATTAGGATTCAAGAGCCATACAAGAAGGCTAATAGGAAGTTCCATCCAGAGGACACTGTGGTTGAGCTTGCTAATGGTGTAAAGATTGGTGGGGGTAATTTTCAAATTATGGCAGGACCATGTTCTGTCGAGAATGAAGAGCAGATAATAGAAGTTGCGAAAGCTGTAAAGGAGGCAGGAGCTACAATCCTAAGGGGAGGAGCCTTCAAGCCAAGGACTTCGCCATATTCTTTCCAAGGTCTTGGTAAAGAGGGAATAGATTTGTTGTTGAAAGCAAAGAAAGCCACAGGCCTACCTATAGTAACTGAGATTATGGAGATTAGCCAACTTAAATATTTTGAAGATGTTGATATGCTCCAAGTCGGCGCAAGGAATATGCAAAATTTTGACTTGCTAAAGGCAGTAGGTGCTACGGACAAGCCAGTTCTTCTTAAGAGGGGACTTTCTGCAACTTATGAAGAATTGCTCATGAGTGCCGAGTACATTATGGCAAGTGGCAATTCCAATGTAGTTTTATGTGAGAGAGGGATAAGAACTTTTGAAACAGAAACAAGGAATACCTTGGATATTACTGCTATACCTTACCTCAAGGAAAAAACCCACTTGCCAGTTATAATCGACCCTTCCCATGCTGCAGGAGCTGCCAAGTTTGTTAGACCACTTTCCCTAGCAGGAGTAGGGGCAGGGGCAGATGGCCTCATGATTGAAGTCCACAATGACCCATCCAAGGCCCTAAGTGATGGCCCTCAAGCTTTAAGACCTCAAGAATTTGATGAGGTAGCCAGAAAGGTATTTTCCCTAAGAAAGGCTATGGAGGCTTAGGTGAAAATCGGGATTATTGGCCTGGGCCTTATGGGTGGATCCTTTGCCAAGGCTATCAAGAAATACACATCCCATGAAGTCTATGGCTACGACATTATGGAAAGGTCTCTAGGTCAAGCTGTAAGGCAAAAGGCCATAGATGGGGTCCTAGATCTAGACGACCTTGCTAAGATGGACCTTACAATCCTTGCCATGACTCCTACTAAGGTCCTTAACTTTGTAGAAGATAATAGGCAATTAAGTAATTATGTTATGGACCTATGTGGTATAAAAAGAGTCATCTCTCCTAGGCTATGTGATTTGGCCAGGGAAAATAATTTTACCTACATAGGAGCCCACCCCATGGCAGGGAGGGAAGTTGGTGGATTTGAAAATAGCTGTGAGGACTTGTATAGGGGGAGATATATTATCATTATAAGGCATGGGGACCTTCCTAAGTGGATTATAGGCATGCTTAATGGTATAGGACTAAAGATACAGTATTCTACTGATGATACCCAAGATAGGATCATAGCCTACACTTCCCAGCTCTGCCACATAGCATCCAATGCCCTAGTGAAAACTCCCACCAGCCTAGACCATGAGGGTTATTCAGCTGATAGCCTATTAGATTTAACCAGGGTTGCCACCATAAATGAAGAGATGTGGACAGAATTATTCTTTGCCAACAAGGACTACCTCCTAGAGGAACTTACAAATTATATTATCCAACTCAAAAAATACCAAGATGTCCTAGTAAGGGATGATGAGGAAGGGATGAGAGAGTTACTTAAGGAAGGTAAGGATATTAAGGCAAAGATGTATCCTAGAAAGAGTAAATAAAATGAAAGAAATATTAGTAAAGGTATCTAAGCCATACAAGATTTATATAGACCATGGTGTAATTGACAAAATATCAGACCTTGTCGGAGTAGATAGGTCAAGGCGATTTGTAGTTTTGACCGATAAGAATGTAGATAGCTTATACTTTGAGACTTTAGCAAAAGCTTTATCAAAAACAAAATCAGATATTTTTAAATTTGTCATCGAGCCAGGAGAAGATTCTAAGTCTTTTGACAACTTGATTAGCCTCTTAGAATTTATGGCAGATAAGGATATTAATTCCAAGGATGTACTCATAGCCTTTGGGGGAGGAGTTGTTGGAGATTTGGGAGGCTTTGCTGCAGCTATCTACAGGCGAGGGATAGACTATATCCAAGTCCCTACCACTCTCCTTGCCCAAGTCGACTCATCAGTAGGGGGTAAAACTGCTATCAACTTAAGTAGGGCGAAAAACATGGTAGGCTCCTTTAACCAACCGAGGGCAGTATTTTGTGATAGGCAATTTCTCCATACCCTAGCAGATGATGAATTTGCTTGTGGGATGGGGGAAGTTATCAAGTATGGGATTTTGTTTGATAGGGACTTATTCCTTAAGCTTATGGATAGGGGAAGGCTAGACGAGAACTTGGAGCCTATCATTGCTAGGTGTATAAGTTTAAAGAG
Organism: Anaerococcus sp. AGMB09787; assembly: GCF_022808955.1. Taxonomy (GTDB): domain Bacteria; phylum Bacillota; class Clostridia; order Tissierellales; family Peptoniphilaceae; genus Anaerococcus. The sequence goes on from NZ_JAKZEY010000006.1 coordinate 37,461, forward strand.
AGATATAGTCGAAGAAGACGAGTTTGACACTGGCAAGCGTCAACTACTAAACCTAGGTCATAGCCTAGCCCATTCTATCGAGGTCATCTCAAATCACACCATAAAGCATGGAAAAGCCGTAGCAATAGGAATCTATACAGTAGCTTTGGGATGTGCTAAGAGTGGCTTACTTCCTAGTGGGGACCTAGAATTAATAAAAGAAGTTATCCAAACCCATAACCTACCCTTTAAGCTTCCTTACAAGCTATCAGATATGATGGAGATTATAAGAAAAGATAAGAAAAGAAGGGGAGATTATATAAATGAGATTCTCATTAGAAAGATAGGAGATACTTACTTAGAACAATTTGACTTTGATGGGTTAGAAGAATTTTTTAAAAATGGAGTAAGTCATGCTTAAAGTTAGACCATCGACTATAAAAGGAGAAGTTCAGTCTATATCCTCCAAATCATACGTCCATAGGGCATTAATTTGTGCAAGTCTTGCAGAAGGTAAGTCAAAGATTTTCTTTAACAAATCATCGCTTGATATAGAGGCAACCATATCCTGCCTGAGAGAGCTTGGAGCAGATATTATAGCTGGAGAAGATTTTCTTGAAGTAAGTCCCATCAAAAACCGTCATGCTATACCAAGGCTTGATTGTAAGGAATCTGGATCTACCCTTAGATTTCTCCTGCCACTCGCTTCTTCCTTATATAACAAGTGCTATTTTATGGGAGAAGGGAGACTTCCTGATAGGCCTATCAAGGACTTGGTGGATATAATGAAGGCAAACAAGGTTATATTTTCGGCTAGTAAACTCCCCTTCATGACAGAAAATAAATTTGACTTTTCATATGCCAAGATTAGGGCTGATATTAGCTCCCAATATATAAGTGGGCTACTCTTTGCAGGTCTAAGTCTTGATCACCTAAGTGAGATAGTACCTACTGGCAAGCTTGTTTCTAAGTCCTACCTTGAGCTTACTATGGATATGATAAAGAAGTTTTCGGGCGATGTAGTCTATGAAGATGATAGATTTAAGGTCTATCCGACTATACTCCAAGGTCTAGACTATAGAGCTGAGGGAGATTGGTCCAATGCTAGCTTCTTCTTGGTGGCTGGAGCCTTAAATAAGGAAGTCCTTGTCAAGGGATTAAATCCTAAGAGCCTCCAAGGGGATAGGGCAATAATTGATATCCTCAAGGACTATGGGGCAAGGCTAGAGATAAGGGACGAATACATAAGGGTAGGGGCAGGAGAGAGAAATAATCTCATCATAGATATTAACGAGATACCAGATATGTTGCCAGCCCTATCTATTCTAGCTTCGGGAGCTGACGGTGGCAAGTCTACATTCTACAATGCAAAAAGGCTTAGGATCAAGGAAAGTGACAGGCTATTCGCCACCTGTCAACTAATTAATAACCTAGGGGGCAGGGCTATAGAAAAAGAAGATTCCCTAGAAGTTTATGGGACAGGTGGCCTTAGGGGAGGAAGGGTTGATTCCCACAATGACCACAGAATAGCCATGGCTGCTGTTATTGGTTCACTTATAGCTAAAAAGCCAATCGAGATAAAAAATCATAGGGCAGTTAACAAATCTTACCCAGATTTTTATGAGGACTTTGTAAGAATAGGAGGACAAATTGACATCTAGTTTCGGTCAAAAACTAAAAATTACCATATTTGGACACTCCCATGGCAATGCTATCGGTCTTGTAGCTGATGGCTTTCCGTTGGGAACAAAGATCGATATGGACAAATTAAATGAATTTATGAAGAGAAGGGCGCCAGGATCAAGTAAATATACTACAAGGAGAAGGGAAGACGACCAGGTAGAATTTATAGCAGGAGTAGAAGGAGACAGAATAGTGGCAAATACAATATGTGCCATTATCAAAAATAAAGACACTATATCAAGCGACTATGAATCCTTTAGGGACATCCCTAGGCCATCCCACGCAGACTATGTATCCAATATCAAATACCAGGGCCTTCTCGATATGAGGGGGTCTGGTCCCTTTTCTGCCCGTCTTACAGCACCTTTGTGCATAGGTGGGGCCATAGCCCTACAGATCCTAGAAGAAAGAGGAATAGAAGTCAGATCTCATTTAAAGCAAGTCGGGGGAATACATGATGTAGGAATCGACTATGTAAATCCAGACATGGAAGGACTAAGCTCTTGTAGGCAAAAGGCCATACCTGTGATAGACCCTGATGCAGAAGAGAAAATCAAAAGCTTGTTGGAAGAAGTAAAAGCTAACCAAGACTCTGTAGGTGGGGAGGTAGAATGCGTAGTAACTGGCCTTCCTGTAGGTCTAGGCGAGCCCAACTACAAGTCTTTCGAATCCCAAATAGCCTCCCTTGTCTATGCAGTGCCTGGTAGTAGAGCTATCTCCTTTGGTAGGGGGTTCGAAGCAGCGACTATGCTAGGCTCAGACCACAACGATGAATTCCAAATCCTTGATGGGAAGGTTGTAACCAAGACTAACAATGCAGGAGGACTTGTAGGAGGGATAACAAATGGCATGCCCCTTATCTTTAGTGTAGTTATGAAGCCTACTGCATCTATTTCTAAGGAACAATCTTCTATTTCCATGAGGGATATGAAGGAAGCAAAGCTTAGGATAAGGGGTAGGCACGATCCCTGCATAGCTCTAAGGGCCCTACCTATAATGGAAGCCCTAGCAGCCCTAGTAATTTTAGATTTTATGGAGATAAGTAATGGAAAGTTTTAGAAGAAAAATAGATGCCATTGACGATAAAATAGCTGATCTTTTTGCCAAAAGATTAGAACTTTCTAGACAAATTGGTAAAGAAAAACAAAAAAACGCCCAAAATATTAACGATTATAATAGAGAAAAAGCTATAATAGCAAGGCTTGCCAAGGAATTTCCAGAGGATAAGGATATACTAAACAGACTCTATCAAACTATATTTTCCATATCAAAGAGCCTCCAAAGAGATTTAACTAGGACTTGTGATTATGAAGATTTCTTATTGCAATCATTGTCAAATACCGACTTCACCTCTGCTACCAAGGCAAAGGTTGGAGTCCAAGGCAGCGAGGGGTCCTATGGCTATCTTGCTGCCAAAGAAATTTTTGCAAATCCATCTATCAATTATTATGAGTCCTTTGAAGATATTTTTGCAAGTGTAAATAAGGGAGAGTGTGAATTTGGGGTCTTGCCCATAGAAAATTCCATCTATGGAGAAGTAAATGAAGTCTATGATTTGCTAGATAAAAATAATTCCTATATAGTAGCTGATTTTAAACTTGAAATAAACCACTACCTCCTAGGTAAAGAATCTTCCAACATCTCTGAAATAAAAGAAGTCTTATCCCACTACCAGGCCCTAGGTCAATGTAGGGATTATTTGTCAAAAATTCCTAATATCAAAATCACAAGCTCCCAAAACACAGCCTTAGCTGCCAAATACTTAGCTCTTAGCGAGAGGGATGACCTAGCCTGTATAGGGTCTAAGGAATGTGCTGACCTCTATGGGCTAAAGATCTTAGATGAAAATATCCAAAATAACCAGGCCAACTATACAAGGTTTATAGTCATTAAAAAAGACATGGAAGTCTACAAGGATGCGAGGATTATATCAATTATAATAGAAGTTGCCAACAAGCCAGGAGCTTTATTTGACCTTATAGGTAAATTTGCAGCTCTAGGGCTAAACCTAATTAGAATCGAATCAAGACCAATAGCTGGTAGCAAGTTTGACTTTAGATTTTACTTGAACTTTGAGGGGAATATCAAGGATAACAAGACTAGAAAGCTCCTAAGCGAGCTTCATAATTCTAATGAATACTTTTCCTTCTTGGGAAATTATGTGGAGGTATAAATGAAATTTGGTTTATTGGGCAAGGACCTACCCCATTCTTTTTCAAAAACAATTCATGAGCAAATAGCAGATTATGCCTACGACCTTTACGAAAAAAACATCGAGGACCTAGAAGACTTTATAAAATCAGATATAAGTGGCTTTAATGTAACAATTCCCTATAAGGAAGAAGTTATTAAATATCTTGATTATCTAAGTCCTAGGGCAAAAAGAATAGGGGCAGTCAATACTATAATCAAGAGAGACGGGAAGATATTGGGCTACAATACTGACTATTTTGGCTTTGATTACCTCCTACAGTCCCTAGGTGAAAATTTTACAAGAGCCATAATTCTAGGTGATGGAGCAACCTCAAAGACAATAGGTATAGTATTAGCTGATAAAAAAATATCCTATGTCAAATTATCAAGGAAAAAATCTCCATACTATGCCGACCTGGACAAATTCAATGATGCAGACCTTCTCATAAATGCGACCCCTGTGGGTATGTATCCAAATAATGGTAAGTCTTTAATTGATTTAGACAAACTCCCTAAACTAAAAGCAGTAGTAGATGTAATCTACAATCCCTATATAACAGAAATCTTATTTGAAGCGAGAGATAGGAAAATTAAATATGCAAATGGTCTAAAAATGCTAATTGGCCAGGCCCTAGAAGCTTCATCAATCTTTCAAAATAAGGACTTAGATTATAAAATGATTGAAGAAATCGAGGCCAATATTCTAAAAAATCGCAACATAGTCCTAATCGGCATGCCAGGATCTGGCAAAAGCTCTATAGGTAGCAAGCTTTCTGAAAAAACTGGTAAAAATTTTGTCGACACTGATGCTGAGATAGAAAAAATTGCTAATATGCCTATAAGTGAAATCTTTGAAAAATGTGGTGAGGAGAAATTTAGAGACCTTGAGAAGTCTATAATAAATAAAGTAGGCAAGGAGACCAACCAAATCATAGCCACTGGTGGTGGAGTAGTAAAGGATCCTGCAAATTTTAGACCTCTCAAGCAAAATTCTTTAATATATTTCATCAAAAGAAACTTGTCTGATCTTGACCGTGAGGGTAGACCCTTATCCACAAATTATAGAGCAATCGAGGGTATTTGGCAAGAAAGAAAAGACTTCTACCAACTATTTTCAGATAAGAAAATACCAAATATCAGCATTGATCAAAGCGTAGAATTGATAATAGGAGATTTTTATGAAAATACTTTTAATTAATGGACCAAATATAAATATGCTCGGTATCAGAGAAAAAGATTTATATGGCAAAAAAGACTACAAGCACCTCTTGGAAACAGTAGAATCTTATTGCAAAAAATTAGATATAGACCTAGAGACCTTCCAGTCCAACCACGAGGGAGCTATAGTGGATAAGATTCAAGAAGCTTACCAGAAATTTGACGGCATAATAATAAATCCAGCAGCCTATACTCACACATCTATTGCAATATTAGATGCTTTGAAAGCAGTAGACCTACCTACTGTCGAAGTTCATATCACAGATATAGACCAAAGAGAAGACTTTAGAAAAATATCCTATGTGTCCTTATTTGCTGAAAAAACTATCAAGGACAATGGTATAGAGGGATACTTGGAAGCTATTGACTATCTTTTAGCTAAGAATATATAATAACTATAAAAGTACTAATCTATTACATATCTATAAATACCAAATAATATTTAGAAAAGGAGTTAATCATGACAATGACAATAAAATCAGCTACTTGGTCCAACGAGCCTGACCTTGCTTTTGATATGAAGAGAAAGGCAGAAGAAGCCTGCAAAATTTATGGTGATGATCAGGTGATTAATTCAGTTCTAGGAACCTTGGCTGATGATGAGGGAAGAATAATAGCCTTTCCTTCAGTATATAAGGCCTTAGACGAACTTAGTAAGGGGGAGATAGCAAGTTATGCTCCCATAGAAGGAGATAGAGAATACTTAGATAAGCTTATTGATATACTCTTTGATGACTATAAACCAGATGCCTATATAAGAGCAGTATCAAGTCCTGGGGGAACTGGAGCAATAAGGTCTGCCTTGTGGAGCTATGTAGATAAGGGTGATCCTGTCCTATGTCACAACTATTGTTGGGGAGTATATAAAACCATGTGTCAAGAATTCTGCAGGGACTTTAGAACCTATGAATTTTTTAATGAGGACTTTTCCTTCAATATAGATGACTTGGCAGCAAGGCTTGATGAGGCATTAAGTGATAGGGATAGGACTGCCATAATAATCAATTCCCCTGCCAACAATCCAACGGGCTATTCCCTTAGTGATAGGGAGTGGGACCTAGTAATCGACCTCCTAAAGGATAGGGCAAGGGATAAGGACAAAAAACTAACCCTCCTGGTAGATGTGGCCTACCTAGAGTATGCTGGCGATGGAAAAAGCCAAAGGGAATTTTTCACAAAATTTACTAATCTTCCAGAAAATATTATGGTTGTAGTGTGCTTTTCTATGTCCAAGGCCTACACTGCCTATGGGATGAGGTGTGGGGCAGCTGTTGGAATTTCATCAAGCCAAAAGGCAATCGAGGACTTTGAGAATTCCTTTACCCACACAGCTAGGGCAAATTGGTCAAATGTAAACCACGCCCCACAAAAAATCTTGGTAAAGCTTAGCCAAGGACAGGATTTAGAGGCATACAAAAAAGACCTGGAAGAAGCCAAGGATCTACTAACTAAAAGGGCAGAGGTCTTCATAAGGGAAGCTAGGCAAAATAATATCAGAACTATTCCCTACTTCGGAGGTTTCTTCGCCTTTATACCTACAGATAGGGCCTTTGAAATATCTGATAAATTAGAAAAAGACCACATCTTTGTCTTGCCTCAATCCAAGGGACTAAGAATCGCCCTATGTAGGACTCCAGCGAGACTTATACCAGACCTCGTCCAAGGCATAAAAAAATACCTCTAAAAATTTCGGAAACTAAGGACTAGTTAATAATCCTGGTTTCCTTTTTAATTGCAAATCCTCCAAGCCTTATAAAAATATTATTTCTATGACCTAGCAAAACTTTCTTTAATATAAGACTTGAAATATTTTTTGACCTTGGTATATTATAAATGTGGTTAGCACTTAGATGTGATGAGTGCTAAGAAAAATATAAAGGAGATAAATATGAAACTTAAACCAATCGGTGATAGAGTAGTTATACAAAAGGCAGAAGCTGAAAAAACAACTGCTTCAGGAATCGTTCTTCCTGAAAGTGCTCAAGAAAAACCTCAATATGCTGAGATAGTAGCCATCTCATCAGACATCGAAAACGATGAAAAAAAGGCTGGATCACTTCATGTAGGTGATAAGGTAATATATAGCCAATATTCAGGCACAGAAGTTAAACTAGAAGACAAAGAATACATCGTAGTAAAATATATAGATATACTAGCAGTAGTAGACTAGGAGGATATTAATGGCAAAAGACATCAAATTTAGCGCAGATGCAAGAGAAGGACTCGAAAGAGGAATAGATAAACTAGCAAACGCAGTCAAAGTAACACTTGGACCTAAGGGACGTAACGTAGTCCTAGACAAACCATACGGTGCTCCAACCATCACCAACGATGGAGTAACCATTGCTCAAGATATCGAACTAGAAGATAGGTTTGAAAACATGGGAGCTCAACTAGTAAAAGAAGTAGCCACCAAGACCAATGACGTAGCAGGAGATGGTACAACAACAGCTACAGTTCTAGCTCACGCTATCATCAAAGAAGGACTCAAAAACCTAGCGGCTGGTGCCAATCCAGTAGTTCTACAAAAAGGCCTCAAAAAAGCAACAGAAACAGTAGTAGACTTCATCAAAGACAACTCACGTGAAGTAGAAGACAAACAAGCTATTGAAAATGTAGGAACAATATCATCAGCAGATGAAGAAATAGGTAAACTAATAGCAGATGCTATGGAAAAAGTAGGTAATGATGGAGTAATCACAGTAGAAGAATCAAAAACTACATCTACCTACCTAGACGTAGTAGAAGGAATGCAATTCGATAAGGGCTACCTATCCCCATATATGGCAACAGACAACGAAAAAATGGTAGCAGAACTAACAGATCCACTAATCCTAATCACAGATAAAAAAATATCAAACATCCAAGAAGTCCTACCATTACTAGAACAAATAGTTCAATCAAGCAAGCCACTACTTATCATAGCAGATGATGTAGACGGAGAAGCATTAACAACCCTAATCCTCAACAAACTAAGAGGAACATTCAACGTAGTAGCAGTCAAAGCACCTGGTTATGGAGACAGAAGAAAAGCCATGCTAGAAGACATAGCAATCCTAACAGGAGCTACAGTTGTAAGTGACGAATTAGGCATGGACCTAAAAGACACAGCTATCGATATGTTAGGATCAGCTAAAAAAGTTAAAGTTGACAAAGATAACACTACCATAGTAGAAGGCAAAGGGGACAAGGCTGCCCTAGAAGAAAGAGTATCAGTAATCAGAAAACAACTTAGCGAAGAAGAAAGCGAATACGAAAGAGAAAAACTCCAAGAAAGGGTAGCTAAACTTGCAGGAGGAGTAGCAGTAATCAACGTAGGAGCTGCCACAGAAACAGAAATGCAAGAGAAAAAATACAGAATCGAAGATGCCCTATCAGCAACTCGTGCAGCAGTAGAAGAAGGAATAGTAGCTGGTGGTGGAGTAGTTCTAATAGGCGCTATAGAAAAAGTAAAAGCACTTGCAGAAACACTTGCTGGTGATGAAATGACAGGAGCTACAATCATAGAAAAAGCCCTAGAAGCACCATTAAGACAAATAGCAGAAAACGCTGGAATGGATGGATCTGTAGTAGTAGAAAACGTCAAAAACTCTGCCACAGACGAAGGTTACGATGCCTACAACGACAAATACGTAAATATGTTCGAATCAGGCATAGTAGAACCAACCAAAGTAACAAGATCTGCCCTCCAAAACGCAGTATCAGTTGCAGGAATGATCCTCACAACAGAAGCGGCAGTAGCAGACATACCAAAAGAAGAACCAGCTATGAACCCACAAATGGGTGGAATGTATTAAAACAAAACACACAGCCTTCCCTAAACAATAGGGGAGGTTTTTTAATTGAAAATTTATCAAAAAAATACAAAATAACTAGATAAAAGAAAAAAACAAAATAAAGCTTAAAATTACTAAATAAGAAAAACAATGTTAAAATAAAAAATATATCAAATAGCTATAATAAAAAAAAACAAGAAAATATAGAAAAAACTTGACAAAAAAAACCAAAGGATGTATACTCTAAAAGTCAGC
>NZ_JAKZEY010000007.1 GCF_022808955.1 Anaerococcus sp. AGMB09787
GGCAAAAAAGTGATTAGGATATTTCCTAACGAAGATTCAGCTATACCATTAATATCTAGCTCGTCGGCTTTTGGAGACCAATCCTCATTGACATCAATGAGGACCTCCTAACATCTTCTAAATTGTATATTAAAATGAAGTAGTAAATATTGTACTAGATTAATTTACACAATATTATGGACTTGACTTAAGTAGAAATTTCAAAAAAATTACTGGTTATAATTTCAAGAGATACTTGATACTAGTAAGATTATCAAAAGCTAAGGAATTATTAAAGAATACTAGTTTGTCTATTTCTGAAATCTCTAGTAAAATTGGATACTCTTCAGAAAGTCTTTTTATTAGAATATTTAAAAAATACGAAAATATGACCCCATCTAGCTATAGAAATTTATATCTTGAAGAGATAAAAAATGTTTCTAAATAGATAGATAATTATTTAAATGCAAACTATGACATATTGTTTTTAAATACAACTTTAATAACTTACGCTATTTCAGTATAGTATTATTCAAACACAATTTCTCTAATTACTTCTTTTTTATGCCATACTTCTTGCCATAAAAATTCCTCCTGGTTAGTTGGTATTTACACTAACTAGGAGGATTTTACTCAAATCTTTATATAAACTTTTGATATATTAGAATTTAATACATCTAAGCAACTTGATATTCAAAGATTTAAAATATAATTATTTAGCTTGGTTATTTCTTAAGCTCTTTAGCTGTTGATTATTTTTCGCAACTGTTTTTCTATCTAGTGGATATATTATAAATACAACTAAACCACCGATGATTAATGATATGGCTGGTAGTAAAGTAGCTATATTATATATTCCGAGGGCAACCTCAGGGGTTTGACTTGCAGCTCCAGAAACGTATCCTACTGCTGCTAATGCAGCTCCACCAAGTCCACCAGCTCCTGCTTGTCCAAGTTTTCTAGCGAATGAGTAGATTGAATAAACCTTACCGTCATCTCTTTGATTATTTTGAATTTCTAGATCATCTATAACATCTGTTATCATAGCCCAAGTTAAGGTATTAAATATTCCTAAAAGCATGTGGGCAATAGCAGCTCCTGCCAAGAATACATACATATTCTCAACCTTAGTAAAGAAAAGTAATAGATATACTAAACCAGAACCTATTAAACCGATTGTAGCTGATTCTTTTTTACCTATTTTTTTACCCATTTGCATAGCTACAGGTGCTGTTATCATCATTGGTAATGATGTAGTTAATCCAGCAAGAGCCATCCCTGATGAATTTTTAAAATATACATTGTAAACGTAAGCGTTCATTGTTCCTACAAGTAGCATGGCTAGTAGTAATAGAATAGATACTATTATTATAGATATTAGTGATCTTTTGGATATAACTCTTCCAATTCCTTGGAAAACTGAGGTTTTTTGTGTATTTCTAGGTACATCAACTCTTTCAATTGCATTTTTGTAGCAGTAAAAATATGATAATATTGCTAATATACCAAATATTCCTGCAACTAATGGAAATCTTCCTTCAAGTAGTATATCTTCTCCACCAGCAACTTTTTTATATATGAAGTATGGTGTAATAAAACCGATTACTAGGTTCGCTACTGTAGCTCCTAAAGTTCTAAATGTTGATAATTCTGTTCTTTGGTCTGGATCTGCTGTTATGGCTGATGCCATTGATCCATAAGGTATATTAATAAAAGTATAGCAAAGTGAGCCCCATAAAATGTATGTTATATACATATATATTATTTTAAATGTCATTGGCATATTTTTTAATGAGGATTGGAAAAGTAAGAATCCTGCTAAGGCTACAGGAATTGCTCCCCACTTTATGAAAGGTCTGAATTTTCCATCCTTATTACCTTTAAATTTATCAACAATAGTTCCCATTCCTACATCTGTAAAGGCATCTATTATTCTTGCTGCAAAGAATAATCCAGCCACTATTCCAGGGTTAATTCCCCATACATCAGTATAGAATATCATAAGGAAACTAGCTACAAATGCAAATGTAAAATTGTTAGCTATATCCCCTGCAGCGTAGCCTAACTTATCCTTTATACCAAATTTTATATTTCTTTTCTCCATATTAATCTCCATAATTTATTTTATATATTAGTTTGTAATGTGATTGCATTTTCTTCACATAATAAACATAATTCCTGAGCCTTAAATATGTGATCTTGAGTCATTGCATTTTCTGTCCCATTAATACAATCTAGAATCATTTGTCCAAAAAATGGAAAACCTACTTTTCCATTGACCTTAAAGTGATGCTCCCCTTCTTCATCAACTAGGTAAACATGATCTCCTGTTTCTTCCTCAGCTACATTAGTATATTTTCTAATTTCAATATATCCTTTTGTTCCAGTAATAAATGTACGTCCATCACCCCATGTTGATAATCCCTTTGGTGAAAACCAATGAACTTTATAGAAAAATGTTGCTCCGTTATCTCCTACAAGTGTAGCATCACCATAATCTTCAAGTTCAGGTACATCTGGATTATAATAATTAGCAACTTTTGAAGATATAACCTTCGCATCTTCATTTCCAGTGTAATATAAGAACTGTTCAATTTGATGACTTCCTATGTCTGTAAGAATTCCACCATATTGATCTTTTTTAAAAAACCAGTCTGGTCGCTGTTCCTTGTTTAAACTATGTGGACCAAAGCCTGTAACTTGAATTACTTTTCCTATTCTTCCCTCTTTTATTAGTTCTCCAGCATAAACTGCTCCCTCTACATGGATTCTTTCTGAAAAATAGACAAAGTACCTCCTCCCCGTCTCCTTTTGAATTCTCTTTGTTTCTTCCAACTGGTCAAGACTAGTAAAACCTGTTTTATCTGTAAAATAATCCTTACCTGCAAGCATTACCTTATTACCTAAGGCTGATCTTAAGTTAGGTATAGCTGCAGCCGCTACCATTTTGATAGAAGGATCATTTAATATTTGTTCAAGGGATTCGGCTTTTTCAGTTTCTGGAAACCTTTCTATAAAGTCGTCAACTCTTTCTTCACTTTCATCATAAACATATTTTATCTCTGCTCCCGCTTCCTTTAGACCATTGGCCATACATGGATCCCGCTGTACCATAACCAATAATTTCAAATTTCAATTTTTTCTCTGACATAATATCTCCTCTTATCATCTAAGTCTTTTAGATTTCATGTTTTTAAGATTTTACTTTATCCTACCTTTGCACCCTACCTGAAGCGTCTCCTCCTGCTAGTCTTTCTACTTCTTCTCGGCTTACGTGGTTGAAGTCGCCTTTGATTGTGTGTTTTAGGGCTGATGCTGCTACTGCAAATTCTAGGGCTTCTTTTGGTCCTTTTCCATCTAGTAGGCCTGTTATTAGGCCTGCTGCGAAGCTATCTCCTCCACCTACTCTATCTACTATTCTTAGATCGTATTTTCTTGATTGGTAGAATTCTTTTCCATCGTATATTATGCCTGACCAGCCGTTATCGCTTGCTGAATATGATTCTCTGAGTGTTGATACTACGTATTCAAATCCGAATTCTTCTTTCATTTGTTTGAAGATTTCTTGGTAGGCACTAGCATCTAGTTTTCCACTTGATACGTCTAGGCCTTTTGGTGTAAAGCCTAGGGATAATGATGCGTCTTCTTCGTTTCCTATACACACGTCTACGTATTGCATGAGGTCTTTCATCACTGCTTGGGCTTCTTCTGGTGTCCATAGTTTTGCTCTGTAGTTTAGGTCTATGGATACTTTGGCTCCTGCTTTTTTGGCTACTTTCATTGCTTCTTTTGTGATTTCTGCTCCTTTTTTGGAGATGGCTGGGGTTATGCCGGAGGTGTGGAACCATTTTGCATCTTTGAAGATTTCATCAAAGTTGAATTCGCCTTTGTCTGCTTCTGCTATGGCTGAGTTTGATCTGTCATAGATTACTTTGGATGGTCTGGATGAGGCTCCTGTTTCTGAGTAGTAGATTCCTACTCTTTCTCCTCCTCTTTTTATATAGTCTGTTTTTACTCCGTATTTTCTTAGGGCGTTTACTGCTGCTTGGCCTATTTCGTGTTCTGGGAGTTTGGTTATATAGTAGGCATCGTAGCCGTAGTTTGCTAGTGATACTGCTACGTTGGCTTCGCCTCCTCCATAGATGGCATCGAAGGATTCTGCTTGAACGAATCTTTCATAGCCTGGTGTTGATAGTCTTAGCATTATTTCGCCTAGGGTTACTACTTTTTTTGTCATTATTTTCTTACCTCCGCTATTTTTTTTAGGTATTCTTGTGATTTTTCTTTTATTTCTTCTCGGCTTCCTTTTACTAGGTTAGAGCCTGCTCCTACTGCTACTACTCCTGCTTTGAACCATTCTTCTATATTTTCTAGGCTTACTCCCCCTGTTGGCATTATTTGAAAGTGTGGGTATGGACCATGTATTGCTTTTACGTAGGATGGGCCTGTTAATGATCCTGGGAAGAGTTTTATTATGTCTACTCCGTATTTGTAGGCTTCTAGCATTTCTTTTGGTGTTATGCAGCCTGGCATGTATGGGATGTTGTAGGTGTTGCATAGTTTGGCTACTTCTTTGTCAAATGATGGGGATACTATGAATTTGGCTCCATTCATTATGGCTAGTCTTGCTGTTGTTGGGTCTAGTACTGTACCTGCACCTATTAGGGTATCTGCTGGTAGTTCTTTTTGTAGTTTTTGGAAGACTTCTATTGCATTTGGTATGGTGAAGGTTATTTCTAGGGTGTTTATTCCTCCATCTATTAGTCCCTTGCAATATTCTATTGCTTCATCTGTGTTTTTTGCTCTTACTACTGGTACTATGCCGAGTTTTTTGATTTGTGTTATTGTCTCGATTTTTGACATATCTCCTCCTTAAAATTCTATTTTTATAAATTTCTTAGCATTGTTGAAGCAAATGTTTTGAACAAGATTTCCTAAGAATTCTTCATCCCAAGGATATTCCCCTCTCTCAACAAATTCTCCAATAAAATTGCATAAGATTCTTCTAAAATATTCATGTCTAGGGTAAGACAAGAATGATCTAGAATCTGTAAGCATACCCACAAATTTAGAAAATACTCCAACTTGTGAGAATATCTTCATTTGATCAGTCATACCTTCCTTGTGGTCTAAGTGCCACCAACTTGTTCCTAGTTGAACAGTAGATATATGATCATCATTAGCCCTATTAAATGATCCTGCTATTGTTGCAATTGGATATTGATCTTTAGGATTTAATGGGAAGACTATAGTTCTTGGTAGGCCAGATAGCTCTTCAATGTCTGATAGGATATTGGCAAAATTTTCAGAAAAAGATAAGTCAGATTGGCTATCTCCTCCTACATCAGCGCCGAGGCTATCAAAGAGCTTCTTGGAATTATTTCTTATAACTCCAACGTGGATTTCCATTGCCCAGTCATATTTTTTGTATTGACTAGCTAAGAATATAAATAATTCTGTCTTAAATTTCTCTTCTTCTTCAATACTAATAGGCTCGTCATTTAGTTTTTTGGCTAGGATTTCGTTTAATTCTTCATTAGTAGCTCTCCTATAAGGAATGTATTTAAAGGCTTGATCTGAAGCCCTGCAACCTCTTTCATTGAAGAATTTTATCCTTGCTAGGAGGGATTCTTTGAGGCTATCAAAGTCTTTTATTTCAACGCCACTTGCTACTCCCAGCTCTTTAATATATGACTTGAAGGAATCCTTATCTATATAAAGGGCACCATCAGGTCTAAAAGCTGGTTTTACAACAAAGCCTAAGTCCTTTTCTGCTTCAAGCTTCTCATGGTATTCCAAAGTATCAACCGGGTCGTTTGTAGTACAAAGGGCTTTGACCTTACTCATTTTTATGAGTCCCCTAGGCCTATAATCATCACTATCTAAGATTTCGTTACACTTATCATAGATTTCCTTGGCTGTTGACTTATCTAGGCAATAATCAATTCCAAAATAATTTTTAAGCTCCAGGTGGGTCCAGTGATAAATTGGATTTCCTATTAGCTCAGGCATTATTTCAGCGTACTTCTCAAATTTTTCATAATCACTAGCATCACCAGTGATGTATTTCTCATCAACCCCACAAGCTCTCATAACTCTCCACTTGTAATGATCTCCTCCTAACCAAGCTTCGGTGATAGATGGTAGTTTTTCATTTTCATAAATTTCCTTAGCTTCTAGGTGACAATGAAAATCGAAAATAGGCATATCCTTAGCATATTTGTGATAAAGAGTCTTGCCGTATTCGTTGTGAATCATAAAGTCATCATTAATAAATTTGTTCATTTTTCCTCCTTATAATAATCCTGCCGCTTGTGGTAATCCTAAAGTTACAAACGGTAGATATGTTACTAAAATCAAACCTATAAGAATTGCTGCATAGAATCTAAGCATGTATGGCATAACCTTTGATAGACTTGTATCTCCGACTTTTATAGCCACAAATAGGGTATTTCCTACAGGTGGTGTAATATTACCTATACATAGGTTATAAACTAGTACTAGTCCAAAGTGAACTGGATGCATTCCAAAACCAGTAACTATAGGCAAAAATAATGGGGTAAAGATAAGTATTGCAGGAGTTACGTCCATAAAGGTTCCAGCTATTAATAAAATTATATTTATTATTAATAGGAGTAAGTACTTATTTTCGGTTACTGACAATAAGGCAGAACCAATCATTTGAGGAATACCTGTAAAGGCCATTACCCAAGATAGGATATTGGATACCCCTATCAAAAATACTACTATTCCACTCATCTTGGCTGATTCTACCAAGATATGCCATACTTTTTTCAAATTTAAGTTCTTATATAAAAATCCTAGGATAAGGGAGTATAAAACCGATACTGCAGAACCTTCTGTCGCTGTAAATACTCCAAGAACTATTCCCCCTATTACTACAAAGATTAGACCTAGGGCTGGAAGAGCATCAATAGTTGCCCTTAGTAGGTTTGACCAAGAAAACTTACCTGCATTTTGCTTGTAGCCTTTTTTCTTCGCAATGGCAACAGCTACAATTATACAGCCTATGGCCCAAATTATACCAGGTACATAGCCCGCAAGGAATAGTGCTGCTACACTAGTACCACCTGATACCAATGAATAGGTTATAAGTGCATTTGATGGTGGGATAAGTAAACCTGATGGTGCTGATGCTCCATTTGAGCTTGCTGCTATCGCCTTATCATAGCCTTGCTTCTCTTCTCCTTCTTTTACCATAGATCCTACAGCAGCTGCAGCAGCTGATGCTGAACCAGATATAGCACCAAATAAGGCGTTGGCTCCTACGTTTGTAACCATAAGGGTGCCTGGAAGTTTACCCAAAAGTGCCATAACAAAATTAACAAGTCTTTTGGCTATTCCACCTTCATTCATGAGGTTTCCTGCCAAAATGAAAAATGGTATAGCTGTCAAACTAAAGGAACTAATTCCAACAAAAGTTCTTTGAGCCGCCGTAATTACTGTAACATCTAGTGAAACTGTAAGAATTATTCCAGATATAGCTGCTATTCCTATCGAAAAGGAAATAAGTACTCCTAGTATCAACAATAGGGCGAGTACTAAAAGAATGACTGTTAGAGCTTGTAATGCCATTAATTCTCACCTCCATTTATATATTTTTCAGTTTCTGCATCAATAACATTTTGAGATGATGATTCTTCAACTGTGGATTTCTTTTCAAATACTATCCTTCCACTTGCCATATCCTTAATATTTAGTATTGAATAAATGATATTTACAATACCGGAAATTAGTATTGGTATGTAAAAAACACCGATAGGAAGTGAAAGTGATGATGTCATTTGTCCCATACCAAGTTTAGTTATAGAAAATCCACCATAAACTAGGATTACCAAAGAAAATAATAGGATAATAACTTCAGAAAATATTCCTATAAGCTTTTGAAATCCTGGACTCATCTTATCCATAATTACTGGGATATTCATGTGACCCCTTTCTCCAACTACAATACTTGCTCCAAAAAGAGTTGACCAGGCAAATAGGTAGGCAGTTAACTCTTCTGTCCATGTAGCAGAATTATTTAGTACATACCTGGTAAAAACTTGCCATATAACGAGTACGAACATAACTAGCAAGGTTGAAGCAGATAAAACTTTCATTACATTATCTAAGACCTTCCTCATTTAATTTGCCTCCTTAGCTGGAAATTCTTCATTGTAGTCATTTATTTTTTCGTAATATGGTTGAAGTTTATTATTCTTGCTTATAACTTCTTCCTTAAGGGGTTCAACTACTTCGGCAAAGGCTGCTTGGTCAGGGTAGATAAACTCTACTCCCATTTCTTGAGCTTCCTTCTTAGCATTTTCTATAGCGCTCTTCCATTCATTTCTTTGAGCTGCTGAGAGAACATCAAAGCCTTCATCAAAAATTGCTCTTTCAGCCTTATCCATCTTATTTAGCCAGTTATAATTTGCTATAACGATATCCGGCACCATTTGATGCATATCGTAAGAATAATACTTGCAAATCTCTCCATGACCATTGTCTGTAAGGGACATCTCATTATTCTCAGCCCCATCAATTATTCCAGATTGGAGAGCAGTATAAACTTCACCAAAGCCCATTGGGGATGCACTTGCTCCGAACATATCCATCATCTTTACATTGGTAGGAGATTGTTGAACCCTAATCTTAAGTCCCTTTAAGTCTTCAGGTTTTTCAATCTTACGATCCTTTGTATAGAAAGACCTTGACCCTGCATCAAGCCAGGTAACCCCTACGAATCCACCTTCCTTGGTTGATTCAAAGATTGATTTTGTAATCCCTTCATCATCCATAACATGGTGGTAGGATTCTTCAGATGCAAATAAGTATGGCAAATTGAAAATTTCATACACATCATCAAAAGTTTCTAGTATAGCATTACTTGCTACACAAATGTCAATAGCTCCAGTTTGAGTCAATTGCACCATATCTGTTTGACTACCAAGGAGTTCTGATGGATAAACTTGGATGTCGTACTTATCACCAAGCCTCTCCTCTACATACTTCTCAAACTCCAAAAGCCCAACATGGGTAGGGTGGTTTTGAGATTGATTGTGCCCCACCCTGATGATTGTTTTAGATTGATTAGCCTTACTTTGGCATGAAGCTAATATTACAATCATAAAAAGGCCCATTAATATGCCCTTTATTCTTTTTTTCATATCCGAACATCCTTATTATCTATCATTCTTCCCTATAGCTTCCCATAGACCGTTTATATAAGCAACTCCTAGTGCCCTATCGTATAGTCCATAGCCTGCTCTTCCTTCTTCATCCCATATCATTCTTCCATGGTCCGGTCTTAGGTAGCCGTCAAAGCCTTCATCATATAGGGCCTTCATAGTTTCGTAGATATCTAGGCTGCCTGCAGAAGATAGATGGGCTGATTCGTAGAATTCTTTGTCGCCAGTAAACTTGATATTTCTAACATGCATGGCTCCAATCTTGCCTCTTTTGGCAAAGTCGCGGATTATTTCGCTTACATTGTTTTCTTTCCTAGAACCTAGGGAACCTGTGCATATGCAGAGGGTGTTTGATGGAGAATCTACAAGGTTTACAATTTTTTCCAAGTCTTCTACAGTAGAAGTTATTCTTGGAATATCAAATATTGGCCAAGCTGGATCATCTGGATGGACTGCCATCTTTATTCCAACTTCTTCACATACCGGGATAATGGCTTCAAGGAAATACTTGTAGTTCTCTCTGAGTTTATCTTCATCTATATCTTCGTATTTTTTTAGGGTGTCTTCAAGTTGGGAAAGTCTTTCTGGTTCCCAGCCTGGTAGCTCAAAGTTACCAGCTCCACTTAGGATCTCGTCTACCATGTCCCTAGGACTTAGCCCCTCTACCTTCTTTTGGTCAAAGGAAAGGGTGTTGGATCCATCTTCTAGCTCTTTTTTTAGGTCTGTTTTTACCCAGTCAAATACTGGCATAAAGTTATAGATTACAGTCTTGACCCCACAAGCAGCCACATTTCTTAGTGATTGCTTGTAGTTTTCTATATATTTATCTCTTGTGTCAAGGCCCATCTTTATATCTTCATGAACATTGATTGACTCGATTACTTCGCAGTCAAGGCCAACTTCGTGGCATTTATCAACATATTCTTGCAAAACATCTTTTTCCCATACTTCTCCAGCTTCCCATTCATTCATCATTGCCATGACTCCTGTAACTCCAGGAATTTGAGCAATGTATTTTAATGGTATAGGATCATTGTTTCCATAATGTCTAAAGGTCATTTTCATAATATATCTCCTTATAGGTATTTCTTTAAAGTCTCTCTAACTGATCCAGTTTTTTCACTAAGCTCTTCTATATATTTTTTAACTAGGTCACTTAGTCCAATTTCTTCTAGGTCTAATCCAAATATATTTTTATTGCCTAATAGCTTGTTTAGTCCGTCTGTTTCTTTGAATTCTCCTAAAGCTATTCCCTCAAGGTCCTTTTGAAGTTCTTCCATTAATGGATCTGGAGATAATTCAAACTTATTTCCCTCATCATCAACTCCTAATAGGTATCTAACCCATCCAGCTATAGCAAGAGGAATATATTTTAGATCTTTTACATCCTTATCCTCATCTTCAATATAGGATTTGATTGTTTCACCGAACCTAATTGCCATTTTTTGAGAAGTATCGGTCGCAATTCTTTGAGGGGTATCTGGGATAAATGGATTTGGTAATCTAACATTTATAACTTCATCTATAAAGTCCTTTGGATTTAGGATTTCTGGGTCCACTACAACTGGTAGGGCTTCGTCATATCCAATTTTCTTTATAAGACTTACAAGGTCTTCATCCTTCATTTCATCAGCTATTGATCCATAGCCTAGGACACAACCATATGTCGCAAGGGTAGTATGGAGAGGATTTAGGCAGGTTGTTACCTTCATTTTCTCTACCTTGTTAACCTTGTCCCTATCGGTAAGATATACACCAGCCTTGGTAAAGTCAGGTCTACCATTTTTGAAATCATCTTCGATAACTAAATATTCTGTTTCTTCACTATTAACAAATGGAGCTATATAGGTGTTTTTGGAAGTGATTACAGGATCCATTTCTTCAAATCCAAGCCCTTCTACATAGTCTTTAACTTCCTTAGCAGGTCTAGGAGTAATCTTATCTATCATAGTCCATGGGAAGGATACATCACTTTCTAGATAAGTGATGAAATCATCTTCTACCTTTCCATCTTCATTCCAACTCTTTGCAACAAGCATTACTGATTCCTTAATCCTATCTCCATTTTGTGAGCAGTTATCAAGACTTAGGAGGGTTAGTCCCTTGCCAATATCCTTAAATCTCTTGTATAGCATACTTGTAACAATACTCATAAGGTGTTTTGCATCAGATGGATCATTGGCTAGATCTTCTTTCACCACATCCATAAGCTCGCCATTAGGCGCATAAAGATTGTAGCCCTTTTCAGTAATTGTAAAACTTGCTATTTGCAAATTAGGATTCAAAAATATTTCTTTAATCCTATCCATATCTGCCAAAGTTAGAGCTTCAGCTAGGTTTGCTATCAAGTTCGTATCAAACTTACCATCTTTATTAAGGCTTACAGATACAGCTAAATTATCATAAGGTCTATAAATCTTCTCAATTATCTCTTCATCAAATGTTTCAACAACAGATATGCCCCTGTCAAAGTCTCCTGCATCTACCAAGTCTTGGGCAATTCTTGCAATATAACCTCTAAAAATATTACCTGACCCAAAAGCAAGCCACTTAGGATCTTTAATTGAGTCTTCCCTTAGCTTACTAACATCAAAAGTAGGAGCCTTATCCACTAGCTTTTTAATTTCTTCTATATTCTTTATTTCTAATTTCATAACCAACCTTTCTTTTACTATTTTTCTATATCTAGGAATGAATCTAACAATTCTTTATTTATTTTTCTTGTAGTTAAAGTTTGGAATAGAATTCCATCTTTCTCTAAAGTAATGAGCTACTAGTTTTGGTTTTCTATCTCTTGTGAACAAGCCCTTCTTATTTCCATCGACCCTTACTAAACCTTGGCTTGTAGCAAAGTCAGCAAAGTTCCAAGCTTGCTCACCTATAATAAAGTCAAACTTATCAAAGACATCATTATTAGCCTTATAATAATCAACTTGATATTCTTCTGTATACATAACTGGTGTAGTGTTGTGGAAGCCTGATACAGTATCTGCACCATATTCTGTAAACATTACAGGTTTATTTATTTCTCTCCATTTAATAAGCTCTGCTTCTAGGAGTTTTACAGAATCATCTATGAAAGGTCCACCAAAATACCAACCATAATACCTGTTTAAGCATACAACATCAGACAATTCGCTAATTATATCATCTTTTGGATCAGCTCCGCTTTGAACACCAATCATTGTACAAGGTCTATTTTGAGGGTCAGTTTCCCTAGCTAGATCAAATAAAGGCTTAAAATATTCCATAGCACCTTCTGAAGTTGTATCAGCCTCATTTGCTATGGACCACATAACAACGCAAGCATGGTTTTTATCTCTATTTATCATTTCTTTGATAACATCTTTATGGTGGTCGAAGGTTTTTATACCTCTTTCTTTATCAAAGGTTGATACCTTTTGGCCATTAAAATTAGCCCCACCACCAAAGCTAAAGTTTATACCTACTGCAGGGGTTTCATCTATAACAACAAAGCCTTCCCTGTCACATAATCTCATCATTTCTTCTGAATATGGATAGTGGCTGGTTCTAAAACTATTGCATCCTTGCCACTTCATAATAGATAAGTCTTTGACATTCATAGCTTCATTTATACCTCTACCATTAGGGAAAGTATCTTCATGTTTTCCATAACCCTTAAAGTAGAATGGCTCTCCATTAATCAAGAACTCTAATCCTCTAACTTCTACAGTTCTAACTCCATAAGGGAGAATATATTCATCTTCGTTGAATTCAACTTTGATATCATATAGATATGCATCTAGAACTTGCCATAGTCTAACATTTTCTATTTTGAGCTTTCCTTCAGCTCCTTCAGCTTCGCTTACCTTGTTTCCTTCTTCATCATAAACAGATACCTTGCAAGATCCACTACCCTCTGTAAATACTTTGTATTCTAATACAGCATCTTCACCTGAAATTGAGGATATTACATTAATATCTTTTATATAGTCTTTTGGAGTTGTATATAGTCTAACATGTCTTGTTATTCCGCAATAATTGAAGAAGTCGAAGTTAGGATTATTTACTTTCTTTGTTTCTATTTTAAAATCATAGCCTGCCATTCCTCCAAGCATAGGATTTTCTCCACCTACTGGAAGAGTAGTATAGTCAATTACATTATCAACTGCAACTGTCAATAGATTATTTCCATCTTTAACATAATCTTGGATTTCAACTTCGAATGGTAAAAAACCTCCCCTGTGCTCTACAAGCATTTCTCCATTTAGGTAAACCTTAGCATGGTGGGTTACAGCATCAAACCTTAAAACTAGCCTATCTTCTCTTAAAGTTTTTGGTACATATAATTGTCTTTGATAAAAGACCCATCCATAGTGATCTCTAAAATCACTACCCTCTTTCAAGTCATTGTATGAAGAAGGTACTGGCATGGTTGTTGAATCTCCCAATGGTTTTTCAAACCATTTTTCATTAAATCCCTCACCATTATCTAATTTAAAATTCCATATTCCGTCTAGGGAACTAACCATTCTTGAATCTGTTAATATTGGATATAACACATAAGCCTCCTTTATGCTACTATTCTCTCTTGTTTATTTTTAAACGTATAGACTACTTTTATAATTTTTTTGCTAGTTTAATATAATATTGACTAAAAACACAAGTTAATATAAATACTTGATTTCATATGAATCTTTAAATTTGCTATGTTTGCTTCAAGTATCTATACTCGCAACTTGTATCAAGTACTACTATCTACAAAAACGTCTTCACATTACTTGAATAATCTTCAACCCTATTAGATTCCAACAACCATTCCACGCATATAAGTCATTAAACACATAAGTATACGATACTTACCAAATCTATATTCTTATAAACCATTTTCTATATCTTAAAAAGATAAGCATTTTTTACTTAAATATTTACCTATCACCTCCTAATTTCTCCGTTTTTTGTAATCGCTTACATTATGTGTACGAAAACAACTTTTCATATAAGCCTAACTTATATTAATACTCAAGCCCATCAAAAACCAAGTCATCAGCTGGTTTCCTTGTCTACTAATTTGGCTTTTATCATATTAACTCTCTCTACATCATCTCCATTATTTAATTTTATCAATGTCTCTACTGCTACTTGAGCTTGTTTAGGTATCCTCTGATCAATAGAAGATATTCTTCTGTCTGTATAATCTGTAACTAAATCATTATCAAATCCACATATAGCAAGGTCTTCTGGTATTCTTATTCCCCTATCTATAAAAAATTTATAAAAACATATGGCAATTTTATCTACCTCAAATTGGATAGCGTCTACTTGCTCTTCTTTAATGTAAGCTATAACATCATCTATTTCTTTATCTATATCATTTATGGTGAGTTCTATGAATTCATTGTTTGGATAGTATTTTTTGAGTCCTTTGATGAATCCTGCTTTTTTGGTTATATAGGCACGGGTCAAGAATCTTTGGTCTCTTGATATTAGCAGAGGTTTCTTGTAACCCTTATCTCTAAAATTTTTTAAAGACTGCTCCATTGCATCAACCTCATCACAGCACACATAGGCAAGTTTACTAGCCTTGGTATTATCAATAACGTTTAGCATAACAACCGGTATATCTTCACTTACTTTAGACAATTCTTTTAAGAAATCTCTCTCGCCATAGGTGGATCCTACTGTAATAATTCCATCAACTTTTTTCTTTTGTAAAACATTTAGATATTCGATTTTTTCTTTATCCTCATCAGAAGTATTACATAGGATAGACACCATATTATTTTCTTTTAGATTTCTTTCTAATTCGTAGGCTGATTGGTTATCAAAGTAATTTCTTATATTTCCAACCATTATTCCTATGTCATTGGTCTTGTTTGAGGCAAGCGCTCTGGCTACATCATTAGGAACATAGTCAAGCTCTTTTATAGCTTCTTCAACTTTTCTCCTGGTCTTATCTGTAACTACCTCTTTGTTATTAATAACTCTAGACACAGTAGCTACAGACACACCAGCATATTTAGCAACATCATATATATTCATACTTACTCCCAATATTAGTATCTAATATTATTATGATACCTTTTATTGCAATCATATGTGTACTAGTAAGCGATTAATTGTAACCGGTTACATTTCGTGTAAGATATATATGGTGTTGACAAGGAAAAATACGTATAAACAATAAAGCGTTTTCTTATTGTTTGACTTAATAATATCATATAATCCAAAAATTTGCAAGTAATATCGCAAAAATAAAATAAATATTTGAGAGGCAAGCGTGCCGGCTCGTGGAGGTCAAGCCCATCAGAATTTATAAGTCGAGCCCTCCCCTGTTAAGGTTTACTTACAAATTAAATAAGGCCCAAGCAATATAACTTCCTTGCATGGACCTTTTAAGCTTTTATTAACTTTTATTTTTTACTCATAGTCTTCGCTAAAGCTGACTGGGTCTTGGGTGAAGTTTAGGCCTAGTTTTCTTAGCATGGATTTTTGGGAATCGTCTAGGATTACTGTTGAGTGGGCATCTAGTCCTTCTAGTTTGTTAATTTGCTCTATAGCCATATGGCTTATTGGGTTAGTTGTAGCTGATATGGATAGGGCTATTAGCATTTCGTTTATTGATAGTGAGGTTTCGTCTTCTCCTAGGGACTCAGTTTTTAGTTTGGATACTGGTTCTATTATGTGGGGAGATATAAGGAGGATCTTATCATCAAGGTTACCTAGTTTTTTGAGGACGTTTAGGATACAGGCAGCTGGTGCTGATAGGAGGTCGCTGTGCTTGCCTGTTATTATTTTTCCATCTTCAAGTTCTATGGCAAAGGCCTCGTTTCTAGTGGCTTTTGACTTCTCCCTTGCCTTCAGAGCAACTTCCCTATCGTCAGGGCTGATTTCTAGCTGACTCATTAGCATTTTGATTTTTTCTACTGATGAGTAGCTTTCCTTGGCATATCTAACATCTATTAGGGTGTTGTAGTACCTTCTGATTATTTCTTCCTTGCTAGCTTTTTTGGCTAGGTCTTCATCTTCTATGCAAAATCCTACCATGTTTACTCCCATATCTGTAGGAGACTTGT
The DNA here is from genome assembly GCF_022808955.1 of Anaerococcus sp. AGMB09787. GTDB lineage: Bacteria > Bacillota > Clostridia > Tissierellales > Peptoniphilaceae > Anaerococcus. Next base: position 16,208 of record NZ_JAKZEY010000007.1, read on the forward strand.
ATGGGCAGGTACCCATAATTTTTTCTAGCATTTTTTTGAGGATTGGGAAGGCTTCTACGTCCCTATTGTAGTTGACAGAGAGTTCCCCATAGGCTTCTAGGTGGTAGGGGTCTATCATGTTTACATCATCTAGGTTGGCTGTTGCTGCTTCGTATGCCATATTTACCGGGTGCTTTAGGGGCAAATTCCATATTGGGAAGGTCTCAAACTTGGCATAGCCTGCATTTATTCCTACTTCATGGTCAAGGTACATTTGGGATAGGCAGGTTGCCATTTTGCCTGAGCCTGGTCCTGGTCCTGTTACTACTACTAGTGGCCTACTTGTTTCAAATCTTTCATTTTGACCAAAGCCCTCATCAGATATGATGTGGTCGATGTTGTTTGGGTAGCCCTTTATATCATAGGTCTTACAAGATTTTATTTTTAGGTTATCTAGGTATTTTTGGAATTTGATGGCCTTGGGTTGTTGGTCAAATTGGGTAATTATTATCCCAGATACATAAAAGCCAAATTTCTCTAGCTCAGACTTTAGTCTCAAGCTTTCCATATCATAGGATGTTTCATTGTCCATCCTCATCTTGCCATTTTCGATGTCGTTGGCATTTACGGTTATGATTATTTCTGTCTTATCCTTGATGTTTTTTAGCATCCTAAGTTTTGAGTCAGGCAAAAATCCAGGCAAGACCCTACTAGCATGGCTATCATCAAACATCTTGCCCCCAAATTCGAGGTATAGCTTGTCAAAATGACTAATTCTCTCAAGGATTTTCTCTGATTGTAACTTTATGTATTTATCATTATCAAAAGCTTTCTTCACTTCTTTCTCCCTTATTTTTCTAAATTGTCTAATGCCATATCAAGTCTATCCATGGCATCTATTATAACTGACCTAGGTGCTGCAAGATTTATTCTCTCAAAGCCTTCCCCTTCCACTCCAAAGATATAGCCCTCATCTAGGAATAACTTAGCTTTCTCGGTCATAAAATCTTCTAAGTTCCTAGGATCCATTTCCAAGGCCCTAAAGTCTATCCAATCAAGGTAGGTTCCCTCTATTAGATTTGCCTTTATCCTTGGGTGTCTTTCTTTGAAGAACTTGTGAACATATCTTTGGTTTTCATCAATCACCTCGATGCATTCTCTTAGCCAGTCCCTGCATTCATTGTAGGCTATTTCACAGGCCTTATAGGCAATGGATGAGGTAGTTTTTAGAGATATGCCATCAAGACCACTGGTAAATTTCTCACGAAGTGCCTTGTTTTTTATTATTATATTTGATACTGATAGACCTGCTAGGTTAAAGGTCTTGGTAGGGGCAGTCATGGTTATAGTCCTATCAGCAAGGTCTTCGTCTATAGTTTGGAAGACTGTGTGGCTAAATCCTGGCATGATTAAGTCAAAGTGGATCTCATCAGATAGGAGGAAGAGGTCATTTGCCTTAATTATTTCAGCAAGCCTTGCTAACTCTTCCTTGGTCCACACCCTACCTACAGGATTGTGAGGAGAACAAAAGAGAAGAATCTTGTTTGCTGGGTCCTTTGCTAGATTTTCAAAAAGATTGAAGTCTATTTCGTAATGGCCCTCCTTATTTATTAGCGGACACCTAACAAGCTTACGGTTTTGTCTTTCTATAGCAAAAGAAAAAGGGTGGTAAACTGGTGGCATAATAATGACCCCATCTCCTATATTTGTAAGTGTCCTAATGGCATTAAAGATAGCCGGCACAACTCCTGGGGTATTTATAATCCAGTCTTTTTCTATAGGGAAATTATGTTCTTCCTCCATAAAAGAAATTACAGCCTCATAATAAGACCTGTTAGGAAGTCCATAACCCAAAAAGTCCCTATCTAAAAACTTCTTTATTCCATCTATCAACTTAGCTGGATGTTTAAATTCCATATCAGCTACAGAAAGTGGTACTATACCCTTTTCTAGCTTAGGATTTTTTCCTTCCATCTCCTTCCACTTGGCTGATCCTAGGTCTCTCCTATCCAATACAGTTTCAAAATCATATATCATATCTTTCTCCTCATATGCTAATAACAAAAATAGAGGGTCCTAGCCCTCAATTTCTAATCTAGATCGAAGTCTTTATCTTCAATCTCATCCCAACCTTCTGATTTGTACTCATTACCTTCAGTATCTATCCAATAACCCAGGGCATTATTCTCATCCAAGATCTTTTGGCCCTCTTCTTGATCAATAAGGAATAGGTAGGTTGATAGGGTATCTGCTAGAGCAATACTATCTGTAGTTACCGAAACACTTTTCCACTTATCTGAGGGATAATTTGTTTCTGGATCAATTATATGGTGGTAGTTTTTTCCATCTACTGTGAAGTATCTTTGGTAGTCCCCACTTGTTACAAAAGCAGTGTCGCTCACATCAACAACTGCAGCATAAGGCTTATCTTTTTGGTCTAGGAAGGGATTTTGAACGGCAATTTTCCACTTACCTTCCTCATTATTAGGATTTAGACCTATAATAACATCATCTCCACCTACTGACAAGAGTCCGCTGGTAAAGCCTTCATTCTTTAGGACTTCTGCTATTTTTTCTGTAGCAAAACCCTTACCTATAGCTCCTATATCTATCCTAACCTCAGGGTCTTTTATGAATACTGTTGAATTTTCATGGTCAACTTCTATTGCATCTATATCCTTATGCTTAGCTGCTTCTTCTAGTTCCTTATCACTTGGTATAGCTACACTATCAGGGTCCTTGGTTGCTATATCCCTATAATTATGCCAAACTTCAAGCACCCTACCCAGGGCAATATTTATCTTCCCACCAGTTAACTCATACATCTCTTTTGAGTAGTCGATAAGTTCTATAATCTCAGGCTCAACTTTTACAGGTTCTACTCCGGCCTTATCATTTATAGTCTTAAAATTATTGACTCCCTCAAATTCATCATAGGAATTGTAAAGTTTGTGGTACTTGGCAAGTTCTTTTTCTAATACCTCGCTAATCCTCTTAAACTCATCCTCATCATCACTGTAGGTTAGGAGGGTGGTTACTGTATCAAAGTACTCGTAGTAGGTCTTGTCTAGCTTTTTTACACTTCTTGAATCAGACGTCTCATTCTCTCTTATATCTTCAACTTCCTCTATATCCTTAACTTCCTTTGGGTCTACCTTATCATTGGCACAGCCTGTAATAAGTGTAGCAAGGGCAAGGATATAAACTATCTTCTTTAAACTCATAATTTGTTAATGTTAATAATCTCCATGTCCTTATTTATAGGAATTTCTTCATCCAAGGCCCAGTTTAGCAGGAGTCCTGCTATTGCTTGTCTTTGGAATTCGTTCCACTCTTTGTCAAGACCTAGCTCATAGACCTTATCCATAAATTCTTCCCTAGGTGAAATTCCCTCATAGCTATCTACAAAATTATCCCTTGTCTGTCTACTAAGCTTTGACAAAAAGGCAGACCTTAAGTCCTGTTCGCAAAGTTCATCTTCAGTAGGCATAAGTATATAATTTTCTACATCTGAGTCTATATCAATATAATTTGCTTCTATATCTTCTACGCTTTCGATTTCCTTATTAATTCTAACAAAATCTAAGGATTCAGTATTAAGCCACATATTTTTAAGATATGAATCTTCATCTACCAGGGTCCATTTTTCAACAAGCCATGATAGGTTAATAGGCTTTTTTTCCTTCATAAGTATCTATCTTTAGTATAAGAGCCTCATATTCCCAAAGCTCTACTACCAAGTCTTCTCCTTTCTTGATTATTTTCTTACGGTCAGCATCCCTGCTGCCCCCGTATTTTTTATCTAAATTATTTAAAACTTCTTTAAATATTAAATTTTCATCATAAGGGATGTGATAGGCTCCCTTGTAGGTATTGGTCATATTTAGTATAACCAAAAATCTCTCATCTCCTGCCCTTCTCTCATAGGCAAAGACAGAATTTTCATTATCATCTACTACCTTCCACTCAAATCCTTCTTCCTCGTAGTCTTTTTCATAGAAGACCTTGTTATCCTTATAGAGATAATTCAAGTCCCTGACATACCTGTTCAAATCATCGTGGACAGGGAATTTTAATATGTCCCAATTTATGGAAGCATTCTCATTCCACTCATCAAAGGTCGCAATGTCGTTGCCCATAAAGTTTAATTTTTTGCCAGGATGGGTCATTTGGTAGGTATATAAGAGTTTTAGTTCCTTAAAGCTATCCTCATAGGACCCACTCATCTTCTTAATCATAGACCCCTTCAAGTGGACAACTTCGTCATGGCTTAGGGGCAAGATGAAATTTTCATTATAAAAGTAGAACATAGAAAAATTGATGTACTTTTGATAGTCAATCCTATTAAAAGAATCAACCTTAAAATACCTCAAAGTATCATTCATCCAACCCAAATCCCACTTGTAGTCAAAGCCTAGTCCACCTTCATCTACAGGGCTTGTAACATCAGGATAATCTGAGCTATCCTCTGCAATAAGCATAACATTTGGATACTTGTCATTAATAGTCCTACTTAGATCTTTCAAGAAGGAAATATTATCCCTGTGAGGTCCACGATTTTTGTTGCCACTATAGTAAATCATATAGGACACTGCATCTACCCTTATTCCATCAAAATGGAAGTTTTCTATCCAGTAGGTAAATACTGACTTCATAAAGGACCTTACGTGTCCCTTAGAATAGTCAAAATTGTTTGAACCCCATTCGCTGTATTTTAGGTCCTGATACTTGGACTCATACATGGCAGTTCCATCAAAATGGTCTAGTCCAAAGGCGTCTGATGCAAAATGAACTGTAACCATATCGAGGATTACCCCTATGCCATTTTGGTGAAGGAGGTCCACAAAGTTCTTTAAGTCTCGGACACTTCCATACCTGCTAGAGGTCGCAAAAAATCCACTAGATTGGTAGCCCCAAGATGGATAGAAGGGATGCTCTGTAACAGGCATAATCTCGATATGGGTGTAGCCCATCTTCTTGACATAGGCTATTAGCTTATCCACTATATCTAGGAAATTAACCCTATCAGAAAGCCTAAGCCATGAGCCAATATGGATCTCATAGATATTCATAGGCCTATCGAAGTTCTTGCTCCTAGTTTCTAAGTATTCTCCATCATGGAAGTCATAGGACTCATCTACTATAAGGCTAGCAAAGTCCCCCTCGGCATTCATAGATCTTCCATAGGGGTCAGCCTTTTCTATAAAGTTAGAATCCTTGCCTATGACAAACTTGTAGTAGTCCCCTTCCCTGGCAGGGACTCTAAGGTAAAAATAACCATACTTAGGATTTTTGGTCATTTTAAGCCCTTGCCATGAAGAAAAATCTCCCTTTAGGTAAACTTCGTCAGCCTCTGGTGCATAGAGTCTAAAGGTGTATATTCCATCATCGTTTTTGATAGGTCCAAAGATTTCAAAGCCCCTAGAAGTGTCTCCCCTTATATAATCTTCTATTAACTTATGGTCTATTTCGCTTATGCTTACTTTCATCTTATCCCTCGATTAAATGAGCTATATGCCTCTTTAAGATTTGAATGCCCTTGAGGTTTCTAGCTCCCCTAGGGATTATTATGTCGGCATATTTTTTGCTAGGCTCTATATAGGTTTCGTGCATGGGTTTAACTTGGGAAATATATTGAGCTAGAACAGATTCTAATGACCTGCCTCGCTCCTTGGTATCCCTCAATATTCTTCTTTGCAATCTCACATCGCTATCAGCATCTACAAATACCTTTGTATCAGTGATAGACCTTATCCTCTCATCATAAAGGACCAAAATTCCCTCTATCAAGATGATCTTCTTTGGCTTGACCCTAATTGTTTCCTTGGCCCTAGTGTGGAGGTTGTAATCATAAGTTGGCATATCAATCTCCCTACCATCTAAGAGCTTCAATAGGTCCTTGTAGAAAAGATCATTGTCAAAGGCACCTGGATAATCATAGTTTAATTTTTTCCTTTGGTCAAAATCTATATCGTCATGGGCCTTATAGTAATTATCATGGCCAATTACTACCAAATCGTCCTTAAACCATTCACTAATTTCTCTCACTATAGAAGATTTGCCGCTAGCAGAACCTCCCGCTATGGCCACGATTTTCACATCACTCATAGTTTTATCTCGTTAACAATCTCTCCATCTAGATATTTGTATAGGTTATCAAAGACAATTCCTGCTCTGATTTCCATAGCTTCTCTTGTGTAGAAGGCAACGTGGTTAGTTAGGATTACATTCTTAGCATTCCTAAGTGGGTAGTCTTCTGGAAGTGGTGGTTCCATATCGAATACATCTATACCAGCTCTTAGTTTATCTTCATTAAGTAGTTTAGCTAGGTAGTCATTATCTACAACAGCACCCCTAGCGCAGTTAATTAGAACAGCTCCCTCTTTCATTAGGTCAAGTTCTTCCTTGCCTAGGAAGTGTTTTGTTTCCTTGTTGTTTGGTATATGGAGTGATACTATATCGCTTTCTTTAAGGAGGGTTTGTAGGTCTACATACTTAACACCCTTAGCCTTAATTTCTTCCTTTTCACTTCTAGAATATGCAATTATATCACATCCAAAAACTTGTAGCAAGTCGATTAATTTTTCACCGATATGGCCTGTTCCTATAACACCAAAGGTCTTGCCCTTGATTAGTTCTCCAAGTAAAGGATTAGTCTTGCCATCAAAAATATTTTCTCTATTTTTGTTAAACTTTCTCAAAACTCCAATTGTTAGACCAATTACTAATTCTGCGACACTATCATCACTGTAGCCACTAGCATTTAGGACCTTGATACCCTTTTCTTTAGCTGCATCTAGGTCTACGTGGTCCACACCTGTAAAGGCAACATCGATCAATTCTAGATTTGTATTGTTGATAACTTCTGCTGATAGTGGTTTGTTGGTTATAATAGCAACATCGCTATCCTTAAGTCTTTCGATTTTTTCTTCATCGCTTGAAGCACTTTGGTCAAAATACTCAAATTCATGACCTAGTTCTTCGATTTTTTTCTTATTTTCATCTATAATACTTTGATCAACTTCTAATGGGTCTATTAAAGAAATTTTCATAATACTCTCCTTTTATTCATACTTGTTCTACTTATTATTATACTTCAAATACTATTTTTTAAAGAAATACCCCCGATTAATAAAGCTAAAATTCTAGGAAGGACCTTATAAGCAAAACTATAAACAAAAAAAGCCAGTGCCTGGACTCAACTCAAGTTCCATAGCTACTGGTCATTGTAGTCAGTATATGCCTTAAATATTTTAATCCTCAAGGCTTTTATTAAGCTTTGCCTTCACTTCCTTTTTCTTAAGTTTGCTTCTCTTCCTTAGCATTTTAAAAAAAGATTGGAGTTCATAAAGGGATTCTTCTTCCAGGAGGGAAAATTCTGGGTCGATCCAATGGAGGCCATTTCTATCACTTATGACATCGACATTTGACCCACAGGCTCCTCTTTTATGGTCACGAAGTCCTATTACAAGCCTATCAATCCTAGAATTTATTATGGCCCCTGCACACATGACACATGGCTCCATGGTCACATACATTGTGCAGCCTTCTAGCCTAAAATCATCCATAAACTTACTAGCTTCATCTATGGCCATGATTTCTGCATGGTAGATGGCAGACTTGCCCTTGTAGGTAAAATTATGTCCCCTACCGATAATCTTTCCCTCGTAGACTATGACAGCTCCTACCGGCACTTCCTCAATAAATCTCGCGAATCTCGCTTCATTTAAGGCTTCTTCCATAAAAAATATATCTTGGTCTGAAAATTTTTGTCTTTCTTCCATAAAATCCCCATATAAAAAATTGGCTGCTGCCTAAGCAACAACCATACTTGGTGTACCGGAGAGGATTCGAACCTCCGACACCCGCCTTAGGAGGGCGGTGCTCTATCCAGCTGAGCTACCGATACTTAAAAAATAAAGAATGCACTTAAGCATTCCTTATTATTATACGACAATTTATCTAGCAATCAATAGGTCAATCATAAAATTTACAGAATTTCCTATAGTTCTAAATATTTTCCCGAAGGTAGAGGCCTGAGCCACGTCATTTTGAGCAACCAAATTGACCTCATAGCTTTCATCATCATATGTAACATAAACTTTTCCAAGGACATCTCCCTTTTTGATAGGGGCTTGTATATTTTCATTTATAGATACCTTTTTAGATACAATCTTGTCATCCTTTGATACTATAGTTATATTTTGGTCAGGATATAGGTCGACATAACCTTGCTTGGCTGATATCAAATCAAGGCTCTTTACACTTTCCTTGGTACTAAGGACATCCTTATAGGAATAGTAGCGGCTTATATAATAAATTAAATCGCTCATTACAGAATTCCTAGTATCCTTTTGGTCTGCTCCCATAACCACACCTATGCACCTGAAGTTATCAGATGGATCTACTCCTGCCATATCAACTGTAGTTATTAGGCAATAGCCAGCCTTCTCTGTTGTTCCTGTCTTTAGTCCATCAACTCCTCCTATGTCATCCATTAGGGGAATGGTTGATGGTTCACTTATGCCCTTATCAGGAAGGCTTACCTCATCCATAGTAGTGTACTTGCTTATATCTGGATAAGTTTTTCTTATATATTGGGCAAGTTTAAAGAGGTCCCTGGCTGATGAAGTATTTTCCTTGCCATCTTCTGTTTCTATACCTGATGCATTGTAGTAGCGTTGACTAGCAAGGCCCAGTTCGTTGGCCTTATCATTCATTTTTTGAGCAAATTTTTCTTCGCTCCCTGCTAGAGATTTTGCCAAGAGATAGGCGCAGTCATTACCACTTACCACAAGGAGACCTTGGATAAGCTCTTCAACTGTGTATTCTTCCCCTTCTTCTAGGCCCAAGGCACTATATTCCCAGGAAGTTAATTTCTCAGTTTCTTCATCTGCCTTAAACTTTGTATCTAGGGTGATCTCGCCGTTATCTATGGCCTCTTGGGTCAAAAGATAGGTCATTAGCTTAGTCAATGATGCTATAGCTCTACTATCATCGGCGTTTTTTTCGTAGTATATTTCCCCACTTTCTTCATTTCCTATAAGGTAGGCTTCTACATTCTCATCAAGACCAACAACCCTGCCTTCGCCTTGGGCATAGGCTAGATTTATAGGGAAAAGTAAAATTATACTTAAAATTATTGATCCAATTACCTTAACTCTTTTCATAAAACCTACCTCAACAAAGCTTCTAGCTTCTTATAATTTTTTCTTAGTAATTTTAGAGTCTTGACATCAGCTTCTTTGTTGTATTCGTAGCCAAGCTTCTCAGCTTCTGCCATACCCACTTTTCTAAAGAGGCCACAGGCCTTAAAGAGACAGTTATAAATATCAAGTGGATCATTGGTCGCAAAGGTTAGCTCAAAATCTTCCTTGATTTCTTTACTGAGGGTTTGATCAAAGTTTTTTCCATCAAGCCCCATATCCCTTAGACCAAAGAACTTGTTAATCACATAGAAATTAAGCATCTTTGAAAGCTCACTTCTAAGCTTATCCATAACAAGAGATGAGGCTATCACATCGTTTTGACCAAGATAGAGGCTAACCTCGTAGGCTCTGGCAAAAAAACTATCCACAGTAGCCTTAAACTCATACTCCTTAGGAAGGTCATACTTAAAGTTTTTGTTAGGATTTATTTGACCTAGGTCAGACCTATTGTAAATAAATTCTATATCCTTAGGAATTTGCCTAATAAAATCTTCCAGAAAATCATAGGCAATGATGCTTTCTGATATCTTGACCCCTCTTTCCGTAAAGGCCTCTAGGATGGTATAATTTTGCCTATCCTTATCAAGGGCAAAGGAAGATTTGACCCTATTTATCAAAAATACATCAGTAAACAAGGACTTCAATTCTTCTTCAAGTTTTCCAACAATAACCTCATCAACCACTGTACAGAGGTCCACAAAGTCCTCATCAGTATTGGACTTTAGATAAAAGATAGAAACAACCTTGTCATTATACTTGCCATATTCAATAAAACGATTTTTTATATCATTATTCATCTTTATGCCAGCTTTCTATAAAATTTTTCAAAAGTTTTGCAGTAAGTCCCCATACAACCGGATCTGTATCATAAAAATACATATCATTATACCCTGTTATAAACTTATAGTCCCTACCATTGGGTATCTTATCGAAAGGAAAATCTTTAGGAAAGTCCATCTTGTAGGGAGCCCTGTACCTAATTGGCGGATTTTTCTTTAGAAAATCTATATCTAGGGTAAAAAGCCTCTCCACTTCTTCATTAAAATCAATATCTTCTATATTTCTATTTATTCTACCATAAAAGGCCTTGATATGCCTATATGAAGAAGTCAAAATCATAGAGGAATAACCCAGATATTCTATATCTTCTCTAAGTAGGTTAAGCTCTTCCATAGTCTCTCTTATGGCAGCCTCCTTAAAGTCTTCCCCTTCCTCCACACTTCCTCCAGGAAAAGAAACCTCTCCCCCTTGAGATATATCCTTACTTCTAACCTCAAATAAAATTTGATCTACACCATCTACCCTTATAATTGGTATGAAGATAGCATAATTTTTAAGTCTATTAAAAAATTCTTCGTCTACTTGTAAATTTTTCATAATACTCCTTTATAAAATCATATTAAATAATACATTTAAAGTCAAATTTAAAATAAGGGGTATACTCATTAAGTAGAACAAAATAATAGGAGGACTTATGTTCAAAGAATTTAAGGAATTTATTGCACGTGGTAATGTAATCGATATGGCTATAGGTCTAGTAATGGGATCTGCCTTTACAGCTATAGTAAATGCAGTAGTTGATAACATCCTAATGCCCATTATATCAGGCCTTACAGCTGGAGTTAACTATGAGGATATAGTTTTAACAATTGGTGGATCAACCCTAAAGATTGGTCTAGTTATAAACGCTATTATTTCATTCTTGATTATATCCTTGTTTATGTTCTTTGTTGTAAAGGCAATCAATGCTATGAGAAGAGACAAAGATGAAGTCGAAAAAGCTCCAACTACCAAGACCTGCCCATACTGCCATAGTGAAATCCCAGTAGACGCTATTAGGTGTCCACATTGTACATCAAAACTTGAAGGATACGCAAATCCTCTAGAATAATAAATAGGTGGTGACAAAGATTATCCAAGTTAATCTAAGTCCCCACCTTTTTTCTTTGTTTCTATATATAATATATTAAGCTTATACTGTTAAAATACAAGCAATTAATTATTGGTCATCAATTATTCTTTCCTACATCGGGGCTGTTGCAAAAATATGACTAATCATCGTCCCATCGTTAGAAGCTTGTCTTAGACAATTTGAGACTAGCCTGTCGGCTCATGGAGACAAGCCTGTCGGCTCTAAGAGACAAGCCCGTCGGCTCATGGAGACCTAGCCCGTCGGCTCTTTGAGACCTAGCCCGTCGGCTCATAGAATCCAAATTGTCGTATATGTTCTTCTAACGTTATCGGGACGATTTATTCATTCTACAACGCCCCTTTTTTACTAACTCGTGTTTCTTAAGTTCATATAAAATAACAATTATCAGATAATTATTAATATTTAAAAATAATTATTGACAAATATTTATTCTTATAGTACTGTTATTATAATTTTATTAGGCTAATGAGATAAATATGAAAGGAGATCAATCGATTTATGATAATAGATTTAAGATTACCAGTAGATATACTTATACCTTTATGTACTAATTCATCACATTCTTGTGGCGGTGGACGTTTAATTATATAATTTGTGATAAATTTTAATAATATTATTATTTTAAAATAAATAAAGCAAAATTTTTTACTTATTAAGCCATCAGTCTATTAAAGTTTTTAATTTTTCTTTTAGGAGGAGTTATATGAAGGAAAACTTTATAAAAATAAAAAAGATTAAAGGAAAAAAATTTTTATTTGATTCAAAGAATATGATACTTATTTTAAAAAATGTGTGCGAAAGAGAAAAAAGATTTGACTATGCACTAGAGAAAGTACTAGAAAAAATAGTAACTGGTGAAATAAATAAGATAAGAGATAATTTTATAAATTATATATGAGGTAAAATTTTATGCAATACATAAAACACACAATTAAAAATCATAGAAAAACATCTGCCTGGCTAGTAATTGGAGTAAGCCTTTGTAATATCCTAGCTCTTTTATATAATTATAACTTCAAATATGTAATCGATGCTGTTGTAGCAAAAGATATTAACCTAGCTTTAAAAAATTTTATTTTACTTGTCATTTTACAAATCTTTGTTACTCTAGGCACTCTATTAGTCTATGATTATTATTTAAAAATCTTTCAAAAAAAGATAGAACGTGGGATAAGATATGACCTTATGAAAGAGATTTTAGCTTGGCCTTTCTCTAAGTCCAAAGATATTTCCTCTGGCAAGCTATCTACTCTAATTAACCAAGATGTAAGCCAAATTGGCCAATATGTTTCTTTATATGATTTTATGTTAGTAGCCAATACACTTAGATTTTTCATCACTTACTTTCTTCTCTTTACATTGGATAGATTAATAGCTCTTGTAGTCTTATTATCAGTTCCCCTTTATTATCTGCTTACTAAGTTTACCCTAGAGCCTATGAAAAATTTCGTAGATGAAGGCTACATACAAAAAGATAAATTAAATAATTCTTTTATAGATATTTTAAATAATCTGATGACAATAAAATCATACAAGCTAGAAAATATAATAGGTAATGAAGCAGAAAAAAAGACAAATGAGCTTTATCTTAAAGAAAAGGGGCTTCAAAAATGGACAGCCATCTTTTATTTTATAAGAAACTTCCTAACAAGCTTTATGCCAGTAGCAATCTTGGGCTTATCTATTGTAAGAATCATATCAGGTAATATGACCATAGGAACTATGGTTGCTATTTTTGGTTTTTTAGATGCTGTGTATCTACCAATTTCAGAACTTTTTTATTTTAAGGCTATGAAAAATAATTTAGAACCTGTAGTTGATAGAATAGAACCAATTATAAATTCTAAGATTAATAAAAATGATATGAGAGATCTATCTTATGGATATCCTATGATTAAAACATCAAACTTATCTTACTCTTATGGTAAAAATCAAGTAATTGATAAGCTAAATTTAAATATAGATAGCCCTGGTCTATATAGGATATGTGGACAAAATGGAAATGGAAAGACTACCTTATTTAACATAATAGCAGGCTTATATAATGATTTTTCAGGAAAAGTTCAATTAAATTTAAGTAAAACTTATCCAAATCTTGCTTACATGAACCAAAATGATACGCTATTTGCGAGCAATTTACTTGATAACATAAGCCTTTTTAATAAAAATAAATTAAATAAGCTTTCACTTGATTTAATAGAAAAATTTAGAAAAAGGGAAGATACCGCTGATAGTTTCTCAGGTGGAGAAAAAAGATTATTTCTTTTCTTAAGAACTATAAATGCAAAGGCCTCCATTTACTTATTCGATGAGCCCTTTGAAGGAGTAGATCCTGTTAACAAAGAAATAATGAAAGATATAATAAGAAATCTAGCCAAAGATAAGATTGTTCTAATAATTACCCATAATGATGATCTATCTAATCTGAGATATAAAAATATAGACCTTAAATAATTTTCGATGGATCTTTAAGAAAATAAATCGTCCCATAGTCTTAGATAAAGCTTCACAATGGTTACTTAACCAGTGGACTTGCATCCACGAAGTGCAAGCCTAGTGATTAACTAGATTTTCTAAGCTGGAACGATTTATTTTTAATTTTTTATCTTCTTTTTTCTTTTACATAATCACAAGATGAGCATCTGATTTCGTCTGTTGACCTATTTTTCTTGTGAACCAAAAGTGAGCCACACTTTGGACAGGTTTCTCCTGTTGGAGGGTCCCAGAGGGCGAAGTCACATTTTGGATAGTTGGAACAACCATAAAATCTCTTGCCTTTTTTGCTGACCTTCTCGATTAGCTCTCCATCACCACATTGAGGGCATTTGACCCCGGTGGATTTGACAATTGACCTTGTATAGTCGCAATCAGGAAAACCGGTACAGCCTATAAATTTACCATTTCTGCCGTGTTTTATGGCGAGATTTCTACCACACTTTGGACATTTTTCGTCAAGGACTTCATCTTTTACCTTGTAGTCCTTGCTATCTTTTTTGACCTCTTTTATATCTTTTTCAAAACTTGAGTAGAAGCTTCCTAGGTCATCCTTCCAGAAGGACTCCCCTTCTGCAATCTTATCGAGCTTATCTTCCATAAATGCCGTAAATTCTATGTTTATAAAGTCCTCAAAGTTTTCTTGGAGAAATTGATTGACAGTTATGCCTAGTTCTGTTGGATAAATGGACTTCCCTTCAAATTCTACATAGTTTCTACTTATTATTTGGTTGATGGTAGCAGAATAGGTAGAAGGTCTGCCTATACCATATTCTTCTAGGGTTTTTACTAAGGAAGCCTCAGTGTACCTTGCTGGAGGCTTGGTAAAGTGTTGGTCCTTATCAATCTTTTCTGCTCCAAAGACATCTCCTTTTTTGAGGTCTGGGAGGATGTTTTCATTTTCCTTGTTTGGATTTAGCTTGTTGTATCCTTCAAAAATCGTAATTTTACCATTGGCCTTAAAGATAATCCCCTCATTATCTAGGCTAACTTGGGTTGATTCATATACATAGTCGCTCATTTGGCTAGCTACTACTCTTTGCCATATTAGCTTGTAGAGTTTGTATTGGGGATCTGATAGGTAGTCCTTTATCTCTATAGGGGTCCTATAGATTGATGTAGGTCTTATGGCCTCGTGAGCGTCTTGTGAGCCTTTTTTCTTGCCTCCATAGGTGTTACCCTTGCCTGCGTAGTCATCACCGTATTTTTCCTTGATGTAGGCTAGAGCATCATTTACTATTTCCTTTGAAATCCTATTGGCATCAGTTCTCATGTAGGTTATTAGTCCGACACTACCCTCACTACCTATGTTTATACCCTCAAATAGTTGTTGGGCTAGCTGCATGGTAAATTTGGTCGAAAAGCCCAACTTATTGGAAGCGTCTTGTTGGAGGGTTGATGTTGTGTAAGGCTTTGGAGGTTTTCTCCTTTTTTTGGTCTTATTAACACCTACTACCTTAAATTTGTCCTTAGATATTTTATTTAAGACCTTATTAGCACCTTCTTCGTTGGAGATTTTTATTTTTTTCTTATCATTGCCATAAAATTCTGAATCGAATTTCATTTTTTGGTAGTTATGGTGGGCTGTTATTGTCCAGTATTCTTCTGGTTTGAAGTCGTCAATTTCTTTTTGCCTATCTACTACAAGTTTTAGGGCAACTGATTGGACTCTACCAGCACTTAGACCACTTTTTACCCTCTTCCATAGGAGGGGACTTAGCTCATATCCTACTATCCTATCCATCACCCTCCTTGCCTGTTGGGCGTCTACTAGGTCTTGGTTGATTTTTCTAGGGTGCTTCATGGCTTCCTTGACATTTTCCTTGGTTATTTCATGGAATTCTACCCTATTTTCATCCTTTGGGTCAAGTCCCAGCAGATATTGGAGGTGCCAGCTAATAGCTTCTCCCTCCCTATCAGGGTCTGTCGCGAGATACACTTTCTCAGCCTTTTCTGATTCTTTTTTTAATTCATTTATAGTTTTAGCCTTGCCCCTAACCTTTATATATTGAGGTTCGAAGTTATTTTCTATATCTACTCCAAACTTGCTCTTGGGAAGGTCTCTCAGGTGGCCTACTGTTGCCATAACCTTGTAATTTCTTCCAAGCATCTTTGATATTGACTTGGCTTTAGTAGGCGATTCTACTATAACTAAATTCTTAGCCAAATTATCACTCCTTTATTGTAAATTCGTCATTTCCTATGTTTTCTATATAATCTTTTAGCTCTAATGAAGTCAAGAGGTAATTTATTTCTTCAACTGGCTTATTAGTTAAGTCGACTAACTTATCTACGCCAATTGATGGATATTCTTCAATATATCTTACTACTAGACCTTCATCTTTATCAAGCCCACTTAGGTCCAAAGTTCTTTTTTCTTCTATCTTTTCTATCAAATAGTCAAGCTCTTCGATTATATCTTCTGCCCTTAGGACGAGTTTTGCCCCCTCTTGGATTAGTTTATTAGTTCCTTTGGAGTAAATGGAATTAATATTGCCAGGCACTGCAAAAACTTCCCTCCCCTGCTCTAAGGCGCACTTGGTCGTTATCATTGTCCCTGATTTTTCCTTGGCTTCTACTACTACTGTTCCTAGGGAAATGCCTGATATGATCCTATTTCTCCTAGGGAAGTTGTAGGCAACAGGTTCTGTGCCTAGGGGAAATTCTGATAAGATAAGGCCCTTCTCCTCCATAGCTTGGTAGAGATCCTTATTTTGCTTGGGATATATCTTATCTATCCCACAGCCTATAACCCCTATGGTTCTCTTGCCCCTATCAAGGGTCTCCCTATGGCAAACTGCATCAATTCCATAGGCAAGACCTGATACAGTAGTAAGGCCGTAGCTAGCTATGTCGGTTACGAGGGTCTTTGTTACCCACCTCCCATAAGGAGTACATTTACGAGAGCCAACAAAGGCTAAAGAATTTTTGTCAGCTAGGCTATCAAGTCTTCCTTTATAGTAAAGGATAGCTGGCCTGTCGTCTATATTTCGTAGGTTAATAGGATAGTCCTCATCGAGAAAGGTTACATAGTCATAGCCATAGGTCTTGACCTTATCATAATAAACCCTGAAGGCTTCGATATTTGTATCAGAGAAGATCTTTTCGTATTGCTTATCTGTCAAAAAATCATAGAACTTCCTATCTCTCTCGAAAAAATTCTCAAATCCTGTCGCATCATAGATTTTTAAAATAAGGGAATTATTTAGGTAAATAAAATTTAAATAAAGGATTACTTCTTCCTTGGTCATCTTGAGATTCATCGGCTAAGCATTCCTCCATAAAACTAATCTATTTCCTTTAGGAATTTCTTGGCATAGTCAAGGTATTCTTCCATAACCTTAATTCTTGCATATTTTTTGTCATTGCCCTCTACCACAATCCATGGGGCATAGTCGGTGGTGGTCCTATCAAGCATTTCATTCATTGCTTCTATATATGGATCCCACTTCTCCCTATTTCTCCAGTCTTCGTCAGTTATCTTGTACCTCTTATCTGGTTCTATCTCCCTATCCTTAAACCTCTCTAGTTGGACATCCTTATCAATAACTACGAAGAACTTGAGGACCATGGTCTTGTTTTTAACTAGGAACTTCTCGAACTTCTTTATTTCTTCAAAGGCCCTGTCCCATTCTCCAATACTCGCAAAGCCCTCTATCCTCTCAACCATGACCCTACCATACCAAGACCTTGAGAAGATTGATACATAGCCCTTCTTGGCAAGTCTATTATAAAATCTCCATAGGTAGTGGTGGCTAAGTTCAAGCTCTGTAGGTGCTGATATGGCGTGGACTGTATAAAGCCTTGGGTCTACATCCTTGATGAGCCTCTTTATGGCCCCGTCCTTACCGGCAGCATCTACCCCCTCAAAGACTAGGGCTGAGGCTATTCCCTTGTCATAGAGCTTATACATGGTCTCTGCTACTTCTTCTTGGAGCTTATCCTTTTTTTCTTGGTATTCTTCATCATCCATGGCCTTCACTAGGTCTAGATTTTCTATAGTGTGGGATTTTTTGTCATAGGACCTCTCGAAAGCTGTTTCATCCTTTTGTTGGTTGCCGACTCTCTCTATACCTAGGGTTAGTATTTCAGACAAAATCCCCAAGACTTCCTTGCTAGCATTCTTGGTATCACTAGCTTCTATGACATTCCACCTAGCGAAGTCAAAGCTAGTTTGCCCTATAATACTTTTAAAGTTTTTCTTAAAGTCCTTATGGTTTTTAACTTGTCTCTTATCAAGGTCCTTAACATAGAAAGATTGCTTGTAGGAATCCTTCAAGTCTTCTAGCCTTTCCTTTTGAGTTTTCTCGTCTATATCTAGGAAGATTTTTATTACTATGGCTTGGTCATCGGTTAGCATTTTTTCAAAATTTTCGATTTCTTCAACCTTAGCCTTGATCTCATCTTTATCAGCATCAAGGTTTTCAAACAAGTCATAATAATAAGACTTGGTTTGGATTTTGATGTGGGATTTGGCTGGAGAATTGACCCAGGCATCCCTTATAAAAGAGTAGTTCCCGTAGTCAGGATTATCCCCTGCTACATCTACATCAAAATACTTGGGGTTAAGGTCCTTACTAAGTTGGCTCACTATATAGCCTCTACCAGAAGATTCCCAGCCGTCTATCAAGATCAATACTGGAATTTTGAAATTCTCGCATATCCTACTTATCCTCGCAAGGTTTGTCCTTAGCTCATCCTTTGAAAAATCAACAAATTTAAAGTCATCTTGTCTTATCTCATTTACTTTCATAGTATCCTCCTTCTAAAAAGCGTTTTCTATATAATTCAATTCCTTTTCTTCCACCAAAACTTCGCACACATCAAATCTCATTATATAATCAGTCAGATTTTTCTCTATAAGGAAGGCTTGGCTAGCCTTGATAATCCTTTGCTGCTTGGCGAAGTTAACAGCCTCCCTGGGATTAGAGAAGTTATTATTGGACCTTGTTTTCACCTCTACAAAGGCTATAAGCTTATCCTTCCTGGCAATTATATCGACTTCTCCATAGGGCTTCCTATAGTTTCTAGCAAGGATTTTATAAGATTTTTCTTCTAGGTAGGTGGCTACTAGATTTTCCCCGTAGTCACCCAGATTTTTCTTATAGGTCATAGATACTTAACTGCCTTTCGTGAAACTTCTTTAGGAAACTTTTCCTATGGATAGGAGTCTCCCCATATTCTTCTAGCGCCCTATAATGTGCCCTGGTCCCATAGCCCATATTGGTTTCAAAGCCATAGCCCCTATATATTTTAGAAAAATTAATCATTATATCATCTCGTCTAATCTTGGCTAGGATGGAGGCAGCTGATATTGCATATTCCTTGAGGTCACCCTTCACTATATTTAGCTGGTTGATATCTGTATTAATCCTCTCTGCATCTATCAGAACTATATCAGGCCTTAGCTTTAATTGATTTAGAGCATCCTCCATGGCCCTGTGGGTGGCATTTTTGATATTAATCTCATCAATCAAGTGAGGATTTCCATAGCCGTATGCATAGGCGAGAGCGTCCTTTAGGATATCTTCCTTAAGAGCTAGCATCTTCTTGCGACTTAGTTTCTTGGAGTCAGTTACTCCCTCTATATGGGAATCCTTCTTCATAATCACTGCACAGGCCACGACTGGCCCTGCCAGAGGCCCCCTGCCCACTTCATCAATCCCTGCTACAAGGTCGTACTTGTCGTATATTTCTTTTTTTATTTGGTCGTTGTAGTCTGAGTATATCATAGTCTTTCTAAGGTTATTCTTCCAAGTTTACCTGACCTAAAATCATTCAGGATAATATTAGCAGTTCTTGTATAATCAAAATCTCCGCCCCTTATTATTGCTCCACGTTTTTTAGCAATGGCCTCATAGATTTCTATAGGACTTAGGTCTTCTGCCTTAATTCCGTATCTTTCATTCAAGTTATCAGGGTAGGCTTCCTTCATTAGCTCGATAAACTTCATTGTCAAATCTTCTATATTTAAAACTTCATCCTTGATGGCATTGGTAAAGGATAGGTTAAGGCCTGTTACTTCGTCAAACTTAGGCCATAGGACTCCGGGAGTATCCAATAGCTGTATATTAGATTTCGTCTTTATCCACTGCTTTGTTTGTGTTACTCCAGGTCTATTTCCAACTCTAGCTCCTTTTTTCTGAGAAACATTATTTATAAAGGTGGACTTGCCGGAATTTGGAACTCCTACTATCATTATTTTGATTAAAGGATTTTCTATGCTCTTTTCCTTGTTCCTATCGAACTTTTCCTTCAAGAGTCCTTTCGCAAGGGCATAAATCCTGTCGACATTTACCCTTTCCTTGCTAGATATAGCTATAGAAGCAATCCCTTCTTCCTTAAATTTCTCAAGCCACCTAGCATTTTCTTGCTTATCTGATAGGTCAGCCTTGTTCATAATAATCATCCTAGGCTTATCACCGATTATCTCATCTATCATAGGATTTCTACTAGATATAGGAATCCTCGAATCGATAATCTCCAAAACTATATCCACTAGCTTTAGATTATCTATTATCATTTCCTTGGTCTTTTTCATATGACCCGGAAACCAGTTTATATTCATAGTCATAGTCTTCTCCTTGTTATTAATATATCCAGTCTAATTATAGTAAAATCATCCACTTTACTTTGCCTAAGACCCTTTTTATCTCTATTATCTATTAATTTTATCTTCCATTTTGCATGGCTGTACTTATTTCCAGTTTTTATGAAGATACCTCATATATAATAATTTTTCAATGAAAGTTCACTTAACTAACCCCTATTAGGAGAATATACTTGAAAGTAAAGTAATTTTTCTATTTTTACCTAAAAGACTCACTTTTTGCGTCCCAAATTCTTTTAAAGGCTCCTTCTTCTCCCCTAAGTTTATCAAAGCTTCCTCGTTGGCTAATCTCCCCATCTGCCATTACTATTATCTCATCAGCAAGTTTTGCACTAAGTAATTTATGGGAAATAATTATCATGGTTCTATTTTCCTTATATTTTTCTAAGAACTTAAATATTTTCTCTTCCTTTAGGGGATCTATATCATTAGTTGGCTCATCAAAAATAACGAAATTTCTATTCCTATATATGCATCTTAATATCGCTAGCTCTTGCCATTGACCTTTTGACAAATTAAAATCTCCTAGGTCCTCACCTACTATTTTTTCATAGGGAAAAGTTCTAAAGGATGACTTATCTAAGATATTTATAGCCCTATCTTTACTTGCTTTAGTATCGGATATTGTAACATTTTCTATAATAGAAAGAGGATATTTGGCATAATTTTGAAAAGTTGCGCTCTTATCCGTATAAGTATCTAATAAGTCTACATCTACCCTAGAGCCATCTACTAACACACTTCCACTTTCTGCCTTGTATAAACCCAATATAATACTTACAAGGCTTGTTTTACCTGAGCCATTTTCTCCAACAATGACATAGGTCTTGCCTTTTTCTATCTTTAAATCCAACTTATCTAGGGTATAATTCGTGGAATTAGGGTATTTAAATTTGATATTTTTAAATTCTAAAAAGTTATTAAAATCTTCTGACAATGCTTTTTTCTTAGCATCTTTATAAGTCTTATAGAATTTAAAGTAGGCTTCTGTCATATCAATAAATATTCCTTCATAACTTGATAGGCTTGAATATTGTTCGCTTGTTTGAAGAATCATTCTCATAGCAAAGAAACTTAAGGCAAAGCCTACGAAATCTTTCCTCACCATAAGAATATAATATAAGTAAAAATACAAGGCTATATTTAATATTAGGGACAATATCTTTATTTTACCTGCCTTAAAGGCTAAATCATTATTAACTTTTTGGGCTGTCTTTTCAAAATTATCAAAAAGCTTATCACATTTACACTTTATAAATGTATAGAAATTGTAGATCTCATTATCTCTTACATATCCTGGCCTAGTTAATAAGTCGGTTATTTCCAACTTTTTTAAAGTAAATTTATGGATTTCATCCTTGCTTTCATCGATTATCCTATGCTTACTATTATTTTCTATATAACCTAATATCAAAGATAATAGCAAAAATAGTAAGTATGTCCAGCTTAAATTTATAAAAAATACAGAAAGTAGTATAAAATTTAAAATCAATCCTATTTTTTCTATAGATATTTCTACAAGCCTAAAAATATTAGTAGCAGACACACTTGCCTCATATATGTCCCTATAGATTTTCCTATCTTCAAATTTTATAGGCTCTATATTTGAACTTATATCTTGCATATGTAATTTAAACTTCTTTTCAAAACTAGGCAGCAAGACAAATTGGACATAATAGGAATTAAAGAAGGACTTTTTAACTTGTAAGATCAAGACAACAAATAAATATATTAACAAAGCTTCAACTACTAAGGCAAAATAACTTATAGAATTCTTTTTCCCTAAGACTTGTAATAGGTTGTTAAGAGCAAATAAAGCTAGAAAATTTACAAAAGTAAACCCTATCTCTACGAAAGCAATAATTACAAAAGTTTTTCTATCAATTTTTAGAAATTCTCTAATAGCCCTCTTAATTTTTGAAAACTTATTTGTACAATTTCTTTTGTGCCTGATATAAACCATAGAATTCCTCTTTTTTATCCATCAATTCATCAAATGTCCCCTCTTCAAAGAGTTTATTGTCCTTCAACACCAAGATCTTATCACATATCGACACTATTCCCATCCTATGTGATATAAATATCGACAAGTTATCATCTGTAAACTTATCTATATTCTTATAAAAATTAAGCTCAGATATAGGATCAAGGCTAGCTGTAGGTTCATCTAAAATCAAAACCTTGTTTTTGTCTTTGTATACTCTTTCCATAAATACTTTTTGCCATTGGCCGCCAGATAGGTCTACGGGACTATCATCTAATTTAGATAGATTTGCCTGTAAGCCGTGAGGAAATTTTTTAGCAAGCTTCAGTATATCTTCTGAATAGCTGGTCTTGGCTTTAACTGATAAATCGATATTATCTTTGATAGTAAAAGGATATTTGCTAGAATCTTGTAATAAGATAGAAAATAAATTTCTCTTATCTTGACTGCTTAGACTATAAGTGGGTATTCCATTTATAGTAACTTCTCCTTTTGTAGGCTCATATAAACCCAATAAAAGTTTTATCAAAGTTGATTTTCCTGCTCCATTTTCACCTATTATTAAGTAGGAAATACCTGAAGTAAAGGTATAGGAAAAATCTTCTAGTGTATATTTATTTGATCCTGGATAAGAAAAATACACATTCTTAAAGTCTATCTTATACTTGCTAAATTCTTCCTTTACTCTATATTCGTTATTAGGTCTTGGTTTTAAAACTAGCTTATCCATAATATCTAAGGCTAAATTATATTGGTTAAATAAATCCTTATCTGCCAAGATATTTTGAATCACTCCATCAGCGCCTAATTTTAATGATAAGATTAATATTATTTTTGAAAATGATATAGATGAATTCTGGTCTAAACACGCTGATAATAATATAGATACTCCTGTTGTTAGAATTGATAGTACCAACAAGATAGCTTCTAGGATAAATTTACTTTTCCCTAACTTTCGATTACTTCTACTGCCCTTATCAAAAGATTTAGAAAATTTTGCCTGTATGTAGTCCTTAAAATTAAATAAATTTCTCTCATACAAGTGGTCTTTATCTATCAAAATTTTGTCAATAATATTTGAAACTCTCATATTGCCCATATACTCTGGCCAAATCGCTTTGTTCTTTTGAGAAACTTTTATATTTATAGGAATATATAGTAAGGCTGAGATTATAAAAATTAGAAACAAATAAAAGTTTATATTAAATATAAAAACATATACACTTATTAAGTAAGCTATCCCCTTAATAATATTAGCTAGGCTAATAAAATATGTCCTCCTATCTTTTAAAAAATTAGCCAAAATACTATAATCTCTTTGGTAGTTAGCATTTTCGCTATCTACTAAACTTAAAGGTTTATCTAGATAAATCTTTGTGAAATAATCCTTCTCTTCCAAGTATGTCTTCTTATTAATCAAATAAGTAGTTACACTTTCAGCAAATTTCTTAACCAAGAGACTTATAGCAAATAAAACAAAAGTTCCTAATATATCCTCATTCTTTTCTACAATAAAGCTCGATACCTCAAAAATTAAGTAAAGGGAATAAAAATTTAAAAATCCTAGCAAAATAGACAAAAATGATATGAGCCGGGAGTAAAGCTTATTATATTTAAAAAAGTCTCCTATAATTTTCATAACATCCTCGATTAAATTCTTTTTTTATAATATCTAAAGTAAATTTTTCTGCTTCTCTTGCTAAATCATCATAAGTTTCTAGTAAATCTTCTTTACTTTGATTAGCAGATATATATATATAAATTGCTCTTTTGTTCCGTATTTATATAAAAACGAAAAGAAAATTTTTCCTACTCTCATAAATAATTTATCATATAAATTATAATAATTTTCAGGTAGATCACACAAATTAATTATTGAATTTATGTTTTTAGAGTCAAGTCCATAATATTGTGTAAATTAATCTAGTACAATATTTACTATTTCATTTTAATATACAATTTAGAAGATGTTAGGAGGTCCTCATTGATATCAATGAGGATTGAACCTATTAAGCGCATAGCAGATTTTTCATTAGGAAATATCCTAACGACTTTCTCTCGTCTTCTAACTTCTTGATTTAATCTTTCTATGCAATTTGTTGACCTAAGTCTACTATGAATTACATCATTAGCTAGATATGCAAAAGTATCTTCAAATCCTTCATCTAAGGTCTTTAAAGAGTTTTGAAATTTCTTTTCGTTTTCATATTTTACGAATATCTCATCTTTCATTTTTCTTGCTAGAGATATATCTTGAATTTTAAATAAAGACTTCATATCTGCCCTAAATTCTTCAGTGTTTTTCTTTGGTGCTTTTGATAGGATGTTTCTTAGAAAATGGACTTGACATCTTTGCCATGATACATTTATAAATGTTTCTTTTATTGCTTTGACTAGACCTTTGTGAGCATCTGATATTACCATTTTAACTCCAGATAGTCCCCTAGCTTTTAAATATTCAAAGAAGTTTGACCATGAGTATTCACTTTCACCCTCACTTAGATCTAAGCCTATGATTTCTCTATTTCCTTTTTCATTTATTCCTATTGCTATATGGCAAGCTTTTGATACTACTCTATTGTTTTCTCTTACTTTTATGTATACTACATCTACAAGTATGTAGGGATATGTTATTGTGCTTAGATCACTATTTCTCCATAGTTTTACTTCTTCATCTAGCTCTTTAGTTAAGGATGATACAAAGGATTTGGAATATATTTTACCACACATGTTTTCTATTACCTTGGATACTTTTCTTGTTGATACTCCTTGGATGTACATTTCTAACATGGTTGCAAGTAGAGCTTTTTCATTTCTTTGATATCTTTCGAATAGCTCTGTCGAGAATTTACCATCCCTTGTTCTAGGTACTCTTAGGGTTAAAGTTCCTATTTTTGTCGTATAGTCACGTTCATAGTATCCATTACGGTAAGTGCTCCTATTAGGATCTCTTTGATAGGCTTGATTATCTAAGTATTCATCTCTTTCTTTTTCCATAAGTTCATTAAAAACTTTTGTTAGGATAGATTTAGCAATTTTATTATTTACAGATTCATTAATTAAATTTTGTATTTCTTCTTGATTAATTGTAAAATGTAATTGGGTCATTTGTTCCTCCTAGTTGTTTTTGTGGTTAAAAACATTGTACTAGTTTAGGTTTCAAATGACCTTTTTCTTTTTACACAATTATACGGGCACTATCAAAAATCCACCACTAGGCCATGATGGATTTATATATATCTAATATAAGTATATGATTTTAAATCAAAAGAGAAAGCCCCTTGTTTAATAAAACCTCACTACTAACCTTTATAAGCCCTCCTTTGACTTAAGTATAGATCTTTATAGAGGCCCTTTTTCTCCATTAATTCTTCATGCGAACCAAATTCCCTTACACAGCCCTTGTCCATGACTATTATCTTATCAACGAATCTAGTCATAGCCATACGATGGGTTATGATTATAGCAGTTTTCCCCTTAGCCATAGTTAGAAAGTTATTGAATAACCCGCTCTCTTCAATAGGGTCTATGGCAGAAGTGGGCTCATCAAGGATTATAATTTTTGAGCCTTTGTAAAGTCCTCTGGCAATAGCAACCTTTTGCCATTGTCCACCTGAAAGATCAACTCCTCCAAAGTCTCTAGACAACATTGTTTCCATTCCCTTAGGAAAGACGCTTTTATTTAATACTAAATTGCTCTTCTCTAAACTTTCCCTTATAGAAAAATCTGATATATTTTTACTAAAATCACTTATAACTATGTTATCAAAAAGGCTCATCTTGTATTTACAAAAATTTTGAAACACTGCAGAGACATTAAGACTTATGTCTTCGTCTTCTTTACAAGGGTTTCTACCATCATAGCTTATAAAACCCGATGTAGGTCTATAAATTCCACCTATAATACTTGCAAGAGTTGACTTTCCCGATCCGTTTTCACCAACTATGGCAATTGTATCTCCTCTATTTATGACAAGATTTATATTAGACAATGATTTAGTCTTACTTAATGGATAGGTAAATGAAATATTATGTAAAACTATTTCAGGAGAGCTTTCCATGCTGATTTTTTTATATTTCTTATCTTTAACTTCTATGAAGTTAATATAATTTTCTACATAGACCACCTGTTTTATGGCGGATCCTATTACATAAAATATAAATTCTTCAGCCATCATCATAAGCATATTGATAGATCCTATAACAGCACCAAAATTTCCTATACTAATAAATCCGCCCATCAAATACTTTGATAACATCAATAAACTTATTATATTGGCAATAAATAAAGGAATCTTAAAAACGAATTCAATTTTTGATGATTTTACTTGAGTATCTAAAGACTCTCGATTCATCACTTTTAATTTATCCTTATATCTTCCCATAAAAAAATGAAAAGCCCCTAACATTCTTGTCTCTTTAAGTTTATCACTAGCTATTAAACATTCTTTATAATGATCACACTCCCTACGAAAATAGCTTACATTATTTTCCAATCTTGCGTATAATTTCTTCTTAAACAATTGTGAAAGTATCGGTCCAATAATGAATAAAAATAAAATAAATATAAGGATAGGCCTTATCCTATATAAATATATTCCTAATGTTATAAAATAAGGAATATAAGTAAAAATACCAAGACTTAGTCCAGTTACTAGTTGAACTATACTATTTATTCCCTTATGTGCCTTATTTATTGTATTCAAATATTCTGATGATTCAAATTTAATAGGTGATTCTTTAGAACATTTGAGATTAAATTCTTTTTCAATCTTTCCTTGAACTTTAAGCTCAAAATCACTTGACAATGTCGTATTTATGCCATTAAAAACTGGATTTGCTAATATAGTCAATAATAAGATTAGAAAATTTACAAAGACAATCGAAATATCGACCTTACCTTTGATATAATAATCAACCACATTTAAAAATTGATCAAGCCTAACAGTATTATATGCCAAGATAAACCCTAAAGTAAAATTTATACAAGCTATAAGCAAAAAATATAAAGGAGATGCTTTTACAACAATTTTAAAAGAATAATATATGTTCTTAAAATCAAATTTATTTTTCATCTTCGTACCATTTCTTTTGCTCATTAAACATCTGTCTATAAAGTCCGTCTATGCTCATTAGACTTTTATAATCTCCTTCTTCTACAAGTCTTCCATCATCAAATACAAATATCTTGTCAGCAAAAACTGTAGAAGCCAATCGATGACTAATAAATATTGCAAGCTTATCCTTATTTTCTCTTTTAAATATTTCATATAAGTCATTTTCACTAAATGGATCCAGATTTGAAGTAGGCTCATCAAGGACTCTTACTGGCGCATCACTCATCATAGCCCTTGCTATGGCGATTTTTTGCCATTGTCCTCCTGAAAGATCAACACTTTCTCTTTTTATTTTACCTAAAGGTGTATCTAAACCCTTACTAAGAGTATTACTTAAATCAAATATACCTAAACTTCTAGAAATCCTATTAATTTTTTTCTCATTTATTCCATTATCAAAATTATTTACATCACCAAGCTCGATATTTTCCCTAATAGTAATGCCATATTTTGCATAATCTTGATAAATAACTGAGAAAATAGCTTTCAATTCTTCATTCTTATAATTCTTAAGCGATATACCATTTATAAGTACTTCACCCTCATATTCATCATAAAGTCCAGTTAAAATTTTTATAAGTGTACTTTTACCACATCCATTTTTACCCACTAGGGCATAATGTTTTTTATCATTCATAGTAAAATTTAGCTTATGCAACACATACCTATCAGTTCCTGGATATTTGAATGAAAGATTTTTAAATTCTATGCTTTTAATTTCGAATCTTTCTTTGGAAGGTAGGGATAAGTAAGTTAAGTCTTTATCTAAATTTATTAACTTCTCCATATAATGCAAAAAGTTCATTGAATTAGACAAACTTTCGCTATATTCAGGAAGTTCCCGTGATAGGTTGGGTATTAAAGATATAATTGCATTTACTATAGCAACAAATGTTCCGAAAGTTAAATTACCTTTCTTTAAAGGATTAAGAATAATTAAAATAATAAGTCCTATCAAAAAGGAAGTTAATAGACCTGATATTTCAGAACCCGATAGCCATTTTAGACTAGCCTTTCTTTTTATAATCCTAGCTTTCTCATATTCTTCATACCATCTAGCCTTTATTTCTTGTGAATAATTAAAAAGACTTCTTTCTTTTACAAAATCTCTCCCTGTTAAAAGACCGGAAAAATAATTTGCATATCTTTTGTGCCTCTCCTGATCTATACTTGCTTTATAATTTACTTTACCAGCCTTAATTGCTAGAAAAATACCAGGAATAGATACCAAAGTTATAATAAAAGTAGCCTGTGGAATTTTAACAAAGAGAAAGAAAATAATACTTAAGATTTTTATAATTAAGCTTCCTGCCCTAAGTAAATTCAGATAAGAATCAGACAAATAAGTTTCCGGATTATCAACTATTCTTGAAATCATATCAAGGCTTTCCGGATTTTCAAAATATTTATATTTCAAAGTTCCTATAGTTTCTACTAATTCAACAGTAAAAGTTTCACTTAAACTATTTTTTAATTTTAATTTAACATAGTCACTTATTATCGGATATAAATATGTATAAATCAAACTTATAACTATAAGTGATAAATATATATAAATATCTCCAATGAAGATACCCTCCTTTACAAATAAAGCCATAGAATCTATAAAGGATGATATGGCTTTTAATGATATAAGAGGAATAAACCCGTTAAAAAAGCTCAATACAAGTAAAGCAATTGAACATCCCCTTGAATAATAAAAAGGGATATGGACTATATCCAAAAAATTTAAATTTTTCTTAGCAAATAAATCGTAATTTTTCATACTATAAAATTAATCACCAAAAATTTATATAATTATTGAACAATTTTTCAAGTTCATCAATACTACGATCATATATCTTTATTAAATAATTTACAGAATATTCGTAGTATATCTTCTTTTTGCAATCATTCAATCTTGAAATTTGCTTTGATTTTCCATAAAAAAATCTAACTATACAATCGCTACATATATTATTTGCCCGACACTCATTGCAAGGATACCTATCCTTAGTGTTAATTTTATTGATTTTTTCAAAATCTATATCTTCCTTTATAAGGCTGATACAATGATGCCTGTTGCCCTTAGTATCGTATGTCTCTGAATTTCCTTCAACAAACTCATTACAAAATTTATTTGTAGCATATCCATATACCATAGATTCTATTAAATCCCTAACATAAGAAATCATTTCTCTGTTTAATGAATTATTAATTATTCGTTCATAAGTATTTTCTATGCACTTTTTTATGTATCTATCATAATCCTGATTATCTATTTTAAGTCTACGATCTTCAGTTATTACATCTGATATATGATAGGTTATATTAAATGAATCAAAAAATGAAATTAATTTATCATACTCTATATTCTCTTTGTGAATATTAGTATATGTGCAATTCAATTCAAGATTATCATATAGATTAACTTCAGATATTTTTTGTATAGTATTAACTATATCTTTATATCGTATATTTCCCCTTAATTTATCATTTATATATTCCGGACCGTCAATACTTATAATTATTTTAAAATTGTATTTTATTAGGAAATCTATTATTTCATCACTAAATAACACTCCGTTTGAGGTTATAATAAATCTATCAATTATAAAATCGTTATCTAACTCTTCAGTGATATATTTCATAATATTAAAATTAAGTAAAGGTTCGCCGCCAAAAAAGCTTACTGTCTTGATTCTTTTATACATCCCACTCAATTTATTTATTATTTTATCAGCCACATTCTTATTCATAAAACTATTGTTGTCATTAAAAAAATTATCTCTTTGATAGCAATAAATACATTTACCATTACAATCGGTAGTTAATAATATCTCTAATTTTTCTAATATACCTGGTTCTGGCTTAAAGTAATCTATTCCATGTATACGCATTGTTATACATATCCTACTTTTCTACATCTATACCTGTTTTATGTACTCCACAATTAGATGGAGTATCACCTTTTTTCTTTTTAACTCTGACAACTTTAATTTTCATAAAACATCCTTTTAAAAAATTTAAGAATATTCTCGATTATA
>NZ_JAKZEY010000008.1 GCF_022808955.1 Anaerococcus sp. AGMB09787
GAGGCAGGCATGGACTATGGTGCTGTCTTTACGAGTACCATTATAGCATCTGTAGTAGCTATGCTCTTTATGGCCTTTTATGCCAACTTGCCATTTGCCCTATCTGCAGGTATGGGACTTAATGCCTTCTTTACCTACACAGTAGTTATGCAAATGGGGAAAACCTGGCAATTTGCTCTAACAGCAGTATTTTTTGAGGGTATTATCTTCTTGGTCTTATCTTTCTTGGGAGTCAGAGAGGCTATTTTTAATTCAATACCAATCAACCTAAAAAAGGCTGTATCAGTAGGAATCGGTTTGTTTATTGCAGAAATCGGACTCTTGAATACCGGCATTATTAATCCAGGAGATGTATCACTAGAACTTGGCACTATCACAAATGCCAACGGATTTGTATTTTTTATAGCACTTATTATAATGGTGGTCCTTACCGCCAAGAATGTAAAGGGAGCCTTACTTTGGGGAATATTGATATCAACTCTTATATCTCTAATCCTAGGGGTAACAAGCTTACCTACTTCAAACATAGTATCCTTGCCACCATCAATTAAGCCAGTAGCCTTCAAGCTAGACTTTTCAAATGTATTTTCCTTGGAGATGTTCTCAGTACTATTCTCCTTCTTGTTTGTAGATATTTTTGATACTCTAGGTACTCTAACAGGGGTCGCTACAAAGGCTAATATGCTTGATGAAGATGGCAATTTGCCAAATGCCTCAAAGGCCCTCTTCTCTGATGCTGTCGGAACAACAATAGGAGCCTTGCTTGGAACATCTACCGTAACAACCTTTGTTGAGTCTTCTTCAGGTGTTGCTGAGGGTGGTAGGACTGGACTTACTACTTTAGTAACTGCTATCTTGTTTGTAGTAGCTGCCTTCTTCTTTCCAGTATTTTCAATAATTCCAGCACCTGCTACATCAGCTGCCCTAGTTACAGTAGGACTCTTTATGATAACAACAGTTGTTGAAATTGATTTTACGGATATAAGTGAAGCCTTCCCAGCCTTCATGACAATCTTGATGATGCCTTTGACTTATTCTATAGCTGAGGGAATCTCCTTTGGAATGATTTCTTATGCTCTAATCAAGTTATTTACAGGTAAGGGCAAGGAAGTATCTCCTCTAGTTTACATCTTAGCTCTTGTATTTATAGTTAGGTACCTACTACCAATTTTTTAACTTTACTACTTGACAGATTTAAACTGATGGACTATAATCTAACTAAATATAAATCATATGCAGAAGTAGTAGTGGGTAAAGCTTTATACAGAAAGAAAATGGTTGATGAGAATTTTCATAAGCTAGCCTAGTGAATGGATCTGCTAGATCAAAGGTGAACTAAAAGTAGCCTGCGGGTATTCTCGCCTTATTGAGATAGGATATGTATGTATCTAAAGATGTCTTTTAAAGGATAAGATGGATGGCACCGTGGGTCAAAGCTCGCTCCAATTAAGGAGTGGGCTTTTTATTTTGTGAAAAAAGGAGTTATTATGAAAACAAGAAATATCACAATATCAGCAATTTTTATGGCAGTTGGACTTGTACTACACTTTGTAGTACCACCAGTATTTTTTGGAGTTAAACCAGACTTTCTCTTATCAATGATGTTTATATCATTAATCATGATTGATGATAGAAAAGAAGCCTTACTAGTAGGCGTAGCAGGTGGAGTAATGAGTGCCTTGACAACTGGTTTTCCAGGTGGACAAATCCCTAACTTTATAGAAAAAATTATAGTTTCTGTATCTATCTTTTATCTAATAAAATCTATGGGCAAAACCAACTTAAACAATATTAAAATTGTCATAATCTTTGCCCTAGGTACTTGCCTTTCCGGAGTCCTCTTCCTACTAATGGCCCTAGGTTTTACCAACCAACTAAATATGTTTATCCCATCCCTACCAGTAGTACTCGTAGCTATGGTAGTAAATCCTATCTTTGGAATCCTTCTAAACACTATTTATGGAAAATTTATAAGTAAATGAAGAGAAAAAATATGACCTTCTTTGTCAGACTAAGAACAAAGAGGGTCATATCTATTTATAGGCTTATAGATTTAAAAAGTTCCTTGGTATATTCGTGCCTATCATCACTTTCTAAATCGTAAGTGTCAAATAAGTCTACCAGCTCTCCCTTGTATAGGACACCAATCCTGTCACAAAGATAGGCTATTACATTCAAATCATGGGATATAAAGAGGCTAGTAAAATTATGCTTTTTTTGCAAGGACCTAATCAAGTTTAATATTTGTGCTTGGATTGAAACATCTAAGGCACTCACTCCCTCATCTATTATCAAGAATTCAGGATTAACGACTAGGGCCTGGGCTATGGCTATCCTTTGCTTTTGCCCACCTGATAGGCTGTCTGGATAGTAGTTTAGCACATCTTCTTCCATCTCTATTTCTTCAAGAAGGTCCCTAATTAACTTTCGTCTTTCTTCTTTACTATAAATATCATGAATTTTAAGTATCTCTTCTATAGAAAATCCTATAGTTTTTTTGGGGTTTAGGGCCTGGTAGGGATTTTGAAAGACAACTTGGACTTCCCTACGATACTTCATTAGCTCATCCTTATTTAAACTTGCTATATTATTCCCCTTAAATAAAATTTTCCCTGAACTTTCTTTTACCAACCTCAATATTATATTTGATAGGGTGGTCTTCCCTGAACCACTTTCTCCTACTAGACCAAATATTTCTCCCTTCTTTATATCAAAGGATACATGATCTAAGGCTAGCTTGTCCTTTTTCCTAAAAAGTATGCCCGATCCCTTATAGGTCTTACTAATATCTTGAATTTTTAAAATATTTTCCATCTTATTCTCCATACAAATGACAATTTACCTCATGGTCATTCCTGTAGGTGGTCGCAGGATAGGTTTTAAAGCACTTATCCATGACAAAGTCGCACCTATCAGCAAAGGGACATCCTTCGTTAGACCTGTTTTTAAGATCTGGCACACGTCCTTTTATATTGTATAGGTCTTGGCCCCTTTTCTTATAATTTGGCACAGCCTTAAGGAGGGCCTTGGTGTAGGGATGGAGAGGACTATCAATTACATCTTTAGTAAGTCCCCTTTCGACAATCCTACCAGCATACATTATCATTACTTTTTTTGAAATATTTTCTATAAGGTTTAGGTCGTGGCTAATAAAAACTATGGCTCCCTTGTAGATATGGGATATCTCCTTAAAGAGGTCTATAATTTGGCTTTGAACCTTGGCATCTAGGGCTGTTGTTGGCTCATCAGCTATAAGGACATTGGGATTTGCTATAAGGGCCATAGAAATCACTATCCTTTGTTGCATACCACCGGATAATTCGTGGGGGTACTTGTGATAGAGGCTCTCTACATCCTTGAGTCCACACTTTTCCATAGTAGTATAGACTAGGTCTAGACGTTTTTTCTTGTCAAAGTCGTAGTGGATTTTTAATACTTCTTCGATTTGCTTACCTACTTTGATTAATGGATTTAGGGCAGAACCAGGCTCTTGGAAGACTGTAGCTATGTTTCTACTCCTATAGGGAGCCCACTGTTTATCATCAAGACCCAAGATTTCCTTGCCCTTTAATAGGCAAGAGCCTGACTTAATGATAGCAGATGGTGATTCTATTCCCAAAATTGTTTGGGTCGCTACGGTTTTGCCACAGCCACTTTCTCCAACAAGACCCACAAAGTCATTTTCAAATAGGTCAAATGATATATGGTTTACTGCGTATTTTTCGCCATTTGAAGTTGGAAAGGCAACTGTTAGGTCCTTTACTTCTAATAATTTATTCATGGTTTACCTTCTCCTTTAGTCTTCTTGTCCTAAACTTCTCCCCATAGAGGGTAAAGCCTAAAACTAGAAGTGATAGACAAATTCCTGTGGCTATAAAATAGTATGGGGCTTTGGAAAAATATACTTGGCTTTCCTTGAGCATCCTACCCCAGGATGGATCAGGAGGTCTTACTCCCAGTCCCAAATATGATAGGCCACTTTCAGCTAGGATAGCCTGTGAAATTGAAAGGATTATAGCAACCATTAGTTGGTTTTTGATATTTGGCAAAATATGGTTGATGCCTATATAGATAGGACTTGCTCCCTTAACCTGAGCACTCTTGACAAACTGGGCATTTTTCACTTGCAAGAACCCACTCCTTACAACCCTAGCAAAGTATGGGACAGAAATAATACCTATAGCAAAGATCGTATTTACTAGGCTTGCACCAAATACCGAAACTAGCATCATGGCAAAAAGTATTCCTGGAAAGGCCATAAGGGAGTCGATAAATCTCATCAATACTTCATCAACCAGTCCACCAAAATATCCAGCACTGGCTCCAATTATTGCCCCTATCACAAGGGCAAGGCTCACTGTTCCAAAGGATAAGAACAAGGCGTATTTGGATCCTTCCATTAGCCTAGATAGGATGTCCCTACCCATATTGTCAGTTCCCAAGAGATGGTCTAGGGATGGGGTCATAAGCTTTTCTTTTGTCATAATAGCATTTGGATCATAGGGTGTCCAAAATAATGACAAGATAAATACTCCAAAGTAGAAAAAAAGTATAGCCCTCCCTAAATTTATAGAAATTTTATTATTTTTAATCATTGCCACTCCTTATTCTAGGATCTATTATCCCGTACAAGATATCTATTATTAGGTTAATAAAGATTACCAAAAAGGCAACTGCTACAACGACGCTTTGGATTAGTGGAAAGTCCCTTGATGATATAGATGATACTATCAAAGATCCTACCCCTGGAAGAGCAAAAACATTTTCTACTATAAGGCTTCCACCAACACTTGATGTAAGACTCATGCCTATAACTGTGATTACTGGAATCAAAGCGTTTTTGAGGACGTGCTTATAGAGGATTTCTCTAATAGTAAGTCCCTTCATCCTGGCTGTTCTCACATAGTCCTTGTTCATTTCATCCAAAATAGCCGCCTGCATATACCTTATAATAGTCGCTATATTTGGTATAGCTATGGCAAGGGATGGCAAGAAGAAGTTCTTGAGCTTATCCAAAAATCCCCCTGCCATGACATTGTAAGATAGGGTATTAAAAATCCCAAGTTTAACAGCGAATATATAAATTAGCATAAAGGCCATCCAAAAGGAAGGAATGGAAATGCCGAGTTGGGTTATTCCTGTAATTATTGATGCATACCACTTGTCAGACTTTAGGGTTATTTGGATTGATAGGGGAATCGCTATTATTAGTGATAAAAATAAAGAAAAAAGACTTAGATATAGGGTAACAGGAAGTTTTTTGAGAAAAAGTTCACTAACAGGAACCCTGTACTTTAGGCTCTCTCCCATATCAAGTCTTAAAAGTCCTCCTATCCACTCTATATATCTTTGCGAAATTGGTTTATCAAGTCCCAACTCCCTCTCGATAGCTAGGACTTGGGCAGGATCTGCTTCGGTTCCCAGGATAATTCTTGCAGGATTACCTGGTATAATTTGGAAAACCAAAAATATTAGCAAGGAAACAAAAAATAAAGTTAGTAGGATGGACAATAGTTTTTTTACTATTGCTTTAATCATTTTACATCTATATCCTCAAGGTTTAATTTTTGAACTGGATAAGTCTTTAATCCAGTAAGTTCTTCATTTAGACCATAGATTAAATCTGGGTCAGTTAGGTAGACACTACCAGCATCCTTGGCTATAATGTCTTGGGCATTCTTAACATTTTCAACTATTTCTTCTTGGCTTGATGCAGACTTAGCAGCTGCTATGGCCTCATCATAGTCTTCTGACTTGTAGTTGATAAAGTTCTTAGTATTATCAGACCTATACCTATCAAGAATTCTGATTGGATCAGTGTAGCCTATGAATCCTCCGACTGTTGTTTCAAAGTCCCTATTTTGATAAACCTTGTCTAACCAAGTAGAAAATTCTACTGGATCTAAGGTAATCTCAACACCGATTTGGCTTAGTTGGGCTTGGATTAGCTCTGCTGTCTCTAGGTGGTACCTATAGTCACTTGGCACTGTAAGGCTTGCAGCAAAACCATCAGGATAGCCTGCTTCTTTCAATAATTCCTTGGCCTTTTCTACATCATAAGGATATGGATCTTCTTGGTCATTGTAGTAATCCTTTAGGGCTGGTGAAAATGTTGTATAAAGTGCTGCTGCCCTTCCCCCTGCTGCTGTTTCTATAATTTCTTCTTTGTTTATAGCGTGAGCTAGAGCTTGTCTTACCTTGATATCACTAAAAGGCTCAATATCGTTATTGAGACCAAAGACTTGGACAAGGTTTTGAGGTTTTGAGTAGATATCAACTCCCTCTAATTGATCAATTTGCTCATAGGTAAGTCCTGAAGCAAGGTCAACGTCCTTGTTATTAAGCGCCAAGACTAGACTTTGGGCATCAGGCACCCTAATTATTTCGACATTTTCAATCTTAGCTAGGTGGTCTTGGTTGTGGTAGTCATCAAATCTCTTTAGGACTAGGCCTTCTCCTGGTGTGTAGGATACGAATTGGTAAGGGCCTGTTCCTAGTGGTTTTGTAGCATTATCCTCATAGTCTTTTTTAACTATTGGTTGGTTAAGCAAATAGATGAAGGAATTATTTTTCTCCTTGAGGATGATTTTGATCTCAGTAGGTGATACTACTTCAAGGTCAGTTACCCCTTCGAAGTTTGAAGATAGGGCTTCACCACTAGTAATTCCAGCAAGCTTATCTATAGTATAGTAAACATCATCTGCTGTAAAGTCTGATCCATCATGGAACTTGACCCCTTCTTTGAGTTTGAAATCATAGGTCAATCCATCTTCACTAATTTCATAAGACTCAGCTAGGTCTTCCACTAGGGAGCCATTTTCGTCAACATCTAGGAGACCATCAAAAACTTGGTCCATATAGGTCTTGGTATCTCCTGCTGTAGTTAGGAAGGGATCCAAGCTATCAAGTTCAATAGTCATCGCAACCTTTAGGGTATCCTTACTAGAGCTTGTACTTTCTTCTTCTACTGGTGCTTCTTCATTTTTTTCTTTGTTGCCTTCTGTGTTATTGTTGGCACAGCCTGTGAATAATAGGGCTGATGCAAATAATCCCAATATTAAATTTTTGCTTTTCATATTATCTCCCAAAATATTATAGGTAAGTTATAACTTACATTTTTTCCTTAACTGATTTAATCTTCTCTTCTAGACTTGCCTTCTTGTCACGTCTATCGTCTATCTTTAGTACGGTATATACCCTATCTGCTCCCTTTGCAAAGACTTGCTCTTGCATGGCCCTTACAGCCTTAAGACCGAGGTCTATGTCAGCTTCAATTACTGTTCCCATTGGATTTAGCTCATACCTTACACCCATCTCTTCCAAAACCTTCTCTGCCTCAGCTATATAGGGGCTGACTGATGTTGTCTTTGTACCGATTGGTATTAGGGTTACTTCTAAAATTGCCATTTAATCCTCCTCATAAAATCTCTTATAAATTTGATATGCATCTAAATGATCATCTACGCCTGCGCTCTCCCTTATAGAGTGCATGGCAAGGATAGCTTCTCCCACATCAATTGATCTAATACCAAGCCTTGATGCTGTGATAGGACCTATGGTAGATCCCCCTACCTTGTCATTCCTATTGTGGAAGAATTGAAGGTTAAGTCCAAGATCCTTTGCAATATTTATTATCCTAGCCTTAGTCTCGATTGATGTAGAATAAGCACCATTTGCTGCAATTTTTACTACAAGGCCTTCATTCATATTTACAATATTAGTAGGGTCGGAAAACTCTTTGAAATTAGGATGGATAGCATGTGCCCCATCTGCACTTATTAGGAAAGAATTCTCGATTGCCCTATAATAATCTTCTAGAGGCTTATCTAGGCTTAGGCAAATTCGCTTCAAGACATCAGATAAAAATGTCCCATCTGCTCCAGTCCTTGTCATCGATCCTATCTCTTCATTATCATTTAATATAAGGACATTGGTCTTCACTGAAAAGGTCCCTACAAAGGCCTTCAGTGATGCATGGACTGATGCCAAATTATCAATCCTACCAACTTGGTAGATAGAATCAGAAATTATAGAACCTTTCTGCCTATCGTATAGACTTAGGTCAAAATCTATAATATCCTTAGAGTCGATTGACAAATAATCTCCTAGGAGTCTTTGAACAAAGCCATCTGCCTCTGCCCCATCCTTTATAGTCTTAACTATAGGATAGAGGTGGTTTTGGGGATTGTAGGCAAAGTCCTTGTTCACATTCCTATTCATGTGAATAGCTGCATTGGGAATAGTTAAAAGATCCCTATCGATATTAACAAGGTCCGTCTTAATCTCCCCATCCTCCTTGTAGATAACCTTACCTGCAAGGGATAAAGTCCTATCAAGCCATGTTGAATAAATCATACCTCCATAAGCTTCAACATTTAATTTTAAATAACCACTATCGGCTATTTCGGCATTAGACTTTAACTTAAAGGTTGGAGATTCTGTGTGGGATCCTATAAGGTCAAAACCCTTCACCAGGTCAGACCTTAGGTTAAAGGCGATTAGGGCAGTGTCATCTCTTTTTACATAATACTTACCCATATCCTCAAGCTCCCAGGAGTCAGCTTCCCTTAGCTCCTCATATCCATTTTCTTCCAAAAAATCTACTGCATTATTTACAGCATAGTAAGAAACTGGACTTTGGTCAATAAAACCAATTAAATCTTTAATAAAATCTTCCTTCTTCATACTATCTATGCTACCGTATATTTGGCTAAATGCATTATTTTTATATAATTTCTGGTTAAATTTTTAATTATCTTAATTAGATAAGCCTTTCCATCTTGATAAAACCATTATAAACATTATAATAATAAAAAGTACTAAACAAATATCCATAAGGAGTTAATATGAAAGAACTAGAAGAAAAAATTCTTGAAGAGGGAATCGTTCTAGGTCCTAACATCCTAAAAGTAGATTCTTTCCTAAACCAACAAATAGATAGCGAACTTATCCTCAAAATGGGCAAGGCCTTTGCTCAACATTTCAAAGACAAAAATATCGACAAGGTCCTAACAGTCGAATCATCAGGTATTGCCCCAGCCCTAGCTACTGCTATTGAGCTTGGTGTAAAATGCGTATTCGCAAGAAAACAACAATCCCTCACCACAGGTGATAATGTCTACCACTCATCTGTATATTCCTTCACTAAAGAAGTTACCAATGAACTTATAGTATCCAAAAACTTCCTCAATGAAGATGAAAACGTCCTAATGATAGATGACTTCTTGGCAAACGGTCAAGCTGCCAAGGGAATGGTTGCCCTAGTAAGACAAGCCGGAGCAAATCCTGCAGGCCTTGGTATAGTAATAGAAAAATCTTTCTCTGATGGTAGAAAGGTTGTAGAAGATATGGGAATTGACCTCTACTCCTTAGCAAGAATTAAGAGCCTAGATGATGGAAAAATTGAATTTGTAGAAGAATAAAAAAGTAAAGATATTTTGCAAAACTATAAATAATCATTGTGACATTGTTAGTAGATTCTCTTAGACAATTTAGGACAATCCCGGTGCTAGATCGTCGAAGTTAAATTAGAGTAGAGGTTATCATAACAATTTTAGAACATTTTATTTTTTAGTAATCCTTTTTTATATGTATATTTTTCATAAGATTAATTTTCTTTATATGCATTATTAATTATTTTAAAATGACTTTCTATAAAAATACATTTTTTAAATAGTTTATAAAATAAGCTATTACTATATAATTCTAAGTCAATTTTAATATAAACATATATGATCGTTATTTAATTTAATAAAGATGCCACAGTATTTATAAATACTAATACTTTTGATAATATTAATAGAATTCTACTCTTATAAACTTAAAAATTTATATAGCAATGAAGAGAAAATTTTGAATTTCTTTTGTTCGTATCCATATACGAATGATTTGTGTAAATATATAAGATATTTTAACTGTAATGAATTTTCTTTTAGTATATATTGTAAAAACTTTAAAAATTTACCATTTGATACTAAATAATCTCTATATAATACTGACTTATCAATATACATATATGTATTAAAAAAATAATCTATAAGGACTATTAAGTTATCAATCGTCCCATCTATATTTTTCTTTATATTATAATAATTTGATAGTAATTTTTTATTTTGTAAAATACTGTAAACATCTTTATTCTTACTATAATTTTCTTCTATTTTATGAGAATCTAATAAAAGTATATCATAAAATTTTTTAGTTAATTCTGTCTCAGGAAAAAATTGAATTTTATTGATTTCAAAAATAATTAAAGCTTCGTAATTATTAGTTCTTTCTATTTTTTTTAATTCCCATATTAATTTCAAGGTCTCATTCAAATCATCTTCCGTTTCCCTAGGATCAGATATTATAAATGAACATATAGTATTTATTTTACTATTTAACAAGTAATTAACATTATTATATAATTGGCTCTTATCAATAACTTTATTATAATAATTTTGTATTTTTATACTTCCACTCTCTATTCCTAGAAATATAGATCTACATTTGCTTTTGCATAACATATCTATGACATTCCTATTTAATACATCTGTCCTCATACTACAAGAATACTCGTAATTTAAATTATTTTTATATTTTACAAACTCTTTAACATCTTTCACGTTTTTGAAAAACAATTCATTAGTAAAAAAAACTGATTCGATATCATATTCTCCTATCAATTTATTTAATGTAAAATAGTCTACATCATAATTATCATAACTTTTATAAGGTATATTTAAAGCGCAGTATTCACACACATATGGACAACCATTAAATGTATTTATAGAAATGTTCTTATTTTTATTATGATATAGCAACTGATTACAGTCAAAAAGCTTTTGATAGTTTAATTTTAAAATATTAATATCGTCATACTTTTCTATCACAAAATCTGATATATAATTTAAATAGTTACCGAAAAATGTTATTTTATTACTTCCTCGATAAATATAATAAAGATATAAGGCATCTAAAATATTCTTGTATGTGACATGAATATAAATGTTGATGTCATTAAATTTATAATTTTTAAAAAAGTGATCAATTATTTTATCATTATAAGTTTTCTTTTCTTTAATTTTCACACTTTTCGAAATATTTATTATTTCATTGTCTTTTAACAAATTATTCAAAATTAGTATCTCATTATCTACCTCAAAATCATTATTAATATTTAAATCATCTGCATCTAATATTATATTTTTCATTTCAATTCAACTTTCTTATAATATCTATTTTTATATTCATCGCTACTATTATGAGCTATATGTATTACCATCTTATCCTCTAAATTTAATATCAAATTTTCTATATTTCTTGAATTATCGTTGTCTAAGCCTGATAGAATCTCATCTAAAATAATTATCTTTTTATCTGATAATAAAATTTTTGCCATATATAATCTTGATGCTTCGCCACCAGAAATAGAATTTATATCCTGATCTATAATTCTATCTAATCCATTTTCATCCAATATGTAAGATAAGTTTACATCATTAATAACCTTTAGAATATCTTCATCTGAATGAACACCAAGTGGATCAACGTTTTCTCTAATTGATTGATTAAAGATAAAACGATCTTGTGGAACATACATTATTTGTTTTTCTATATCTACATCTTTCAATTCCCTTAGTTCTACATTATTATATTTGATAGATCCAGTATAATTTTCATTATATTTCATAAGAATTTTTACTAAAGTTGACTTGCCAGATCCACTATGTCCTATAATTAGGTATTTTTTATTATCTTCAAAGTTAATATTTAAGTCTTTCTTAAAAACTTTTTCGCCTATATTGTACTCATAATTAGCATTTCTAATCTTTATATTCCTAAATATTTCTCTTTTGCTTTTGTAATTATCAATATTTATATCTAAGACTTTCTCTATATTTTCGTTAATTTCTTTGACCGTAGATATTCCTATAAAAGAATTGATTATATTTATCACAGGTTCTTGAATATAAACGGATAGTTGTACAAAAGTCATAAACATTCCAAAATCAATATTTCCTCTTGTGAAGTATATAAAACTAAGTAGTACTGATGATACTTGAGAAATAGTAACGCCTGCATTCGCAAAGAAAGCTGATAAATTTGAAAGAAACTGATCTTTTTTAGCAGCTTTTTTTGATTTATCTACAACTTTCGCCACTTTTCTTATAGAATTTTGATAGGAATTATTATTTTTAATTATTAGTATTGATTCAAGATACTCTCTCATGAATTCAAGTAAGTTAGAATTTTCTTGAATATTCTTTTTCGTACTTTCCCACATTTTTTTAGGAAAAACTACATTATTAATTATTAATGGTAACATAAATACCATAAGAAACAGATTTATTTTTATATCTATTCTTGCTATTAATATAAAGACCCATAATAATGAAAGCGCACTAGTAATTATATTTATCCAGCTATCTAAATATCTAAATTTCCATGTATCTACCTTTGCCAAAATTTCATTATAAAAATATCCCTTAGGTTTTTTTGCTATATTTGAAGCCTTAGAATACATAATGTTTTCAAAAGATTTTTTCCTTATTTCAGAGCATATATCTTCCCTTATCAAACCTATATAAATATAATTAAATCCTGAAAATGATAAGGCAAATAATATAAGTAATACTATCTTAACCAACTCAAAAACTACTATATCTCCATTTTCTGTAAATATATTAGTTAATAAAGAAAAAGAGTAAGATATAGAAACCTGAGATAAAGATCCCAATAATATAGCGATTGCCAATAAATTTTTTTCTTTTAGTGTTAACAATTTTAAAATTTTTTTACTCATAATATATCCTTTGAACAATTATTATGCCGACTTAAATAATTAACTAATCATTAATCAATTCTTGCTTTTTTAATTTAATAATTTCTATTAGTATGCTTTGTGTACTCCAATTATTACATGCACAATTACTCATAACTACTTCTCCACAATTATTTCTCCTAACGTACTCTTCTCTTTGATTTTCTTTTTTTTCTAATAAACTTGTATTCTTCACTCTTCCTCCTCGTATATTATATAAGTAAATTTTCTTAATTAGAAAGTCGGCATAATCATTATCCAAAAGTCCTTAAATTTTCCCTTCCAATATGTTAATCATCATTAATTTTGAATGTATACAAAATCCAACATCAATATTATTTTTATTATATTGCTTATAACAACCACCTCCACATATAGGCAAAGCATAGCATTGTAAACATATTTCATTATAAATTGGACTTTTACATTTTATATTAATATTTTTATTTTCTATATTTAATAACTTTTGAAAACTGTAAGTTGTTATATTTCCAATATAACTATTTTTATAATTAAAATCACAATTACATATACTAACACTTCCATCATAAGAAACAGTTATTTGCTCTCCAGCAATTGCAGAACAATCTGCATATTTGAAAATATTCAAATAAAAGGAATTTAACTTTCTATTTATTCTATCTTCATATATATTTGAATTATAATTAAATAAATAACTATTTATTATAAATTTCGTTGCTTTTTCATAGTAGTTTTTAATATAATCAAAAGCAACATTTTTATCAAAATGAAGCATATTATAATTTATATTCTTTATATTTTCATTTCTATACCATTTAATTACATTTTCAAAATTATTAATAACTTTTTCTGTAAGAGTAAGCGATATCCCAAAGTTTATAGAATATTTATCAAGCAATTCTTTTTTATCTAGTGCATTATTAAATACTTTATTATTATATCCTCTTCTTTCATTTATATTATTTGGTCCGTCTATAGATATACCAACACTTACATTATACTTACTTAAAAATTTTATAACTTCTTCGTCTAAAAGAGTTGCATTTGTAATCATCGAAATTTTGTATGTGAATCCTTTTTTTCTTAAAGTTTCAACAATATAAAAAAATTCTTTTTTATTTAATAATGGTTCTCCTCCATAAAATATCAATATAAATTCTTCACGATTATTTTCTATGTATTCAAATACCCTATTAATTAAAATTTCCGATATGGTTCTAGTCATATTCAAATAACCATTACTTATATACTTGTTTTTATAAACAAAACAATAATCACATTTCATATTACAAGAAGCAGATGGGACAACATATAGAGTTTTTAAATTAATGTTCTTTTCAAATGTCCTAACAAGTAATTCATAAAGTTCTTTGTCAACTTTTTCATTCACGATATAGATAAATTTACTTAATAAGATTTTTTTCTCTTCTTTACTTACTTCGAAATT
The DNA here is from genome assembly GCF_022808955.1 of Anaerococcus sp. AGMB09787. GTDB lineage: Bacteria > Bacillota > Clostridia > Tissierellales > Peptoniphilaceae > Anaerococcus. The sequence goes on from NZ_JAKZEY010000008.1 coordinate 14,235, forward strand.
TAATATTCTCCTAAAAAATTCCTTATCTATATATAAAATTTCAAAATATATAATATTGTATATTGCATATTCATTTTGTGAGATATTTATAAATTTAGCAAATTTTGATATTTTCATTTAAACTCCTAATAGAAATTAAACTTTAAATTTTTCTTTATATTAATTTAAACTACGGTATATAAAATATAGTAACATATAATATAAATAATTGCAATTATAATTCAGATAAATTTAGCAACTAAAAAGTCAAGTCCATAATATTGTGTAAATTAATCTATTTACAATATTCAATATCTCATTTTAATACCTATTCTAAATGATGTTATTCAATTACATTAATTTTTGCTCATTAATATAGTTTCTTAGCATATATATGTTTATCTCACATCTTCATCTAGTTTTCAATCCTTGTATATTTTGCTTCGTGTATGCATTGAGTAAAATTTACTATTAGCCAAATCAGACCTTAGGTTAAAGGCGATTAGGGCAGTGTCATCTCTTTTGACATAATACTTTCCCTTATCTTCTATTTCCCACGAATCAGTCTCTCTTAGTTCCTCATATCCATTTTCTTCCAAAAAATCTGCTGCATTCTTAATAGCATAGTAAGAAACTGGACTTTGGTCAATAAAACCAATTAAATCTTTAATAAAATCTTCCTTCTTCATACTATCTATGCTACCATATACTTCAACAAATGCATCTTTTATATAAATTCTAGTTGAGTTTTTAATTATCTTACTAGGAATACCTAACCCATCTTGATAAAATCCTTATAAACATTATAATAATAAAAAGTACTAAACAAATATCCATAAGGAGTTAATATGAAAGAACTAGAAGAAAAAATTCTTGAAGAGGGAATCGTTCTAGGTCCTAATATCCTAAAAGTAGATTCTTTCCTAAACCAACAAATAGATAGCAAACTTATCCTCAAAATGGGCAAGGCCTTTGCTGAATATTTCAAAGACAAAAAGATCGACAAGGTCTTAACAGTAGAATCATCAGGTATTGCCCCTGCCCTCGCTACAGCTACAGAGCTTGGTGTAAAATGCGTATTCGCAAGAAAACAACAATCCCTCACCACAGGTGATAATGTCTACCACTCATCTGTATATTCCTTCACTAAAGAAGTTACCAATGAACTTATAGTATCCAAAAACTTCCTCAATGAAGATGAAAACGTCCTAATGATAGATGACTTCTTGGCAAACGGTCAAGCTGCCAAGGGAATGGTTGCCCTAGTAAGACAAGCCGGAGCAAATCCTGCAGGCCTTGGTATAGTAATAGAAAAATCTTTCTCTGATGGTAGAAGGGTTGTAGAAGATATGGGAATTGACCTCTACTCCTTAGCAAGAATTAAGAGCCTAGATGATGGAAAAATTGAATTTGTAGAAGAATAAAAATTATAGCACAGGTTGTAGATCTGTGCTTTTTACTTTGATTAATATAACAATACATATGCTTTTATTTATAAGTCTTATTATTTAACTTTTGTAGGTAATAGGACATAATATTTTATACTATGTAAAGCTTCTAAAAATACACAATATTTTATACTATTTAAATCTTTCAGATTTAGATTCTTTCTAATCACAAATGATAATGCTCCTTGTTAAGTAAAACAAAAAGACCATTTATTAATTTAATATCTAATGTAGTATTAATCAGCAATATATTAAACTTATATATAAGTTATCATATTAATATATATTTTGCAAAAATAATTTATATATTTCAAAGAGAGAAGTAATACTAGCTCTATAAATATTTGATGATAGAATTTCTCTGTTAAATTCCGATTTTTTATGGCATTATTAATCTTAATCATTTAATAATGCCTATCATTATCTTTACATATAAAAATCCTGTGATACAATTTTATTAGTACGTAATAATTTTAGAAGATACATTAATAGCGTAAGGAGTGATTTTATGAAGGCTATTTTTACAGTTTTGGGGATTGTTTTTTTGGGCTTAGGACTAGTTGGGATTTACACACCAATCCTACCAACAACTCCCTTTTTGTTGGTAGCAGCCTTTTGCTTCCAAAAAAGTTCTGACAAAATTAATAATTGGTTTAAGTCTACTAATACCTACCAAGTTTATATTAAAGCTATCAAGAATAAAAAGGGTCTATCACTAAGTAAAAAGATAAGGATCCTTGCCCTAGTAACTCTTTTGGTTATTATATCCTTCTTCTTTATGAAAAACAAAATCGGTAGAAGTGTCTTGATTGTAATTTTGATTTTCCACTACATCTATTTCCTTTTTGTATTGAAAACACCTGATGAAGGGAAATAACAAATAATAAAACAAATTAATAGAAAAGTAAAAAGAGCTACAGAGTCTATCTGTAGCTAATTATATCTTATTCTGCAAGTTTTGCAGCATTTTCTCCTGCTATTCTTCCGAATACTGTTATGTCTGCCATAGCTACTGATCCAAGTCTGTTTGATCCATGGATTCCTCCTGTAACTTCGCCTGCAGCAAAGAGTACGTCTATTTTATTTCCGTCTTCTCTCATAACTTCTGCATTTGTATTTATTACAAGACCTCCCATGGTGTGGTGGACTGCTGGTCCAGCCTTTAGCATGTAGTATGGGCCCTCTTCTATGCTCCAACCTAGCATTCTTAGGTTAAATTCTGGGTCTTCACCATATTTAGAGTTTTCATTGAAGGTTTCTACTGTTTGTAGGAGGCTTTCCTTATCTATTTCGAAGTGATCTGCTAGTTCTTCTATTGTATCAGCCTTGTATAGGAGTCCTCTCTCGTATAAGTCTTCGGCTTCTTCAGGGTTTGATGCCATTGTACCTGTTTCTTCATTTGATTTTTCATCCCAAATTAAGTAACCTACATAATCTGTTTGATCTTTAATAGCCATGGATATGGCCCTTCTTGTATCAAGCTCTTCTACAAATCTTTTACCTTCTTTGTTTACTAGCAAGGCTCCACCAACAAGTCTTGTATCACCAACATAGAGTAGCTTTCCAGTTTCTACATCACAAATAGGGTATAGTTGGATTTGATCCATATCTACGGTATCTGCTCCTAGAGCCTCTGCCATTACTATACCATCACCCATAGCTCCTGGAGAGTTTGTCGATAGGACATGCTCGTCTATTTCGTTATCATTTTCGTAGGTCATTTCAGCATTAGCACCAAATCCACCTGTGGCAAGGACTACTGCCTTTGAGTTCACTATAAGTTCGCCGTCTTCTCCCTCTGCCCTGACTCCAACTACCTTGTCATTTTCTGTGAGGACTTCTTGTACATCAGTTCCTGTTAGGACTTGTATTCCTAGTTCATCAGCCTTAGCCTTGTAGTTTTTAATAAGTTCATTACCTGAATGGTTTTCTGGAATTAGGGATCTTTTTACGGAGTGTCCACCAAAGAACATTAGGGAATCTTTCCATTTCACTCCTATTTCATCCCTTAGCCAATAGGCAGCTTCTGTCGCCTTGTCAGCTAATACTGCTATTAGGTCCTTGTTACCACCAGCGACTTCTACGTCTTTGGCAAATACCTCCTTGCTATCTTCTATGCCTTCTTTTTCTTGAAGGTCGTTAGCTGGGGCAGCATATTCACCACCAGAAATAAGGGTATTTCCTCCGACTTGGTCTAATTTTTCAAGCAAAATTACATCAACTCCAGCTTCTTTGGCAGAAATTGCAGCTGCAAATCCTGCTCCACCTCCACCGACAACTACTACATCAGTATCGATAGTCTTGCTTTCGCCATCCTTCTTGGCTACTTCTTTTTCATAAAGGCTTATATCTCTTCCTGATGCCTCTATTGCTTCTTTGACAGCTACTATTAGGGCTGTAGATGTTTCAGTAGCTCCTGATACGCTATCTACATTTATAGATTGATTATCAACTATTTCTTTTACTAATTTATCAGCAGCCTTATCTCCGAGACCTTCTGTCTCCTTATGTACTATGTCAATAGATGCGATTTTATCACCTTCAAAGCTTAGCTTTGCTTCTATGTCGCCATTGTGGCCCTTGCCAAGACCCTTTGCTTCTTCACTTACTTCACTACTGCCTACTGGTTCTTCTCCCTTTTTCTCTCCATTTGTTCCACAAGCTGTGATCAGCATTGATAGGGAAAGAAAAATCGGAAACAATTTTCTTTTATTCATACTTCCTCCTCTTATGTCATGCAAAAATCTTAACAAATATTTTCATAAAAAGCAAGGCCTTAAATTATCATATTAAAGTTATATATGTTAGAAAAAATTTTGACAAAGAAAAGCTCCCAAAGCCTAAAGAATTTTTGTAATCTTTATTGGCTTTGAGAGTCTCTAGTTATCTAGTATTACTTGGATTTGTTCTTCAAGTACATCTTTGTTGTGTTTGGTTTGGGATGAGTAGGCGAAGATTAGTCCCTCATCTTCGATTTGGAGTTTTTTCTTTATGGCATTTATGTGCTTTTGGATTTGACCTTTTTTTATCTTGTCATATTTTGTTGCTATGACAAATCCCATAAAGCCAGATTCTATTATCCAATCATACATTTGCTTATCTAGCTCTGTTGGCTCGTGCCTTATATCTACCAGAAGGAAGACTTCCTTTAGGTTCTCTCTCTCATAGAGATAGGTATTTATTAGCTCATTCCACTTTTCTTTTTCCTTCTTGTCAACCTTGGCATAGCCATAGCCAGGTAGGTCAACAAGTCTAAATTTATCATTTATCCTATAGAAGTTTATTGTCCTGGTCTTACCTGGAGTGGATGAGGTTTTAGCAAGTTTTCTCCTATTCAGAAATGAATTGATAAAGGAGGACTTGCCTACATTTGACCTACCCACAAAGGCTATCTCGTCCAATTTATCCTTGGGCCATTGGGCCTTAAATCCTGCCACTTGCTCAAGTTCTACTGTTTTTATCTTCATACCAAGGCCTCTTCTATTACTTCTGCTACATTACTTACCTTGATGAAATTGATTTTTTCCCTAATTTCCTTTGGTATATCGTAGATATCACGCTCGTTTGCCTTTGGTATAATGACATTTTTTATCCCGTAAGAGTAGGCTGCGAGTGCCTTTTCCTTTAGTCCCCCTATGGCAAGGACATTGCCCCTAATTGTCACCTCGCCAGTCATGGCTATATCAGACCTAACTTTTTTCTTGGTAAGAGCAGATACCATGGCTGTTGTAATAGTAATACCTGCAGATGGGCCATCTTTTGGGGTTGCTCCTTCTGGGAAGTGGACATGGATGTCTTTATTTTCGTAGAATTTGCCCCTAATACCAAGGCTTTGGGCATTGGACCTTATATAGACTAGGGCTGCCTGGCAGGATTCTTTCATTACATCACCGAGAGATCCTGTAAAGTCGAGGCTTCCCTTACCTTCCATAACTGATGCTTCTACCTGGAGCATAACTCCCCCTACGGAAGTCCAGGCAAGGCCGTTTACTAGACCAACTTGGTCTTCCTTTTCTACTTCATCATCCAAGAACCTTATTCTTCCTAGGTATTTTTCGTAATTGGTCTTGGATATCCTGACCTTATCCTTACCTTCTAGGATTTCCTTGACTGCCCTACGGCAAATCTTGCCTATAAGTCGCTCGAGTTCCCTAACACCAGCTTCCCTAGTATAGTTTCTGATTATAATTTCTAAGACTTTATCTGAGATGGTTAGTTCATCTTCACTAAGTCCAGAATTTTCCATCTCTTTCTTTACTAGGTATTTTTTGGCTATGGATAGTTTTTCGTTCAAGGTGTATCCAGATATTTCTATCACTTCTAGCCTATCATAGAGGGCATCTGGAATTTCATTGGCATCATTGGCTGTTGTGATAAAAAATACATCTGATAAGTCAAAAGGTAAGTCTAAGTACCTATCAATAAATTTATCATTTTGCTCAGGATCCAATAGCTCAAGGAGAGCACTTGATGGGTCTCCATTGTAGCCATGGCCTAGTTTATCAATTTCATCTAGCAAAAATACAGGATTTTTAACCCCTATCCTTGAAAGATTGGTCATAATCCTACCTGCCATAGCTCCTACATAGGTTCTCCTGTGTCCCCTGATTTCGCTTTCGTCAGTTACTCCCCCAAGTCTCATAGAAACAAATTTCCTATCCATAGAGCTTGCTATAGACTTGGCTATAGAAGTCTTACCTACTCCTGGTGGACCTACTAGGCAAATTACTGATCCCTTGGCATCTTTTTTCTTAGCCCTCACAGCTATTGCCTCAAGTATTCTCTCCTTGACATCAGTTAGACCGTAGTGGTCATCGTCAAGAATCTTTGTGGCCTTCTTTATGTCTATTTCGTCCTTGCTCTTCTTATCCCAAGGAAGGGAGAAAACGAAGTCAAGGTAGGCTGCCAAGACCCCATAGTCAGGACTCATCTCAGGGAGAGAATCTATCCTATCTATGTCTTTTTCGATTGATGCCTTGGCTTCCTTATCTATTTTTAGCTTCTTTAGCCTTCTTCTATATTCATCAGCCTCGCTTGTAGCCTTGCCATTAGTTTCGTTGATTTCTTTTTTGATAACATCCATCTTTTCCCTTAGATAGTATTCCTTTTGGGATTTGTTGATATTATCAGTTACCTTTTTTTCTATATCTAGGGCTATGTCCTTTAGCTCAATCTCCCTCTTTAAGATCCTTATTAACTCAAGCATTCTTTCCTTGGTATCTAGGGTTTTAAGGAAGTTATAGTACTCCTTGGGACTTAATTCCAAGTGGAAGAGGATAACATCTACCAGGCTTTGGAAGTTTTCAATCTCAGATAGTTTGTAGCCAATCTCATCCATGGCATCATTACCCAAGGTAGCTATATATGTCTCGAAGTATTCTATAAGAACTTTCTTTAGGGCAAGAAGTTCGCTATTATCTTTCTCGCTTTCTTCCTTGTAGATATATTCTTCTAAGTCTGCCTTCAAAAAACCTTCTCCTACCTTTACCTCTAAGATCTTGGCAACTCCTTCTGGTTGCAAGAAAATTCTTATGGTGTCATCTGGCAGATTGTAAACTCTATTGATTGCAGCGACTATTCCATAATCATAGAGGTCATTTTCATGGGGTGTGTCTTCGTAGATGTCTTTTTGGTTTACTAGGACTAGTTTTGTATTTTTAAGTCTAGCATACTCTAGGGCATTTCTTGATATTGACCTTTCTATGTCAACATTTAATATGGTTGTAGGCATTTGCCACTGGCCCTTTAGGGGGATTAGTGGCAACTCTTCTCTTACTACTTCGTAATTATCTCTCATACTTACCTCGCTATAAAAGGGGACCCCAAGCTATAGCTCAAGTCCCCTCTTCTTACTTTTTCTTATAAATGAGTTTATCTTTATCTTCGATAGATTCTTTGGTGACTACAACCTCTCCCAAATCATCCATAGAAGGTATTTCGTACATAAGATCTAACAACAAATCTTCCATTATTGTCTTAAGACCCCTCGCACCTGTGTTTTGCTTGTAGGCCTTATTGGCTATTTCCCTTATGGCTTCATCCTCAAAGCTTAGTTTGACACCATCGAGTTCAAATAGCTTTTGATATTGCTTGACAAAACTATTCTTAGGCTCTGAAAGTATCTTAACCAATGAGTCTTGGTCCAAGGCTTCAAGGCTTACTATAATAGGAACCCTACCTATAAACTCTGGTATGAGGCCATACTTTAATAAGTCCTCTGTACTTACATTTTTTAGGCTGGCCTTAGATTTTTTGCTGACATCAGCCCCAAATCCTATAACTTTTTCTGAAAGTCTGCTATTTATAATATCTTCTATCCCCTCGAAGGCTCCTCCTAGGATAAAGAGGATATTGGTAGTATCGACTTGGATATACTCTTGGCTAGGGTGCTTCCTGCCCCCTTGAGGAGGTACATTAGCCACAGTTCCCTCTATTAGCTTAAGGAGGGCCTGTTGAACACCTTCGCCACTTACATCCCTAGTTATGGATGGGTTCTCGCTCTTTCTGGTAATCTTGTCGATCTCATCTACATAGATAATACCATGCTCAGCTGCTTCAATGTCATAGTCTGCTGCTTGAAGGAGCTTAAGAATAATATTTTCAACATCTTCTCCAACATAGCCCGCCTCTGTAAGAGATGTTGCATCTGATATAGCAAAAGGCACATTTAATTTACGGGCCAGGGTTTGCGCAAGAAGGGTCTTACCAGATCCTGTTGGACCCAACATTAGGATATTAGATTTTTGAAGCTCTACATCGCTGTCTTTTTCGTTAGATTTTATCCTCTTATAGTGGTTATAAACAGCTACTGAAAGGGTCTTTTTTGCATCATCTTGACCTATTACATACCTATCTAGGAAGTCTTTTATTTCCTTAGGCTTGGATAGGTCAAAGTCGTGATAGTCATGGGCATGCATCCTTTGCTCTTCGCTAATTATTTCATGGCAAAGATCAACACACTCGTTACAAATGTAGGCATCTGGCCCTGCTATCATCCTTTCAACTTGGGAACTATCTTTTCCACAAAAAGAGCATCTTACTTCTTTTTGGTCTATATCTGCCATTGTCTCCTACTTACTTTCAATTACTTGATCGATTAATCCATATTCCATGGCTTCTTTAGCAGTCATAGAAAAGTCCCTATCTGTATCCTTGACAATCTTATCCAAAGGTTGACCAGTGTTTTGAGCCAAGATATTGTTTAGCCTATCCTTTATCTTAAGGATTTGCTCAGCTTGGATTACTATATCACTAGCTTGACCTTGGGCACCACCTGATGGTTGGTGGATCATAATATTTGATGACGGTAGGGAAAATCTCTTTCCCTTAGCTCCTGATGATAGCAAAACTGCTCCCATAGATGCTGCTTGACCTATACAAATTGTAGATACGTCAGGTTTTATATAATTCATTGTGTCATAGATAGCAAGGCCTGATGTAACAACTCCACCAGGGGAATTGATATAAAACTGAATGTCCTTATCAGGGTCTTCACTCTCTAAAAATAAGAGTTGGGCTATTATGATATCAGACACTTCATCTCTGACTTCGCCTGATAAAAATATAATCCTATCTTTTAGTAGTCTTGAATATATATCGTAGGCTCTCTCGCCTCTATTAGTTTGCTCTATAACTGTTGGTACTAAATAATCTTTAGCTATCATTATATCTCCTTATATTCCTATATATGGAGTCTAGTTTTCTTCGCTTTCCTCGTTAGCTTCTTCATGGTGGTGATGGTCATCACCTACTGCTTCATGGTATTTTTCATGAGGTAAGGCTTCTGAATTATTAACTAGAAGTTCAACTGCTTTTCTTCTCTTGATGTTTTCTTCTAGGGTCTTGTCAGAAACATTCTTAGCAAAGATTTCTTTGAATTTTTCTTTATCCTCTACTCCATAGTTTTCTGCTGCTTCGTTTACTTCAGCTTCTTTTTCTTCTTCGCTTACTTCGATACCTTCTTTTAGGGCAACTTCATCTATTACTAGGTTAGCCTTAACTCTAGCTTCTGCTTCAGCCCTGTATTGGTTTCTAATTGTGTTGATATCCATCTTGGTCATTTCGATATATTGAGCTAGGGTAATGCCCATGCCTTGTAGTCTTTGATCAAGATTTTGTAGGTCATAGTCGATTTCTGCATCAACCATAGCCTTAGGTGCTTCTACCTTAGACTTTCTGATTAGAGCTTCTATTGCTTCATTTTGGTAAACTCTTTCAGCATAGTCTTTCTTATCTGCTACTAATTTTTCTCTAAGGTCATTTTTAAGTTCTTCTAGGCTATCAAATTCTGATATATCCTTAGCAAATTCATCATCTATTTCAGGAAGTTCTTTTCTTGTGATAGAATTAATTTCAACTTCGAATTTCGCATCTTTTCCTTGGAATTCTTTAGCTTGGTAATCTTCTGGGAAGGTTACATTAACATCAAACTTATCTCCAGCCTTGTGTCCTGCTACTTGGTCTTCAAAACCTTCGATAAAGGTGTGAGATCCGAGTTCAAGTTCATAATCTTCAGCCTTGCCACCTTCAAATCTAACTCCGTCAAGAGAACCATCAAAGTCTATATTTACAGTATCTCCGATTTTAGCTTCGTCATCTTCTACTGGTACAAGTCTAGCATTCTCTTCTTGTTGTTTCTTAAGTTCAGCTTCGATATCTTCATCTGTTACTTCGCTTGAAACTTCTTCGATTATAAGTTTGCTGTAGTCTCCAAGTTCTGGATGTGGTTTAGTTTCTACTTCAACCTTAAATCTAACATCTTTTCCTACTTCGATGTCATCAAGATCAACTGATGGTTGAGCTATTACTTCTAAGCCAAGCTCTTCAACAGCTGCTTCGTAAGGCTTTGGGAAAACTATTTGGATAGCTTCATCATAGAAAACTTCTGGACCATACATTTTCTCTAGAATCTTCTTAGAGACGTGGCCAGGTCTAAAGCCATCTATCCTATATCTGGATTTATTTCTTTTAAAAACTGTATCTGTTGCTTTTTTGAATTCATCATAGGCAACATCAAATTCAAATTTTGCGATATTATTTTCGTGTGATTTTAATTCTGTCATTTTCTCCTCCTGCTACTAGTTTACTCATTCTAGTAGTATACTTCTTGTTAATCTACCTATCAAGAAATAAAGCTTTCTTTGTTAAAAACTTTATTATTTCTTCTTTGTCATTTGCAATAACTTCGTCCTCAACTAGATTTTCTATATATGATAGGCTCTCTCCTATAATTTTACCTTCTTTATATCCAATTTCCTTAAGGTCATTGCCATTAATAGCAAGCTTTGATCTTTTTATAGGAATATTTGATGCTTTTACTTCATCTATTAGTTGCCTTGCTCTATCTATATTTTCTATATTGGGCTTAGATGTTGATAGGGTATCTGCCATCTGTAGGTCAAGTAATTTTCTAAAAGTCTCTTCTCCCATCATCCTTAGGTGCTTCCTAACAGACTTTTTAGTGTAAGTATTGGCAGAATCCATGTGCCTTAGGGAAAGGATCTTTACTTCTTCAATTATTTTCTTGGGATAATGAAGCTTTCTTAGTCTATTGTCTATTATCTTCTCACTATCTAGAGGATGGCCAAAGAACCTCCCCTCACCCCTCTCATCTATAAACATAGTAGAAACCTTGCCCGTATCATGGAAAAGTCCTGCAAGTCTTAGGGCTAAGTCAGAAGGAAGCTTATCCAAGACCGAAAGACTATGGTCAAATAAGTCCATATGATGGAAGGATGAATGTTGGTCAAAGCCAACCATGGCCTTGACTTCTGGAAGGATATAGGAAAGGAGTCCCAACTCATATAAGATCCTTATCCCCCTAGATGGCTTATCTGCAAGGAGGATTTTGGAAAGCTCATCCCTAATCCTATCGGCCGATATGGATTCTATTTCTGATGCCCTATCCCTTATAGCACTTTTTAGGTCGTCTTCTATATAAAAGCCTAGGGTTGTAGCAAACCTAACAGACCTCATGGAGCGTAACATATCTTCTCCTATCCTCTCATAGGGATCTCCTACTGTCCTAAGAATTTTCTTCCCTAGGTCATACTTCCCACCAAAGGGGTCTATTATCTCTCCCTTCCTATAGGCCATAGCATTTATGGTAAAGTCCCTTCTTTGTAGGTCTTCATAGATGGAGTCAGAATAGTTAACCCCATCAGGGTGTCTCTTGTCCTTGTAAGAACCATCCTTCCTAAATGTCGTAATTTCGTAGCCTATAGACTTATCTATAACCTTGATAGTCCCATACTTTTGGCCAAAGCCTATGACTTTTTTATCAGAAAAGATCCTTCTTATATCATCAGGTCTTGCCCTTGTGGTTATATCTATATCATAAACTTCTCTACCAAGAAGGTAGTCTCTGATGCAGCCACCTACAAGATAGGATTCATAGCCTTCATCTTCTAGCCTAGCTAGTATATGTTTATAGGGAAGGCCTAGGTCAATCTCTTCGTGTTTTGTCATTTTTATCAACCATTATCCTGTATTTTACCTTATCTTCCTCATCATAAATCTCTATGCCGTCAGGGAGGTTTAGGCTAATATAGCCAGTCTTATCAAACTTGATATTTGATACATCTACAGGATTTGTTTTGATGGAAGTTAAGTCCTTCATGGCCTTGGTTGTTCCCTTTACTATAACTTCATCTGGACTTACACTCTTTAGGGTAACCTCATAATCGTCTGCCACTTTTCCACTTGTTATAAGATCGACCTTGATAGATTTGGTTTCGCTTACAAGAAAGGAGATATTAATATCCTTGGCACTTTGCTCAAGCTCTCCTAGGGGTTTTCCGTCTTTGGATAGGATATTTATATTTATATTGTGCATCTTGGAATCAAGGTATTCTTCCCTATCAATATGGACTTCAGCCCTATCGACATTGTTGATTTGAGATACTGGCCCCTTGACTGTAACTTCCTTTATGCTTTGGTCAATGACTTCAATATTTCTCTCTTTTTTTAGGGTGTCATCGATTACTAGGTTAATTGGTAATTTCTTTTCTATAACCTTTTGGACATTGACATTTATTTCCTTGGGTTCAGTCTTTTCAATATTTACTCCATTTGGTGTGTCTACTTTGACTGGGACGCTTTGGACACCTTCCTTGACATCCCCTATGTCAATGCTCGCTTGGATATCATTTGACTTAAGACCTACTATGTTATCCCTGGATCCTTCTATCTCGACATTTATATCTGCAATTTCGTCTATACCAATTATTGTATAGCCCTTTTCTTCAAGCTTTTCCTTGTTTTTAATAAGGACTTCTTGACCCCTAAAGTTTCTTGTAACTGAAGGATTAGATGAAGTTGTTACAAAGGCCCACATTACAAAGGCTAGGAGTATAGAAAGTGCTATTAGCTGTAATTCGTGTTTATTTTCCTTCATCTTCTGCCCCCTTCTTTAAAAGAATATTTGAAGCTCCTGTATTAACTAGCTCCTTCATAAGCTTAATCTTTAATGATTCCTCATCAAAATACCTGTTTATCTTGCCATTTTCTGCTACAGAAATATTTCCTGTCTCCTCTGATACAACTACTACTAGGCAGTCGGATTTTTCTGAAATCCCTATTGCTGCCCTATGCCTGGTACCTAGTTCTTTTGAGATGGTATTGGATGGGGAAAGTGGCAAGTAGCAGGCTGCTGCAGCAATCTTATTTTCTCTAATAATCACAGCTCCATCATGGAGTGGAGTATTAGGGATAAAGATATTTATCAAAAGCTCACTTGATATTTCTCCGTCTATCTTTGTTCCACTTTCCATAATATCAGAAAGACCAACTTCCCTCTCTAAGACCACCAAGGCTCCGATTTTTTGCCTAGATAGGGAGCTCATAGCAGAAACAAGTTCATTGACAGACCTCTCATTCCTATCTTCCTTGTCAAAGGAAAAAATTGACCTACCACGACCCAATCTCTCCAGGGCTGACCTAAGCTCTGGTTGGAAGACTACTATTATAAATACTAGGGCAACGGTTAGAAATTGGTTCATGACCCATGATACAGTATTCAAATTAAAAATATCTGCCACCGAAGCAAAAATAAGCACAAAAATCAAGCCCTTTAGAACCTGCTCAGCACGAGTATTTCTAAGAAGGGAAAATAGCTTATAAATAACAAAGGCAATAATCGCTATGTCTATAACATCAGTAACCCTTATTATAGTTAAGGATGCTATAATGTTCTCCAAAAAATTCATACTTCCTCCTTATATTATCGTACTTTTTTAAAGGATTATTGGTAGGAATGATAGAGCAAAAATCTATGTGAATAATATTTTTCTCATGTCTATAAATTTCCCACCAAGTCCCAGTCCTTATATGCAAAAATCGCCTTAAGTAAGGGATAACCCTCGACTTAGGCGACTCTTCTTTTATATTCTTATCCCAAAGCTACATCTAATACCATCATTACCAAAAATCCTATTGAAAAACCAATAGTTCCTACGTTGGTGTGGGCTTCTCCCTCTCCTGTCGCTTCTGGAATTAACTCCTCTACTACTACATAGAACATAGCTCCAGCAGCAAAGGCTAAAAGGTAAGGTAGGATTGGAATCATGATTGTTGATAGGAGAATAGTTATGATTGCTGCTATTGGCTCAACTGCTCCTGATAGCACTCCTTGTCCAAAGGCCTTATTCTTATCAACTCCCACCGACCTAAGGGGCATGGATATTATAGCTCCTTCTGGGAAGTTTTGGATAGCTATACCTATTGATAGGACTATAGCTTGGGTAAGGCTAACCTCGCTACCATAGATAGCTCCAGCAAAGGTAACTCCAACCGCCATTCCCTCTGGGATATTGTGGATTACCACTGCCAAGACCATCATGGTTGTCTTTCTTAGAGATTCGTTCTTTGGTCCTTCTGGCAAGTCAGAATCAATATGTTGGTGGGGAATTGCATTATCCAAGAATAGCAAGAATATTATTCCCACCATAAAACCTATAACAGCTGGTATGAAGCTCATCCTCCCCATATCTCCTTCTGCCATATCAATAGCAGGGATTAGGAGGGACCAGATGGATGCGGCTACCATTACACCAGCAGCAAATCCTGAGAGGGATTTTTGAACCTTTATACTTAGTTCATCCTTCATTACATAGACCAAGGCTGCCCCAAGACTCGTTCCTATAAAGGGAATCAAGAGTCCTATTATCGCCTGTAAATTCATTTAAGGCCATCCTCCTTATCTATCTTCCAAATATCATCGGCATAGTTTAAGATAGTCCTATCTGATGAGAAGAAGCCTGCATTGGCTATATTAATCAACATCTTCCTAGACCAGTCTAACTTGTCCCTATAGGCTTCGTTTATTCTTTCGTGGGCCTTCTTGTAGGAAGCAAAGTCCTTAAGGAGGTAGTATTGGTCTCCCCTAGATCCACCTTGTGGGTTGACTAGCTCGTTGTAGATGTCTAGGAACATATAGGAGTCATTGTCGTTAAATTCTCCACTAACTAGACTATCAACTACATCAGAAATGTCAGGATCTTTTCTATAGTATTCTACTGGATTGTAGGTTGATGCGATTTGGTTAAGTTCGTCTACTGTAGCTCCAAATCTAAAGTTGTTTTCTTCTCCAGCCCTATCGTATATTTCGATATTAGCTCCATCTAGGGTACCTAGGGTCAAGGCCCCATTTAGCATGAATTTCATATTACCAGTACCTGATGCTTCCTTACCTGCTGTAGAAATTTGCTCAGATATATCAGCTGCTGGGAATAGTTTCTCTCCATATGAAACCCTATAGTTTTGAATGAAGACTACCTTCATTTTTTTGTTTACATCGCTGTCATTATTTACAACCCTAGCTACTTCATTGATAAGTTTAATAATCCCCTTGGCTCTAAAGTATCCCGGTGCAGCCTTTCCGCCAAAAATAAAGGTTGTTGGATAGAAGTCCATGTCTGGGTTAGCCTTTAATTTGTGGTAGAGGTAGATTACATGGAGGATATTTAGGTGTTGCCTCTTGTATTCGTGGATCCTCTTGACTTGGATATCAAATATTGACTCAGGATCAATCTTAATTCCTTCAGTATCTAGGATATACTTGGCAAGATCTCTCTTCTTTTTTTGTTTGATATCCCATAGTTCATTGAGAGTCTCATCATCTTCCTTGTACTTCTCAAGGCCCTTAAGGAGATCAAGATTATACTTCCAGTCTTCGTTACCAAGTTTTCTTGATATAAAGTCTGATAGGTCCCTATTAGCATAGACTAGCCACCTTCTAGGTGTTATACCATTGGTCTTGTTGTTAAACTTTTCTGGGTAGCACTTGTACCAGTGGTTGAAGGTTTCACCTTTTAGGATTTTAGTATGGATTTCAGCAACACCATTTACAGAAAATCCTACATAGATAGCGAGATTTGCCATATGAACTTGGTCATATCTAACAATTCTATATGGGTCGATGGATTCTTCTGATAGGCCCTTGGCCTTAAATTCCTTAACAAGCTTGTCATTTATTTTTTCAATAATTTCCATACATCTTGGACTAACTTCTTGGACTATGTCCTTAGACCATTTTTCTAGGGCCTCTTGCAAGACTGTGTGGTTGGTAAAGGCAAAGACCTTGCGGGCTATGGATAGGGCATCTTCAAAGAAGATTCCATTTTCATCGACAAGAACTCTGATTAATTCAGGAATTGCCATAATTGGGTGGGTGTCATTTAGTTGGATGATATGGTACTTGGCAAAGTCTTCAAATTTTAGGTCTTCTGGATAATACTTCTTGTACTTATCTACCATATCTTGGATAGAAGCTGAGCAGAAGAAGTATTGTTGTTTAAGCCTTAGAAGCTTACCTGCCCTTTGCATATCGTTAGGGTAAAGGACCCTAGTTATATCCTCTGCACGGTTTTTCTCGCTAACTGCTTGGTCGTATTCATAGTTGTTAAATTTTTGGAAGTCAAACTCTTGGAAGGGTTCACTTTGCCAAAGTCTTAGGGTGTTTACTACTCCATTTTGATAGCCTAGGACAGGCATATCGAAAGGAACAGCCTTGACTTGTTGATCCCTAAATTTTACGATCTTTGAGTCACTATCAACCCTGATTGACCAGGCATCTCCATCCTTTAGCCAGCTATCGCCTTGTTCAACTTGGAAGCCGTTTTTGATACTTTGCTTAAAGATTCCTTCCCTATACCTAACTCCATAGCCGTACATATTTAGGTTTTGGCTAGCAGCTGAGTCCATAAAGCAGGCAGCAAGTCTACCAAGACCCCCATTACCAAGGGCTGCATCATCTTCGTAGTTCTCGATTGATTCAAAGTCGATGCCTATTTCATCTAGGAGTTCCTTAACTTCATCATAGATACCAAGGTTTATTAGGTTGTTACCTAGGGACCTTCCTATCAAGAATTCAGCACTAAAGTAATAGGCCTTTCTTTGGTTACGGGTCTTTCTCTTACACTCTCTCCATTCTTCATTAATAAGTTCCATTATAGTATCTGATAGAGCCTTGTACCTATCCCTATCGCTAGTGTCTTCAAAGCTCTTTAAGGTAATTCTTTGGAGATTTTCAATATAATTATCTACAAATTTGTTCTTCTTAAGCTTGTCCATGGTTAAACCTCCCATATAGTTTTGCCATATTTTTTATCTTTTTTGCTAGATCATCATCAAAATCTTCTTCTAGGCACCTCCACTTCCAATTAATACCGAGAGTTGCAGGAGAATTTATCTTGCTATCATTACCAAATCCAAGGAAGTCTTGGAATTCGAATACCGCTACATCACTTACAGAAGCCATAAGAGCCCTATTTATCTTCCATAGTCTCTCCTTGTTATCTTCTGTATCTAGGTCAAAATACAAGTTAATTAGTTCATTTAGAGCATCATCTGCATTTTCTAAAAAGCCCATCAAGGTATCACTATCATGGGTTGAGGCATAAACAACAGAATTTCTCTCGTAATTATGAGGCAAGTAGTCGCTATCAAAATTTTCACCAAAGGAAAACTGGATTACATTCATACCTGGAAATGCATAATAATCTTTTAGCTCATTCACTTCATCCGTTATATAGCCTAAGTCTTCAGCTATAAAGCAAGCTGCTGGGAATTTTGCCCTTACCCTATCAAATAGTTCATAAGGCTTGCCCTTTTGCCATTCACCAAATCTCGCATTGTCATCTTCTGCAGGAATTGAGTAGTAGGCTTCAAAGCCTCTAAAATGATCTAACCTCAATATATCATAAAGTCTAAGACTTGATCCTATCCTCTTTATCCAAAAGTCATAGTCACTTTCTGCTAGCTTCTTCCAGTCATAGAGGGGATTTCCCCATAGCTGACCATCTTGTGAATAGGCATCTGGAGGAGCACCACCTACCTTGATAGGCTCCTTTGTATCTGGGTTAAGTTGTAAAATATCTGAATTGACCCAGGCATCCACTGAATCTAAGGCCACATAAATAGGAAGATCTCCTATGATTTTGATCTCTTTCCTATTGGCATATTCCTTTAACTTTTGCCATTGGCTAAAAAATTCATATTGGATAAAGACATAAAAATCAATCAAGTCCTTATTTTCCCTCTTGAACTTATTAAGGGCAGTTTTCTTGCGATTTTTGAGATCATCCTCCCACTCAAGCCAGGATACATCAAATTTCTCATGTTTGATTGCCATAAATAAGGCATAGTCATCTAGCCAATAAGCTTCCTTTTTTCTAAAGGCTACTATCTCCTTCTTTAGACTATCCTTGGCCTTATCGTAGGCCTTTTCCAAGATCCTATACCTTAGGTTGTATTGGATGCCATAGTCTACAAACCTAGCCTTATCGCCAAAGTTTAAGTTCTCTAACTCTTCTTTTTCCAAAAGTCCTTCTTCTATTAGTATATCCAAGTCAATAAAGTAGGGATTACCAGCAAAGGATGAAAATGACTGATAAGGACTATCCCCATAAGAAGTAGGTCCCAGGGGTAATATTTGCCAATATTTGATGCCAGCATCTGACAGGAAGTCAACAGCATCATAGGCCGCCTCTCCAAAGGTCCCTATTCCATAATTAGATGGAAGAGAAAATATTGGCAGGATTACCCCGTTACCCCTTTCTAGTCTTTTTTGTTTTTCCATTATTACCTCTCACTAAAATATATTAAACCACTGTAGTCTCTAAATTGCTTATTAAAGTCTTCCAGATAAAACTTGTAGGGCTTACCCCAACTAGATACAACGACCTCGTGCTTGCCCTTGACCTTATTAAGCTCAGTTATACATAGACCATGGTGGCGCATAACCCTTATGTCATTTGATATCCAATTAATTAGAATCGGTGGGCTATCATAAGCTAAAGCCTCCTCTATAAAGGCAATCTTCTTTCCTAGAGGTCGTCTTATAAGGGTGTTTTCACTTAATCTCTTACTTTTTAACTCTATACCCATATCATCTCTTACGAGCTCTAGCCTACGATCGAGCCTCCCTACTGTAGAGACTCCATTAATCAAAGGTCTTATCCTCCTATAAAAATAATATTGGTATTCATTGTAGATATCTATGTCTATCTTCCTATCCCTATGGAAGAGATAGAAGTATACATTGGTAAAGGCTGTTACAACACAGGACCTGTCCCTAAAGAATTGAGATACCCCCTTGGCTCCTAGGGAATTTTGGTAGCCACCATAGAGGATCTTGCCATTTTCGATCACAGGGACAAATTCTCCATATCCTGACCTAATTAGCTTCATTATTTTCTACATCTCCCAACATATACGTGATTTTCTTCTTCTCATCTATATCTGCTTCATCAATGTTTTTCCTCTCAAGTTTCTTATCAATAAAGTCATGGAAGAGGGTATAAAATATTGAAAATACTGGAATACTTACTAGCATTCCCCAAATTCCAAATAGGGATCCTCCTATTGATACTGAAGCTAGAACCCAGATAGCAGGAAGACCTATTTGCTCACCAGCCATAGCAGGATAGATGACATTTTCTTGAATTTGTTGGATAACTATGTCAAATATCAAAAATATAATGGCTTGGGCTGGTGATTCCAAAAATATAATTATTGATGAGAATCCTGCTCCAAGTATTGGTCCAAAGATTGGTATCAAGTCAGATATACCTATAACAATTGATATCATACCAGCATTAGGTATTCTTAGAATTACCATTCCTATAAAGGTCAGCAGGGATAGGGTAAATACTGCTATAAGCCTAGAGAATATATATTCTTTGAAGGTGTTATAGGATAGGGAGAATACCTTGTTTATATAGTCAGCCCTTGGTTCATCAAAAATAGCATAAAGGATCTTAGTGAAGTTGTTCTTTAGCATCTTCTTGTAAACCAATATGAAAACTGAGAAGAAAAATATGGTAAATAAACTAATAAGTCTTGATCCTATAGAATTGATAAAGCCTGTTGTAAAGCTTAATACTGAAGAAGAATTTCCTTGTAGGAATGACAAGACATTATTTCTAAATTCAAACCAACTAAAGGAATTTACAAACTTATAGAAATTATCTGCCAAGTCTTCTGTTGCCTCGTGACTAGCCAAAAATTTATAAAACTCATCTACAAATATAGGCCACTTGTTAAAGGTTGAAGAAATAACTGATATAATTCTAGGTACTAGTATTTTAAGGATGACAATACCAACCACTATAATCACTATCCAAGATAGGATTAAAGATATACCAGAAATCATTTTAGCATTTTTTTCGTTACCAAATCTTTTCTTCAATTTGCCCTCGAAAAAGTTCATAGGAATATTTAAAATATAACCCAAAATCGCACCTATAATAAATGGGTTAAGGATTCCTAAGACCTTAATGAACATTTCTTTTATATTTGGAAGATAATAAAGTCCGAAAAATAAAAGTATAGCATAAGTTATTAATTTAAATAAGGTTCTTTGATTAATGGTTAACTTATTCATAATCTCCTCCATTCTTTGCTAATTATATAATACCATAAAAGCTAGGTCCTTGCTTTAAATTGGATTTGTTATAAAATGATTTTGTGAGGAGCTTTTATGAAAAAATGTTTTATCTTTGCCGGAGGAGACTTCGACGGTTTTTTTGACACAATAAGTGATGATGACCTAGTAATAGGGGCTGACAAGGGATACCAATATGCCCTAGCAGAAAATATTCCCTTGGACTATATAATAGGCGACTTTGACTCAGCAGCTAAACCTGATGGTGACAATATCACTGTCCTAAACCCAGTCAAGGACTTCACTGATACAGTCGCTGCCATAGACCTTGCCCAAGACAAGGGCTACAAGGAAATAATAATATACGGGGGCCTCGGTCGTAGGGAATCCCACACCATATCCAACATCCGTAGCCTATACTTTTATAAGAAACAGGGCATTAATATTGTTCTAAAGGCCAAGGGCAAAAAGATTTTTATAGTTGATGGCACCTTTACCTACAAGCATAAGGGCAAAGACTTCTATGTATCAATCTTTTCACTAAGGGATATATCAAGGGGCCTTACTATCAAAAATTTATATTATGAACTTGATAACTATGACCTTTCCATGGACTCAAGCCTTGGCGTATCCAACGAAACCTGTGGCAAGGACTTCTCGATAGAAGTAAGAGATGGGGACTTGCTAGTAATCTTTGAGGACTTTGGCTCATAAAAAGTCCCCTCTCGGGGGACTTAGGCTAAAGTTTTATTTTAAAAACAGCTTTTTTAACCTTACTTGGTTTTTTATTAATAATCCCAGGCATATGGCCATCATTTGGGAAAAATATAGCTATATCTCCCTCTTCCATTACAAGATATCCCTTGCTAGGACCCTTTAGTAACATATAGTCATTTTCTTCATCAAAGGGAGAGCCTTCAAGCTTATCAATAGAATTAAATTTAATCACTTCATCTCCATCAAGCATTAGTTGTAGATCTAGGTATTTTCTGTGACTCTCATAGGACTTTTGGCTCTCATAGGTAGACTCATATTCTCCAATATTTACAAAAATTTCATCTCCCTCTATAGGATAAGACCCAGGCTCTAGGCTCTTAAGGTCATTTTCCCTAGCATAATCTAATGCTTTTTTGATTTTTTCTGAAACAATTTCTTCTGGATTGATATTTTTTATATTAGTATATATCATATTTACCCTCTCAAATTTTCTTTATTTAAGTATAACCCTAAAATCCTTTTATTGCAATTATTAAATAAGAAAAAATTTAAGTAATCTAGGCTCTTATATATACACTCTCTCAGCCAATTTCGATTGTAGAGGTCTAGCAGGTAAAGAATTTTACATTAATTTTACATTTTTCTTATAATTCCTTTATAAAATTATGATACAAAATAATTAAAGATAATTTTAATTTATATCTACAATGATAACTCAAATGAGTATAATGTTTATTTCAGGAATTTCTAATTAATTTAAATTTTGCTAAATTATATACAAAATAATTTGATGTTAATAGGCTGTTTTAGATGGGAATTTTAGCTAAGAGGAGGGAAAATAAAGAAACGTATAAATAATAAGTATATCACAAGGAGAAAGATATGTCATTAAAATTTAGAAATGTAATTAAAAAAACAGTATTGGTTATTTTATCATTTATAATGATATTGCCATATACAACAGTAATTGCTAGTTCAGCTAATTATATTAGTAATAACAATCCAAATATGCAAAGGTCAGATCTTACTTTCATTAAAGGAAATGCAGGAGATAAAAATGTAATATATACTTACAAAGAAAATGGTAAAAAGTATAAAATAATTGAAAATGCAGATGAGGGTTTTAATAACGTTATCTCTAAAAAATTCAAACTAACAGAAAATGGAGATTATGAAGAAATACAAAATCAAAATCTTAAGCAAATATCAAATGATTCTTTTATTCTAACAAGCAAGGATGAATTAGGTATTAGACAAGAAAAAATAGATATTACCATGGTTAAATCTTACGATGGCAATAGATTAAATGATGAATTAGTAAGTTTATATTATACCGATCCTGGAACAGGCGAACGGAGAACTCGTGAATATGATGGAAGTAGTAAAATACAAGATATGATGGTATCTGGAATTTCAGCAGTTTTAGGAGCTGCTTTAGGCGGTAAAGTTGGCGCTGGAATAGGTGCTATAGCATCGACTTATTTTCAAAAGGGAGCTGATCGTGCATATTATCATGTTGTGTATAATTGGATGATGAGCAAATTACATCCTGTAAATGTAGTCTTAAGAGAGACTCAATACACAGTATTTTATTTAGATGCTGCTCATAACTACAAAACAGGATCTGATTATTATGAATATGACGGAAGATGGTAGATATTATAGCTTGAATACCAATTAGTATATTTTCAACTATTACAGCCTAGTAATATATTTAATTTGAAGCTATGATTACAAATAAATCCATTAATTATTATATTATAAATAAAAGTGAGGTAGGTATGAATCTAAAAAAGTTAAGAAGATATCGTTTTGTATTTAATACTTTAGCAGTCCTTGCAACTATTGGTTTCTTTATAAGAATAGCCCTTAATATTCACGATAAAGCCTCTTTTATATTTTTAATTCTTTTATTAGTATTTGATATAATATTTGGAGTTGTTAAATTAAGGTGTCCCTATTGTAGGGCTAGACTAAATATATGGGTCAGTAAGCAAAATTATTGCGAATCATGTGGTGCAAAAATTAATGCCTAATTTGTTGGCAAAAATGTAGCCGGAGTCTTAGTTTGCTCCGGCTATTATTTTATAGTATTTATTCTTCGTAAGTTTCTTCTCTCATCTCATCAAAGGACTTTTCTCCCAAATGCACAACTTCGCTTTCTCTAATTTCTTTTTCCTTAAGCTTCCTACGGGTCCTATCTTCAAGTAAGGTATAGAATATTGTCGCTATTGGCATAAAGCCAATCATTCCTGCTATACCAAATAGCCTTCCTCCAAGTAAGACCGATAGGAAAATCCAAATAGCAGGTAGGCCTTGGTTCTTACCTATTACCAGAGGATAGACGATTTGCTCTTGAATTTGTTGGATTATCAAGATGAAAATCAAGAATATAATAGATTTGGCAGGACTTTGGATGAAGATAAGAATCATACCAATTCCTGTAGCTATTATTGGTCCAAAGTAAGGGATTATATCAAATACACCGACTAGGATTGATATCATTCCTGCCATAGGAAGTCCTAAGATTTTCATTCCTATAAAGGATATAAGTCCTAGGGATATACATGATAGAATCCTTCCTTCTAGAAACCTAGCAAAGGAAACATAGGATAGCTTGGCTACATAGTTTACCTTGTAGACCTTGTCCTTATCAAGGTGGGCAAAGAGGACCTTGTTTATATTTTTCTTTAAGTCTTCCTTGTTTAGGGAAACATATATGGAAAATATAAAGCCCATTATCACTGCTATGGTGGTTGATGATAGGGAGTTTATTATGGAAGATGTCCTATTTAGTAGGCCCTTGCTTCCACTTGTTAGAAGATTTCTAATCAATTCCCTAACCTTCTCTGGGTTAATAGTCTCGACTATATCTGCCATATAATAGCTAGCTTCCTTGAAGTACTTGTTATTTTCTAAGTAGCTTATAAGCTTATCAAAAAATATTGGCAAATTATCGATTAAGGACTCTATAGCTGATACTAGCTCTGGTATCAAAACTGTAAGGATTACAGTGATTATGGCAAAGAAAACTATCCAAGATAGGATAATGGAAATTACATTAATGAGCTTCTTATGCTTATCCTCATCCAAAAACTTGCCAAATACCTTCTCTTGGAAGAATTTCATAGGCATATTAATGATAAAGGCTATGATCAAGCCATATATTACCGGCCTTATTATGGTGTATGTAGTTTGAAAAAATTCACTTATATTTTTTATATATAAGAGGGTAAAAAACAATAAAATCAAGGCTACTCCTACCTTGAGGCTATTCTTGCTCCTCTCATCCAAAAACTTATCTCGATTGTTTTTCATAAATATCCACCTATAAAAAAAGAAGTGGCTTTAAGCTAACTTAAAGCCATAAGCCTAGCTAAGCTTGCCACCTCTTCTCAAATTTTATTTTTGATTAATATCTATCTTCGCTTGAGTTACTTTCTTTTCTAGCTTTTTTCTCAGCGTATTCTTTTCTTGTCATAACGTCAACGATGTTTACGTTGATTGTTACAACATCAAGACCTGTCATTTCTTTGATGTTAGCTTTAACTACTTTTTTAACTTCGTTGAAGACTTTTGTAGCATTTTTACCATATTCAATTATGATGTCTAGGTTAACTTTAGCTTCTTTTTCTCCTACTTCTACATCAACACCTGCAGTTGAAGTTTCATTGTCTGATGAGAAGAATGATCCGATTGTATCAGCAAAGTTTCCTTGCATTTCTAGAATTCCGTCAACCTTATCAACAGCAATTCTTGCGATTTTAGCTACTACTTTGTCTTCAATAAGAAGTTTTGATTCTTCTACTTCTAGTTCGTTACCATTAAATTGTTCTTGTTGTAATTGTTTATTTTCTGTCATATTTCCTCCGATTAACTAAAAATTCTTCTTAAAAATTTGATATACCTTGCATCCCTATCTATAAATGCCCCAATTGTATATCCTATTATCATTACTACCCAAATTCCTAAAGTTCTAACAAATCCGAAATTAAATAAGCAAATAAGTGTTAGTACAGAGATGATAAGGGATATTATTTTACCCTTATTCCTAGCTAAAAATGCTCTTCTTCTTTGTCTATCTGCGTTTTTTCTTTTAATTTCCTTAATTTCTAGGTCATAGATGGCGTAGTCTCTATCAGTATTATCATTTAAATGATTCATAGTTACCTCTCCTTGCTACTTCACCTTCTTTGACCCTATCAAAGTATAGATTAGTCTTTATATTCGTAATTCCAGTGAGATCTCTTAGGGCTAACTCAATTTTTTCCTTCAATTTATCTGAAAGAATTTGAATGTCAAAGTCCTTAAATAACCTAACCTTACATTCTACATTAATCTCTTCGTCATCTTCAATATAAACTTTAATTTTTCTTGCTTCAGTAGATAAGAAACTTTCCACAGAAGCCTTTACTGAATTTTCTAGTGAATCTCTTGATACTAGAATAGAACCATCGTCATATTGGCGAAGACGCTCGTATGAATGATCTGATGATAAAGTAAGGTCAACAAGCATAAATATGGCAAGGAATAGTAGTATAATACCTACAACCATTACTCCTATTCTAACATTTGGATTTTGAAGGTATGATAGAAGGTTGAATAGTTCATTTACATCTATCAAGGCTCCAAATACAAATAAAGCTCCCAAGAGGATTAGCACTACGGTTATAAATGAAAAAACAAATCTTTTAAATTTTCCCATAAGTCCTCCTCACCTTATTATTACCCCCATTTTATCTTCTCAAACACTATTATTCAATTTTTAGACTAAGATCTATCCAGTCTTCATTAAGTTTTTCGCTTTTGTTTTGAAGTTCTTTAATCTCAGAAAAAGTTTCTTCTACTTTAGAGCTGTCCTTGTAGAAGTCTTCTGCCATAGTAAGACTAGTTAGTTCTTCGATTTTTCTATCGATTTCTTCTATGTCTACTTCGATATCCCTTATTTGGTTTTTAATTTTTCTAATCTCGCCCTGTTTTAATTTTTCTTTTTGCCTTTGTTTTTTTATTTCGGTCTTGGTAAGGGGATTTTTTTGTGGATCTTCTAGCTTACTTTCCTTAAGTTTTTTCTCATAGTAGGAATAATTACCTAGGTACTCATCAATCCCATCAGCCTTCATCACTAAGATTTTGTCAGCGATTTTATTTAGGAAGTACCTATCGTGGCTTATAAGTAAGATAGTCCCCTCATAGTCAAGGATGGCATCTTCAAGGATTTCCTTAGAGTCAATATCTAAGTGGTTGGTAGGCTCATCCATCAAAATAAAGTTGGCATCTGATATCATAAGTTTAAGAAGGGCTATCCTTGACCTCTCCCCTCCACTTAGCTCGCCTATTACCCTATCCACATCCTCATCATAGAACATGAACTTAGCAAGGTAAGACCTTATTTCTCCGTAGGTTAGCATAGGGTAGGTCTTTGATAGCTCATCTACTATTGTATTATCAAGGTTTAGAGATTCCTGCATTTGGTCAAAATATCCTACATTGACACTTTGACCTAGCCTTATGGAGCCTCCATCCTGCCTTTCTGCCCCCATTATTATCTTAAAGAGGGTGGTCTTGCCTACTCCATTTTCTCCAATAATAGCAACTCTTTCTCCCCTGTAGATGTTGAAGGCTATGTTATTGAAGATTTCTTCCATGAAGAAGGACTTTTCCAAATCACTTACCTTAAGTACGTCTGCTCCAGATTTAATTCTTGGAGTAAACTTAAGGCTCATCGAATTTTTTAGAAACTCTGGCTTTTCAATCCTCTCCATCTTATCGAGGAGCTTTTGCCTAGACCTTGATTGGGAAATCCCCCTCTTTCTAAGAGAACCCCCCTGGCTTTTGAGCCTAGAAATAATCTCTTCTTGTCTGGCTATCTCCTTTTGTTGGGCCTTGTACTGGTGGATTCTCACTTCCATATCCTTTTTTCTTTGAACCATGAAGTCTGTGTAGTTACCATCGTAGGTTTCGAGCCTGCCATTTTCCAAGATGAAAATTTTATTTACAGTATTATCTAGGAAGTACCTATCATGGCTTATTACTATGACAGATCCCTTGTAATTTTTAATAAAAGTTTCTAGGAAGTTTATAGCCCCTATATCTAGGTGGTTGGTAGGCTCATCTAGGAGGATGAGGTCGGTTTTTTCAAGCAGGAGGCGGGCAAGTTCTACCCTGGCCTTTTGCCCTCCTGAAAGCTCTGCTATTGATTTATCAAAGTCAGCCTTAGTAAAGCCCATAGCATTGAGAGTTCCTTCTATCTCTGACCTTATGGCATAGCCATTTTTATCATTAAAGTCCTCAAGTTTTTTGGTATAGGTCTCCATGATTTCTTTTAGCCTGTGATCATCCTTTTCTTCTTCCATAAGTCTTTCAAGCCTCCTCATATCCTTTTCAGTTTCTATGAGGTCTGTGTATACTTCTAGGACGTAGTCATAAATAGACATGTGAAGATTAAGGTCCAGGATTTGCTCCAAGTAGCCTACCTTTGTGTCATTGGCTATGTAGAACTCCCCACCATCAGGGTCAAGCTCTCCTGTCAGTATTTTAAAAAGTGTAGATTTCCCTTGACCATTAGCTCCTATTAAACCGACCTTGTCTCCCTTTTCTATCTTGAAGGAAACATTGTCGAATATATCTTTGAGGGGATAAGATTTTTTTAAGTTGGAAGCTGTCAGTATATTCATTAAAAGACAAAGTCCTTAGGTGAATTCATGAAATATGTTAGAGTAAAGAGGGACTCATCTAGGTGGACTGACTCGAGGACAGTTCCATTTTTAACCTTCAAATCAACTGGAGTGAAGTTCCATATACCCTTTACCTTGCCGTCACATAGGACATCACATATCTCTTGGGCAGCATTCTTTGGTGTTGCTATAATACCAATATCAATCTTATTTTCTTCGAGATAATCCTTTAAGGTATCGATGGATCTAACTTCAAAGTCAGCATCCTCGATTTCTATATCGGTATTCTTGTCAAAAACTGCCTTTATCTCATAGCCAAGCTCAGAAAAAGACTTATATTGGTAGAGGGCATGGCCAATATTTCCAAAGCCTATAAGTACCATAGAATATCTCTTATTAACCCCTATTATTTTTGATAATTCTTCGATTAAGTCTTTTACATTGTAACCATAACCTTGTTGGCCAAAGCAGCCAAAGTGGTTAAGATCTTGTCTGATTTGACTTGCAGTAAGGCCTGTAATCTCTGCAAGCTCCTTGGATGAAACTCTGATAATTCCCTTATCGTTTATACTTTCAAGATACCTGTAATATTTTGGGAGTCTTTTTATAACTGATAGTGATATATTTTGCTTACTCATTTTCTCCTCCTTCTAGGTCATCCTCTTGACCCAAGATAAATAAATCATCATCTGCCTTGTGGCTATTTAATATTTCTAGATCTTTATCATCTACTACAAAATCGTTTTTTTCGACTGTGTCATCTAGCTCTACTGGTATATGTTCTTCTTTTGCCTTCGAATTTAATCTCACATAATTAAATACATGGATAAAATATGTAAGTATCAAGGATGTATAAAATATCTTTTGATTATAGTTTTCTACTACTATCCTAGGTAGGATTAGACCACCTGAAAGATTGTCTACAAAGGTTGATAGGATAAGGACGCTATGACTTGCCAAAATTATAAATATGAAGCCTGTTACTATCCCTGTCAAGATTGAAAAGTTGTAAGGGTCCTTGTCGAAAAAAACGACAAGGCCAAATACTACCATCAAAATCCAGCTTAGTAAAAACACTAAGTTCCAAATCAAACCTATCATTACATTGTTAAAAAACATCCCTGCCAAGGTCAATAGAAAAACACCGAAAGTAGATATAGCTAATATGAAACTTAGGTTTTTTTCTGCTGTCTTTAACATAATTTCCTACTTATTTTTCTTTGACTTATACCTTAAGTTTGAATCTAAGATTCTCTTTCTAATCCTTAGATAATTTGGTGTAATCTCGATCAATTCATCATCTTCAACAAATTCCATCATTTCTTCAACACTCATCCTCTTGGCTGGTGTAAGAATTATTGCATCATCAGATCCACTAGCCCTGGTGTTGGTAAGTTTCTTCTTCTTGCAGACATTAACATCTATATCAAGACCCTTGGCATTCATACCAACTACAAGGCCCTCATAGACCTCTTCTCCTGCTCCCACAAATAGACTACCCCTACTTTGGGCTTGGTTAAGTCCATAGGCCGAAGAAATTCCTGTTTCAGATGCTATAAGAGAACCAACTTGTCTCTTTTCGATATCTCCCTTGTAGCTATCATAGCCTTCAAATTCTGAATTTAGTATTCCTGTCCCCTTGGTATCTGTCATAAACTCTGACCTATATCCAATTAGTCCCCTAGAAGGAATCCTAAATATTAGCCTATTGTACCCAGAAGCTGAAGGACTCATATCAATCATCTCGCCCTTTCTCCTACCGAGCTTCTCTATAACAGATCCAGAATAGACTTGGTCAACATCAATAGTAGCAAGCTCGATTGGCTCAAGCTTCTTGCCCTTCTCATCTTCCTTATACATAACTTCAGGCTTAGAAACTTGGAATTCGTAGCCCTCTCTCCTTAGATTTTCGATAAGGACAGATAGGTGGAGTTCTCCACGACCTGAGACCTTGAAGGCTTCTGTAGTATCTGTGGCTTCAACTCTTAGAGAAACATCTGTTTCTGCTTCCTTGAAGAGCCTATCTCTTAGGTGCCTACTTGTTACATATTTACCATCCCTTCCAGCAAATGGTGAATCATTTACAGAGAAGGTCATAGATAGGGTTGGCTCTGAAATCTTGGTAAATTCTATAGGCTCAGAGTCTTCTTCTGTACCGATAGTATCGCCTATATTAATATCTTCCATACCAGAAAGGGCTACTATTGAACCAAATTTTGATTCTTCAACCTCATTTCTTTCTAGGCCTTCAAACTCATAAATTGTAACAATCTTTGACTTAATACGCCTATCAGGATCATTGTAATTAGTAATGACTGCTGGGTGATTTTTGCTAATCACTCCACTTTCAACCTTACCAATGGCAATTCTTCCTAGATAGTCATTATAATCTGTTGTAGATACTAGAACCTTGAAAGGCGCATCTTCGTCTGCCTCATAGCTTGGCACATAGTCTAAGATAGTATCCAAGAGATCTATCATATCTTCCTTGACTACGCCCTTTTCCTTGCTAGCCCAACCTTGTTTGGCACTGGCATAAACAAAAGGACTCTCCAAATAAGATTCATCAGCATCAAGAGATATAAATAAGTCCAAGACTTCATCTTCTACTTCATCAATCCTAGCATCAGCCTTATCAACCTTGTTGATACAAATAATAGCTGGTAAGCCTAGCTCTATGGCTTTCTTTAGTACAAACTTAGTTTGTGGCATTGGGCCTTCGTGGCTATCTACAACCAAGACAACCCCCTCAGCCATATTTAGAACCCTCTCAACCTCTCCACCAAAGTCGGCGTGGCCTGGAGTATCTATAATATTTATCTTTGTATCCTTATAATAAACTGCTGTATTCTTGGAAAGAATGGTGATTCCTCTTTCTTGTTCGATAGAATTTGAATCCATCACCCTCTCTTTTACCTCTTGATTGTCCCTAAATAAACCACTTGACCTAAGTAGGCCGTCAACTAAGGTAGTCTTACCATGGTCTACGTGGGCAATGATGGCTACATTTCTAACATCTTCTCTTTTCATCTAACCCCTCACTCCTTATTACATTTTCTATCAATATATTATATTCCATGTCAATACATTATCAATATTTCATCATTAAAATATTCATAGCCTTACTTTAAAAACTATAAATTCAATTATTAAAGATCCTATCCATATGTTTAAAGTATTTTTTCTATATATTAGCTATTAACTTTATCTGCTTAGTCATCGTATTTTTTCTTAAGAAACCAAGGCATTTCCTCTCTAGATACATTTATCTAAGGCTTTTAGGATTTATGACTTAAACCCTTATTACTAATAATATGGTCTCTATAGTAAGCTTTACTCTCTAGTCTGTCGCTAACAACTAAAAATATTCCATCTCAAAGCCTATGTAAATATCCCCACAAGCTTTTTTCACTATCCTTGATATAAATAATAATTGTTTTATCTAATTGTCTCTTCTAATCATACGAACCTATTTTATTAAATATAAAAAAGGGATCTTTTGATCCCTGACCTGAACCCCAAAATCCGGAATACGGATGGAGGGATTTTGTATGCCAAAATATACAAAAGAATTTAAAATAAAATTAGTATTAGAATATCTTTCAGACCAGCTATCAAATGTCAAGAGAAAATAAAAAATAATTAATCTTGAATTTAATGTATGGCAAATAAGCCTAATATTTAGGCTTAGAAAAATTAAATAAC
>NZ_JAKZEY010000009.1 GCF_022808955.1 Anaerococcus sp. AGMB09787
CACTATAGTGAGTTGAGTTAACTAAATAGTTCCCAAAAAGTTCAACTGTTATGTAGTGGTAGGATTTAGCCTTGGCTTAAAATCCAATAAGCTTCTTTAATAATCTCAGATAGACATATTAAGTTAAAATATAAATTTAGAAGCAGACATTTTTTGTGTAAAGATATTATGTAAATAAAGTAGGAATAAATGAAAAAAATTAAAGAATATATAAATAAACTAAGAAGTATTATTTTATATACATAATAATTATGAAATTACTCATTGGCTAGTTTACAAGAAAGAAGTCAAATAAAAAATAAATAAAACTGACTTAGTATTAGCTGGGATAGTGGGGAGACTTGTATAATACTCAATAGTCAAATCAGATTTGAAATAGAGTGTGCATATTATATATACTGTGAGAAATACCAGATATGATTATAATTTTGAATTAAAATAGATATATTTAGATAAAATTAAGAATTAATACCATATTTACGTCATCCAATATTAATACATAGTATAAATAAATCTATTAAAGACATACATAGATTATTTTAGGATATGAGGTTATAAGATAGAACAACATAGATGTTAGTGAATATCAAGTGAAATTAAGAAAAAAAATATGAATAAAATAACAATTTTACAACAAAAAAAGATAATATTAATTATAAGGAAATTAGTAACTTTATTTATTATGCAATAGTAATTTTTAATTTACGTGAATTAAATACTCATAGTATTCTTCATTATTAATTTAGAATTTATTTTAGAAGTAAGATTCTATTTTGTGTTTAAAGTGACTTATTCATAATTTGCAGTATAATTTTTGTTTGGAGTGATATAATGATTTATTTAGACTATGCAGCAACAAGTATCAAAAGAGAAGAAATACTAAGGGAGATTTTCGATAACAAGGAAGCCTTTGATGGTAATCCAGCATCCACCCACGCCAGTGGAAGACGTGCTAAGGCAATCCTTGAATCAAGTAGGGAGTCTATAGCAGACTCCATTGGGGCAGATCCTTCTAGGGTTATTTTTACATCTGGGGCTAGTGAATCAAATAATACTGTCCTAGCTAGTTTTAGGGGATCTAAGCTTATTACTAGTAATATAGAACATGATTCTATCTTAAATACTGTTGATAAAGAAAATACAATATTTTTAAAGGCTGATAAAGATGGGATGATAAGCCTTGAGGACTTGAAAGAGGCCTTATCTGAAGATGTCAAATTAGTAAGCTTGATGTATGTTAATAATGAAGTCGGTAGCATCCAAAGGGTAAAGGAAATAGGGGAATTTTTGGAGGATAAGGACCTCCACTTCCACATTGATGCAGTTCAAGCCTATGGGCATATTGATATAGATGTAGAAAAGATTAAGTGTGATTCCTTATCCCTATCAGGTCATAAGATTGGTGGACTTAATGGTTTTGGTATCCTATATTTACGAGATGACCTAGGAGCATTCATAAGGGGAGGCGAGCAAGAAAAGGACAGACGTGCAGGGACTTCTTATACCATGGGGGCTTATTCTATGGCAAGGGCCTTCGAAAAAACTAAGGCTGAAAGAGCTAAGATTAAGGAAGTTAAAGAATATTTTATAGAAAGGCTTAAAAAGACTGGGATTG
The DNA here is from genome assembly GCF_022808955.1 of Anaerococcus sp. AGMB09787. Taxonomy (GTDB): domain Bacteria; phylum Bacillota; class Clostridia; order Tissierellales; family Peptoniphilaceae; genus Anaerococcus. Next base: position 1,616 of record NZ_JAKZEY010000009.1, read on the forward strand.
ATTTTGAAGTTAATGGAAAGCTAGAAAATGCTAGTGATCATATCCTTAACTTATATTTTCCTGCTTTCAGGTCTGATTTTCTTTTGACCTACCTTGATATGCATGGAGTATGTGCATCAGCAGGATCAGCTTGTAGGGCAGGGAGTCTTGAACCAAGTAAGACTATCATGAGTATGTATGATGAATACAGGGCCCTTCATTCGATTAGATTTTCATTTGGCTTTACCAATACTAAGGAAGATATTGATAAATTAATAGAGATACTAGAGGAGGTGAAAAAATGAAAGATAAGAAAGATACAAAAGTCGTAGTAGGTATATCTGGTGGGGTCGACTCATCTGTCGCAGCCCTATTATTAAAGAAAGAAGGCTATGATGTTGTAGGAATCTTTATGAAAAATTGGGATGATACAGACGATAATGGAGTATGCACTCAAGAGATAGACTACGAAGATGCAGTGAGAGTTGCCAATCAAATTGGTATTCCCTACTATTCTATAAACTTTGAGAAGGAATATTATGATAGGGTCTTTACTTATTTTTTGGATGAATACAAAAAGGGAAGGACTCCAAACCCTGACGTAATGTGTAACAAGGAAATTAAATTTAGAGCCTTCCTAGACTTTGCTAGAAACCTAGGGGCTGACTACCTTGCGACAGGCCACTATGCCAGAGTCGATAGATCAGATCCAGATAATGTAAAGATGCTTAGGGGAGTAGATTCTAATAAAGACCAAACCTACTTCCTATCCCAACTTAGCCAGGAGCAAATAAAGGACGTCCTATTTCCAGTTGGAGATTTGACCAAACAAGAGGTAAGAGAGATAGCTCACAAGTATAAGCTAGCTACAGCTGACAAAAAGGATTCTACTGGTATTTGCTTTATAGGGGAAAGGGACTTCAACGAATTTCTATCCAACTACCTACCTGCGAGACCAGGAAAGATAGTTGATAGCGAAGGTAATATCATGGGCGAGCACAATGGACTCATGTTTCATACCATAGGTCAAAGAAGAGGCCTTGGTATAGGTGGAGAAGGCGAGGCATGGTTTGTATGTGGTAAGGACCTAGATAAAAACGAACTTATAGTTTGTCAGGGCAAGAACAATCCTCTACTTTTCTCAAACAAACTCTATGGTAGCGAGCTTTCACATTTTTCTGCAAATGACCTAGCAGAAGAATTTGATTGCACAGCTAAGTTTAGATATAGACAAGCCGACATCAAGGCCCATGTCAAGCTCCTTGGAGATGGAAAGGTCGAAGTTACCTATGATAGTACAAAGGCCGTAACCCCAGGTCAGGCAGCAGTATTTTATCAAGGAGAAGTATGCCTCGGCTCTGCCATAATTGATGAAGTATACAATGATGACAAAAAATTAAAGTTATAAAAGAAAACCAGAGTATTAATAAGCTCTGGTTTTTTAGCGATTTAAACTTATATTAAATTTTACTTATAAGTTTATTTCCAAAAGTATTGGAGTATGGTCTTGCCTATCTCCTGAATCAATCATATCAGACCTAACTATTCTTTCTTTTAACCTATCAGACACCAAGAAATAGTCAATTCTCCAGCCAGAATTATTTATCTTAGAAGTCTTAACCCTTTGGGCCCACCAGGTGTACTTGCCTACTGCGTCAGGATTTAAGTACCTAAAGGTATCGACAAAGCCTCTATCCAAGAGATTTGTAAAACCTTGGCGTTCTTCGTCAGTAAAACCTGCTGACATATGGTTATTATCTGGATGAGCTAGGTCAATCTCCTCATGGGCAACATTAAAATCTCCTGCTGCTATGACAGGTTTATTAGTATCAAGATTAGATAGGTAATCCCCGTAGACCTTATCCCATACTTGTCTATCGTCTAGTCTCTTCAAACTATTGCCGGCATTAGGTGTATAGACATGGGTAAAGTAAAAATCCTCAAACTCCAGGGTGATTATCCTTCCTTCAAGATCCATAGTGTCAGGTGCTCCTATTTTTGGAAAATCAACCTCCACATCAAGCCCTTTTTTGTACAAGGTCATGGTACCAGCATAAGACTTCTTGGCTCCCTCTTGGCTAGATAGCCAGTAGTAGTCATAGTCTGGGAAATATTCAGCTAGCTTTTCCTTATGCTTTTTGCTAGGACCACCATAGGGAAGTTTAGTTTCTTGGATGGCTATAACATCGGCATCTTCCCTTGCTATAGTATCAAGAACTAGTCTACTCATTATAGCCCTGTTAGAATCAGATGTTAGGGCAGCATTTAAAGAATCTATGTTCCATGAAATAAATTTCATTATTATCCTCCATAATTATAATTATCTTTATAATTAATATACAACTTTAAGGTCATAAATGAAAATAAAGGAAATTCAAAAACTCATTAATTACCAATAAGAAGTTGATGATTTTAATAAGAAAAGTTTAATAAATATATAAAAAATACTATATAGAAATAATTAAATATGTGCATTGATATAAATAAATCTCAAGAAAATAATAAATACTTTACCTTTACCAAGAAAAAATACAGGGCATTCGATATATTGAATATAACATTTAAAATAGCTCCTATTCAATTTATACTTTTGATGTTTCTAACAATAGTTGATGGAATTATTCCGTCAGCTCTATTGGCTCTTGGCACAGGGAAATTTGTCGATACTGCAACAGCAATTTTTTATGGATTTTTGCCATATAATAAAATTTATTTTCCCTTGATTTTACTTATTGTAATTTTAGGACTTACCAGGCTAGTATCTGGTATATATTTTCTATTAGAATCAAATATCGGGATTTTGTTAGAAAGAAATTTGAGTCCTCCTATTGTTGAAGTTCAGGCAAAATTAAAATATGATTACATTGAAGATCCAAAATGTCAAGAAATTATGGATATAACTGCTGATGAGATGGAAGAAACATTTATTGATGGTATCGATTCTTACCTTAGTATAATTAGCAGCTTTATAGGAATAAGCTCTCTTTTTGTTATTTTAGCAAATTTTGCTTTGACTTCTGCAATTCTAATAGCCTTTGCTTCCATTCCTTTAGTAATTGTTTCTCTATGGGCAGGCAAGAAAAATTATAGGGCAAAAGTTGACGCTAGGAAATACGAACGCCGTTATAGTTATTATTCAGATGAAGTCTTGTGTAATAGAGAGGCTGTAAAAGAGAAAACACTTTTTTCCTATGCAGATGAATTGACAAAATCTTATTATGATAACTTTACGAAGGCTAGTAAGTCTCAATTATCTGTACTTTTTAAAACAAGGCTTGCAACAAAGGCAACTAGCATAAGTCTATTAATAATAGCTATGCTTATAGCTTATACAATGATAGATGAAGTTATTTTACATATAATTACACCGGGTACTTTTATTGGTATTATCACAGCCTTTATAGGAGTCTCAAATACTTTGGGCGGAAAACTTCAGGAGGCTACTAAAAATATTGGTGAAGCTAAAGAATATATGGCTGATTTATCTAAACTCTTATCAATAGAAAGTGTAGAGGGAGCTACAGATGAACCAGCCAATACACCAATATACTTTAATAAAATTGAATTTAGAAATGTAAGTTTTTCTTATCCTGCTTCTCCTAACTTGGTCTTAAAAGCTTTATCATTCGTTCTTGAAAAAGGCAAACACTATGCCTTTGTAGGTGCAAATGGAGCAGGCAAAAGTACTGTAACCAAACTACTAACAGGACTTTATGATTCTTACCAAGGAGAAATCTTGATAGATGGTAAAGACATTCGTACTTTCTCACAATCCCAATTGAAGGCTCTATTTTCGGTCTTGTACCAGGATTTTTATCATTACCAAATACCATTAAAGGATAATCTAATTTTGGGAAATAGACCTAGGCTAAGTGATGAGCTGATAGACTTAGCCCTCGATGCAACAGATCTAGAAGAAGTGGTAAATAGTTTATCTTTGGGAATAGATAACCCCCTAGGAAGGATACATAAAAACGGAGTAGACTTGTCAATGGGCCAATGGCAAAAAATTGCAATAGCGAGGTCCCTATTAAGTAATGCACCTATTATAATAATGGATGAGCCTACTTCAGCCTTAGATCCTATCACAGAAAGTAACTTATATATTCAATTTAAAAAGCTCATGATAGGTAGAACTTCTATCTTTATTAGCCATAGGTTAGCTTCGACGAAATTAGCTGATGAAATATTTGTATTTGATGGCGGTCGAATTATCGAAAAAGGTGGCTACCAAGAACTTATGAAAAAAGACGGTGTGTATGCTAAAATGTTTAGAGAACAAAGCAGGCGGTATAAGTATGAATAAATCGTATTTATCAATAATTGTTAGAAATAGCAAGGAATACTTTAAAAAATCTGGACTGTGGGGAGTATTGGAACAATTAATAGCTGTATTACTTGCCCTAGCTATGGTAGGAGAAGTTATAGTCACAAAAAGACTTTTTGATAGTATAACTAATATTACTAATTTCTCAGTAATAGCCAATTATTTAATACTACTTATAAGTCTTCTTATAGTAGAGCATTTACTAAGTTTTTTAAGTCAATACTACCTCAGTAAGATTTCCTATACTAATATGGGAAAATTTATGGTCGAATTTCAGAAAAAACTTTCCCGTTTACCTTCAATATATTTTGAGGATGCTGAATTTTTGGATAAAGTAACCAAGGTAAAAGACTGTTTGGAATACGAAAGTCTAGGTCACTTTGCTTCTATTTGCCTTAAAATGATAAGTCATTATTCGGTATATTTACTAGCAATAGCTGGTTTTTTGATATATACATCACCATTGCTGGTAATAATATTATTACTTAGCTTTATACCTGCTATTTTGGCACAAATAATTAAAGGAAAATATTATATTGACTTAGATGAGGAACTAGCTCCTTATAAAAGGCAATGCGATTCTTATAAGAAAAGTATAAATTCTATCGAATCTTTTAAGGAAACTAGGATGCTTGGAGCCTATCATTATTTTTTTAATCTCTTTAACAATTCATTATATATAGTAAGCGAAAAAAGACGGAGGATCGAAAGAAAAACAGCTTATATAGAAATAGGTCTTAATTGTATTGTTTTCCTAGGACTGGGTATTTCTACCTATATTTTATTTAGTCAATTGATGACAGGAATCATAAGTATCGGCATGTTTTCTGCTCTTTTTGTAACTTTATCAGACCTGTTTAATATAATGGATGAAATCATATCTTATAATATGGGAGATGGTAGTGAAGTTATAGGACAAGTAGCATCGTTTTATAATTTGATGGATATGGAGGAAGTAAAGGAGGATGATCAAAGTCCTAATTTTGCTAAGGGGATAGAAGCAAAAAATATATTCTTCAGATACCCTGGTAGGGATACTAATGCCCTATCTGACCTATCACTAAAAATAAACAAGGGAGAAACCCTTGCCATAGTTGGAGAAAATGGAAGTGGTAAATCTACCCTAGTAAATAACCTGATAGGAATTTATAGTCCATACGAGGGGTTTGTAAAAATTGGTGGACTTTCATATAAAGGGAATTTAACTAGGACTAATTTTAAAAATATATCGGCTGTTTTCCAGGACTTTCAAAAGTACAAATTGACACTAGTAGAAAATATTATTATAAGCTCTACAAAAGATAAAAACAAGTTTGATTTAATTCCTGCTTTGTTAGATGAAGTAGGCTTTGACCATCCAAGCGCAAAGCTTGATACTATCCTTTCACCAGAATTTGGAGGAATAGATATATCCATAGGTCAATGGCAAAGACTTGCCATAGCAAGGGGACTGTATCGACCTAATGAATTTATAATCTTAGATGAGCCTACAGCATCTATTGACCCAATAGAGGAATCCAAAATATTTGAAAACTTTGAGAATATTGTAGCTAATCGAACTGCAATTATTATAACCCACAGGATGGCTTCAGCAAAATTCGCTGATAGGATTATTGTTATGGATGACGGAAAAATTGTAGAAAGTGGTAGGCACGATGAGCTAATGAAGGCTAAGGGAAAATATTACACTATGTGGCAGGCTCAAGCTAAGTGGTATCAAGATTATTAATCTTTGCCGATAAAAAATACGATTTGTGATATAATTAATCTATGATATTGATAGGAGATGAAGTAATTAGAATTGATAAGTTTATATCTGACGAATTTGAGGAGATACCTCGTGAGAAGGTTAAGGACTTTATCAAGGATAAGAAAATAAAAGTAAATAATAAGGCAGTTAAACCTTCTTTCAAGTTAGATCTTGGAGATGAAATCGAGATAGATGATGAATTGTTTGAAAGAGTTGAAATAAAGGCAGAGGATATTGACTTAAACATAGTCTACGAAAATGATGACTATGCCATTATTGATAAGGACTCAAATCTTATAGTCCACCCAGCAGGCAAAATTGTAACTGGGACTCTGGTCAATGGGCTTTTGTACAAGTATGGAGAAGAGGGTCTTTCCCATATAGGAGGAGAAGATAGACCAGGGATTGTCCATAGGCTTGATAAGGATACGACAGGTCTTATGGTTATTAGCAAAAATAATGAGTCCTACAAGTACTTTAAAAAACTTTTTGAAACAAGACAGGTTGACAAGTATTACTATGCCATAGTCTTTGGCAATTTTGACAAGAAAGAAGGGACCATAAGGACCTATATGGGAAGGGATAGCCACAATAGACGAAAGATGGCAGTTATAAATTCTGGCAGAGAGGCTATTAGCAAGTATGAGGTCATAAGAGAAGTGGAGGGATATTCCCTCGTAAAAATCAAGATCGAAACAGGCAGGACCCACCAGATTAGGGTCCATATGACCCATATCAACCATCCCCTCCTCGGAGATCCAGTCTATGGCAATGTTCGCCACAAGTTTAACCTAGACCACCAACTTCTCCATTGTAGCAAGCTAGCCTTTACAGATAAAGACGGAGCTAGGAGGGAATATTTTGCTTATCCCCACCAAGAATTTTTAAAATATCAAAAAATATTAGGATTAGGTGACAAAGATGTATTCAAAAACTAACACGACTAGCCTTATAGGCCTTGATGGAAAGCTTGTAGAAGTAGAAAGCGATATAACTAGTGGCTTGCCAACTTTTTCCATAGTAGGACTTCCAGATTCATCCATTAAAGAGAGCAAGGAAAGGGTAAGGGTCGCCCTCATTAACTCTGGCTACAAGTTTCCTGCTGGTAGGATTACCATAAACCTATCACCAGCAGACCTCAAAAAGGAAGGTACTCAGCTAGACCTACCAATTCTTATTAGCCTCCTTGCATCCATGGGGGTCATAACCTATGACTATGGGGAGTATATCTTCCTTGGGGAGCTATCCCTTGATGGGAGGATTTTGCCAGTAAAGGGAGCCTTGGCCATGGTAATATCTATGAGAGAGCTAGGCTTTAAGAAATTTATCATATCAGATGGCAACAAGGACGAGTGCGCCATAATAAAGGATGTGGAAATCTATCCTTTTGAAAATATAAATGATCTGGTAGGATTTCTTAATAAGGAAAAGGAAGTAAGACCCTACCAATTAGACCTAAGCAAAATCCATAAGCAAAGAAGCTTTGACTACGATTTTATAGACCTAAAGGGCCAAGAAAACCTAAAAAGAGCTCTTCAAATAGCAGCCGCAGGAGGCCACAACCTCCTTATGATAGGCCCACCAGGCTCAGGTAAGACCTTTGCAGCCAAACACCTGCCTACAATCCTACCCGATATGACCTTCGATGAAAAAGTAGAAGTAACCAAAATCTACTCCATAATGGGCAAACTCGAAAGCGGTACACTAGTAGAAGAAAGGCCCTTTAGAGGACCCCACCACACTGCAAGCGAAGTATCCCTCATAGGGGGAGGTCAAGGAGTCCCTAGTCCAGGAGAAATAACCCTCGCCCACAAGGGAGTCCTCTTCCTAGACGAATTTCCAGAATACAAGAAAAACGTAATCGAAGCCCTAAGAGAACCCCTAGAAAATAAAATCATAAACATAGCTAGGGCACAAGCAAGTGTAAGCTACCCTGCTGACTTTATCCTAATAGCAGCAATGAACCCTTGTCCATGTGGAAATTTCGGTAATCCCAACAAAGAATGTACCTGCTCTATTAACGAAATTAGAAGGTACCTTGGCAAAATTTCTTCACCAATCCTTGATAGGATCGACATCCACATAGAAATAAAGCCAGTCAATTATAATGAACTAAGAGAAAAAAAAGATTCTAAATCATCGGCCACCCTAAAAGAAGAAGTAACTAGAGCTTGCAAGATCCAAGAGGAAAGATATAAGGACGAAAAAATAACAAGAAATGGTGAGCTTACTAGCAAACTAATGGGCAAATACATTAAGCTCTCAGATCCAGTAGAAAAAATCGGGAAGCTAGCCTTCGAGAAGTACAAATTTTCAGTAAGGTCCTACAACAAAATCCTAAAAATGGCAAGAACTATAGCCGACCTAGAAGCAAGCCCAGACATCAAAGAAAACCACCTCCTAGAGGCCATAAGATACAGGACACTAGACGATAAATATTGGAATGTATAAAATTATAATTAAAACTACTAGACAAACATGTAGTATTGATTATTAAACAAACAACTTATGGAGAAGAGCTTTTTTGAAATCCTTTAAGTCCTCCAAATATCTCTCCTCACCTTCGATTAGCCCATCAAGAGTTTTGAAAAAGTTCCCGATCTTTTTTTGCTCCAGGAGGGTGGGGAGGAGGATTTTAATATTAAGTAATTGTTTTCTAGAAATGTTATATCTTGATATGCCTTGTGCTAAAATTTTTATTTGTTTTCTAGATGACTCATTTTATAATTGATAAGCAATATATTAATTGTCTAATTTTATATTGGGTCTAAATCCAAAACAAAAACTATTTAAATAAGTATTAATGGTATCAAAATTCCTTACTGAAAACATTCCGACTTCATTAGGAGTTTCTGAATAAGAATTAAAAAAATATCTCCTTTTTTTTACTATATTTTGATTTTTATCAATTTTACTTGGCCTAATTTGCTTATATCTGTAATGGGGTTGGTTAATACATTTGAAAACTCAACAAATTTATCATCTCCAATACGAAAACATCTTTAGTTTTTCCAGATAAATCACTGTATGTTTCTCCTATATTACCTAATATTATTTTTTCCCACTCCCAATCAAAGCCCTTAATTCTTACATCCAGTATTTTTTCTCCATGATTGCCTACCTTTTTATTCGCTTATATAAAGTGAATAGGATTTTTCTATTTATTTCAAAATTTTTTGATTAAGGGCTATTAATAAGGAGGATTTCTTATGGGTAGTATTTTATATATTTTCTAGTCTAAAATCCACTACTAGTGTATCTCTTCAAGCACTTTATCCAGATAAATATACTTAAGGCGAAGAAGATTAACGAATAGAAGATAGTAAATAACAAACTGCCTATATTGAATGCAGTGTATCCTCTAAGGTATATCAAACTCGGATAGTATGATGCGAATCCTATGGGAAGAATTACCGTAAAGATAAATCTAAAGAAGTCGTTATATATAGTCAAGGGGTATTTGGCAAATTCATTCATCTGAATGGTAAAATTCGTTATATCGGCATTATTAATTGTAAAAAAGGATATTGTCGATAGGAGTATTGATATACCTGCATATATAAAGGAAGTAATTATCCGTAGGAAGGGCAAGAGCAAGAGTAGGGGTGTGAATAATTCCAGTCTTACTATTGCTATAAGGCTTATTACTATACCCAAGATAAGTTGACTCCGTCCGTCATCATCAAAGCCCTCTATTAAAATTAAGAATAAGGGATTGTAGGGTTTAGTTAGGAATCTGTCGAATTCTCCGGTTTTTATATAGGAGGGAATTGTTAAGGTATTTATAAAGAATGAGTGCCATATACCGAATGATGCTGTGCTGAATCCGTAGAGAAAAAGCATTTCATTAAAGGTCCGCCCCTTTATATCGCTAACCAAACTAAATAATATCAAAAGGATTGAAAAATTAATTAATGTTTTTACCAGCATGGCAATAATTCCTATTATAAAGTCAAAATTGTAAGCCATCAAAGATTTAATATTTAATTTAAACATAGATTTATAGAGCCTTATATATTTATTCAATTTCATATCAACCTCCTTGAACTGTAAGTTTCCTCAATAATTTATTGAATAGAAACCTGTATATAGTATATAAGATTATAATATTTACCAGAAGTAAAATTACCGATTTTAAAAAATAAGTTCCTTCACCCAACAAGGTTATTATAGGTATATTATAAAAATATTTGAAGGGAAGAAGATTTGATATCTTATATAAAAAATCGGGATATACTTGTATTGGTATAACTCTACCTGATAATAGTAAAAGTAGAGCATATTTTAAGTTTTGTATACCCCAAGTACTGATAGTATAGAAACTTAAAATTCCGAAGAATATTTCAAATATAAAATAGTAAATATAGGTTAGACCTGTTATTATAATAAATTGAACCAAGTTTGGCAAAGTTACATCAATGCCTACAAATATTCCCAATAGGTAAAAGGGTATGTTTAAAATTACAAGTCTGAACAGACTTTTCCCTAAGCCTTGGTAGAATAATTGCTCTATAAAAGAAAAAGGTCTCAATAGAGTAAGTATTATATCACCCTTTTTTACGGAAATTCCTATCTCTTGACTTACTTGGGTAGGGTAAATATTTTCAATAATTGTTGAAATGATAATATAAGTAAACATTTGTTCAAAGCCTAATAAACCGATATTGTTGCCAGCATATATAGCCTTCCATATGAAATATTGAATTGTTATAAATAACAGATCGCTTATTATTTTTACTATGTTGGCTTCTTTATATACTTGATTAGTCAAAAATCCAATTTTGATAAGTCTTTTTCTAATTCTATTTTTGCCATTGATTATTTTAGAATTCGTCATTTTTCTCTCCAAGGAAGTACTTTAAAGAATCTTTAAAACTAATATTGGCAAACTTAATGGAATCTATGGACGAAGCCAAATCATCGTATATATTTTTTACTAACTCCGACCTATCTTTTATATTCGATATGTCAATAATTGCTTTATTATTGTCGAAAGATAAGTCAAGATCCTTAGCTAAAAGTTTGCTTTTTATATTCTCATCAATTTTTTCGAAGTAAACTTCAAGTTTTTCTATATTATATATTTGTGAGATATGCTCTTTATTGCTATCATTTATAACTTTTCCATGATGTAAGATAATTACCCTGTCGCAGATTCTCTCTATATCCTCAAAATCATGAGTTGTTAAAATAATAGTAGTCTTACCTTTTATAGTATTCAAAAAATCAAGGATGGAATCTTTTGTCAATATATCTAAACCTATGGTCGGCTCATCAAGGAATACAATTTGTGGATTGTACAAAAAGGCACTTATTAGCTCCGCTTTCATCCTTTGACCAAGGCTAAGGGTTCTAACAGGATTGTTAATAAAATTTTTGACATCCAATATGTCGGTTAAATAATCAAGCCTTGATTTAAAATCTTCATCACTTACATCATACATATCTTTTATTATATAATAAGATTCCATAGGAGATACATCCCGTCTTAGATTGGATCTTTGGCCGAAAACAGTAGAAATTTTTTTGTTATTGATTTCTCTTTTTTCAAAAGGATCATTGCCGAAGACTCTTACAGATCCTGAACTAGGGGATAAGATACCTGTCATCATCTTGATTAGGGTACTTTTACCTGCTCCATTTAATCCGATAAGACCAACGGTTTCACCACTATTTATTTTAAAGGATACGGAATCAACAGATGTAACAATCTGTTTTTGGGATTTAAATTTAAAATAATCGATGAATGACTTGTTTTTATTGACTTTAAATTGCTTAGTGAGATTATTTGTTTCAATTAAGGCCATTATATTTTAAATTCCTTTCTTATAATTTTAGTTTTTGCTACCTTTTATTTGATTTTAATTGAGTAATAATATTCCATTAATTTATTAATTATAAATTTCCGATGTTCTCTAGATATGATAGATATAATTTTATATTTTCATAGAAATTTTAGCAATAACCACTATTAAGGTTTCCATTAAAAGTATAACTTTTATATACGCAACCAGTTCCACAAATATATTTATACTTGCAATTTATACATTTCTCTATATTGTTTACATCATGGTTGTTCCGAATTTTAATCTTATCAGTATCAATTGTATGATTTTTGCAAATTTACTTTATTTTTATTATTTTCCATCAAATTCATCTCCTATAATTCCATATCAACGAGTATATTTATTATATATCATATAATTAATTACATGTCAATATATATTTTGATGTTATTTATTTAAAGTAGCAATTTAAAAAATTCTCCAAAGTTGAATTGGAGTATAATATTAGATAAAGGAAGGTATTATGAAGATTATTATTTCACCAGCAAAAAGGTTTAAACATTTTGATGATACAGAGACTCAGGCTTTGATTTTTCCTGATAAGACCAAGGCCTTGGTTGAGAAGATTTCTAAGCTGAGTATGAATGAGATTGGGAATTTGAATAAGACTAATGATGAGTTAACTGAGAAGGCTTATTTTGACTTTAAGGATTTTGATTTTGATGATCTTAATAATCCAGCTCTTTTTTCTTATGATGGTTTGGTTTTCAAGCAATTTAATATGAAAGACTTTAATGATATGGATTATTTGAATGACCATGTTTATATAATTTCTGCCCTATATGGGATTTTGAAGCCCTTTACAGGTATTCGTGATTATAGGCTATATTTTAATAATGACCGCTACGACCTTTATAAGTTCTGGGGGTCTGATATTTATGATGAGCTTTTTAAGGATAATGATTTGGTTATTAATCTTGCATCCAAGGAGTATTCTAAGACTATAAGACCTTATTTAAAGGAAGGGGATAGCTTTGTTACTATTGATTTTAAGGATGAACGAAATGGTAAGGTCAGATCAATTGTTTCCTACGCCAAACAAATGAGGGGTAGGATGCTAAAGAAGCTTATCCAAGAAAAAATTGATAGGCTAGATGATATCAAAGCTATCGAAATGGATGGGTATAAGTACGACAATGTCCTCAGTAAGAAGGATAATTTGGTCTTTGTAAGGAGAGAAAGTTGAGGCTCCTGCACCTATCTGACCTTCATATCGGAAAGACCCTGGGGGCCTATGACTTATTAGAAGACCAAATGCATGCCCTAGAGCAAATCTTGTCTATCATAGAGTCAAGGGATGTAGACCTTGTAATGATAGCTGGGGATATTTTTGATACATCTATTCCTAGCTCTGAGGCCCTAGACCTTTATTCTTATTTTATAGAAAGAATCGTATTTGACCTCAATAAGAAGGTTCTAGCTATTCCTGGTAACCACGATTCTAGTAAGAGGCTTGATATTAATAGGAAATTTTATAGGTCTAATAATTATTATTTGGTGGGAGACCTCGATGTGAAGCCAATAAGCTATAGCGATGACTTGGGTCCTATAAATTTCTACCTGATTCCCTTTGTGTCTATTAATAGAGCTAAGGCAGAGATTGACGATTCTATAGAGGATTTTTCTGATATTTACAGGAGACTTTTGGAAAATATAGATTATAAGGGTCGTAATGTCCTTATTACCCATTGCTATGCTGCTGACCTTTGTGGAAATCTCGGAGAAGAGGCCTACAATGATGATCAAAAACCCCTAAGTGTCGGTGGTTCTGACTTTATGGATGTAGACTTGTTTAGGAATTTTGATTATGTTGCCCTAGGTCACTTGCACAGGGCCCACTTTGTCAAGGAAGAAAAGATTAGGTATGCCGGTACTTTTATGAAGTATTCTTTCGATGAAATTAAGACAAGAAAGTCGGTTACCCTGGTTAATCTTGGGGAGAGCCTTGAGCTAGAAAAAATTGAGATAAGCCCCCTACGTGATCTAGAGATTAGGGAAGGGTTTTTTGAGGAAATTCTAAGGGGAGAGCCTTCAGATGCCTATATCAAATTTTTAATAAAGGATGATTTTACCATAGAAAATGCCATGGCCAAGCTAAGGACTAAGTTCCCCCATGCAGTATCGCTAAGCTATGTCAACAAGGGGGCCTTGAGTAAAAACTTTGAAGAGATAGACATTGACCTTGAGAATAAGGACTTGATTGACTTGTTTAAGGACTTTTATTCTTATAAGATGGATGAAGATTTATCCAAGGGGGACCTAGAAATATTGAGGAGGATAGCTGATGAGACCTTCTAAGCTAACCATGCGTGGCTTCATTACCTACAAGGATGAAGTTAGTATAGATTTTGAAAAGCTTTACAAAAAGAAAATATTTTTGATTTCGGGAGATACTGGTTCAGGAAAGACTACCATCTTTGATGCCATAAACTATGCCCTATATGGGGTATCATCCAGGGGAATTGATAATTTGAGGAGTGATTTTCTTACAGAAGATGACCCCTACACCTATGTTAATCTGGACTTTGTAGTTGGGGATAGGTCCTATAGGATAGAGAGGATTCCAAGGCAAAGGGCCAAAAAGACCAAGAAGGCTCAAAATATCAGTAATAGTGTTGCCCTTTTTGATACCACGCAAGAAAAGAAACTTTTATCTGAAAAGGCCAAGGATACAGATAAGCAAATCAAAAAAATAATAGGCCTTGACCAAAAGCAATTTTCCAAGGTCATGCTCCTAGCCCAAGGTGAATTTCAAGAGTTTCTCAAGGCGTCATCCAAGGACAAGGCGACCCTTTTGGGAGACATCTTCAAAACCTATGAATACAAGGACTTCGAAAATAGGATAAAGGATTACGCTAAGGAAGCCATAACAAAGGCAGAATTTATTGATACTAAGCTAGAAGATATCTTGATCAATAACGAAGATTTGAAAACTTTGATTGATAAGGACCTAATATTAACCCATGACTTTGATGAGATTTTGGCAAGGCTAAGGGGTAAAAATAAGGACCTGGGTGAAAGCTATAAGGTCACCAAGGAAAGATTAGTAGAAAAGGAAAAAAATCTGGTAGACCTCTATGAGAAATTAAATAAGGGCAAGAGCCTCAATGAATCAATAAAGATCCTAGAGGAAATCGAAAATGACCTAGTCAGGCAAAGGCAAAAAGAAGCTTCCTATAAGGAATTACGTATTGAGCTGGACCTAGCCCAAAAGGCGTCAAATATAGAGATCTATGAGAATAGGCTAAGGTCAAATACCAAGGACCTAGAAGAAGAGAAGACCTTCTTAGAAAAATTAAAGGAAGATATCAAAATCAAGGACATTGCTTTTAGGGAAATAAAAGAGGCCTTCGAAAATAAGAAAGACCTAGAAAAAAGCCTAGAAGCAACTAAGGATAAGGGCAAGGACTTACGAAAACAAATCATAGATTTTAATAACTTCAAGCAAAGCGAGAAGGCCTACAAGGATCTTGAAGGTCAAAGGGATGACTATAATAAGGTTCTAAAGGAAGAAAATGACCTTAATAAAGCCAAAGAAGAGCTTATCAAAGAAAGAACCCTAGTAGATGAGCTAATCTTCTCCATAAGGGATAAGGAAAGTATCCTAAGAGAAAATCTTGATAGGTCAAAAAATAACTTAAAAGACCTAAAAGACCTTTACCAAAGGGCAAGGGATTTAAATAAACTAGAAGCAGATATAAAAGCCCTTAGTGATAGTAAAAAGTTCCTTGCGAAAAAGGAAAAGTTAGCCCTAAAGAACCTTGATCAAATTCAGCTAAATACCTACATAGATAGGCTTAATGAAAGTGGAATTTGTCCTGTATGTGGGAGCTATCATGAGGAGAAATTTCCAAAATACCAAATAGAAAATTATGATATAGATGATATTAGAAAAAATATGGCAGATCTCACTTCGAGGATTGAATACAAAAATGACAAGGCAGGAGAGATTAGCCAAAGCCTAAAAGAAGAATTTAGCCTAGAGCTTTTGGAGGAGAAGATCAAGAAAACTTCATCTGATATAGAAAAGTATCAAGAAAATTTAAGACTCTTAGCTAAAAAAATCGAAGAGAAGAAAAAAGCAAGAATCAACTTGGTAGAAGATATAGATAAGCTTTCCGAAAAAATCGAAGTTAAAAAGCAAGCAATCAATTCTCTTGACCAAAAGCTCAGTAGGTCCAAGGAAATAGAAGCCACCTACCTTGCTCAGAAGGATATCTTCCTAGACTTTGATGAGGAGAGAAAAAATTCTGAGATAGAAAAACTAAGAGATATCTATAAAAAAGATAGGGAAAGGCTTGAAGAGATAAATAAGTCCTATACCAAAGGCCTAGTCGAGATAAATAATCTAAGTCAAAATATAGCCAACAGCCAAAGGCAAATCGAAAACCTAGAAGAAAAAGATAGGGCTTACAAGGGTGAATTCGAGGAGAAATTGGCCCAAGTCTTCGAAAACTATGGCCTATACAAGTCTGCCAAGGAAAATATGGCAAGACTTAGCCCTAGAAAAGATGAAATAGAAGGATACTTTAAAAATTTAGAAAGACTACTTACTAGGCTTGATACCTACAAGGACTTTAGGGGAAAAAGCCCAGTCGACCTTATAAAGATTGAAGAGATGATAGGAAGTACCCAAAGGGAAAAAGAAAGACTATCAGAAGATATCAAGGAAATCTACCTGGGTCTTAGTCTTTATGAAAAAACTATCTCATCGGTAGAAGATTTAGAAGAAAGCTTTGCTGCCAATACCAGGGAGGCAGACGATCTAGCTAGACTTTCTAAGGTGGCAGATGGGTCTTATGGAAAGGTAGCTGGAAGGGAGAAGATAGACTTCGAGTCTTTTGTCTTGACCTATTACTTTGATAAGGTCCTAAGCTATGGAAATGCAAGGCTTCTTACCATGACTGACAATCAATTTACTATGGTTAGGTCTAGCAACAATTCTGACCAGAGGTCAAAGTCTGGTCTAGATATCGAAATCCTAGATGCCAATACAGGAAAGCTCAGACCAGTCGAGACCCTATCAGGAGGGGAGACCTTCCTGGCATCTCTAAGTCTTGCCCTAGGTTTATCTGATGAGATAAGTGCCTCAAATGGAGGAATAAAGATGGGCACCCTCTTTATAGATGAGGGTTTTGGAACTCTTTCCAAGGATTATTTGGTAAATGTAATCAAGGCCATCGAAAAATTGTCCAATGAAAATAAGCTCGTAGGTCTTATCTCTCACGTGGATGACCTAAAGGATGCCATAGATGCCAAGGTACTAGTTAGTTATGATCCATCCTATGGAAGTAAAGTAGAGGTTTTAGCATGATAAATACAATTATTTCAAAAAATCCAGACCAAATTTCAAATTATATCTACAAGGAAATAGAAAAGGACCTAAAAGCCCATAAGAAGGCGATTTTACTAGTGCCAGAACAATACACCCTCGAAAGTGATATTAATTTCATTGAAAATATCGGCTTTGATGCTGTAATGGATGCCAAGGTCTTATCCTTTTCTTCCCTAAAATCTATGATTTTTAGAAAGATAGGTCTAGAAGAGAAAGACTTCTTGTCCAAGCAAGGAAAAATTATGGTTATTACTAGCCTTTTACAAGACTTAAACGATGAACTTGCCCTTTTTAAGAACAAGGCTTCCAATATAGACTTTGTAAATTCTATCAGCGATTTGATAGGAAGCTTTAAGGACAATAATTTTAACCAAGAATTTTTTGCTAGGGTAGAAGAAAGCGAAGACGAGCTAACCAAAATTAAGTTTAGGGAGCTCAAGCTAATATTAGATGCCTATGAGCAGACTCTAGGCGATAAGTTTGTCGATAATGAAGATAGTCTGGCCTTTCTTAGTGAAAATATAAAAGCTTGCGACTTTCTGAAGGATGTTAATTTTTACTTTGATAAGTTCGATTCCCTATCAGACCTAAAGGCAGATTTTGTAGGGGCCTTACTTGATAATAAAAATAAAATTACCTTTGGTATAACTCTTGATTATGCTTTTATAGAAAATCCTATCCTATCCGACAAGGAATACTTTGATTCATCAATAAGGCTTTATAATAAGCTTAGGACCTTGGATACTTGTAAGGACATATTTTTGGAAGATAAGGAAGTAGAAAGCGACCTAGGCCACCTTGCTCTTAACTTCGAATCCTACAATCCTCAAAAATATGAAGGAGAGATTGAGAATATAAGGTTTATCGAAGCCCCATCTACCGTAGATGAGGTAGAAAGTCTTGCTATCATTATAAATGTCCTCATCAAAAAATATGGCCTTCGCTATAAGGATATAGGGGTCTATATAAGTGATGAGGAAGAATTCCAAAATGAGCTTTCTAAGATCTTTAATAGGTATGACTTTCCTTATTTTATGGATAGGGAGAGGAAGCTTTCCGATAACCACATCATAAAGACCTTTACTGCCATTCTAAGACTTGCCCTCTATAAGTTTAATGAAGATGACCTAAGCTTTGTACTAAGGTCAAATATCTTTACCTTTGGGGAAGATTTTGAGGCGAGGGCTATTAATTTTGATAATTTTATTAGAAATCGCAAGATAAAGGGGGAGATGGTCTTTGATGATAAGTACTTTGAGATGGATGAGGACTTCTATAGAAATATCTACAAGGATGATCCAAGGGGTCAGATAAAATTTGAAGAGAAGGTTAAAGAATACGAGGATATAAGGGCCATAAGGGCAAGGCTTTTGGACTTATTAGCTCCAATCCTTGGTATAGGAGAGGCTCCTGCAAGGGAGATTGTAGGGAAAATATATGAAGTTATAGACAATGATGCTATCAAGTCTGGAATAAGAGCCTATCAAAATATTTTACAAGAAATAGGGGACTTGGATGACTTCAAGGAAAATGACCAGGTTTGGGATAAGTTTGTCGGAATCCTTGAAGAAATTAACAAGATTATGGGGGATCGAAAGACTAGTCTTTCGAGGATATATGACTTACTTTCATCAAGCTTAAAGGATATTTCTATTGGAATAATCCCACCAAGCAAAGACCACATCCTTGTGACAAGCCTCTCTAGGTCAAGGATTGCCAAGAGAAAGGTCAACTTTGTCCTAGGCCTAAATGATGTATTTTTCCCTAAGGGCTCTAAAAATAATCTCATAATAGGAGAAGATAACCTAGACTCCCTAAGAAAGATGGGACTTGATCTCAAAGTTTTTGATGAGGACCTAGAAGAGCGTGAAAAGCTAAGCCTCTATAGACTTATAACTATGTCAGAGAAGCTCTTTTTATCTTTTAGCCTAGCCAACAAGGAGGGTGAAAAGATTAATAAATCCATGGTCTTAACAGCTATTATGAAAATTTTTGGAGATGATAAGGCCAGGGTCGCTGACTATGCTATGATTTATCCTAATAAGCTAAAATACTCTAGCATAAAGTATAGTTTTAGCAAGGTTCAAGAATATGCTCTGAATATTATAAGGGATATAAGTCAAAAAATAGAAGTCAGTCCAAAGGAAAAAGACCTTGCCAAGGCCTTCCTATTCTACTTGGAAGCAAAGGAGAGGGCAGAACTTATCAAAAAAGCCTTGGTCTATACCAATGATAAGAAAAACTTGTCCGTGGATAATAGAAATAGCCTATATAAGAAAAACCACTTCAATATTTCTGAGATTGAAACTTATTCAAGGTGTCCCTACAGGTATTTTATATCCTACGGAATAAGGCCAAATATAGAAGAACCCTACGAAATAGAAAGCCTTGAAGTAGGTAACATAGTCCATAAGCTAATGGAAGATATAAGTAGCCAAATCAGTAAGGGAGAGATAAAAGATCTTAGCAAGGAAGAATTTGAAGAGCTCCTCCTAGAAAAATTTAAAAAGGCCACTTCGGAGAACTTGGATAAGACTCGTATATCTTCCTCTAGGAATAAATTTGTCCTAGAAAATGTCTACGATTCGACCAAGAATAATGCTCAAAAATTGATTGATCAAATGAAAAATAGCGATTTTAAGATATATGCTGTAGAAGAAGACTTTGGATATGATGATTCATCTAGGCTTGATAAGGTCTTTGTCGATGATATCAACTACCTAAGAGGGAGGATCGATAGGATAGATAAGGATAAGGAATATGTTAGGGTGATAGACTATAAGACTGGCAATAAGGAATTTAAAATAGTAAACCTCCTAAATGGCATAGACCTTCAACTTTTGATATATATGATGGCAATAGGAGATAAGAAGGAAGAAATGATTCCTATAGGGGCCTTTTATATGCCCCTTGCTGATGAGTTAGTTAGCCTAAAAGAAGCTTACAACCAAGAATCCATAGAAGATAATAAGGCAAATAAGTTTAAAATGTCGGGCATCATAGTTGATATAGATGGGGCAAGTAAGCTTTTAGATAAAAATGCTGATGATTTAGAAAATTCCACTATAATAGATGGGAAAAAAAGTGCGGAGCTTACAGAAAGAGAAGTAAGGCTCCTAGAAAATTTTGCCAAGAGAACTATATCAAAATTTATAAGAGATATCAAAGGTGGCTCTATCAAAATAGTTCCCTTAGCATATGATCAAAATTCCAATGAATGCCAATATTGTAGCTATAGGGGGATATGTAAAATCGACTACACCATAGACCAACTAAGGTATAGGATCTTTGATAAGGATAAGAGCATAGATGGACTAGAAGGGGAGGATAATGATGGAATTTACTAAAGACCAAGAACTTGCTATAGATACTAGGGGTAAAAATATAATAGTTTCTGCAGCAGCAGGATCTGGTAAGACTTCTGTCCTAGTAGAGAGAATTTTGAGATTAGTAATAGATGACAAAGAAGACATAAGATCCTTCATAATAGTAACCTTCACCAACAAGGCCGCAATCGAGATGAAAGATAGGATAAGGTCAGGACTTGAGAAAAAGCTAAGGGAATCCAAGAAAGATTTTAAATTTATAAGGGATCAGATAAAGGGGCTAAGGTCTGCCCACATCCAAACCCTCCATAGTTTCTGTGCTGATATGCTTAGGGAAAATTTCTATTTCTTTGATGACCTATCTCCAAACTTTAAGGTAATAAGTGATAAGATGACTACAATTTTAAAAACTAGGGCCATGGACTTTGTCTTTGATAGGGCCTATGAAAAGATGGATGATAGTTTCAAGAAATTCCTCCATTCCTTTGGTTCATCTAAAAATGACAAGGGGGCAAGGGAGGTTATCCTAAAGACCTATGTCAAATCTAAGGGGCAGATTGATCCTATGGGCTGGCTTGAGGATGCTACAAGCAAGGGCCTTAACTTTGACTTGTTTAAAAAGAGCTTAAGTCAAGAGCTTAGTCAAATTGAAGCCATGTCCTTAAATAATATTAACCTAGCCAAGGACAATGAAATGTCAGATAAGCTCTTAGGCATAGTCAATGAGGATTATGATATAGTTCGTGGATTCATAGCCGATTACAATAAGGACTGGGATGGCTTTATAAAAAAAATTTTCAAGGTTACATTTCCTAGGATAGGCAAATTAAAGAGTGATGATAAGGCTGTTTATGAAAGAATAAAGGCAGATCGTGATGCCTACAAGGATAGAATTAAAACTATAGGCAAGGTAATAAAAAATTCTGACAGTCAAACCCTAGCCAAGTTTTCAGACCTTGAAAAAGAGCTTTTGGCAGAGATAAGGCTCCTAGTTACAAACTTTGCTTTGACTTATACAAGGCTTAAGGAAGAAAAATCTTATATGGACTTTGACGACCTAGAACATAAGTTTATAGACCTACTTAAGATAGATGAGGCAAGGGAGAAACTTAGGGGGAGGTTTAACCATATTTTCTTTGATGAGTACCAAGATTCTAACGAAATCCAAAACTTCATAATCGAAAGCCTTAAATCTTCTAATAACTTGTTCTTTGTAGGAGATGTTAAGCAATCTATCTATGGTTTTAGGAGGGCTGAGCCGAAGTTATTCTTAGAAAAGCTTGACTCCTACCAGGAAGATTCTGATTCAACTAGGATAGACCTAAACCAAAATTTTAGGTCAGAGAAGGATATATTAGATTTTGATAACTTTATCTTTGATAATCTTATGACCAAGGAATCTTCTGATATTGACTACAAGGATGGGGGTCACAGGCTAAATTTCACCAAAAATACCCAATCTTCCTACAAAAAGGTAAATGTTAGGGTCTTAGATAAAAAAATTAGAGAAGAAGACTACCTAGTCGAGCTAATAGAAGAAATAAGGTCCCTTGGTTTTGCCTACAAGGATATAGCCATCTTACTTAGGTCAGGGGCCAAGTCCTATATCTACGAAGAGGCCTTCAAAAAGGCAGGTCTTCCATTTTTTAATGACATATCCAAGGTCTCCTTTAGGGCAGTCGAGGTAGAATTTTTTATCAATATGCTAAAATACTTAGTAAATCCAAAGGATGACCTAGTTTTGCTATCAGTAATAAGGTCAGAAGTCTTTGGCTTTAGTGAGGATGATATAAGTGCAATCAAGCTTTCCGGAAAATTTACTAGCTTCGAAGAAGCCTTCTCTGCCTATGACAGGGCAGATGCTTTGGGTGAGAGGATAGGGGATTTTAAGTCGAACTTTAGGAACCTATCCTACCTCCTAACTATCAATACGCTCTATGACTTTGGGAACTTGCTCTTTGAAAGGTCAGGCCTTTATGAATTTCTCCTAGGTCGAGATAGGTCTAGCGATAGGATTGGCAATGTGAATGCCTTTATTGAAACCATGGGCGAATATGATAAGACCAACGACAATGGTCTCTATGGCTTCATATCCTATATAGAAACACTTTCTCTAAACCAAAGTGATAACATCCTTGAGGCAAGAGACTTATCAGCAAGTGAAGACCTGGTTAGGATAATGACCATCCACAAGTCCAAGGGCCTAGAATTTCCTGTAGCAATCCTAGCTGATAGTGCTAAGCAATTTAATAGGAAGCACTTAATGGAAAGTGTAGTTTTTGATGATGATATAGGACTTGGTATCAATATTTCAGATTACAGTAACAAGGTAAGATTTTCTTCACTAAGCAAAAACATCATCAGTGAGAAAATAACTATCGAAAATAAAAAAGAAGAGATGAGAATCCTCTATGTGGCCATGACTCGCCCAGAGACTATGCTCTTTATAACTGGGAATAAAAGTATGGCTACAGCTAAAAAGTTAAGGGCAAGGACTGACTTCCTAAATATGTCTTCCTACCTGGATTGGATATTGGCTATCCTATCTGGAGAAAAAATCGCAGATCAAATTTATGAAGAGGTCTATTCTGATAAACTGAGTGATATTGCAAGTCTTGACTTTGTAGATGAGGTTAAAGAGATTGATAAGTACGAAAAGGAAGACCTAGTGGATTTCTTAGAAGATAAGAAGGTAAATCCTAGCCTTTATAATGAAATAGAGGATCTATTTGATAGGGAATATCCCTTTGATGAAGATACTAGGAGTCTACTAAAGAGGTCAGTCACAGAAATTTCTAAGGATTTTGACCATAGGAGTTCGGGCTTTGAGCCCTTTGATGATAGGACCTACAAGGAAAAATCTGATTTTAGAAAGCCAAACTTCCTGGAAGAAGAAAAGACCTTCAAGGCTGTAGAAGTGGGATCTATTATCCATAGGGCCTTTGAAGTCCTAGACCTAAAAACTTATGACAAAGCTAGCCTAGAGAAGGCCTTAGAGGCTAGTGTAAGGAAAGGTCTAATGGATAAGGTTGACCTCAAGGTCTTAGACTATGACTTGCTCCTAGGCTTCTTTAACTCAAATATCTTACAAAATGCGCTTGCTTCATCAGTTTATATAAGAAAAGAAGAGTCCTTCCTCATGGTCTATGGGGACTCCTATATAAATGGACAGATAGATCTTTTGATAGAAAGGGAAGATGATGTAATCCTTATCGACTTTAAGACTGATAGGATAAAAAGAGAGGGACTCTATGATAGGCAGATCAAACTTTATAAGTCGGCTATCGAAAAGTCCCAAGCCAAGAAGGTAAGCCACTGCTTTATTTATTGGTATAACTTTAAAGAATTTGAAGAGATAATTTAATAAAAGCCACCATTGATATCAGCAATGTTGCCAGTTATATAGCTAGCTTCATCTGAAATCAAAAAGGCAAGAAGGTCTGCTACTTCGGAAGGTTTGGCAAATCTCCCGAGGGGCAGGTCTTTTTTTAACTCTACAAGCTCTTCACTATTAAAATCTCCCCTCATCATATCAGTATCGACGATGCCTGGTGCTATGGCGTTGACCCTGATACCAGATGGAGATAGCTCCTTTGATAGGGACTTGGTAAAGGCATTGATTCCACCCTTGGTTAGGGAATAGAGGCTCTCCATAGCAGCTCCCTCCTTACCCCAAATCGAAGAAATATTTATAATCACTCCATATTTTTGGCTAATCATAGGGGAAAGGGCCCTCTTTGTCGTAAGAAAGACTGACCTCAGATTACTTCCTACTATCCTTTCAAAATCTTCGCTAGATGTATCCTGGATTAGGGAAAAATGGGAAATACCTGCATTGTTAACGAGGACATCAATGGTCCCAAAATTCTTTTCTCCCAGGGAGAAGAGCCTCTCAACTTCTTCCTCTTTTGACACATCTGCTTTAACTGCTATTACATTTGGATTAATTTCTCTTAGCTCATCTAAGAGGCTTAGGGCTTTATCCTTGCTATGGTTATAATTAATTATAAGATTATAGGATCCTGCAAGGCGTCTTGCTATAGCCCTACCGATTCCCCTAGATGATCCTGTTATAAGTACTGTTTTCATATCCTTATTTTATCATAGAAAAATCCTGGTAGAAAGTTTATTTTTGGGTATCTAAAAAGTAGAAGAAGAAAAGGAGAGATAATGAAATACTACACACTTAATGATGGAATAAAAATCCCAAGCCTAGGACTTGGTACTTATAGGATAGAAGATGAGAAGACAATTGATGAAGTAATAAACACAGCTTTTGAAGCAGGCTATGAATACATTGATACAGCTAAGTTTTATAACAACGAAGAATATATAGGGAAGGCCTTGAAGAATTCTTCCAAAAACCGTAGTAACTACATGATAGCAACCAAGATATGGCCATCAGACTTCGAAGCTGACAAGGCCAAGTATGCTATAGAAGATAGTCTAAAGAATTTGCAAACAGACTATATAGATGTCCTCCACCTTCACTGGTATGGCAAGGACTTTGATAAGGCTTGGAAGGTCTTCATGGACTACAAGGGTCAAGGAATAATCAAGTCAATAGCAGTATGTAACTTTATGCCAAATCAATTAGGAGAACTCTTAGAAGTAGGGGAAAGACCAGTAATGGACCAATTAGAATCCCACCTCTTCCTCCAAGATCCAGAAACCAAACAATTCTTGGATGAAAATGGCATCCTCCATCAAGGTTGGAGCCCACTAGCTAGGGGAAAGGATAATATTTTTGAAGAAAAAGTTCTAGAGACCCTGGCAGAAAAATACAAGAAGACTCCTGCCCAAATTGCCCTAAGGTGGCACATTGAACGTGGGTCAATGGTTATACCAAAGTCTGTCCACCCAGACCGTATTAGGGAAAACATAGATATATTTGATTTTTCTTTAGACGAAAGTGATATGCACGCACTGGCAAGTCTTGATAAGAAAAAAAGATTTTCAAACGATCCCCTAGATGAAGAGTGGCTAGAAAAAGCTCGTAAAATGTAATAAAAAAATTAGCTGAGTTAATCGCTCAGCTTTTTATTTAACCATCTTGTAGTCGTAATAGTTGACACCTTCACCTACATAGACAAAGTCGAATCCATTTGATTTTAGGCTAAGTCTTGCTATATTGGCCCTGTTATTTGAGGCACAGTAGACTATAGTTGGCTTTGACCTATCAAGCTTATCTATATTTTCATTAATTTCATCATAGGCGATATTAATCGCTCCCTCTATATGGCCTTGGTCGTATTCTTCTTTTGTTCTCACATCAACGACCACAAAGGCATCCTTGTCCTTTTCTACCTTATCTCCTGGAATAATGTGTTCTATCATAATTACCTTCTTTCTATTTAATTATACTAAAAATTTCCTATATAAAAAGTTGAAATTTTGATATGATTATATAAAGGAGGTCTTATGGTGTTTATTATTTTAATTTTTGTAATTATATTGCTTGTACCCCAGCTACACTATGCTAGGGATAATAGGAATTTTAGGAAGATGGTAGAAAGCCGTAAATTTTTTAAGAGATATGACCTAATTAATGAAGATGCATATAGGGAATATTACCTGACTGAAGCTAGTGGATTTGATATATTTGTGAGGGAATATCTTCCACCAAGTCCCAAGGGCCTAGTCCATATAATCCATGGGATGGCGGAGCATGGGGGAAATTATGAGGACTTTGCTAAATTCTTGATGGAAGAAGGCTACCTCGTGGTAGTCCATGACCATAGGGGCCATGGCAAGTCTCTTTCTTCTACCTATCCAAATGGCTATATGAAAAGCTCTGATGAGATTGTCTCTGATAGCCTCCTTGTAAATGAATATGTAAGAGGTAAGTACAAGGATTTGCCAGTCTATGTCTTGGGCCACAGCATGGGATCAATGATAGCAAGACTTATGGTCGCGAGTGATGATAAGAGTTTTGACAAGGTATTTTTGACAGGAACTGTTGCCTACAACAAGCTTGCACCTGTGGG
The DNA here is from genome assembly GCF_022808955.1 of Anaerococcus sp. AGMB09787. GTDB lineage: Bacteria > Bacillota > Clostridia > Tissierellales > Peptoniphilaceae > Anaerococcus. The sequence goes on from NZ_JAKZEY010000009.1 coordinate 28,166, forward strand.
ATATTTTTTCTTTAATATTTTAAGCTTCTATCTTGGAGAAAAAACTCCTACCAAGCTCATAGGCCTTGCCCTAGGATCTAACTCTGATTCCCTGGACTTCATATCCTATAGTAAGAAAAATAGGGAGATCAAGGCTAAGGATAGGCTAAGGATTTTTTCCTTTACCTATAGGTATACAGGAGTCCTCATTGACCTTAACCGCAAGATGATTCAAAGAAAAAGCTACAAGGCTCAAAATAAAAACCTTGAGATTTATTCCTTGACAGGAGTAGATGATATAATCACAGGAGGGGCTAGGGGACTTAAGGCAAGTCTAGAATTTTTAAAAAGTCTAGGTTATCAAAAAGTTTATTCTAAGGTCTACCCTAATATGCGCCACGAGATCCTAAATGAAGATGATAATACCACGGTGTATAGGGATATAATTAGACTTATGAAAAGTGATAAAACCTTATAGAATTTAATCTATATATTGGTATATTTTATAGAGAATAAATAGAAAGTAGGGAATGATTTGGATAAGAAATATGAAAATATGAGCGTGGTTTTGGAGGGGGTTTCCAAGACCTATGACGATGAAGTCGCTCTAAAGACTGTTGACTTAGAACTAGAAAAGGGTAAGTTTTATACCCTCTTGGGTCCATCAGGTTGTGGCAAGACCACTATATTAAATATCATAGCAGGCTTTGTCGAGCCATCATCTGGCAATGTCTACATAAATGGTGAAAATGTAAATGACCTACCTGCCAATAAGAGAAAGGTAAATACAGTTTTTCAAAACTATTCGCTTTTTCCCCATATGAATGTCTATGACAATATAGCCTTTGGCCTAAATATAAAAAAGGTCGATAAGAAGACTATAGATGTCGAAGTAAAAAAGGCCCTAAAGATGGTAAATCTGGAGGGATTTGAGAAGAGGAAGATCTCCCAAATGTCAGGTGGTCAAAGGCAAAGGGTAGCCATAGCCAGGGCCATTGTTAATAGGCCAGATGTTTTGCTCCTTGATGAGCCTCTCTCTGCCCTAGACCTCAAACTCCGTAAGTCCATGCAAGTTTTATTGTCTAACCTCCAATGGGAGCTTGGTATTACCTTTATTTTTGTAACCCACGACCAAGAAGAGGCACTTGCTCTTAGTGATGAAATCTTTGTAATGGATAAGGGGGAGATAGTCCAATCAGGATCTCCAGTAGATATCTATGATGAGCCTATTAATAGGTATGTAGCAGAATTTATAGGTGAGTCCAATATCCTAGAGGCTGTCATGGTCGATGACTACAAGGTTAAGTTCTCCAACAAGGTCTTTGACTGCGAAGATGCCGGTATACCAAGTGGAGAGAGGGTAGAGGTAGTAATTAGACCAGAAGATATTACTGTAGCAAGTCCAGAAAACTCTGACATAAATATGAGGGTAGACAATGTATTGTTTAGGGGCGTTTTTAATGAACTTATTTGCTATGATGATGATAACTTTAGGTGGAAGATCCATACCACTAGGCGCTTCTACGAAGACCAGGTCATAGGCATTGATATAGATCCTTCTGATATCCATGTCATGAGATTTAATGAGAGCGAAGATGACTTCGATAAGAGAATAGAAAAATATGCTATAGGAGATGATGATGAATAAGAAATATAAGTTATTATCAAGTTTTTATTATGGCTGGATCGTGCTTTTTATAGTAGCACCGATACTACTTCTTCTATACCAGTCATTTTTTGATATTTATGGTAATTTTACTTTTGATAATTATATAGCATATTTTTCATCACCAAATTACCTAACTATGACCTTGAACTCATTTTTAACAGCCTTTTTGATAACGGTAACTACATTACTTATTTCCTATCCCTTTGCGTATTTGCTTACAAAGACGGCCTACAAGGAAATATTTTTGCTACTAGTTACCCTACCAACTTGGATAAATCTAATCTTGAAGGCCTATGCTTTTATAGGACTTTTTAATAAAAATGGAATCCTTGCGAGTCTTATTGCACCAAATAATGGACTCTTGTTTACCAACCCTGCCTTTATCTTAGTAGCATCCTATGTGGAGCTTCCCTTTATGATTTTGCCAATCTTTAGGTCTTTGGACTCCATACCAGAGGAGTATGTTATAGCCTCCAAAGACTTGGGTGCAAATGGCTTTCAGACCTTTAGCAGGATTACCCTTCCTCTATCCAAGGATGGAGTTATAGCAGGCATCCAAGCTGTATTTATCCCAGCTCTATCCTTATTCTTGATTACAAGAATAATAGGAGGTAACAAGATTATAACACTAGGGACTGCGGTAGAAGAGCATTACTTAGTTACTCAAAACTGGGGTATGGGGGCGACTATTGGTCTCGTTTTAATTGTATTGATGTTTATTATTATGAAAATCTTAAATAAGGGAGAGGAGAAGATATGAAAAAATTTAAAATTTCTAATTTGTATTTGATATTTGTCTTTGTAATCCTTTATTTGCCAATAGCCTACCTCATTATTTATTCCTTCAATAGCGGGGATAATATGAATAACTTTTTGGGATTTTCCCTAGATCATTATAGGGAGCTACTGGATGATAGTAGGTTATGGATTATTATGATAAATACCTTGATCTTATCGCTCTTATCATCCTTACTAGCGACAATTATAGGAACAATTGGCGCTATAGCTATCTATTATCTCAGGGATAAGAGAATTCGTGATAGGATACTAAACTTTAACTCTGTCCTTATGGTTATGCCTGATGTTATGATGGGAGCAAGTTTCTTGGTGTTATTTACCTTCTTGGTGAAGATTCCTATGGGATTTTGGACTGTGCTCTTATCTCATATAGCTTTTTCAATTCCTATAGTGGTCCTTATGGTCTTGCCTAGGCTCTATAGCTTAAATGAGTCCATGATTTTGGCAGCAGAGGACCTTGGGGCAAGTGATATGCTTATTCTAAATAAGATAATATTACCCAATATAGCTGGAGGGGTTTTCTCAGGTTTTTTCATGGCCTTGACCTATAGCTTGGATGACTTTGCTGTAACCTTCTTTGTTACAGGTTCTGGGTTTTCGACCCTAAGTGTAGAGATTTATTCTAGGGTTAGGGCAGGGATTTCCCTTGAGATAAATGCCCTATCAACCCTAATGTTTGTGGGATCTTTGATTTTGGTAGTGATTTATTACTTCCTATCCAAAAGAGAATTCAAGGCTGAGGAGGCGAGGTCATGAACAAGGTATATAAATTTTTTGTAGGTGTCATCGTAGGGGTTTTTGTTCTTTTTGGAGCGAGGAAACTTATCGAAAATAGTCAGGTAAATAGGCAAAAAAATGCCCTTTACTTTTATAATTGGGGTGACTATATAGATCCTGACTTGATAGATGAATTTGAAGAAAGAACGGGCTATCCAGTAGTTATGGAGACCTTTGATTCTAACGAAGCCATGATTACCAAAATCAAGCAAAACTCAACTAATTATGACCTAGTTATCCCATCAGAATATGCAGTTTCTATGATGAGGGATGACGGGCTACTCGAAAAGCTTGACCACAGCAAGATCAAAGGACTTTCTAATATAGACCCAAGATTCCTTGACCAAGCCTTTGACCCAAACAACGAATATAGTATTCCATATTTCTGGGGGACCTTTGGTATCCTTTATAATACTAAAAAATATGACGAAAGTGATTTTTCTTCATGGAGAAACCTATGGGATCCTAAATTTAGAGGGGAAATCCTAACCTTCGATGGGGCCAGAGAGACCCTTGGTATTGGCCTCTTGGCAAGGGAATTATCGCTAAATACAGAAGATAAGAATACCCTTTTAGATGTCCGAAATGACCTCATTGGTTTTATGAAAAATGTAAAGGCGATTTTAGCAGATGAGATTAGGATGTATGTAGCCCTAGAGGAAGCAGATATTGGAATAACTTTTTCGGGAGATGCTTCTATGGCCATGGATTCTAACGAGGACCTAGCCTATGCTATCCCTAGAGAAGGATCTAATATTTGGTTTGATAATATAGTTATACCAAAAACATCAACGAACAAGGAAGCAGCCTATGCATTTATCAACTTTATGTTAGAGCCTGACATAGCTGCTAGGAATGCAGAATATATAATGTATGCAAGTCCAAACGCAGAGGCCTTCAAGCTCTTGCCTGAAGAGATTAGGACAAATAAAACCTTGTATCCAGATGATGAAATAATAGATAAGCTTGAGGTATTTACATTTTTGGATAGGGAAACTACGATTCTCTATAATGACTTGTTCCTAGACCTAAAAATCTCACCCCAAGCTAAGTAGGAGGAAGTATGAAAAATAAATTTAAAATCTTGACTCTCTTAGCCCTAAGCCTTTTTGTGGGAGTATCCTGTGAAGAGAAGGCAGATCAAGCTTTACCAGAAGAAAGTCAAAACGAGCCAAGCCAAGAGATAAGTCAAGGAAGCCAAGATGACGACCTCGCATCATCAATAGACGACTACCTTAATAAGTCTGCTAATAATCTAGGCAAGGAAGTAAGTGAAGAAAGTAGACCTATCTCAAAGACTTCAGAGAATAAGGAAGTTAAGACTGCCCGTCTCCTCTTTGGTGGAGATATATTGCCCCATATGCCTATAAATGACTATGCCTACAATTACGGGGGAGGGGTCTATGATTACTCTAGGTCCTTCGAAAATTTAAAAGACTTTGCAGGAGACTTTGACTTCTTTATGGTGAATAACGAATTTACAGTAAATCCCAACCTTGAGCCATCAGGTTTTCCTCAATTTAATTCCAACAAGGAAATCTATAGGGCATTGAAGGATGCAGGTGTCGATGTTATGACTACTGCCAATAACCATAGCCTAGATACTGGCTTCGAGGGCTTGGAATCAACTATAGAATTGATGAATTCCTACGGAATAGAAAATACTGGCACATCAAATACCGGAGAAAGGTCTAAGTTAATCCATGATGTAAATGGAATAAAACTTGGCATCTTATCCTATGCAGAGATCCTTAATGGCTTTGAATATATGTTAGATACAGAAGATAAGAGCAAGATGGTAAATATGCTTGACCCTGACAAAATCGAAGAGGACATAAGGAATATCAAAGATGAAGTAGATTTTCTAGTAATATATCCTCACTGGGGTATAGAATACTCATCCTATCCAGAGCAATATCAAATAGACCTTGCCCATGATATGATAGATTGGGGAGCTGATCTAGTAATAGGTAACCACCCTCACGTAATCCAAGGGATGGAAGAATATGAGAGTGAGGATGGCCATAATGGAATTATTTACTATTCCCTAGGAAACCTCCTATCAAATCAAAAGCAAGCTGCCTTTGAAGGAGATTATAGGGTAGAGCAAGGCCTACTGGTAGAAGTTGATATAGAAAAAATCGGGGATAAGAAGGCAAGCCTAGTTAACCAAAGGTATCACACAACTTGTGTCGATAGGTCCTATGATGAATTTGGTAGCCTCCTTAAAACTTTCGTAGCTACTCCATATTTAGAAGATGAGGAAAAGATGGGAGCTATAGATCCTGGCACTGCGTGGCTTATAGAAAATGCTCAGGAAATGAACAAGGCAATAATAGATGCAGGTATCTAAGATGGAAGAGATTTTTAAAAACTTGCCTATTGAAGTAAAAGATATTAGACTCCTCCCAGGAGGAGATACCAATGAGGCCTATAAAATTCTAGGTCAAGACGAAAGATATTTTCTCCTAGTCCATCCAGGGGGATCAGAAGGCTTTTTTGATGGGGAAGCTAGGGGGCTAGAGCTTTTAAATGAAAATAATATAGCAGCCCCTAGGTTAATAGATAAGGGTCTTGTAGGTGATAAGGCCTACCTCCTTATAACTTACTTGGAGGAAGGACCTGTGGGGTCTATGGGAGATCTGGCAAGGCTTATGAAAGACCTCCACGAGATAGAAAGTCCTAATGGGAAATTTGGCTTTGACTTCCCCTACGAGTCCGATCATATAAAATTTACCAATGCTTATGTGGATACTTGGGCTGAGCTTTTTATAGGTCAAAGGATGGACGGCTTAACCCAGAACCTTATCAAAAAAGGTATCTGGCAAAATCGAGATAAGCTCCTTTATCATAACATAAGAAGAATAATGGAGAGGGTCCTTGGAGATAGGGAGAGTCATCCTCATCTCCTTCATGGGGACTTCTACTCAGGCAATTATATGTTCTTAGAGGATAGGTCTCCAGCAATCTTTGATCCCAATCCCCTCTATGGAGATTATGAATTTGATATAGGGATAAGTATGGCCTTTGGCCCTCTTAGTAGAGACTTTTATAATGAATATTTCAAAACCATAAAGAGGGATAAAAACTTGCCTCTAAGGCTTGAATTTTATAGGCTCTACTTTTATATGATACATTTAAATAAGTTTGGTAAAGTTTACAAGAACCTTGTAGATGAATCCATATATAAAATTCTTAAAAGTTCATAGGTCATAGGATCTATGAATTTTTTAAATTTGGGTATATATTATATAAGGTGATTATGATATTATGAAAGAAAACAAATTTTCTATAGATGAATGTAAAAACCAAAAAGAATTCTCGATTAAGCATGGATCAGTTCCTATAAAACTATCAGAAGACTTGGACGAATCAATCAAGTACTTGCTTTGGTATGTGCCAAATATTTCATCTGAGCAGGCGAGCAAAAATGACCTGCTCCTAAATCCAGAATATGACGATTATATTTTTGATGAAATAAGGATAAAAATGGATCTAGGAGAAGAGGATGTCTTGATAAGTGATGAAATCACAGAAGAGCTGGCCAATCATTTTAGGGGATCAGTTTGTACAGATGAGCAAAAGCTTGTAATGACACTATCAGATAACAAGGAAACCAAGACCATGGCCTTGTTGAGGCATATAAGAAATGCTATAGCCCATGGGAACTTTAATGTAATCGATGACTTAGTTATAGGCTTTGATGTAAAAAAGAGCCAAGACTTTGTAGAGTACAGGGGGATCTTTAAGATAAACCCTAGCAATTTACTCAAGGCCCTTAGAAAAATTGACCTAGAACTAACAAGCGAAGTCTTCATAGCTGATGCCTTTAGAAGGTCAGGCTACCATGTGGAGCCTTTTGAAGAAAAATTTCAAAGATCTCATAGGTTTGACCTCTTTGCCAAGAAGAAAGATAAGTCCTATGCTGTCGAAATTTTGAACCTAAAAAATAGTGAAAAACTTGACGAAGACTTTGTAAGGGATTTAATAAATACTATGGTAGATATAGAATCAGCTGCAAAGCCTATTCTTATTATTAACTCCTCTTACCTCACAGAGGCTAGCAAGGAAGAGCTACTTAAAAGAGATATCATAATCCTTGATATAAAAAATATTAAGAAGATGAATCAAGGAAGAGATATGGTTAGTGAAATTGTTAGGGATCAAGAAATTTATAAAAATTTGTAAAAAAAAGTGATTTTTTCTAATCTAGGGGTATATTATAAAAGTAAGAATATTTTGAAATATATTTATTATTAATAAAAATATAAAGGAGGAATTATGACAGAAAATCGTAGAAGAAGAGATGATAACAAAATTTATGAGAGAGCTACCTCTCCTCAAACTGCTGGCAAAAACCTATCTTGGGGAGCAATCTTTGCAGGAGCTATATGTGCAGCAGCAGCGTTTTTAGTATTAAACCTTATAACAGCAGCTTTAGGATTTGGATTTTTAAATCCAACTGATCCAAATCCACTTTCAGGTATTGGAATAGCAACAGGAATATGGACAATCATTACATTGATTATTTCATTTTTAGCTGGTGGATTCGTGGCAGGTTATTCAGCAAGATCAACAGGTATCTTACATGGTGGAGTTACTTGGGCTTTAGCAATATTACTACTATTCACTCTAGTATTTAATGCTTTATCTTCAGCACTTGGTGTTGCTGGAAACGTACTAGGTTCAGTAGCTGGTGGTGTTGGAAATGTAGCAGAAACTGCAGCAAACACAGCAGGATCAGCAATCAGCGAAGGTCTTTCTAGCGTAGGAGATTCTATTGAAGAAGTTGATACTGAAGAGCTTCAAAATAACATTGAAACTTACCTAGCAGATACAGAAGTAGAAGAACTTCAACCAGACTATATCAAAAATTTACTTCAAGAAAGTAAAGATGAAGTAACAGCAGCAGTTAAAGATTTAGCTATTAATCCAGAAAATAGTGAACAAATCGTAACCGATCTTTCAAACAGTCTTGGAGAAAAAGCTAATTCAGTAGTAGAAGCCGTTGATGAAGATGCAGTTTATACAGCAGTATCAAACAACTCTGACCTAAGTGAAGAAGAAGTTCAAGAAATATCATCTAACATCTATAATGGTCTTACAACTGCAGCAGAATCTGCTCAAAAAACATTAACAGCAGCTAGTGAAGAAGCCTCTAAACTAGTCAATCAAGTAGCTACATCAGTAAATCAAGGCGTAGAAAATGCTAAAGAAGGTGCTCAAGATGCAACTAACAAGGCATCATTTGGCTCTGTTCTAGTATTTATAGGCCTACTAGTAGCCTTAGTAGTAAGTGCTATTGGTGGTAAACTTGGAGAAAAAGCTTCACTACGTTTTGTAGAAAGATAATAAAAAACTAAGAGCTTTCGGTCTAACCGAAGGCTTTTTTTGTACCTAAATCTAAAGAGATGATAAGATTCTACAAATTTTTTTATTTTGTTAATAATCTATAAAAACAATTGACATGCTCCCAGGGTACAGGAGTATCCTTTAATTAAAGGAGGAAATGAATTATGCTAAGAAATGAAATTCAAAAGAAAACTGGACTAACTAGGAAGGCAATCGAATATTATGAGATAAAAGGTCTAATTAATCCCCAAAAAGCTGAAAATGGATATAGATATTATAGCGAGGAAGACTTAGAAATATTAAGAAAAATTACATTATTTAGGAAATTAGGAATTAAAATCGATGACGTAAAAAAGCTAATATCTTACGATATAAATTATTTGTCTAGTATCCTAAGAAATAAACAACATCAAATTGATCTTGATAAAAAGAGAGAAAAAGTCTTAGAACTAATAATAAAAGGAGTAAGTGAAGAAATTATCAGTGAAAAAATAAAAATCATAGATGTAGAGGAAACAATTTATGAAAGACTGATAGGGGCCTTTCCAGGCTACTTTGGTCAGATATTTTTTGCTGCTTACAAGGGATTTTTAAATGAGCCTTTAGACAAGGATGGGGAGGAAGCCTATGAGGAACTTGTAAATTATTTAGACTTATTGCCAGCCTTAGATTTGACAGAAGATGAAATAGCTTATATAGATGAGCTTAGCTCAACTTTTGATATGGAAAGCCTTGGGGCAATTAATGAAGAAAAGATAAGGGCAGTAGAAAATATTGAAGAATGGTTAAATGATAATAAAGATAGCATTTCTAAATACCAGGACTATAAATCAAGCGAAGCTTATCTAAATAGCCCTATAAAAGTAATCTACGATAAATTACAAAAATATATGGTTGAAAATAAATATTATGAAATAGCTATCCCTCTTCTAAGAAAAATGAGCAAGTCCTATGATGACTACTATAAGAAACTATTAAAGGCAAATGACCTATACCTTATGCAAAAAAGTAAGGGTAAATGATATAATAATATAAGCTAAAATTATTTATTTAGGGAGGAGCTTTTTGCTTATATTAATTACTGGATCAAGTCTTACTGGCAAGACCAAACTATCGCAAGACCTTTTAGAAAGATACAAGATACCTTATTTTTCCATAGACCACCTTAAAATGGGCCTAATTAGATCAAAGTGCACGGACCTAAGTGTCTATGACGACAATGAATTGACAAGATATATGTGGCCTATAATTAGGGAGATGATAAAAACAGTCATAGAAAATAAGCAGAATCTCACAATAGAGGGAGCCTATATACCAAAAGACTGGTACATGGACTTTGATAAGTACTATTTAGATAAAATTAAATTATATTGCCTGGTAATGACAAAATCATATATAGAAAATAATTATGATTCCATTATAGCTAAGAAAGATATCATAGAAAAAAGGCAGGGAGACTTCCCAAGCAAGGAAGAGCTTATTCAAGACAATCAAAAATTCTATGAAGACTTTAGGGGCCAAAATATAGTATTAATTGATAAAAATTACCCTAGCAATTGTTTACTTTATTAATTGTAGCATATTAATTTTTCTATAATAACAGATACCAGAGATCTAGGTAACTAACTCTGGTATCAATAATTTCACAGTCTCATTAAAATAATAACATTGTTCATATATCTTATGATAAATATATAATTAACTAATAAGAATATTCTTATAGTTTTCTCACACTATAAACATAGCCTTAGTAAATAGCCATTATGTAAATTCCTATAAATTTTGTATTGGTATTATATATAAAAGATATATAAACGTAAATAAAATAGCTGAATACATCAGCTATTCTACAAGATCGATAATCGCCCTATATGGTTTGTCAGAGTTTATTCTATGGTCATAGGTAAGATAGGTCGGATCTCCTTCTTCTATGCTTGTATTTAGTGATATTATTAGACCACTATGGTCAAGGCAAAATAAATCTGCTGGCATAAATTTAACTAATTCACGGCTAGTTGCTTCTGTTTCTAGGGCGTTTTTAGTTAGGTGGGCGTCGGCTTTTTCTTTTAATAAATAAGCAAATCTGATAGCTTCATTTGCTGTATTATCATTGGTTAGGACATATAAGGCTCTTTTTTTGAGACTAGTATCTTTTTTTAAATTAAGACTGACCTTATCATAGTACATAAAGTCATTTTTATCGAATTTATCACTAGGATTTTCATACTTGACTGCTAGATTAGAGGCAAGGGCAGTTTGGTAGGTCGAATCCTTTATGTTTTTAATATCCTCCAAGGTATTTCGGAAAATATTGCCCCTATAAAAGTAAAGTTTTTCGTCATTATAGTCTTGGTCAATGAAATAAGTTAAGAGCTTGTTGGTGTATATAAAATCTATGGACTTGTTATCAGATAGGTCAAAGACTATTGAATTTATTTCCTTAGAAGTGATGGTGTTCATTATTTCTTCCAGCTCCTTATCAAAATTATTGGCAGCAAAGTTAGGAAGCTTAATTATCAATAGGCCTTGGTTAGAAGTATCAAGGCTCATAGTTGATGGATTATTTTCCTTACCTATCATCCTATTGTACCTATCTACAACTTGGTCAGCTCCAAGTACCTTGGATTTATTAGTATCCTTCATATTTTTGTAGTGGTCAAATAGGCTGTCATAGCTAGACTTATCTAGGATAAAGGATGAATCATCTCCGAGTTTACCCATAAGGTCTGTAAGGATTTCAAAAAACTCTTGGTCAGTCTTAGAATTTAGCGTTCTCTTTCTATATTCTTCATAGGCCTTCTCAAATTCTAGATAATTTTCTCGGTTGGCATTAGTTACTGCAAAATTAGCTAGGACTGTATCATAGACCTTATCAAAGTCAGAGAGTTTCTCAGAAGTGGTTAGACTTCTTCCCTTGGTATCTGATACAATGGCCCTCGTTGCTAAATCCTCTAAGACTTCTTCCCTAAAGGCAGGATAGCCAGTCCTTCCATAGGCAGTTACCTTCTTATAAATAAAGACAGAAGGTATAAGGATCATTACTAGGAGACTTACTGAGAGGAGAATCCTCCTTCTCCTATACATGGCCCTTAGCCTTTTCTTTGCCCTTCTTGAGGGTGGATTTTTGGACCTACTTACCACCCTGATTTCACTTTTGCCTCTAGATTTTCTTTTCTTTTTCTTCATATTATTGTGCTTTCTTATCAAAAATAACAGTAAAAGTTGTTCCTTCTCCAAGTGTGGAGGCAACATCTATTTTACCATTTAGAGCCTCTACAAAGTTTTTAACTATGGATAGGCCAAGGCCCAAGCCGTTGGTCTTGGTATTTCTTGAATCATCTATCCTATAAAATCTTTCAAAAATCATATCAATTTTATCTTGAGAAATCCCCACTCCATCATCAGCGATTTTTATGGAAACTGACTTGGACCTTTCAATCACACTAACGCTAATATTTCCGTTAGTATTTATTGCCTTTATGGCATTGGTCAAAAGATTTTGGATAATCTGATATAACTTGGTCTTATCGCTTATCAAATGAACATTTTGGTCTAGGTTTACATGGAGGGTTATATTTCTCTTTAAGAAATTTGCTGTAAAATTGTTTAATAGCTCTTCTACAAGCTCTGTAACATTTGTATCTTCTAGATTAAGTTTATTCATTGATACGCTTTCATTAAAGCTATCCTTTAGACCGTTAACCAAAGCCTCTAGCCTTTTGATTTCTCCATTTAGGGTTCTTGCTACCTCAGTATCAAAATTGATTATTCCTCCCTCTAGGGCTTCAACAACCAAGGCAAGATTAGCTAGGGGAGTCCTTAGTTCATGAGAGATATCTTGGGCATACTTCTTCCTAATTTCTTCTTCCCTATTAAGGGATTTGGATAAGAAATTAATATTATCCTGAAGGCTGGTAATCTCTCTAATATCAGAATCTATCTTATCATTATCGGTATAAATTCCTTTTTTTAATTTTACTGTGGTAGAGTTAATTCCAAGAATAGGTTTAGCTATATTGGTTGCTAGAAGTATGGCTATAACTATCCCTATTACAAGGGAAAATAATATAGCGATAATAAAAAATACCCTTACATCATTCTTAAGTTTGTTCATAAAAGTATGATCAGACCTGTACTCTACAATTAATTTACCTGCATCTGTCTTCTTGCCAGTATTATAAATATTGTAGGACTTGGTTTTGATATCGGTATTTTTTGAATCCGAAATGGAATTAATGAATCTTAATAATTTGCCATCAACATCTACATACTTGATGTTGACATTTTGCTGGTCACTTATATCGGATAAATATTTCCACATTTCTTCAGAAGTTATATTATCGTTATTATTTAACCTGATAAACCACTCGCCTATGAGGTCTGGTTTCTTATCATCTATTATCTTTACTAAACCATCATATTTTATATTAATAAAGAGGGTAATCAAGATCGAAAATATCAAGATACATTCCAACATACCAGCTATAAAGTTCTTGGATAATTTATTCCTTAATGATGTCATCTACACCACCAGATTTATATCCCATACCGTAGATCGTCTTAATATACTTTGGCTTTTTTGGATTATCCTCGATTTTTTGCCTAATATTTTTTATATGGGTATCTATAGCCCTATCATAGGCATCATAGTCAAGGCCAAAAGTTAGTTCAATTATTTCATCCCTTGAGAAAATTTTGTTTGGAGATGAGAATAGGGTTTTCAAAATCGCAAATTCATTTTTGGTTAGAGAAATCTCTTCGCCATCCTTTTTAATCCTATTATATTTTAGGTCGATTAATAGCCTATTGTCACATGTTTTTATAATCTCTGCCCTTGGCATATTGTATTTTTCAACACGTCTTAAGACCACTCTAACCCTCTCACCGAGTTCTTCTAAAGAATATGGCTTTATAAGATAATCATCAGCTCCAAGCCTTAACCCATTGATCCTATCTGCTTCTTCAACCTTAGCGGAAGTTATAATTACTGGTAGGTCTGATTTACTTCTTATATCCTTTAGAATTTCCTCCCCAGAAATTTTGGGTAACATTAGATCTAAAATTACTAGATCGATCTTTTCTGAGTTCAATAAAGATAGGCCTGTTTTTCCATCAAAGGCCTGCAAAACATTATATCCTTGATTTGTAAGAAGAGCCTTAGCCATGTTAGACATAGGGGCTTCGTCTTCTATAATTAAAATATTTATATCTGTCATAATATACCTCCCCATTATTATACCATATTAGGAGAAAACTATTCGATAACATTGTAGTAGCTTTAAAAAATGTTTAGAAATTTTGGAAATGGTTATATATAAAGTACTAATAGTAATATTAGAAATGAATAAAAAATAAAGGAGAAAATATGGGAAACTTTGGATTTTTTGCCTCAATCATAATAGGGGCTCTTGCAGGATGGATTGCAAGTATATTTATGAAAAGAGATGCTGAAATGGGTGGCTTTGCCAACATTATAGTAGGTGTACTAGGTGGAGGACTAGGTAACTGGTTATTCAGAACCCTATTCAACGCTTCTACACCAGGATTTTTCATGCAAATAATATATGCTGTAATAGGTGCATGCATCTTATTATTTATAGTAAACCTAGTAACAGGTAGAAGTAATAAGTAACATTAAAAATTTGGACTAATTGTCCATAGGAAACGAGGATTACAAGTCCTCG